>NZ_JAAAYE010000001.1 GCF_013282575.1 Paraburkholderia sp. NMBU_R16
GTGGTGCCGCCGCGATCGGGCGCGGTACGCAGTTGCGAAACCGGCCCGCCAACGCAGCGCGATCGCCATCTGGAGGCGATCGCCGCACAGGGACGACTGGCCTGGCAAAAGGCAACCGGTTACGGCCAGCGGGCGCTGGTGGAAACGACGATGGGGCGATACAAGGCACTGATCGGCCCGCGTCTGCGCACGCGTCATCCCGATGCGCAGCAGACCGAAACATCGATCGGTGTGGCGGTGCTCAACCGCATGCTGGCCGCCGCACGCCCGAACTCCGTGCGCTGTAAGGTTCATGCCGCATCACCTGTGGGGAAAGGGGCGCATTGCACACTGCTCCGCCTCCATGCACCAACGCCCATTGCGGACTGTCGCGATTGGCGCGCACTCGATGGAAGGAAGCGGCGAGCATCGCCGGATACCGTCGCGCACGGCGATAGCCCGACGATGAATCGCGCATCATGGTTGGCCTCGCCCGCCGCATGGACCCATTCGATCCCTGCCGCTGGCACCCCTCGGAGCTTGTGGTGTACAAGCCGGTCTATCTTGTTATTCATTTAGTTATACATATTACAATTTGTAACACCTCGCCAATATATCAAAACAAAACACGCTCCATCTCAAAAATGTCAGACGTTTGTCGTGTCGGCGCCACAGCGAGCTGTGCCCCTCATTCGGCCGGCCGGCGCGGGCCACGCGCGTGCGAAAGCGCCGCGACTCGTATATGCTTCAGACACAGGCCGTATGCCGTCTCGCCGCTGCTGCGCCGGTTCGGCCAGGCCGTTGCCCCGTTTCGTCGGGTGTTCCGATCCTCGGCGAAGCGAAGGCATCACCCTCTTCAATGTTGCCAAGTCGGGTATCATCGTGAGAGTCCGAGGCCCTTTGGTCAGGTGGGAACGTCATCAGCCCGCGAGGTGTCTTCGCGCTGATTGCGCCCCTGCCGACGGCCGCTGCGGCAAGCTTGCGTTTCGCCGCTTCCTGTCCGTCTTCACGGTCTTGTCCAGCCGTTCCGTTCGACGTCACAACGCTACCGCCGCACGCGCATCCATCGCCGTGCACACCGACGAAGTCGCTTCGCTGCTGCCGTAGCGTCCCTCACCTTCCGTTCATCCATGTCATCTGCCGGCGTGTTTTTCGCGCGCACGGCATGGCGTCGCTCGCCCCGCGCACGATCGAGTCATATGCGGACCGTGTCGGGCACGCGCGCGCCCGCGACGCGGCGAGAAACGCCTGGCTCTTGATGACGCGCGGCGCCGCGCGCTGACGACAGTCCGCTTTTTATCGATTGCTGCGTCAACAGCGTACCGGGCCGCTATGGTCGCCGTTCATCGCGATACCGGGCGAGCCGCGCTTTTTCGGCGGGCGGGGATTGCCCGCAACATAACCAGAGAACGATCATGCATGACATCGACGAATTCCTGAAAAAGCATCACATCACCGAAATCGAAGCGATCATCCCGGACATGGCGGGCGTCGCGCGCGGCAAGATCATCCCGCGAAGCAAGTTCGAGTCCGGCGAAGCGATGCGGCTGCCGCAGGCCGTCATGATCCAGACGGTGACGGGCGACTATCCCGACGGCAGCGCCCTCACCGGCGTCACTGACCCGGACATGGTCTGCGTCCCCGACCCGTCGACGATCCGCATCATCCCCTGGGCGGTCGATCCAACGGCCCAGGTCATTCACGACTGCGTGCACTTCGACGGCACGCCCGTCGAAATCTCGCCGCGGCGCGTGCTGCGCCGCGTGCTCGAGCGCTATGCGGCAAAAGGCTGGAAGCCCGTCGTCGCACCGGAGCTCGAGTTCTATCTCGTCGACATGAACAAGGACCCGGACTTGCCGCTTCGCCCGCCCATCGGCCGCACGGGCCGCGCGGAGACGGGCCGGCAGGCCTACTCGATCGATGCCGTCAACGAGTTCGATCCGCTGTTCGAAGACATCTACGAGTATTGCGACGTCCAGGAGCTCGAGATCGATACGCTGATTCATGAAGTCGGCGCGGCGCAGATGGAAATCAATTTTTTGCACGGCGATCCGCTGAATCTCGCGGATCGCGTCTTTCTGTTCAAGCGAACGGTGCGCGAGACGGCCTTGCGACACCAGATGTACGCGACGTTCATGGCGAAACCGATGGAAGGCGAGCCGGGCTCGGCCATGCATGTGCACCAAAGCATCGTCGACGAAGCGAGCGGAGACAATCTGTTCACGACCCGCGAAGGCGAGCCGGCCCCGTTCTTCTACAGCTATCTGGCCGGTCTGCAGAAATACACGCCGGCGCTGATGCCGATCTTCGCGCCGTACATCAATTCGTACCGGCGTCTTTCGCGCTTCATGGCCGCGCCGATCAATGTGCATTGGGGCTACGACAACCGCACGGTCGGCTTTCGCATCCCGCACTCCCGACCCGCCGCGCGCCGCATCGAAAACCGCATCCCGGGCGTCGATTGCAACCCCTATCTCGCCATCGCGGCGACATTGGCCGCGGGCTATCTCGGCATGACGCAAAACCTCACGCCGAGCGAGTCGCTCTCGAGCGACGGCTATCGGATGCCTTATCAACTGCCGCGCAATCTGGAAGACGGGCTGACGCTGATGGGTGCCTGCGAGCCGCTTGCGGAAATTCTCGGGGAGCCGTTCGTGCAAGCCTACCTCGCACTGAAGGAAACCGAATACGACGCGTTTTTCAGGGTCATCAGTTCCTGGGAGCGCAAACATCTGCTGCTGCATGTCTAAGCGCAACGGAGGCGTTATGAACTTCGAATCAGAACCATCCGCGGACATCGACCTGCAAGCGAAAAAGGCTCACCCGCCGGCACGCAGTACCGCCGAATACCGCGAGCTCGATGCCGCGCATCACCTTCATCCGTTCTCGGACATGGGCACGCTCAACCGCCTGGGCAGCCGAGTCATCGTGAAGGCGCAGGGCGTTCATCTGTGGGATTCGGACGGCAACCGCATCATCGACGGCATGGCGGGCCTCTGGTGTGTGAACGTCGGCTACGGGCGGCGCGAGTTGGCCGAGGCCGCGTATCGGCAGATGCGCGAGCTGCCGTACTACAACACCTTCTTCAAGACGACGCATCCCCCCGTCATCGAACTTTCGGCCCTGCTCGCCGAATTGACGCCGCCGCCCTTCACGCACTTCTTCTATTGCAATAGCGGTTCCGAAGGCAACGATACGGTCCTGCGCACGGTCTACCGCTATTGGGCGACCCTAGGCCGTCCGAGCAAGAAATACGTGATCTCGCGCGCGAACAGCTACCACGGCTCGACGCTTGCCGGCGCGACGCTCGGCGGGATGGATTACATGCATGAGCAGATGCCGTCGAAAGTCGAGCACATCGTCCATATCGATCAGCCCTACTACTTCGGCGAAGCACAAGCCGATACCCCACCCGAGGCGTTCGGCCTCGCGCGTGCGCGGCAGCTCGAAGCGAAGATCCTCGAGCTTGGCGCCGAAAACGTCGCGGCCTTCATCGGCGAGCCGTTCCAGGGCGCGGGCGGCGTCATTTTCCCACCGTCGAGCTACTGGCCCGAAATCCAGCGGATCTGCCGAAAATACGACGTGCTGCTCGTGGCCGACGAGGTCATCGGCGGGTTCGGTCGCACCGGCGAGTGGTTCGCGCATCAGTACTTCGGCTTCGAGCCCGACCTGATGACACTCGCCAAAGGGCTCACGAGCGGTTATGTCCCGATGGGCGCGGTGGCGTTGACCGAGCGCATCGCCCAACCGATCATCGAGAACGGCGAGTTCAATCACGGGCTCACCTATTCCGGCCATCCCGTGGCTGCCGCTGTGGCGCTCGCCAACCTCGAGCTTTTACGCGACGAAGAAATCGTCACGCGCGTCAAAACCGATACGGGGCCCTATTTCCAGGCGTGCCTGCGCGAAGCGTTCGCCGGACATCCGATCGTCGGTGAGATTGCCGGCGCCGGCCTCGTCGCAGGATTGCAACTGGCCGAGAATCCCGCCGCACGCCGGCGCTTCGCGCAGGGCGGCGAAACGGGCGCGCTGTGCCGGGATCTGAGCTTCGGCAGCAACCTCATCATGCGGGCCTCCGGCGACCGCATGCTGCTCTCGCCTCCGCTCGTCATCTCGCGCAGCGAGATCGACGAGCTCGTCTCGAAGGCCCGGCACGCAATCGACGCCACCGCGCGGGAGCTCGGCCTCGCCTGAGCGCACCGCGGGGCGGCACGAGCCACCCGGGGCGAAGCCGCTCAGGGCGTCAGCGCGTCTGCGCCCCGCCACGCGTGTATGGCGACGAGTTTCGCCGCGCGCCGCGCCGCGTCCCACCAGATCAAGCGAAGGAGCGGCGCATGCTGCGCGATGAATATCGCCTGCACCGGGTCGCTCTCGATGAAGTGCGTGCAGGCCAATTCGAGCGCCGCTTCGGCGGGCCAGCCAGTCCACGATCTGTTCGTACGTGAGCGGTAATACCGGCTTGTCCATGACGAAGCGCGCAGGTCCATGACTGAAATATGCCGACAGTCTAGCGCAGCGCCGTAGCACAGACGGAAGCCGGCCCGCTACCGCTTTTCGGTTTCGTGCACCGGTGGGCGCTCGACGAACGCGCCGTATTCGCGTTCGAGATACGGTGCCGCGTGCTCCAGCAGGAAACGCCTGAAGAGCACGCAAGTCGGCGAAAGCTGCTTCGTGCGCATATGCACGATCTGCCACGTCCGCTCGATGGGCGTGCCGTTCACATCGAGCAAGGCGAGTTCGCCCGAGCGCAGCTCCAGCTGCAGCGTATGAAGCGAAATGAGGCTCACCCCCATGCCCGCGATCACGGCCTGTTTGATCGTTTCGTTGCTGCCGAGCGTGATGATCTTGGCCGGCGAAAAAAGGTGCTGCCGAAACATCTCCTCGGCCGCCATGCGCGTGCCGGAACCGGGCTCTCGCAGCAGGAACTTCTCGCCACGCAGCTCCTGCAGATCGAACCGCCTGGCGGCGACGAGCGGATGGTCGACGGGCGCGATCATGACCTGGGGGTGGAATGCGAGCGGCTCGACGGTCGTATCGAGCTCGGCCGGCGGGCGGCCCATCAGCGCGAGATCGATGGCGTTGTCCTGCAGCATCCGCAACAGCGATTCGCGGTTGCCGACCGAGAAATGCACATCGACCTTCGGGTACTGTCGCGAATAGAGCGCGAGCAGCTTGGGCGCGAAGTAGGTCGCGGAGCTGACGATGCCCACCGCGATCGATCCGCTGTCGGCCAGTTGCAGCGACATCATGGCATCTTCGGCATCCTTGATCTCGCCAAGGATACGGCTCGCATGATGCGTCAGACGTTCGCCCGCTTCGGTCAGTGTCAGCCGGCGCGCGACCCGCTCGAAAAGCGCGAGCCCGATCGCGTCTTCGAGCTGCCGAATCTGCATCGAGATCGCTGGCTGCGTCAAATGCAGTTCCTCGGCGGCGCGAGCGAAGCTCGCGTGACGGCTCGCGACGATGAAGATTTGCAGCTGACGCAGCGTCAGCGAGCGAATGAAGTTCACGTTTGACTGCTTCGTCGAAATGCAACGCTCGCCGCGGCGCAAGCGAACTCGCACCGCGCCCGCCCAACCCGCATCAGCGGCTTGCGCGGGGAGCGTCGCCGGGCTTGGCGGGAGGCGGAGCGCCGGGCCGCGGCAGCTTGCTCACCGCGGCCTGAAAGCTGAGCGTTTCTGTTTTCACAGGGTGAGCGAAATCGTCGTTCGGGCCCGGCACTTCGGTGCGGATCAACGCGATCTGTCCGGGCAGCCCGTCGGCCAGCTCGAACGTATAGCGTTTCCCGGTATACCGCGCAAAGCGCTCGGCGTTGGGATCGTGCAAGTAAGGCTGGATGACGATCTGCCGCACAGCGACTGTCTTGCCGCCGATATGCTCCGTCGCCGATACGATCTTCGGTCCCTCGGCCAGCGCAAGGCGCACACGCTTTTGGAAATAACGCCGCTGCCCGCCCGTCAACGCCTCCATCTCCGCGATATCGCGTTCGAGGAAATAGATGACGACAGGATTGCAGGGCAGCCCGCTCGTCGGCAACGGGTGCTCGCCGCCGTGATCGGACACCTTGGCATCGCCCTTCGCATTGCCCTTGCTCGCGACGAGCACGCGCACGACATCGGCAGGCTCGGCCTTCTCTCCGACCGCCACCATCGCATAGTCGAGTTCCGTCTGGGCCGGCACCTCATGCAGATGGTCGATCTCGAAGATCAAATGTTCGGCCGCGGTAATCGCGGCTGACGGCTGAGGCTCGGCCGAACTCGCTTCTGCCGCCGCGAAGGCACCGGCGCACGCGAGCGCCATGCCGCCCGCCGAGGCGAGCGCGATGACCACACGCATACGCGCCCTCATTGCGAGCCGCCCGCGCTGGACGATTGCGTCGCCTCCACAGGCTTGAGCAGCGGCACGTTATAGCCCGACAGAATTCGATCGATCTTGCCTTGATTCGCCGAAATCCACTGATCGACCTTGTCGTGCCAAGCCTTTTCGCCGTAGCGGACACCCATCGAAATCTCGTAGTCGAAATGGATGCCCTTTTGTGGCGGGAACGGCACGATTCTCACTTTGTCACCCGATTGCTTGGCGAAGTAGCCGGCAATCGGGCCCCAGACGAATGCAACGTCGATGTTGCCCGATGCCAGATCGTGCTCGATCATCTCGCCCGGGTACGCTTGCGGATCGCCGCTTTGAACCTGATAGGACATCGCCTGGTCGATCAAGCCGTGAGCGAGCAGCCAGTCGACTGCCGGCGTTTGCGTGAAGATGCCGAAGCGCAGCTTATGCAGCTCGTCGGCGGGCAGCTTGAGCAGATCGTCCGGGGTTTGGACCGATGCAAACTCAGGCTTGTTCGGCACCACCATCGCGTAGGTGGAATGCAGATACGGGTGCGTCGTCGACGTCAGCTCGTACCCCTTCGGCACACCGATGATGAGATCGCATTTGAAGCGATCGCTATCGGCGACTTTTTCGCGCAGCGTATGCCGCACGAATCCCATGCGCTGCGGGAAATAGGTGTACTCGACCTTGTAGCCGAAATCGTGCGCCATCTCCGAGGCGATCTTGTTCTCGTAGCCCTCGCCCTTGTCGTTGGATAACGGCATGTTGTGAGGATCGGCGCAAACTCTGAGCACGCCATCCGCGCCGTCGTTGTTGGGCAGCGCGGGGCCGTCCGCACGCACGGCGGCGCTCGCGAGCGCCGCGCAGCACAGCGCGGCGGCCGAAAGTACGATATGCACGGACGTTGATTTGCTATGACGCATCCGGTGTCTCCGGGAAGTGACGGCGCGAGCGTTACTTGCTGTCGATGGGACTCAGATCGCCGGGCTGGATCTTTCCGTCCGAGCGCCCTTTCAGATAGGCGTACAGGTCCTGCCAATGGTCCTGCATTCTTTTGCTCGCGCTGAAATCGGGCATGCCCTTGGCAAGACGGCCACCGAAGACAGTCCGCTTGAATTCGTCCTTGTCGATGACTTTGAGCCCGTCGATGAGAGAGGGCCCGACGAGCCCCTGCTGCTGCGGCCCGTGGCAACGCTGACAATCGAGCGCACGCCATGTCTTCCAACCCTGCAGCGTATTCTCGTCGACCTTGTTGCCGTCCACGACCTTATACGTCACCTGCTGCGCCTGCGCCGGCTGGTTCTGAGCATAGACGACGGGCAATGCGATGGCGGCGGCGGTGAGTGTCGTCAACAACAAGATGGAACGGCCTTTCATACAACGTCTCCTTCGATATAGTGATGCCCCGGTACGCTGCGTTGGCGTGCCGTCGTGGCGGGCGAGTGAAAATGTCGATACTGCACTCTCGATGCTTGAAACCGCCGCGCGCCCGTCGCCCGCTCCTGAAGCCGATCGGTGACGCGCGGCGTATACCGCTACAACCTACTGCTACAACACGGTACTAGGACTCAACTCTTTTCGCTGCCGGGCAGCGCGAACACGAACAGCGTGCCGCCGAGCGCCGTGTACTTGGCCAGTTCGCGATAACCGCCCACGGCACCGAGACCTTCCGTCGACTTCTTCAGACCCGCGGCGAGCCCGATGCCGGCCCATCCGCCGATACCCGAGTAGACTCCGACGTACTGCTTGCCGTTGTACTCGTAGGTGAAGACGTTGCCGATGATGCCCGAGGGCGTCTTGAACTTCCAAAGCTCCTTGCCCGTCTTGATGTCCACTGCCTTCAGGTAGCCTTCGAGCGTGCCGTAGAACACGATGTTGCCGGCCGTAGCCAATGCGCCGGACCACACCGAGAACTTCTCGGGCTTGGACCAGACGATCTTGCCCTTGGACGCATCCCACGCGATGAAGTTGCCCATCGCCTTGTCGACCGTCTTGCCGGCGTTCGCGGCACCCACGCCCGGGTCGTTCGGGCCCGGATACATCGACAGCGTCGCACCGACATACGGCTGACCGGCCGTGTAATCGACTTCGAACGGCTCATAGTCCATGCACACGTGGTTCGTCGGTACGAGGAAGAGGCTCGTCTTTGGATCGAAGGAAGCCGGCTGTTCGTCCTTCGAGCCAAGCGCCGACGGGCAGATGTTTTTCACGTTGTGGTCGGGACCCGCAGCCTGCGTCGAGTAGGCAGCGTTACGAATCGGCAAGCCGCTCTTCATATCGATACGATCGGCCCAGTTGACGGCCGGGTCGTACTTTTGCGCGACCAGCAACTGGCCCGTTTCCCGGTTCAGCGTATAGGCGAAACCGTTGCGGTCGAAGTGGACGATCGCGGGCGTCTTCTTGCCATTGATCATGAGGTCCGACAGGATCATTTCATTGACGCCGTCGTAGTCCCACTCGTCGTGCGGGGTCATCTGATAGACCCACTTCGCCATGCCGGTGTTCAGGTCACGCGCAAAGATGGTCATCGACCACTTGTTGTCGCCGGGGCGCTGCGTCGGGTTCCAGGTGCCCGGGTTGCCCGACCCGTAGTAGACGAGGTTCAGCTTGGGATCCCACGCATACCAGCCCCAGGTGGTGCCGCCGCCGATCTTCCATTGATCGCCCTTCCACGTCTTGATCGAAGAGTCCTTGCCAACGGGCATCATTTTGCCGTCGGTATAGGTCATCGTTTTGTCGGGGTCGAGCAGGATCTCGTTGTCGGGGCCCGTGCTGTACGCCGTCCAGGCCGGCTTGCCCGTCTTGATGTCGTACGCGATGACGCGCCCGCGCACGCCGAACTCGCCGCCCGAGATGCCCGTCAGCACCTTGTCGCCGAAGACATGCGGCGCGTTGGTGTTGGTTTCGCCCTTCTTGGGATCGCCATTCTTCACCGTCCAGACGACATCGCCTGTTTTCGCGTTGAGCGCGACGAGCGTCGTATCGGCCTGCTGGAGGAAGATCTTGCCGTCGCCATAAGCCAGGCCGCGATTCACGGTGTCGCAACACATCACCGATACGACCTGATCTTCCTGCTTCGGCTGATACTGCCAAAGAAACGTTTGGTCCTTGAGGCTGATCGCCGTCACGTTGTTCGGAAACGGCGTATGGATATACATCGTGTCGCCGATCACGAGCGGCGAGCCCTCATGGCCGCGCAACACGCCCGTCGACATCGTCCATACCACCTGCAGGTTCTTGACGTTGCCGGCGTTGATTTGATTGAGTGTGCTGTAACGGTGATTGTCGTACCCGCCCGACTGGGAAGCCCAGTTCGCGGAGTTCTTGATTGCCGAGTCAAGCTCTGAATCCGCGTTCGCTGCGAGTGTGGTAAAGCCCGCCGATGCGAGAATCGCGAGCCCAAGAACCGTGGTGCGTAAGTTCATGTCTCCTCCAGAATTGTCTTGCAGTTCAACTCACGAATGACCCACGCTACTCATCGCATCGGGCGCGCCCTCTCGAATGCGGGTAACGATCCAACGCTTGTGTCCCGCTTCGGCGGCGGGCTTCATGGCGTATCGCGCTCCAACGCATAATCCATGCCGATGCGCGTCGCAGCACGCATAGCCGGCGCACCGGAGGTCGTCCGGATGCCCACCGCGTGGCCCTCGGCCGCAAGCGGGCACGCGCGCGCGGATGGGTGCCGAGAGCCGCCCGCATGGGATACAGGGGCATCCACCCGCAACGATTCGTGCGGCACGCTGCACGGGGAGCGAGACATACTGTGTCAAAACCGCGATAGCGCAGCCGCTGTCGGCGCAATGTCGTTCGCCTTTCGGCGGGATGGGGGTTTTCCTTTAGCCGACGGCCGCTTTCGCGCTTTATGCTGATCGAGTTCCCGTTGTGTTTCCGCGGTGTTTCTCTGCTGTTTCTATAGTCGGGATCGAACGGTCTTTTTCCGCATGGAGGCAACGACCATGAGCCAACCCGAACACGTCTACTCCGACGACGAGATCCACGCGCGTCTCGCCGGTCCGCTCGAGCACTGGTATCTCGAAGACGGCTGGCTGCGGCGCAAGTACAAGACCGAGAGTTGGAAAGGCACGCTGATGGTCGTCATGACGATCGGTCACTTGGCCGAGGCCGCATGGCATCACCCGGATCTCACGGTTTCCTATGCGTTCGTGATCGTCAAGCTGAAGACGCACAGCGCGAAGGGCATCACCGACAAGGATTTCGCGCTCGCGCGCAAGATCGAGGAGGTCGTGCAATGGCAACCCGGCCGAGAAGGCGGGCCGCTCGAAGGCACACCATCCGACGATCAGCGCTTTCGGTACATCAAATACGACGCGCACAAAGACGCGGCACAAAGCTGAATGCCCCTGACGCGCACGCCGCGCAATCCGTGACAGTGTGCGTCTTGGCCGGCACAAACCGCTGAGCGGGCTGCGGATTGCGTGCTGTCACGCCTAAAGCGGCAGTGCTACCGCTCCGCGCGTCAGCGCGCTCGATCGGGCATGGTACGTCTCGTGCTTGGCAACGTCTCGCGCATGTGGCGCTGGCTCGAGCCGGCGCTTTCACCGGACTGCCACGCCAACACGAGGACCACGCGATGCCGCTTCATTTTCGCCGCACGTCGGCGCCCAGCACGGTGACCGTCGACGCCCCGGCCCGGCTTCATCTCGGCTTTCTCGATCCGAGCGGATCGCTCGGTCGTGTGTTCGGCAGTCTCGGGCTCGTGATCGACGGGGCCGGCACCGAGCTCGAAGCGCGTCTGGCGGAAACGGATTCCATCGCCGGCACGATGACCGACAGCGAACGCGCGCGCATCGGCTGGTGTCTCGAACGCCTGCATGCGGCATACGGCCCGGCGCCCGTCGCGTTCAACGTCCTGCGCACACCGCGAGCGCATAGCGGCCTGGGCTCGGGCACCCAGCTCGCGCTGACGATCGGCACGGCCTACGCGCGGCTCACCGGGCTCGCGACCACCACCGCCGAGCTCGCCCGCTTGCTCGGCCGGGGAGGGCGCTCCGGCATCGGCATCCTCGGTTTCGATTCGGGCGGCCTGCTCCTCGACGGCGGCGCGCCGCGCGATCGCCGTGGCGCTGGCGTGCCGCCTCTCGTCGCGCGCCAGCACTTTCCCGATGCGTGGCGCGTCATGCTCGTCACGGACACCTCGCGCGAAGGTCTTTCCGGCGAAGCGGAACGGCGCGGACTCGCGGCGCTTGCGCCGTTTCCGCAGCAGTTGGCAGCTCACCTTTGCCACCTCGTGCTGATGCGGATTCTGCCGGGGGCAGCCGATGGCGATTTCGATGCCTTCGCGCACGGCATCACCGAAATGCAGCAGATCATCGGCGAGTACTTCGCGCCGGTGCAAGGCGGCGTATTCGCCAGCCCCGATGTCGAAGCCGCGTTGCGCGCGGCGGCGGCCGGGCGGCCCGCCGGCATCGGCCAGACCTCGTGGGGCCCGACGGGGTTTGCCCTGTTGCCAAGCGCGCTCGAAGCCGATGCGGCGCTCCTCGCGGCGCGCGCCGCGGTTCGCGACAAGCCCCATATCGAATGCGCGGTGTGCGCCGCGCGCAATCGCGGCGCGGTGATCCGCGTTTCGGGTGCGCTTGACGCGCACGTCGACGCCGCATGAGCCCCCGAGCATTCGGCGCCGCTGCATCCCCTGCCGCCCCAACCACACGACCTGCGAGTTGTTGCCATGTCAGAAGCCACTGAAAGGCCTTACATCCTCCATATGCTCACGGCCACGCCGCAGATGAGCCCGTTCGACGTCAACATGGCGGCCGACGCCGGCTACCAGGTGATCGTGCCGTATTGCGGGGTCGACGCAAGCATGGTCACCAACCTCACGCAGGACGCCATTTTTTCGCGGGGACCGAAAGGCGTGTCGCGTACGGGTATTTTCATCGGCGGACGCGACGTGATGCTCGCGGCGGATATGCTCGAGATCGCGCGCAAGGCCATGGTGCCGCCGTTCGAGGTTTCGGTATTCGCCGACCCGAGCGGCTCGTACACGACCGCCGCGGCGCTCGTCGCGCTCGTCGAGCGCCATCTGAAGCGCGCGCATGGTATGGAACTCGGCGGCAAGCGCGTGTTGATTCTCGGCGGTACGGGCGCCGTCGGCCGCGTCGCGGCCGCGATGGCGGCCTCGCTGGGCGCGGACGTGACCATCGCCAGCCACGGCTCGCTCGCGCGCGCGAGGCAGGTCAGCGATGAGGTCAACCAACGCTTCGGCATTACGACGACGGCCGTCAGCACCGCCGGCGAAGACGATTTGCATGCCGCGCTCGCCGATACCGAGATCCTGATGGCCACCGCGACGGCCGGCATCCAGGTGGCCAGTGCCACGAACCTCGCGCATGCGAGGCGTCTGCTCGTCGCGGCCGACGTCAACGCCGTGCCGCCCGAAGGCATCGCCGGCGTCAACGTCATGAACGACGGCAAACCCATCGGGCCGTCCGGCGATGCGGGCCCCGTCGGCATCGGCGCGCTTGCGATCGGCAACGTCAAATACCAGGTCGAGCACCGGCTTTTCGTTCAGATGCGCACGAGCAGCAAGCCCGTCTATCTGGGCTTTCCGCAAGCCTTCGACGAGGCGCGCGCCGTCGCCGCAGGTCTCGGTTGACCGGCAGGCCATGCCCGCATCGAGGCCGTCGCCGCCCGTGCCGCCCATGACACAGCTCCCGCCTTCGCGCAGCGCACCGTTCATTGCGGTCGCGGGGCTGTCGGCACGCATGCTCGCCCAGTCCGCGTATCGCGCGAGGCTGCGCGCAGCCGCGCTCGACATCTTCGGCGATCGCGATACACGCGCGGCCTCCGCGCTATGGTTCGATGTCGCGGGCGACGGGCTTTCGATCGATCGCGATCGCCTCGTCGATGCGCTGCGCTGCATCGCCCGGCTGCCTCGCGTGGCAGGCTGGATTGCGGGCAGCGGGACCGAACCTTTCGTCGACGAACTCGAAGGGCTTGCGGGACTGCCCGCGCTCATCGGCAACGGTCCCGAGGCGCGCCGCGCCGTGCGCGAGCCCCGCCGGTTTTTCGCGTTGCTCGACTCGCTTGGCGTGCCCCACCCGGCCGTCTCGTTCGTGCGCCCTGACGGCCCGGCCGCCGACTGGCTCGTCAAACGGGCCGACGGCTGCGGCGGCACACATATCGCACCTGCCGGAGAAGCAGGCGCCGTTGCGCCGCCGGCCAGCTACTTCCAGCGCAGGACGCGGGGCAAACCCTGCTCGGCGCTGTTCGTCGCCGCACGTGGCAAGGCCTCGGTGCTCGGATTTGCCGAAGAATGGAACGTCTCTATCGACGGATTCCCGTTCGTGCATACGGGCGCGATCGGGCCAGTCGAGTTGCCGCCCCGTCTGCGCTCCCAGCTGCGCGAGGCCATCGGCGAAATCTGCAGCCACACGGGCCTCGTCGGCATCAACAGCTGCGATTTTCTGCTCGACGACGATGGGTTCTCGCTGCTCGAAATCAATGCACGACCGTCGGCGACGATGTCGCTCTACGAAGCCGTCTGGGCGCACTACTGGCCCCTGGGCTTGCTGGAGTGCCACCTCGCGGCCTGCCTGCATGGGCGATTGCCGTCCGCACCGCCCGGCCCCGCCGGCCAGTGCGCGGGTCAGCAGGTCTTGTTCGCCCCCCATGCGCTCGTCGCATCGCAAGCATTAAGCGATGCCAGTCTCGCCGATCCCGGTTGCCGCGATATCCCCATGCCCGGTACGCAGATCGCGGCCGGGCAGCCGCTTTGCACGGTCGTCGCCCGCGCGCCGACGCGCCAGGCTGTCATGCACGCGCTCGACCAGGCGCGCGCACGCGTTCTCGACCGAATCGAACTACCTTCCCGCGAGTTCCACCATGTCCTCACCGCATCCGAAGCCTGAGCGCGAAGCCCCCCTCAGCGTCAACGCGCTCAGCGAGCGCCATGTCGCAGCGTTGCTCGACAACGCCAGACAACTTGGCGTCGCCCTGACGCGGACCGATGCCGGTACCGTACTCGCCGACGCGGGCGTACACGCGCCGGGCGGCATCGAGGCCGGGCTGCTCGTCGCGCGCATCTGCATGGGCGGGCTCGGCACGGTCGGCCTGCGGGCCAGCTTCGAAGCGGCCCCGCTTTGGCCCACGTCGATCGAAGTCCATACGTCCTCGCCCGTACTGGCCTGCCTGGCCAGCCAGTATGCGGGCTGGAGTCTCGCGGCCACGAAAGAGCAGACGGGCGGCAAGAAATTCTTCTCGCTCGGCTCCGGTCCCGCACGAGCGCTCGCTGGCAAGGAGCCGCTGTTCGGCGAGCTCGGCTACCGCGACGCGCACACGCGCGGCGCGCTCGTGCTCGAAGTCGATCGTCTACCGCCGCAAATCATCATCGACAAAGTGCTCGGCGACTGCGGCCTCGCGCCCGATGCGCTGACGATCGTCGTCACGCCGACGCACTCGTTGGCCGGCACCGTGCAGGTCGTGGCACGTGTCGTCGAAGTCGCGCTGCACAAAACGCATGTCCTCGGCGTGGCGCTCGACGAAGTCGTGGAAGGTTCGGGCTGCGCGCCGTTGCCGCCCCCCTCGCCCGATGGCATCGAGGCCATGGGACGCACCAACGACGCCATTCTCTACGGCGGCCGCGTGCATCTGACGGTGCGCCACGACGCCGTGGCGAAAAAGCTCGCCGTCGAGTTGCCCAGTGCGAACTCGCGCGATTACGGGCGAGCGTTCGCCGAGATATTCACGTCGTTCAACTACGACTTTTATCAGATCGATCCCGCGCTGTTCGCACCGGCGGAAGTATGGGTCAGCAGTCTGGAAAGCGGCGCGACCTGGCACGGAGGCGGGGTCAACGCTTCGCTCTTGCATCGCCAGTGGAACGGCGCGCTCGATGACAGCCTCCCGGATGGAACATGAGCTCACCCGATTCCTCTTTGCACGCAATGCGCGGCACACCGGCGGCAACGGGCCTGCGCATCGCGATCATGACCGACGAGACCGGTTGGCACACCGGCCGTCTCAAGAAAGCCTTCCGCGCGCGCGGCGTCGAGGCCCGCTGCGTCGATCTCGCCGATTGCCGCATCGATACGACCTGGCAGCCGCACGGCCTCGCGATACCGGGGTTCGGACACGGTTTGCCCGATGCGGTCTTCGTGCGCGGGATCGCGGGCGGCACGTTCGAGCAGGTGACGCTGCGGCTCGGCGTCCTGCATGCGCTGCGCGAGTTGGGCGTGCCCGTCTACAACGATGCTCGCGCGATCGAACGCAGCGTCGACAAATCGATGACGAGCTTTTTGCTACATCGCCACGGCGTGCCGACACCGCCGACATGGGCCAGCGAATCGACCGCTTTCGCGCAGCGTCTGCTGATGCGGGAAACCGCCGCGGGGCGCGCGCTCGTCATCAAGCCGTTGTTCGGCTCGCAAGGGCACGGACTGCAGCGGCTCGGCCCCGTGCGCGGCCTACGGCCGGCCGGGCGCAAGGCGAGCGGCACCTCGGCCGCGGGTGCGACGTTGCCGCGGCTCGCGCCGTATCGGCACGTCGCCTATCTTCAGCGGTACGTGGAAGGCGGCAGCCCCGGTTTCGATTGGCGCGTGCTCGTGATCGGTTCGCGCGCCGTGGCGGCGATGCGCCGCGTGGGCGGCAACGGCTGGATTCACAACTTCGCGCAAGGTGCCCGCTGCGAGCCGGCCGAGCTCGACGAGGCACTCGTCCGGACCGCGGTAAGCGCAAGCGCCGCACTGGGGCTCGACTACGGCGGCGTGGATCTGATGCCGAATCCCGACGACGCCAACCGCCCGCTCGTGCTCGAAGTCAATGGCGTCGCGGCCTGGCGCGGACTGCAATCGGTCACGTCCGTCGATATCGCCGGAGCGCTCGCCGACGATCTGCTCGAACGCAAGCTCGGCCTGACACAAAGCACAGCGGCCGCCGATGGCTCGCGCGTGATCGACTTGCCCAAACGCCATGCGTGAACAGGCGCCCCGCCGCACGGCCCCTCTCGCCGCGCCCGATGCGTTTTTGGCGGCCTGCCGGCTCGATGTCGAGGTCGCCAAACCAGGCAACGTCAGCGAGCAAAGCGCGGGGCACGGCATGGTGGCCGCGCAGTTCGTCTTAAGCGCTCGCGCGGCGGCTGCGCCGCTTTTCACGCCCGGCGCGCCTGTGGGCACCCGCCTGATCGAAGCGGTCCGCGTCACACGCGCGGCCGTCGACTGCAACACGAATCTGGGTATCGTGCTGCTCGTCGCGCCGCTGGCCGCCGCACTCGACGGCTTCGATGCTCCGCCCGACGCGCGCGATTGGCACGCGGCCACCGAGCGGGTGCTTCAGGCACTCGATATCGACGATGCACGCGCCGCGTTTCGAGCCATCGCGCTCGCCAATCCTGGCGGGCTCGGCGACGCACCCGAGCAATCGGTCCATGCGCCGCCCACCGTGGGGCTGCGCGCGGCCATGGCGCTCGCGGCCGCGCGCGACAGCATCGCGCGCCAGTACGACAACGGCTTCGCCGATGTCTTTGCCTGCTGCGCGGCAATCGCGCCGCAGGTTCGTGAAGGACAACTCGAAACCGCCACGCTGGAAGCCTTTTTTTCGTTCCTCGGCGGCTGGCCCGATTCGCACATTATGCGCAAGCACGGCGCCGCGCTGGCGCAGAGTGTCACGGACACGGCGCGCGAGGTGCATGCGCGATGGCGCGATCTCGTGACGAATCGCGCGCCGCTCGCGGCCGCAGCCGTGCTGGCCCGGTGGGACGCCGAACTGAAGGCGCGCGGACTGAACCCCGGTACGAGCGCGGACCTGACGGTCGCGACGCTGTTCGTCGCCCTCGCCGCCGCGCACGCCTGAGCCGCTCGTCGTGCCTGCGCCGTACTCGTACGCAGCTACTGGCATGAAACCTGTTAGGTACAGCCACCGTGCATCGGTAGTCCACCGCGCGCCCAGCATGCGCCCTCGCGTGAACGGCGCGCCGCACGTATCGCCTGAGGGCGCCAATCAGAAAGTTGATGTCCATCCATCGGAGGAACAGCATGGCCAAGATTAATCGCGTCCTGGTAGGGGAATCGCTCGTCGGGGACGGCAATGAGGTCGCGCATATCGACTTGATCATGGGGCCGCGCGGCTCCGCCGCCGAAACCGCGTTTTGCACCGCACTGACGAACAACAAGGACGGTTTCACCTCGCTTTTGGCCGTCGTCGCGCCGAACCTCGCGACGAAGCCGAACACGGTGTTGTTCAACAAGGTCACGATCAAGGGCGCCAAGCAGGCCGTTCAGATGTTCGGCCCGGCTCAGCATGCGGTCGCGATGGCGGTGGCCGATTCGGTCGAAGACGGCACGATTCCGAAAGACGAAGCGGACGACATCTTCATCTGCGTCGGGGTCTTCATTCACTGGGAAGCCAACGACGATCAGAAGATCCACGACTACAACTACAAGGCGACGCGCGAGTCCATCCAGCGCGCCGTGGCGGGCACGCCGAGCGCGGCGTCCGTCGTCGAGCAAAAAGGCAAGGTCCATCACCCGTTCTCGCCGAGCTGACAGGCTGAGCAACCCTGCCGCGCGAGGCGTCCGGCCGCGCGCGGCAGCGTCGTCGACGCCGCACGCGAATGGGCGTATCGTTGACTTGCCCCACCCCGGGACGATCGAATCAGAGGCGACCAATATGTTCAACAGTGCTCGCATGATGCTTGCCTGCGGCGCCCTCGCGTCAGCGTTCGCCGGCCAGGCATGGGCTGCCGGTGACGGGGCTCGCGCCGCCGCCGGCGCGGCTCGCACAGGCTACGACTATCCAACGCAAGGTCGCGTCGAATATGTGCTGACCTGCCTCGACGAGAACGGCCACGATTTCGCGAACGTCTATAAATGCTCGTGCGTCATCGACAAAATGGCGGCCGTCCTACCCTACGACGAATTCGTGGGCGAGCAGACGTTTGCCCGCTATGCCACGCTCGGCGGACAAGGCGGAGCGGAATTTCGCGTCGACCATGCCAAGGACGAATCGAAGTCCTTTCGGACATTGAAAGCGAACGCCTATCAGGCCTGCGGTCTGACGGGCGCCCTTACGGCCAGGAAATAGGGCGCGCGCAACCGGGCGGGCCGCGGGAACGCCACTCAGCGGCGGTAGCGCTGGGTCGGCAGTTCGTTCAATTCGGCTGGCTCGGAACCAAGCCGGCCCCGAGCGATGCCCAGGCGAAGGCGGCGTTGCCCGCGGCGGGGCGTCGGCGCTCGATGACCACGCCCACGGCTTGAACGTCGTCGAACTTCGCCGGCTTGGCGATCGCCACACGAACCCAATGCGCGCCGAAGTCGCGAATCAGGCACTGCGCCACCTTCTCGGCCAAGGCCTCGAGCAGCTTCACGCCGTGCGTCGCCAGTAGGTCGTGAAGCGCCGCGCGCACCGCCGCGTAATTGATCGTGTCTTCTATGCGGTCGGTCACACAGGCCTTCAGCGATGGCACGCCGATCGTCAGATTCATGCGGACGGCTTGCGGCAAATGCAACTCGCTCGTATCGATGCCAATCACCGTCTCGCCGACGAAGTCTTCGATGAAAACGATATCAAGCGCGGGGGCCGCCTGCCGCTCGGACGGCATGCCGGCTTCCGGGCCCGCTGGCAAAGCGGTGGAACTCAAACGGGTGGCATCGATTCGATCCATGGTGCGCTCCGCCGCGCGACGGCAAATGACTAGACGAATGGGGGACAGCAAGCGCTCGTGCGTAACAAGCTATACCGGCTTTGCGACAACGGCGCGCCGTTGGGGGCGTCGAAACCGCATCCGCTCAGTAAAGCAAGAAGCACGCTAGGGGATACCCACATAATGCGACTTCTTGTTGAACGCGCGCGCCATCGAGGGTAAAGTTTTTCGAACGCTGGAATACTTATTCCAGCGCATGAGCCGTCGCGCACCCGGGCATCAGAATCCGCGGCGCAAAGGGGACAACGTTAAATGAGAGCGGCACTTGCGAACGCGGCTGAAAACGCCGCGCGAGGTGTGCGCCGTGGAGACAACCCCATGTCATTGCCCGCTGACAGCAGCTCGCACGTTCGTGAAGTGCTGAATGTCGTCAACCACCATCTGCCGTCCCGGCCGATGAGCGAGCCCGTCGCTCAATCGTGGGCTCGCTGCGTCAACGAGTTCAAGCTGGATCCGGGCCGCTTCGTCACGCCTGCGGTGCTGACCGATTACGAGCTCGCCGCGCGCCGCGAGGCCGTCGGCGATTTGATCGCGTGCGCCAAACTCGAGATGACGACGCTCTATCAGCAACTGGCGGATCCGGAGCTCGCCGTCGTACTCGTCGATGCCGATGGCGTCATCGTGCATCAGGTGTCATCGGTCCCATTCGCCGAAGCTGTCGCCGCAGACGGCTTCAGAATCGGCGCGCTTTGGAACGAGCGCGAGGCCGGCACCAACGGGATGGGCACCTGCATTGCCGAGCGCGACTGTATCGCCGTGTGCCAGCACGAACACTTCTATACACGCTATACGTCGCTCACTTGCACGGCCGCCCCGATCTTCGACGATCGCGGTGAAATAGCCGGGGTGCTCGACGTGACGAGCCGCTCGAAACTCTTGCAGCAGCATTCGCTCGTACTGGTCGGCATGTCGCGCCAGATGATCGAAAACCGGCTGCTGAGCGCGCGTTTTCGTCATGTGAACATGATTCAGTTTCATAGCCGGCCGGAATTCGTCGGCACGCTGCATGGGGGAAAGCTTGCCGTCGATGACGAGGGTACGGTCCTCGCCGCCAATCGCAGCGCGGCGTTTCAGCTGGGCTGCCGCTCGCTCGACGAGTTGCGCGGCAAGCGCATCGACGAAGCGTTCAACGCGTCGCTCGAAGATATGATCGCGCGCAGCATCCGCGGCTCGTTTCATCCGATCACCGTCTACAGCGCAAGCGGCACGAATCGCTTTTTCCTCGTCGCACAAACGCCTCAAACGACGCTCACGCGCGCAACGAGCATTGTCTCGGCAGAACCGGCCGCTCGCCGCCCAGTGCGGGAGGTGGGCCCGGCGCCGAGCCGGCTGGACAAGATCTCACATCTCGAATTCGGCGACCCGCGCATGGCCTCGCAGATCCAGCTCGCCGCACGCGTGATCCAGCGCAAGATTCCGATCGTCGTGCGCGGGCAGACCGGTACCGGCAAGGAAGTCTTTGCGCAAGCGCTCCATAGCATCAGCCCGCTCGCCAATGGTCCCTTCGTGCCGGTGAACTGTGCGTCGTTGCCCGAGAATCTGATCGAGAGCGAGCTTTTCGGCTATCGCGCCGGCGCGTTTACCGGCGCGCAGCGCGAAGGGCGCCGAGGCAAGATCGTGCAAGCCAACGGCGGCACACTGTTCCTCGATGAAATTGGCGATATGCCGCTCGCGTTGCAGGCGCGTTTGCTGCGTGTCATCGAAGAGCACGAGGTGACGCCGCTCGGTGCCGAAACGACGGTGAAGGTCGAATTCCAGTTGATCAGCGCGAGCCACCGCAATTTGCTCGAGCTGGTGCAAGGCGGACAATTCCGCGAAGACCTCTACTATCGGCTCAAAGGCATCGAAATCAACCTGCCTTCGCTGGCCGAACGGGCCGACAAACTGGCGCTGATCCATCACCTGCTCGAATCCGAAACCGACGACCCGCCGGAGCTCACGACCGAGGCACAGCGTGCGCTGCTCGGCTATGGCTGGCCTGGCAATATCCGGCAGTTGCGTCACGTGTTGCAAATGGCCATCGCGTTATCGGACGGTCAGGCGATCCAGTGCGCGCATCTGCCGGCCGAGGTTCTGCAAGGCCAGACGGCGAGCGTACTGCCGGCCGCGCCCTTGGCGCAGGCATCGCGTGCGGCAGAAGCACCCGGGTTGCCCCATCTTGCCGAGGATGCCGATATCTCGTCGCTCAACGCCATTCAGATCAAGGAGCGCGAAACGGTGCTCTCGATGCTCGACGAGCATCGCTGGAACGTCAGCAACGTGGCGAAGGCGCTCGGCATCAGCCGCAATACGCTCTATCGCAAGATGCACCGCCTTCATATTCGCCTCTCGCACGACGGCGCCCCGATTCCACTCGACGCATGACCCAAACGAGCGCCCGTCACCTCACTCAATTCAAACAGGATGCCCGATTCGCGTGGTGCGTGACCGGCTCGGGCCACATGCTCGTAGAGTCGCTCGGGCTTGCGCTGCAGTTGCCGCGCACCGATCTGTTCCTGTCGCGGGCTGCCGAGGAAGTACTGCCGCTCTACGGCTGGCCGCTCGAACGCCTGCGCGAACACTTTCGCGTGCTGCGCGACAACAGTGCGAGCGGCGTGCCCGTCGGCATGCTGTATCACGGCATGTACCATACGGTGATCATCGCGCCGGCCACGAGCAACACCGTCGCCAAATGCGCATTCGGGATCTCCGACACACTACCCACCAACATGTACGCGCAAGCCGGCAAACAGTGCATTTCGAGCATCGTCTATGCGTGCGATACGGAGCCGACTGTCGTCACGCAAAGCCCTGACGAATGGGTCGAGCTGCGACCGCGTGCGATCGAGCTTGAAAACGTCGAGCGCTTGAAGCGCTTCGAGTACACGACGCTCGTCACTTCACCCGACGAATTGAGAACGGCACTCGACGGCCGGCTCGCCGCGCTCGATCTCGCATGGACCACATCCTCTTCCTGACTGGCCGCCTCGCCGAGCCCAGCTTGCGGCGCGTGTTGGACGGCATGGCACCCACGCCTTTCACCTGGGAGGTGCGCGAGCTCGGGCTACAGGTCGCCGCGCTCATGACGGCCGACATGATCCGGCGGCGACTGCCCTCGCCTGTCCCCGCGGCACGCGTGATCGTGCCGGGCCGCTGCCGCGGCGATCTGCAGGCGCTGTCGGAACACTATGGCATTCCGGTCGAGCGCGGCCCCGAAGAAGTCAAAGACTTGCCCCAGTTTTTTGGACGCGAGGCGCGGCCCGTCGATCTGTCGCGCTACGACACCGAAATCTTTGCGGAAATCGTCGATGCACCGCGGCTCGACATCGACGGTATCGTCGCTCGGGCGCGCGAGTATGCGGCGCAAGGCGCCGATGTGATCGATGTCGGCTGCCTGCCCGAAACCGCGTTTCCTCACCTGGAAGAGGCGGTGCTTGCGTTGAAACGCGAAGGATTTCGCGTCAGCGTCGATTCCATGCGCACCGAAGAGCTCTTGCGCGGGGGGCGCGCGGGCGCCGATTATCTGATGAGCTTGAACGTCGATACGCTATGGGTTGCAGATGAAGTCGCATCGACGCCCATTCTCGTCGCGCGCGAACCCGGCGATACCGCATCGCTCGATGCGGCCATCGATGCCATGCGCGCTCGCGGGCGCGCGTTCCTCGCGGATCCGATTCTCGATCCGATTCCGTTCGGCTTGGCTACGTCGATCGCGCGTTACGTCGGCTTGCGGGAGCGTTATCCCGATGTCTCGATCATGATGGGCGTCGGCAATGTGACCGAGTTGACGGAGGCCGATACGAGCGGAATCAATGCGGTGTTGCTCGGCATGGCCGCCGAGCTGCATGTATCGGCGATCCTGACGACCTCGGTCAGCCGGCATGCGCGGCGGGCGGTGCGCGAAGCCGATGTCGCGCGGCGTGTCATGCATGCGGCGCGCGAGGCGCAGGTATTGCCGAAGGGTCTGGGCGGTGAGCTCGCGACCGTTCACGAAAAGCATCCTTTTCCTTATGGCGCGGCCGAAATCGACGAGTTCGCGCGTGGTGTGCGCGATCCGAACTTCCGGGTGCAGGTGGCCGAGGACGGACTGCATGTTTATAACCGTGCCGGTCATTGGCGCGGTGTCGATCCGTTCGCGCTGTATCCCGAACTCGAATTCGGTACGGATGCGGGGCATGCGTTTTATATGGGCGTGCAGCTTGCGCGCGCGGAGATCGCGTGGCAGTTGGGCAAGCGGTTCAACCAGGACGAGGCACTCGATTGGGGCTGCGCCGTGGACCGGGCCGAGGAGGATCTCGGTGCGTGGTGTGCGCCTGGGGCGACGATGAAGAAGTGAGGTTGCCGCCAAAGCAGTCGCCACGGGATTCGCCACCCTTTCCCTTCGCGCGTCGCATCCGTCTTGGTTTCGGGGACTAGCCGGCGCTTGCGCCGGGCTCGCGAGCCCGCGGCATCGATGATGTTGCCGCCTCTGTGACATCTTCCATCGATGGCCTCACCCGTGCGAACAACTCCTGAAGCAACGCCGGGCCGATAGCAGCGCGATGCACCTTGGCTTCGGTATGGCCCCACGCGCGCATCGCCTCCTCCCAGTTGCGCCCGAGCTTCTTCTGCGCGGCCGTCTTCAAGTGAACTGCCGTAAAAACGCCGAACTCCATCGTGAACAACGCCTGGCTCGCCACTGGCTCCGATGTATGCAAATGCACGAACCAAGGCGCGGCATGCCGACCATCGGAAAGCCGTTTGGGCCGGATAGCGATCTCGAACAATTCGCCTGATTCGCCGGTATCGCCCGCGGACTGTAGCCGGACCGGCGCGCCCACACTGGCGATTTCCTCGCTGCTCAGCAGCCGGCTCAGGTGTGTCGCTCGGGGCAAGGGATCTCGCTTCAGTGCATCGGCTTCGAGCATTTTGATGTTTTGCTCGATCAGCTTCAGCGCGTCCAGACGGTCTGCCAGTTGTGCGATCCGGTCGCCGTCGTCGCGCTCGCTCAGCGACGCTTGCACTTGACGCACACGATCGCTTTCGCCGAACCAGTCTCGTGCCGACGCTGTGAGGAAATCGGCAACTCGCACGGCGTCGTAGCGGGCGTCGTTCAGCAGCTTCTCGGCCGTACTCGTGTCTTTACCCAGTGTACGCCCAACCGCGATGACGTCCGCATCGAGTCGCTTCGTCGTCGCAAGATCGACGGGCCAGCGTTTCAACAGTGCGTCGGCGTTCCGTTGCGCCGGCGTGCGCGAGTCGACAGGCGCGGCTGGCGGTGCCAGCGCGGTAGCGGACGGGGCAGCCGCGCGCTTGCCCGGTTTGCGGCGCTTGGGCATCGACCGTGAGGGCGCCGCGCGGGCCGGCGATGCAACTACCGGCGCCGTGAGCATGGCGCTTCGCGGGGGGATGCTCGAACGGACGGTTTCGCATAAATCCATCACGCACGCCTTGTACTCAGCAACCACGTCAGCCGTGTCGAGCATAGCGCGCCAGATTTCGCCAGCGTCGCTCTGTTCAATACCGGCATCGTCCATTTCGATACTGGCGGCGACATCGAGACAAAGGTTCAACCCGACCCGATCGTATCGATCGACGTATTCCTCGAGCAACGCCTTGTGCCTGTTCAGCTCTTCGGCGGGCACCGGGGCGCTGCCGACGCGCGCACCCAACACCGCCTGACAGACTGTCTCGTTCAACGCCGTAAAGGCCGCACCGACTTCGTCACCCCGATAGCGGGAGGCCTCCCTCAGTTCATCCACACGCGAGGCGACGTCTGTCAGCCCTCGCTCTACGGCCAACTTCGCCAATCGGTCGCTATGGATGGCGATAAGCACGCTGCGCACGGACTGCGTCGCGCTCGCGCACAATGACTGTTGAGAGACGATGGCCGGCAGCAAGCTTTTGAGCTTTTCCTTGAGTTTTCTCGGCGCCTCCGGGGCTCGCATGCGCTGCACCATGTCGTCCATGGCCGCACGATACAGGCCCAGCTCATTCGATATCCCGACCCATTCGCCGAGATCCTGGTTCTCGCCGCGCCACGCAACGCGCAAGACGGCGGAAACCCGGGGGTCCACCTGCAACCCGATGTCCCGCTGCCACCTCGCGTCCAGCATGTCTTCGCGACCCACGAAGCCCGATGACGCCGCCGCCGACAACAGCATCCACAGCACGCTCTCGTGTTCGACGGCGTCGGCCGCGCTCACCCTCCCTTGTATTCTCAAAGAAGAGAGCGCGCGGAGCCCTTCGCGGGCGGATTCCATGATGGGGAGCGCGAGCTTCACCTTCTGCTCGGGGCTGATCCTGTACCCTGGATCCACGTCCCCTCCTTCCCCATGCTCGGCGGCAAGCAACTGCTTCCAGGTACGGCCGCGGTTCAATGCATGATTCAGGACATCGCCCGGATCGGCAGTTGCAGACGTCGTAGTCGACCGCGGCAACATGGCGTTGCGCGGCGGCCGGACCGGCGGTTCGGCGGGTGGCCGGGAGCTCGACGCTCGGGTGGCAAGCGCTGCGAACTGCGCGGACTGTGAGGCCGGGTGCGCACTCGCCCGCGGGCTTGCGCCTTCAACCGCGCCCGTCGGGGCAGGCGCACAATTCGTTGCCGAATGGGCCGGCCCGACCGATTTTCCAATGCCGCCTTCGCTGACGCGTCCGCCTGTCATGGTATTCCTTCGATACTGTCCGTCGCGCTGCCGGGGCCCAAGACACCACCCTTATGAATAAATGTGCGGTGCCATCTCAGACTCGGTGCGCCTCGAAACAGAGCACTATGTCAATGTGCTCTGCGCGACTCGACGATCAACGGCGAAAGAATGGCGCCTCGCGCGAAGGCGGCCACAGTTTGGGACACACGGAGATTGCGTGGCAGTTGGGCAAGCGGTTCAGTCGGGACGAGGTGCTCGGTTGGGGCTGCGCGGTGGACCGGGCCGAGGAAGGTTTCGGTGTGGCGTGCGCCTGGGGGCGACGATGAAGAAGTGTGGATTTGGGGCGTGTTGGCGCTCGAAACTCGCGCCACCTTAGTCGCCACAAGACTCGCCACGATTTTCTCGTACCACTAACATATCCTTGAATATAAAGCGTTTTTTTGGGTAAAATTATCCACTATTCCCGCAAAAATAGCCGCCAAATGGCGTCTCGTCCTCCCCATGCTGCCCGGTGAGCATAAGCTCGACGACCTGCGGTTGCCCGCAGCGGAGGTCATCGCTGGCGCGGCGAACTCGCGGCACACGGCATGCCGCAATCTGATAATGCGCAGACAGTGATAAGCCTGCGCGCGGCGAGCGACGTCCGCCCGACGGACGATAAGGCAGCCTACGAGGCAATCGCACCCCGTAGGGCTGCCGCCGCGGCAGTCTCACGCGTCCGGGCCGCCCGACGCCGGACACGCAAGACTTGACGCCGCGGCAAGCAGTCAGTGATAGCGCCTGGCCATTGCATCGAGCGGCAACGGCTTGATGCGCGCCGCCTGCCCCGCGCAGCCGAACGCTTCGAAACGCTCGATGCAAATGCCTTTCGCCGCCGCCGTCGCCGCCTTCAGCGCGGCGCGCGGATCGAACTCCGAGCGAGACTGCGCAAACGACTTGCGCATCGCGCCCGTCATCGCCAGCCGAATGTCCGTATCGATATTGACCTTGCGTACACCATGCGCGATGCCTCGGCGAATTTCCTCGACAGGCACGCCGAACGTCGACGGGATCTCTCCGCCGTAGTCGCGAATCGTTTGAAGCCACTCCTGCGGCACCGACGACGACCCATGCATCACGAGGTGCGTGTTCGGAATGCGCGCATGAATCTCGGCGATCCGATCGATCGCGAGGATATCGCCCGTCGGCTCGCGCGTGAACTTGTAGGCACCGTGCGAGGTGCCAATGGCAATCGCCAGCGCATCGACGCCCGTTGCCTCGACGAACGCGCGCGCCTCCTCGGGATCGGTCAGCAATTCATCGCGCGAGAGCTTACCTTCGGCGCCCACGCCATCCTCCTCGCCCGCCTGCCCGGTTTCCAACGAACCGAGGCAGCCCAGTTCGCCCTCCACCGAGACGCCCACCGCATGCGCCGCATCGACCACTCGCCGGCTCACTTCGACGTTGTACGTGTATTGCGCAGGGGTTTTCTGATCCGGCATCAGCGAGCCGTCCATCATCACCGAAGTAAACCCCGAGCGAATCGCCTGCTGACAAACCGACGGGCTCGCGCCATGATCCTGATGCAGCACGACGGGAATGTCGGGATGCGCTTCCACGGCAGCCAGCACGAGATGCCGCAAATAAGGCTCGCCCGCATATTTGCGCGCGCCCGCCGACGCCTGCAGAATGACGGGGCTCGCCGTCGCCTCCGCGGCTTGCATGATCGCGTGGATCTGCTCCATGTTGTTGACGTTGAACGCCGGCACGCCGTAGCCGTGCTCGGCCGCGTGATCGAGCAATTGGCGCAATGCGATGAATGCCATGGTCGGGCTCCTTCCCAAAGTTCAGAATCGATCGAAACCGTCAGCAGCTAGCGCCGCGCGCGTGCGACACAGCACGACATGCCGCGTCGACAACCGCTTGCGTCGTCAAATTGAAATGCACAAAAAGATCGGCGGCTGGCGCGGACTCGCCGAAGCTGTCGATGCCGACCGTCTCGCCGTCGAGCCCGACGTACTGACGCCAGAACGCGGTGACGCCCGCTTCCACCGCGACGCGCGGCACATCGCGCGGCAGCACGCTTTCGCGGTACGACGCAGGCTGCTTGTCGAACACCGTGGTGGACGGCATCGATACGACGCGCGCGGCAATGCCTTGCGCCGCGAGCGGCTCGATAGCCGCGAGCGCAAGCGCCACTTCGGAGCCCGTTGCAATGAGCACCACGCGCCGGGGCGCCTGCCGCGCCGGGCTGGCGCCCGCTTCTTCATACCAGTCCCGCAATACATAACCGCCACGCTCGATGGCGTCGATCTGCGCCTCGGTCCGCGGCACGAACGGGAGCGTCTGGCGGCTCAACAGCAAACACGACGGTCCTTGCCGCTCGATCGAAGCAACCCACGCCTGCGCTGTTTCCACCGTGTCGCAAGGCCGCCACACGTCGAGTCCGGGAATGAGTCGCAGGCTCGCCGCGTGCTCGACGGATTGATGCGTCGGTCCGTCCTCGCCGAGACCGATCGAATCGTGCGTGAAAACGAAGATCGAGCGTGTCTTCATCAACGCGGCCATGCGCAAGGCGTTGCGTGCGTAATCCGAGAATGTGAGGAACGTGCCGCCGAACGGCAGATACCCGCGATGCAGTGCGATGCCATTCATGACCGCACTCATGCCGAACTCGCGTACACCGAAGTGCAGATAGTTGCCGCCACGCAGGCCGCCGTCGTCCGCTCCGATCTCGACCGCAGCCGCCCAGTCGGTGAGATTCGAGCCCGTCAGGTCGGCGGAGCCGCCGAGCAGCTCCGGCAAAGCGGCAGCCAACGCGCCGATGGCAAGCTGAGACGCTTTGCGCGTCGCCACGGATTGCGCGGCGTCGTTGGCCGTGCGCACCATCATCCGCGCAGCCGCAGTCCAGCTTTCCGGCAATGCACCGCTCATGCGCCGCTCGAACTCCGCGGCTTCGCGCGGATACTCCCGGCGATAGGCGGCAAACCGCTGCGTCCATTGCGCTTCGGCCTGCGCGCCGCGCATCGTTGCATCCCATGACGAACGGACCTCGTCCGGCACGACGAACGGTGCGTGCGGCCAATTCAGCGCCGCTCGCATTGCGGCAATTTCTGCCGCGCCCAGCGGCGCGCCATGCACCTCGTGCGTGCCGGCCTTGGTCGGCGAGCCGTGCCCGATCACCGTCTTGCAACCGATCAGCGTCGGACGTCCCGCGGCGCGCGCTTCGACGATCGCGCGATCGACCGCATCGACATCGTGCCCGTCGACATCGCGCACGACATGCCATCCGTAAGCGGCGAATCGCGCCGGTGTATCGTCGGCGAACCAGCCTTCGACATGCCCATCGATCGAAATGCCGTTGTCGTCGTAAAGCACGATCAGCTTGTCGAGCCTCAGCGTACCCGCGAGCGAGCATGCCTCGTGCGAAATGCCTTCCATCAGGCACCCGTCGCCGACGAACGCATAGGTATAGTGATCGACGATGCGATGCCCGGGCCGATTGAACTCGCGCGCGAGCAGCGCCTCGGCGAGCGCCATCCCGACGGCGTTCGCGAGACCCTGCCCGAGCGGGCCCGTCGTCGTTTCGACGCCCGGCGTCACGCCCACCTCCGGATGTCCCGGCGTCTTGCTGTGCAGTTGCCTGAAGCGTCGCAGCTCGTCGAGCGGCAACGCATAGCCGGTCAAATGCAGCAGCGCATAGAGCAACATCGAGCCGTGGCCGTTCGAGAGCACGAAGCGATCGCGGTCTGGCCACGACGGATTGCGCGGGTTGTGCTTCAGATGACGGTCCCACAGCGCGACTGCGATTTCCGCCATGCCGAGCGGCATACCCGGGTGGCCGGAGTTGGCTTGCTGGACCGCATCGATTGCGAGCATGCGCAAGGCGTTCGCCATCAGCGCGGTGGCGTTGCCTTCAGCGGGTTGAGCTTGGGCTGCAGCGTTCATGATCGGTCGTCCCTCCTGGCGTCAGGCGCGCGCGCGGCGATCCATCAATTGCAGAATCATCGGCGTGAAGATGAGTTGCATCGCAAGCCCCATCTTGCCGCCCGGTACCACGATCACGTTCGGACGCGACATGAACGAGTCGTGCAGCATCGTGAGCAGATATTGGAAGTCGATTCCCTTGGGCCGCGCGAAGCGGATCACGACGAAGCTCTCGTCGGGCTGCGGAATCTCGCGCGCGGTGAACGGGTTGGAGGTGTCGACAGTTGGCACGCGCTGAAAATTGACGTGCGTGCGCGAGAACTGCGGGCAGATGTAGTTCACGTAATCGGGCATGCGGCGAAGGATCGTGTCGACCACCGCTTCATGCGAATAGCCCCGCATCGTCTGGTCGCGATGCAGCTTCTGGATCCACTCGAGGTTGATGATCGGCACCACGCCCACGAGCAGATCCGCATGACGCGCGATGTCGATTGTCCCCGTCACGGCCGCGCCATGCAGTCCTTCGTAAAAGAGCAGATCGCTCGCGGGATCCACGTCCTTCCACGGCGTAAACGTACCGGCCGGCTGCTGATAAACGGCCGATTCCTTCTCGTCGTGGACGTAATGCCGGTACCGTCCCGTGCCGTCTCCGGCATAGCTCGAAAAAAGCGCCTCGAGCTCTTCGAGCAGATTCGCCTCGGGGCCGAAATGGCTGAAATTCATGACACCGTCGCGCTCGCGCTGCTGCATCGCATCGCGCATACCGGCGCGATCGTAGCGATGAAACGCATCGCCTTCGACGATTTGCGCGTTGATGCGCTCACGTCGAAAGATATGCGTAAAGCTCTTCATGACGGTTGTCGTACCGGCGCCGCTCGAGCCGGTCACGGCAATGATCGGGTGCTTGACGGACATGCGTGTCTCCGGGAAGTCGTTTTAATCTTGCTGCAAGCGCGAAACCCGCGGCGAAAACGCCGCGAAAACGCATCAAGCCGGCGTCTCAGGCAAAAAAAGCGAACGCGGCTGAAAAAGTGGAGACGTGTATGGCTTGTCCTCACCGCGATCGAACTCGCGGTGATAGCGGCCGATGCGCTCGACTTCATTGCGTGAGCCCAGGATCACGGGCACACGCTCGTGCAGCGCGCGCGGCTTCACGTCGAGAATGCGCTCGCGTCCGGTGATCGCCGAGCCGCCCGCCTGCTCGATGAGAAAGCTCATCGGGTTGGCCTCGTAAAGCAATCTCAGGCGCCCCGCGACGCCGGGGGTCTTGAAGTCGCGCGGATACATGAAGACGCCGCCGCGCATCAGGATCCGATGGACCTCCGCGACCATCGACGCAATCCAGCGCATGTTGAAATCGCGCTCGCGGCAGCCGGTGCGCCCGTCCTTGCATTCCTGAACGTACCGGCGCACCGGGTCCTCCCAGAACCGCTCGTTCGATGCGTTGATCGCGAATTCGCTCGTCTCCTCGGGAATGCGAATGTCCGAATGCGTGAGCACGAAATTGCCGACATCGCGCTCGAGCGTGAAGCCGTGCGTCCCGTTGCCAACCGAGAGAACGAGCATCGTCGAGGGTCCGTAGATCGCATAGCCGGCCGCGACCTGCTCGTGGCCCGGGCGCAGGAACCCGGTCTCGCCGCTTTGCCCGTCCGTGCAACGCAGGACCGAGAAGATCGAACCCACGACGCCGTTGATATCGATGTTCGACGATCCATCGAGCGGATCGAACGCGAGCAGATACTCGCCACGCGGGTATTCGGATGGGATCGCATAGACTGTCTCCATTTCCTCCGAGACCATCGCCGCGAGCAGACCGTCCCACTCGCAATGCTGGACAAAAATCTCGTTGGTGGCGATATCGAGCTTCTTCTGCTCCTCGCCGTGCGTATTGACCGACTGTGCGGATCCGTAATTGCCGCCGAGCGCGCCGCGCGTGAGCGCCGACGAAATCGTCTTGATCGCCGCGGCGACATCGATCAGCAAGGCCGAGAGCCCAGCGGCCGCCACGGGCGACGGCTGCCGATCGAGCGTGTCGATCAGGAACTTCGAAAGGGTCGTACGTCCGTCCTGCATGGCGCTCTCCTTGACATCGTTTCTAAATCGGGCCGGGCGGCGACGTACCCGCATGCGGCTGGTGCGAGACGCCATTGGGCAGCGAGCCTGCGACGCTTTCGTCGAAGACGCGACTCGCGCGGATGTCCTCGCTCGTGATGCGCATGAGCGCTGCCGTATCGATGGGCGCGCCGCCCGCAATCGCGCGTGCGAACAAACGCCGGGCCTGGCGCAGCCGCGCGCGGTCGAGCGCGTTGCGCACCGAGCGCGCATTGGCGAAATTCGGCTGGCGCGTGCGTCGCGCGATGTACTCGGCGAACGCTTCGCGTGCATCGGCATCGAACGCGTAATGCATGCCGTCGAGCATGCGCTCGGCGATCTGGACCAGCTCGCCTTGCTCGTAGTCCGGGAACTCGATGTGATGGGCGATGCGCGAACGGAATCCCGGGTTGCTCTGAAAGAACGTCTCCATACGCGACGTGTAACCGGCCAGGATCACGACGAGATCGTCGCGCTGGTTTTCCATCGTCTGCAATAGAATCTCGATGGCCTCCTGACCGTAGTCGCGCTCGTTTTCCGGACGATAGAGGTAGTACGCCTCGTCGATGAACAGCACGCCGCCCATTGCCCGCTTGAGGACATCGCGCGTTTTCGGCGCGGTATGTCCGATGTATTGACCGACGAGATCGTCGCGCGTCACCGAGACGAGATGGTTGCGACGGATATAACCGAGCCGATGCAGCACCTCGGCCATGCGCAGGGCGACTGTCGTCTTGCCGGTGCCGGGGTTGCCCGAAAAACACATGTGCAGCGTGGGCGCGCCGCTCGCGAGATCGAGTTGCGAGCGGGCCCGCTCGACGATGAGCAGCGCCGCGATTTCGCGAATGCGCGTCTTGACCGGAAGCAGGCCGACGAGATCGCGATCGAGTTCGTCGAGCACCGCCGCAATGCCGGAATCGCGATAAAGACCGGCAAGATCGACGCTTTGGGCCCAGTCCATCGTCAGCCCTTCGCACCGTAGCGCTGACCCTCGGGCGCATTGCTCGCGTAGCTCGTCGTGCTGTAGCGCTGAATGCGGCTGCGATCCTCGGTCCGCGTCAGACGGAAGCCCGGCTCCACGGCGGGGCGATTGACGATGAACGACATCCGCATGGTCTCGAAACCGCGCGTCGAATCGAAGGCGTTCACCTTGATGTAGTGATCGGGATAGGTGGTGCGACAGGCGCGCACTTCCTGCATGGCGCCGGCCGCGTCGCGCAGATCGAACATCGGCAGACCCCACATTTCCCAGTACGTGTTGCGAGGATGAGGGTCGTCGGTAAACTCGACCGAGCAGGCCCAGCCCTGACTGAGGGCATAGTCGATCTGCAGGCGGATCTCCTCGTCGGTCAGATCGGGCAGGAAGGAAAACGTCCCTTGCGTGATTCGCATGACAAAACCTCTCGTTGGTTCGCGGTGATTTCGCGTGGGTTGATCGCTCTTACGCCACGCTCGGCGTGACCGCATAATCGGGCGTATCGGTCGATGCGTAGTTGAATGTCACGTCCTTCCACGTATCGAGCGCCTGTTTGAGCGGCGTGCAAAAGCGCGCCGCCGCCTCCAGGATGTCGGGCCCCTCGTTGGCAATGTCGCGCCCTTCGTTGCGCGCCTTCACCATCGCTTCGAGGGCCACCCGATTCGCCGTGGCCCCGGCCTGGATACCGGCCGGATGCCCGATCGTGCCGCCGCCGAACTGAAGAATCGCGTCGTCGCCGAACAAATCGAGCAGCTGATGCATCTGCCCTGCATGAATCCCGCCAGATGCCACCGGCATCACTTTGCGCAAGCCCGCCCAGGGTTGATCGAAGAAAAGACCGCGCGACAGGTCCACTTCGTTGCGCGCCTCTCGACACACGTTGTAATACCCCTGTACCGAAAGCGGATCGCCTTCGAGCTTGCCGACGGCCGTGCCCGCATGGGCATGATCGACACCGGCCATGCGCAGCCACTTGGCAATCACGCGAAACGAGATGCCGTGATTGCGTTGCCGCGTATAAGTGCCGTGGCCGGCGCGATGGAGATGCAGGATCATGTCGTTGCGCCGTGCCCATTTCGACATCGATTGAATCGCGGTCCAGCCGATCACGAGGTCGATCATGACGATGCAAGACCCGAGTTCCTTCGCGAATTCGGCCCGCTCGTACATGTCTTCCATCGTGCCGGCCGTCACGTTCAGGTAATGGCCCTTCACTTCGCCGGTCTCGGCTTGCGCCCGATTGACGGCTTCCATCGCGAAGAGAAAACGGTCGCGCCAGTGCATGAAGGCCTGCGAGTTGATGTTCTCGTCATCCTTCAGGAAGTCGAGCCCGCCTCTGAGGCCTTCATAGACGACACGCCCATAGTTCTTGCCGGACAGGCCGAGCTTCGGCTTCACGGTCGCCCCGAGCAACGGCCGCCCGTATTTGTCGAGCCGCTCGCGCTCCACGACGATACCCGTGGGCGGGCCCTGAAACGTCTTCAGATAAGCCACCGGGATGCGCATGTCTTCGAGACGCAGCGCCTTGAGCGGCTTGAAGCCGAAGACGTTGCCGATGATCGAAGCCGTGAGGTTCGCCACGGACCCTTCCTCGAACAGATCGAGCTCGTAGGCGATATAGGCGAAGTACTGCGGATCGCCGTGGCTCGCTCCCGGCACGGGCTCGATCCGATACGCCTTCGCACGATACATGTCGCATGCGGTCAGCCGGTCGGTCCACACCACGGTCCAGGTCGCCGTCGACGATTCGCCGGCCACGGCGGCCGCCGCTTCCTCGGGCTCCACGCCCGCTTGCGGCGTGATTCGAAACATCGCGATGACATCCGTATCCTTCGGTGTGTAGTCCGGCTGCCAGTAGCCCATTTCGCGGTACTTCATCACGCCGGCGGCATATCGCTCGCGCGGAGTGCGTGCCGGCTCGACGGCTGCCTTGCTGAAATCGTTCATGACGTGTCCTCGAATTTGACTCGGCGCGCTTTGCAGCGAGTGGCCAAGCGCTTGAGTTGCACTCTAGGGGAGCACGCATGTGTTGGGAAATCACGATTTCATTCGCGAGCATTAAGCGATGCGTTATCGATTGCGGATGACGAAGTGCGATTGCGTGATATGCGTCGATCGGTTCATCCAGCACTGTCCCGTTTCGGAACGGGCTGTAACAGGCGATGTTCCAATCGGCCACGCGTGAAACACTTTGCTGCGTTTTCGTCACACCGCGCGTATTACGCTAAACCGTGCAAACCCGCCTATCGCCTGTCATACTGGTTGCACGCACGTCATGCGAGTCGAATGAACCGCACCCTGTGCGCAGGTCCATGCGGCTTCGCGCCTCGGCACGAAGCTTGCGTGACCGACGCTCGCCGCTCGACCCCCGGCAACCTGCCGGGCCCGCCGGCGGCACTTCTCAAAGACCGAATGGAGGGACTTTCGATGCAATGGACGACACCTAGCTACTCCGACATGCGTTTCGGCTTCGAAATCACGATGTATATCGCGACTCGTTAAGTCCAAGCGCGGGCCGCGTCGTGCGGCCCCTTCGCCGGAGCCCGCTGTCCCTTCGTAAAACCCGGCCGGCCGATCGGCACGGTGCACCGTGATGACCTCCGCCATGATCTTCGAGACGATCGTTACCACTGCGGCGCCCGACGGCCGGCCCCACATTGCCCCGATGGGGGTACGCTACGAGGACGGCTTCGCTGTTCTTTCCCCATTTCGGCCGTCCGCCACGCTCGATAACATCGTCGCCACGCGTGCGGCCGTTCTCAACTTCACCACCGATGTCCGCATCTTCGCCGGCTGCGTCACGCATTGCGCGACGGATTGGCCGACGATCGCGGCCACGCGCGTCGCGACCGTGCGTCTTGCCGAATCGCTCGCGCACACGGAACTCGAACTCGAACGCATCGAAGACGACGCTCAGCGCCCCATGCTGCGCATGAAACCCGTGCACCAGGAGCAGCACGAGGCCTTCGCGGGATTCAACCGCGCGCAGGCGGCCGTCATCGAAGGCGCCGTGCTCGTGAGCCGCTTGTTCATGCTGCCTGCGGACAAGGTCGATCGCGAAATGGCCTACCTGCAGATCGCCATCGACAAAACGGCCGGCGAGCGCGAGCGCACCGCCTGGAGCTGGCTGGTCGCGGCCATCGCGCGCCATCGCGTCACCGCTTCCGTGGGCGTAACACCCGCTCCAGTCGATACACCGCTGGGCGGGCGCGCCCATCATTGACATCCACACTCACCCTGGAGAGTTTGTATGACCGCATTGCTTGCGAGCGTTCGCTCGGAACAAGAGGCGCTTGCCGCCGCTCACGCCGGCGCCGAACTCATCGATCTCAAGGAGCCGCGCTCCGGTGCGCTCGGCGGTTTGCCCATCGCGCAGATCGGCAGGATTGCCGCCGCGCTGCGCGCGCAGTATGCGGTGAAGCCGATCAGCGCGACGATCGGCGACATCGATAGCGAGGACGTCGACGAAATGGCCGCGCGCGTCATGGACGTGAGCGCGGCCGGGGTCGACTACGTCAAGGTCGGGGTGACGCCGGGCGCTGCTGCTGCGCGGTGCCTCGAAGCACTCGCGAGCCTGCCGGCCGCCGTGGTACCGGTGCTGCTCGCCGATGCCGGCGTCGATGCCGCGCTCGTCTCGCATGCGGCGTCGCTCGGATTCGTCGGCGTCATGTTCGACACGGCGGCCAAAGACGGGCGCACGCTGTTCGATCATGTCGATGAACAGACGCTCGGGCACTGGCTCGGGCTCGCGCGCAAGCAAGGCGCGATGAGCGGCATCGCCGGATCGCTCGGCTGGGCGCAACTCGAGCGCATTCGCGCGCTCGCGCCCGATATCGCGGGCTTTCGCGGTGCGCTGTGCGTGGACGGACGCGGCTCGTCGCTCGATCCGCAGCGGGTGACGCAATGGGCGCAGGCGCTGCATCGGCCCGCTGCGACGCTAGCCGAAGGGACATCCGACGACGCGCCGAGGCCCGCTCCGCACGCCTGAGCGGATCGCGCACGATCGAGCCGGCGAAATGCCGGCCGGCTTGGTTGACGGCGCGCCGCGTGCGACACCCGTCCTCAGGCCGCGCCGCCGACGCGGTCCGCGGCCCACGCGGCCGGCAGGTTCAGCAGCCGCTCATGGACGCGTTCGATGTCGTCCTTGTTGAAAAACTCCACCAGGTAGTTGGCATCCTTGACGTAACCGAGGAACCGCCGATCGACGACACCGCTCGAGGCGAGCGATTCGATCGGCTCGCCAAGCTCGATCGGGCAGGACTTCACCACGATCAGGCGCTCCGCGTTGAGCATCGTCGACAGCCACGCCGCAAGGCTGTCCGAAGTCGTATCCCAGTTGCTCATCGCATCGGGCTCGTCGCGCATCAGTGCGGTCGGGACCCAGATCGCCACGCGGCCGTCGCGCAGCGCGCGGCGGACCTTCGCCTCGCTCGAGGCCAGCACGAGCTCGGGCAAAAGCCCCTGCATCATCAGTGCGTACTGCGTCATCGCCAGCAAACACATGTTGTGAGCGGCAAGATCGCCGAAACGCCATTCGGCCTGGTATTGCTGCACCTTGTCGGCGAAATCGCCGCCGCCCGGCACGATCACGACCCGGCCACCGCCCACCTCGGCGAGCTCCGTCAGCCAGCCGCGTAGCACCGGGTCGTGACTGAGGCTTCCCCCGATCTTGACCACCCACATGATCTTCCTCGCATCGATGATTGCCGTTTGTACATGTCCCGCCCCGGTGCGCCGGTGTTCGCGTCAGGTACGACGCGCCGCCACGCTCGGCGCGCTTGCGTCGAACGGCGAGGCGCGGGCCGCCAGTAACGCGAGCGCCACGCTCGGCGCGCAGGTGGCGGCCCAGTCGCCGCACTGGCCCGATGCGCCCGTCAGCGCGCCGATATCGACGTACGGGCGGCCGCGCTCGCGCGCCAGCGCCGCGACCAGGAAGCGCCCACATCCAGCCCCGACGAGCGGCGCCGATGCGAGCCCGTCGTGGTGGCCCTCGACGCGCTCGAGGTTGATACCGGTTTGCGCCAGCTGCAGCGTGCGCCACCTGAGCGCGAAGCGTAGCCAGTCGGCGTCGCTCGCCTCGCTTGCATCGCGCCCGATCATGCGGGCAAGGCGCACGCGGCTCGCCGCTTCCGTCTTCGGACCGCCGTCGGCGCTCGCGTGCACGTCATGCGCCGCATCGAGTTCGCCGGTGAGGCGGTAGACGTCGGCCGTCGTCGCGAACCACTCGTTCATGACGTTGACGAAGGTACCGCCGAACGCGACCCGTTGCGCCAGCCCACAAAGCGGCGTGCGCACCACGCCTTGATACACGAGTTCGCCGGTGGCTAGCCGGCCCGCATCGTCTCTCGCGTGAGCCACAACCCGTCCATTCGAGATCGGTACGATGTCGGTCGTCGTGCTGCCGATATCGACGAGCACCGCGTCGGGCAGGCGCGTTGCGAGCCAACTGGCCGTTGCGAGCCAGTTCGCGGAGGCCACATGCCGCCACGCATCGGCGCAATGTTGCGCGCTGAGCCACCCGGCATCGCCGCCGTAGAACCGCACGTGCGGGCCCAGCCGTGCGGTGAGCGTCTCGGCGATTGCGCGCACGCCTTCCTCTCGGCTAGCAAACAGATCGACCATCTCGCCGGTCATCGTCACGGCGTGCCGGACATCGGGGCGGGCCGCGGCGGGCCACCGGGCCAGGGCAAGGTCGATTGCCCGATGCAGATGATCGAGGCCTTGCCATAGCGGGCAGACCCACTGCCCGACATCGTCGATACCGCCGGACGTCCCGGTTGCGCCGACTTTCAGATGCGCTCCGCCGACATCCCAGCCGAACGTGAGCGGGTAGGGCCCGGCGGTGACGCCCCGGCCGTTCACGGACGGACCTCGCATTCGGCCAGCGCGCCGACAACGGCCCTGCTGGCGGACCGCGCCAGCCTCACACCGTGTGCTGCGAGCAGCGCCTGGGTCAGCCCGCGGCCGCGCGTCGCGGCGAGTTCCGCATAGGCGGTCGTCAAGCGCGGATTGACCTCGATCACGACGGGACCGCGCACCGGGTGCCAGACGACGTCGACGCCGACGAAGCCGCGCAGGCCCGGTATCGCGTTGGCGATACGTCGTGCGAGCGAGGCGAGCGTGCGCCCACGCGCGCTGCCGAGGCCGACCTGGTCCGCCCGCACGCCGCGGAACTCGACGATCCGCGCCGGCGCGCCGGGCGCGTGACGCAACGTCGCCGCTATGTCCTGACGATTGATGCTGAGTAGCTCGGCGCCCTCTTCGCGGCAAATCAACGACAGGCTCAGCGGCTCGCCGTCGACCCATGCCTGGAGCACGGGGTTTCGGCCGACCGCCGCGCGCGAGTCGTATTCGGCGCATGCGGCAGGAAACGAATCGAAGATGAATGTGTCGAGCGCACCTGCGCCGTCGTCGGGTTTGACCACCCACGGGCCGGCCTCGCAGTCGCTGCGCCGGGAGGCCTCCAAGGCCCCGTCCGGCTCGACGGGCGAGCGCGCCGGCGTTGTCGCGATGCCCGATGCGGCCAAACGGAAAGCGGTCGCGCGCTTGCTCGATGCGATCCGGATAGCCTCGCGCGAGCAGCCCAGCCAACGTTCATTCCCGACGGCCTCGTGCAGCTCGAGCAACAAGCCGTCGCATTCGGGGGCGATGACCCACGTGTAATCGTGCTCGCGCGCCAGGCGGCCCACGAAGGCGGGAATCGATTCGCCATCGTTCGGCAGGCGGTACGCAGTGCCGGAGCGCGGCGTTTCGAAGCGCGAGCTCGCGTAAGTGATCTGCAGGCCGTCGATCTCGCGCAGTTGCCCCACGAGCGCATCGCGCATCATCCGGCCCTCGCCGATCAACGCGCCGAGATCGGCGAGGCCGCCCTCGCGCGCCAACGCGGGATCGAGGCCGCCGCCGGTGAGATACTCGTACACGAAGATCTTGCTCAAAGGACACACCCCATGCTGGTCATACCGGTTCTCGACTTGCTCGGCGGCCAAGCCGTGCGCGCCGTGCGCGGCCGTCGGGACGACTACCGCCCAATCCGCTCGCCGCTCGCCGCCACGAGCGACCCGCTTCTCCTCGCACCCGCGCTCGCCGCCGCAAGCGCTGCCAGCACGCTTTACGTCGCCGATCTCGATGCAATCCTCGCGCGTGGCGATCACGCCCGCACGCTCGCGGCCTTGCGCGCCGCGATGCCCGGCATCGAGATATGGCTCGATGCGGGTTTCGCAGACTATGACTCGATGCGCGCAACGTTCGCCCGCATCGATGAAGCCATGACCTGCTCGGCGTCCGCCCCCCGCGCACGGCTCATACCCGTGTTCGGGACGGAGTCGCTGCGCGAACCCGGCGCGCTCGAGGCCGCGCTTGCCGATGGCCTTGCGCCGATCCTCTCGCTCGATTACCGCGCCGGCCAACTCGTCGCGCCTACCGCTTCCGTCAACGAACTCGAGCGCCGCACACATTCGTGGCCTGCTCGCGTCATCGCAATGACGCTCGATCAGGTCGGCAGCTACGCGGGCCCCGATCTCGATACCTTCGAGCGCCTGCGCGACGCGGCACCGATCGGTACGACGGTGATCGGTGCCGGCGGCATCCGCGACCGGCGCGACCTCGACGCGGCGGCCCAATCCGGCGCACCGGCATGGCTGATTGCTTCGGCACTGCACGATGGACGGCTCGACGCTGAGCGCTAGACCGCCGAGCCGCCACGGCAGTGCGATACACAAGTTCCATGCCATCGGCAACGGCCAAGGCGCGCCGAAAACCCGAGACGACATCGCGGCGCCTGGCCTGTGACACTCTGCCCCAAACGGCAAACAACCTGTGCGCGCGGCAGGTAAGCGGCGTGCATAGCGTCGAGCGCATTCGGTATCGGCTCGCTTGCGCACCGAACTGAAACCCCCAATCGAAACGGCCCACGCGAAGCGGGGCACGGCGCCCCGCGATGGAACTCGGCATAGGCCTTGCTTCATGGCCCCGCATGCCCTATTCGTCTCCCGATCCTTCAAGCACTGGAGCGCCCGGCGCCGCCGGGCCGGTCGCACCGACGACCGTGCACGACTGGACCTGCCCGTTCTGTCCGCTGCTGTGCGACGACCTGACGCTCACCGTCGAGGCCGGCGGCACGCTCACGGCTGCGCCTGGCGCCTGCAAGCGGCTCAGCGAATCGCTCGGTCGCTATCGCGCGGACGATGCGCGCAGCGCCGCGACGATCGACGGGCAGCCCGCATCGCACGACGAGGCGCTCGCTCGCGCCGCCCAGATGCTCGCCAGCGCGCATCGGCCGCTCTTCGGCGGTCTCGCCACGGATGTCGCTGGCATCCGCGAGCTCTATGCGCTGGCCGCCGCGTGCGGGGCGACGCTCGATCATCTGCATGGTGTCGCGATGAGTACCGCTACGCGGGTGATGCAAGACCGCGGGGCGTTCTTCACCACGCTTTCAGAGATCCGCTCGCGTGCCGATTTGGTCATCTTCTTCCGCTGTCATCCCTCCGAGCACTACCCGCGCTTTTACGAGCGCGCGCTGGGCGCTGCCGAATTTGCGCGTGAGCTCGTGTTTGTCGGCTGCGAGGCGGACCCCGCGGCCAAGGGCTTGCCGAAGGTGCTGACCGAGACCATGCTGCCGCATCTCGACGCCTTCGATCTGGTCGCGCTCTGGTCTGCGCTGGCCGAAGGACGTCCGGCGGCCGCACTCGCTACGCTGCGCGATGACGGGCGCGCAGCCGTCGATGTGCTCGGGGCGCTCACCGCTCGCATCGCGGCTGCGCGCTATACGGTGCTCGTCTACGAACCCGCCGCGTTGCCCGGCTCGCAGCCGGCGCTGCTGATCGAAGGACTGCAGCGCATCGTCAAGGCGGTCAACCGCACGACGCGCGCGGGTGCACTGGCCCTCGCCGGCGACGACGGCGCGCTCACGGCCAACCAGGCCGTCACCTGGCTCTCGGGATTGCCGCTGCCGCTACGGGTACCGCGTATCGGGCACGATGAGCGCGCTGGAGGCCAGACCGAACTCGAGCACGACGCGCACCGCCTGCGAACCGATCGCTTGCTCGCTCAAGGCGGCGCAGACGCGCTGGTCTGGATCAGCACCTTCGCACCCACTCGCTGGCCCGATGCGCTGGCCGCGCCGATTCCGGCCATCGTGATCGGCCATCCCGCGCAGGCCGAAGCAGCGAAGGCACGCGGCGCTTCGACAGTGTTCATTCCTGCGGCCACTCCCGGCATCGACGCGCCGGGACACCTCTTCCGCCTCGACGGCACCGTCGTCGCGCCGCTCACGGCCGCGCGCGGATTCTCGCTGGCGCCGACGGCAGCGATCGCGGCGGGCATCGCAGACCGACTGGCTCGAAGCGACGCACATAGCGCGGGGAAAGCGCAGCCATGACGACGATTCGCTTGAAAGGCGGCATGCTCTACGATCCTGCGCACGGCGTGAACGGCGAACGCCGCGATATCGTGTTTCGCGACGGGCGGATCGTCGCGCACGAGGCAGGCGCTCCCGTCGATGAAGAGTTCGACGCGACGGGCATGATCGTGATGGCGGGCGGCATCGACTTGCATTCGCATATCGGCGGGGGCAAGACCAATCTCTCGCGCTTGCTGTTGCCGGAGGACCATCGCCGCCGCGAGATCGCGAGCGACGGCGTTCATCCGGACATCGACGCTGCCGTGGCACCGGACACGGCGGGCCGCTATCTGCGGTTGCCTTCGTGCGGAACGTGTACCCCGGGGACGCTGGCGACCGGCTATCGATACGCCGAAATGGGCTACACCGCCGCGTTCGAACCCGCGATGATGCCGAGCAATGCGCGCCACACGCACCTGGAGATGGGCGACACGCCGATCATCGATCATGGCGCCTACGTCATGCTCGGCAACGACGACCTGTTCATGCAGCTGCTTTCGGCGCACGAACACGAGGAGCGCATCCGCGATTACGTCGGCTGGACCATCGACGCCAGCAAAGCGCTCGGCGTGAAGGTCGTCAACCCCGGCGGCATTTCGGCGTTCAAATTCAATCAGCGCGCGCTCGATATCGATGAAGCGCATGTCCATTACGGTGTGACGCCGCGCGATGTCGTGCGCACACTCACGCGCGCGCTCACCGAGCTTCGCGTGCCCCACCCGCTGCACGTTCATACGAGCAATCTCGGCGTGCCCGGCAACGTGGCTTCGACGATCGCGACGATGGATGCGGCCGAAGGCTTGCCGATTCACCTGACGCACATCCAGTTCCACAGCTACGGCGTGGAGGGCCCGCGCAAATTCTCGTCCGGCGCGCGGGCCATCGCCGAAGCCGTCAATGCACGGCCGAATGTCACGATCGACGTGGGTCAGGTCATCTTCGGCCAGACCGTCACCGCCTCGGGCGATACGATGATGCAGTGGCGCAACGCGCCCTTCGCACAGCCGCGCAAATGGGTCCTCGGCGACATCGAATGCGACGCAGGCTGCGGCGTCGTGCCGTTCCGCTATCGCGAGCAAAGCTATGTGAACGCGCTGCAATGGATCATCGGACTCGAGATCTTCCTGCTCGTCGACGATCCGTGGCGCGTGTCGATGACGACCGACCATCCGAATGGCGGCCCGTTCACGAGCTACCCCCACTTGATCCGATTGCTGATGGACCGGACGTTTCGCGCGGAGCAGCTCGCCAAGCTGCATCCCGAAGCGCAGGTCGCGAGCGTATTGCCCGAGCTGCAACGCGAGTTCTCGCTCTATGAGATCGCGATCGTCACGCGCGCGGGACCCGCGAAACTGCTAGGACTCGCCGACCGCGGACACCTCGGCGTGGGCGCAGCCGCCGATATCGCCGTCTATCGCGACGAAGCCGACCGCGAGCGGATGTTCTCGCGGCCGGCTTACGTATTCAAGGACGGCACGCTGATCGCCCGCGACGGCACGCTGCTCGCCGCTCCCACCGGCGGCATCCACTATGTGAGCCCCGAATACGATCGCGACATCGAACGCACCGTGCGCGCCTTTAGCGAGCGGCATCTGACCACGAACTTCGCGCACTCGGCCATCAGCGCCGACGAGGTCTGCAGCTGCTGCCGCGGCGGCCGGCTGCTGCCCGTCGAATGCCTTGCGCATCCACGCGCGGCGCAAACCGGACATTGACGGGCCGACGACGATGAGCCTACCGCGCACGATCAACGGCACCGTCATCGACGACACGTTCGCCGAAGCGTTTCCGATGAAGGCGACACGCCTCGTCATCACCGCGCATACGCCCATATGGGCACGCCACGCGGCCAATGCGCTCGCCGGCTTCGCCACCTCCGTCATCGGCTGCGGCTGCGAAGCCGGCATCGAACGCGATTGGCACGCCGATGAGACGCCCGACGGACGCCCCGGCGTATCGGTGCTGCTTTTCGCCGTATCGACGAAAGAGCTCGCCAAGCAGCTCGAACGGCGTGTCGGCCAATGCGTGCTGACGTGTCCCACCACGGCTGTCTATGCCGGCATCGACGCCGCGACGAGCGCGGCGCCCCTGTCGGACGATGCCGGCATCGGCAGCCGGCTGCGCTTTTTCGGCGACGGCTGGCAGATCGCGAAGATGATCGACGACAAGCGCTACTGGCGCGTGCCGGTCATGGACGGCGAATTCCTGTGCGCGGATACCGTGCCGACCGTCAAAGCCGTCGGCGGCGGCAATTTGCTGCTGCTCGGCGAGCACATCGATGCGACGCTCGCCGCGACCGAGGCCGCTGTCGCCGCGATGCGCAAGCTGCCGAACGTGATCCTGCCGTTCCCTGGGGGCATCGTGCGCTCGGGCTCGAAGGTCGGCTCCAAATATACCGGTGCGACGGCCTCGACGAACGACGCGTTTTGCCCGACGCTCATCGGTCTGTCCGCGAAAAGCGAACTGACGGCCGATGTCGGCTGTGTGCTGGAAATCGTCATCGATGGCCTGACCGAGGCCGATGTCGGCGCGGCGATGACGGCCGGCATCGCCGCGGCGACAGCGCTGGGACGGCCTGCCGGCGTCGTGCGAATCTCGGCCGGCAACTACGGCGGCAAGCTCGGTCCCTATCACTTTCCGTTGCATCGCCTTTCGGAAGGCATCGAAGGAAGCCGGACCCCATGAGCACGACCACTTTACGTGTGAAGACACCGCCCGGCTTCGAGATCGACGGCTCGCCGCTCGCGCCCGATGCGCTTGCCGCGATGCCGCTCGCGACGCTCGAACGTTTCGGGCTGCGTGCAGGCGGCAATACGGTGGCGATCGGCGATCTTTTCGATGTGTCGCGAAGCGAAACGGGCAGCAACGCGGGCGATCCGGCACCCACGCTCGTGATCGAGGGCCAGTGCGAATGGCTTTTGCGCATCGGTGCGGGCATGGAGCGCGGCACGCTGCGGGTGCTCGGCACGGCGGGCGACTACGCGGGCGCGCAAATGCGCGGTGGCACGCTCGAGATCGAGGGCGATGCCGGACACTTCGCGGCCTGCGAAATGCGCGGCGGACGCTTGAGCATCGCGGGCAACTGCGGCGATTTCGCCGCCGCGGCGCGGGCCGGCGAGATGGAAGGCATGACAGGCGGCACGCTCGCGATCGGCGGCAACGCCGGCGAACGGCTCGCGGATCGCATGCGGCGCGGGCTCGTGACGGTCGGCGGCAATGCGGGTGCCTTTGCGGCGTCGCGGCTTGTCGCCGGCACGATCTGCGTAGCCGGACAAGTCGGCGAGCACTACGGCTATGGCATGCGGCGAGGCACGCTCGTGCTCGCCCATGCACCTGCCGCACTGCCCGCGACCTTCGTCGCTGGCGGCCGCGGCTTCGACGTATTTTGGGCACTGCTCGTGAAGAGCCTGTCGCGCGAAGCGTCGCCGTTTTCGCGCCTCGCTCCCGACAAGCTGCCTCGGCGCTATGCCGGCGACGTGGCGGTGGACGGCCGAGGGGAAATACTGATCGTCGCATGACGCGCACGATCGAACTCGCGAGCGCTGCGGCGCTCAATGGAGAAAGAGCCGACAGCATCATTCGGGACACGACCATGAGGACCACCGCCGAACCGACTTACGATCGCCATCGCGACGTGCCGTCTGACGCGTACCGCTTCGCGGCACCGCTCATGGCGCTGCATTGGCTGATCGCATTCGGGATCATTGCGCTGATTGCGCTGGGGCTTTACATGGTCGGTCTGCCCAAAGGGTTGCCCGTCAAAGCGACGCTCATCAATCTTCACAAGTCGCTCGGGCTAACGGTTTTCCTGCTTGTGCTTTTACGCATCCTGGTGCGCGTGGTCGTCGGAAGGCCGCCGCTGCCGCCGATGCGACCGTGGCAACGCGCCGCCGCGCGCACGACGCAGGTCTTTTTATTCGCAGGCATGGTCGCGCTGCCGGTCACCGGCTATCTCGGCTCCTCGTTCAACACTTACGGCACGCGCTGGTGGGGCCTGACGCTGCCGAAGTGGGGCTGGGACGACCCCGGGTTGCGCGCGATCTTCTTCGGTGGGCATACTGTACTGGCTTACATGATGATCGGGCTCGTCGCGCTGCACATCGCCGGCGTGTTCAAGCATCAATGGATCGATCGCGACGGCTTGCTCTTCACCATGCTGCCGCGGCGCTCCAAACCGCAAAAAGGGGGCGCCTAGCGCTCGCATACGGGATGAAAATCAAAGTACTGGGTTCGGCCGCCGGCGGCGGATTTCCTCAGTGGAACTGCAACTGCCATAACTGCGACGGCGTGCGGCGCGGCACCGTCAAAGCGAAGCGTCGTACTCAATCGTCGATTGCCGTCAGCGCGAACGGCGAGGACTGGCTGCTCGTCAACGCATCGCCCGATTTGCTCGCGCAAATCGCCGCCAATCCCGAGTTGCAGCCTGCGCGGCAGCCGCGCGACACCGGCATTGCGGCTGTACTCGTCATGGATGCGCAGATCGACCACGTGACCGGGTTGCTGATGCTGCGCGAGCGCGGCACGCCGTTGCCGCTCTATGCGACGCCGGCCGTCTGGCAAGATCTGAGCACGGGTTTTCCGATCGGCCCGATCCTCTCGCACTACTGCGGCGTGGAACATCATGCCATCGCGCTCGGCGGCGCACCGATCGTGCTCGCCGCGCTGCCGCGCGTGCGCATCGATCCGTTGCCGCTGACGAGCAAGGCGCCGCCCTATTCGCCGCATCGCGAGGCCCCCGAGCGCGGCGACAACATCGGGCTCGTCGTCACGAATCTCGATACGGGCAAGCGCGCGTTCTACGCGCCTGGCCTCGGCGTGCTCGAACCCCATGTACTGGCGGCCATGCAGGATATGGATCTGCTGCTCGTCGACGGTACGACCTGGACGAACGATGAAATGATTCGTCTCGGTTTTTCGAAAAAGACCGCCGCGGACATGGGGCATTTGCCCCAATCGGGCCCGGGCGGCATGATCGAGGTGCTCGATGGAATCGGCGCGTCGCCTGCGCGGCCAGTACGCAAGGTCCTGATTCACATCAACAATACGAACCCGATCCTGGTGGAAGATGGTCCCGAGCGCCGCACGCTCGCCGAGCACGGCATCGAACTCGCCGAAGACGGCATGACGTTCGAGCTCTAGTGTGCTGCGGCCCGCCGCCGCAAAACCAATGCGATGATGCGCCACAGGCTGGGCACGGGCGCAACAGGAGACGAAAACCGATGAACGTGAACGATACATTCGGCACGGCGCCCGTGCCCGCGGTCGATCCCGCGCTGCCGGCCTGGAGCCGGGAGGAATTCGAAGCGCAACTGCGGGCAAAAGGCGCCGGCTATCACATCCATCATCCTTTCAACGTGCGGATGACGAGCGGACAATGCTCGCGCGACCAGATTCGCGGCTGGGTGGCCAATCGCTTCTATTACCAGATCAAGATTCCGATCAAGGATGCCTCCATCCTCTCCAACTGTCCCGATCGCGAGACGCGCCGCCAATGGGTCGTGCGCATTCTCGATCACGATGGCTACGGCGACAATGCCGGTGGAATCGAAGCGTGGTCTCGTCTCGGCGAGGCCGTCGGACTGACACGCGACGCGCTCTGGTCGCTCGAGCAGGTGACGCCGGGCGTGCGCTTTGCCGTCGACGCCTATGTCAATTTCGCGCGTCGTGCGCCTTGGCAGGAGGCCGTCTGCTCTTCGCTGACCGAGATGTTCGCGCCGCAAATCCACAAGGACCGGCTGGCGACATGGCCGCAGCATTATCCGTGGATCGACCCGGACGGTCTCGCCTATTTCCGTTCGCGCATTCCGCTCGCGCAGCGCGATGTCGAGCACGGCCTGAAGGTCACGCTCGCGCATTTCACGCGCCGCGACCAGCAGGAGCGTGCGCTCACGATCCTGCAATTCAAGCTCGACATTCTTTGGTCGATGCTCGACTCCATCGAAAAGGCTTTCCCGGCATGAACGCAACCTCGCATGAATCGAGCGCGGCGCCGCCCGCCGAGCACCCCTCGCTCAAATCGATTTTCCGGCTGCAATGGGAACCGGCGCAAAACGCGCATGTGCTGCTCTACCCCGAGGGCATGGTCAAGCTCAATCAAAGCGCCGCCGAAATCCTGAAGCGCTGCGACGGCACGCGCGATCTGCAAGCGCTCGTCGCCGAGCTCGAGCGCGCGTTCGAGACGACCGGGATCGAGGCCGAGGTGCGCGCGTTCCTCGCCGAAGCGCGCACGCGCGGATGGATTGCCTAGCCACGCGCGAGGCCGCAATCGACGGAGCCATGTCATGACCGATCTCGTTTCTCCCGTCGCGGGTGCCACGGCCGACGACGCCCAAGCCACCGGGGGCGTCGCCCCTCCGCTGTGGCTGCTTGCCGAGCTGACGTACCGTTGCCCGCTGCATTGCGTTTTTTGTTATAACCCGGTCGACTACGCGGCGAACCGGCGGGAGCTCGACACCGCGCAGTGGATCGCCGTGCTGCGCGAAGCCCGCGCGCTCGGCGCCGCGCAACTCGGTTTCTCGGGCGGCGAGCCGCTGCTGCGCGATGACCTCGAGGAACTCGTGGCCGTCGCGCGAGAGCTGGGCTTCTATACGAACCTCATCACCTCGGGCATCGGGCTGACCGATGCGCGCCTGGGTGCGCTCAAGAAGGCCGGGCTCGATCACATCCAGCTGTCGTTTCAGGACTCGACGCAGGAGCTGAACGATTTTCTGAGCAGCACGCGTACGTTCGACCTGAAATGCCGCGTGGCCGAGGCCATCAAGCGCCACGGCTTCCCGATGGTGCTCAACTGTGTGCTGCATCGCTACAACCTGCCCCATGTCGACAAGATCATCGAAATGGCGCTCGCGATGGGCGCCGAATACCTCGAGCTCGCCAACACGCAGTACTACGGCTGGGCATACAAGAACCGTGCGCAACTGCTGCCGACGCAAGAACAGTTAGAGACGGCCGAGGCCGTCGTCGAACGCTACCGGCAATCGCACGGCGATCGCTGCCGCATCTTCTTCGTGGTGCCCGATTATTTCGAACGCCGTCCGAAGCGCTGCATGAACGGCTGGGGCGCGGTGTTTCTAGGCGTCGCGCCGGACGGCACGGCGCTGCCGTGCCATGCGGCGCGCTCGCTGCCGGGCCTTTCGTTCCCGAATGTGACCGATACGGCATTGGCCGACATCTGGTATCGAAGCGACGCGTTCAACCGGTTCCGCGGCTTCGAATGGATGAAGGAGCCTTGCAGGAGTTGCGAAGAAAAAACGAAAGATCTCGGCGGTTGCCGTTGCCAGGCCTATCTTCTTACGGGCGACGCGGCCAACGCCGATCCGGTCTGCGACAAGTCGCCCGCGCACGCTCAAATCGTGCAGTTCGTCGAGCGGGCCGGGCATGCCGAGGCCAGTGCCGGCGAAGGCGGTGCCACGCAACAGCCGATCTTCTTTCGCAACGACGCCAATTCGCGCAAGCTCAGCGGGCTTTCGCACGAGGCGGATGCACAGAGCGGGGGCGCATGCGGCACGCGCAACGAGGCTGGAGCCAAGTCGTGACATCGGTGTGCATTTGTCGGCGCCCCGACCCAGTCCACTACGTTCCCAGTACCGCCAGCTCACGGACGCCCGAGACGCTCTGCAGACTCTGAGCGTTGAGCAGGAACGACAAGCCCAGTGTGCGTTGCGCGCCGAGCGACTCATAAGCATAGAGCGACTGCCTGCGCCAACTGCTTTCGCCGGCGAGCACATGGCGGATATCGGCATTGATGTGTGCCAGCTCGCGTGCCTCGGCGGCGCTCGGCTTCGGCTGTCGCTCGTAACGCTGCTTCAAATGAAACAGGAAGTCGAGCCGCTTGGCCGCCTCGCCGGTCATGTCCCAACGCTCACCCATCACGACGTTGCCAGCAGCGGAGCCTTTCTTGATCGCAACGATGATGTCGTCGAGCTTCTTCACTGCATCCTTGTCTCCGCCGAGAGCGGCAAGCCACTCCGCACGATAGCAATCGACATATTGCTTGAACTCCTTGAACGTGCCGAACTCCGTATCCCGGAACGTATGCTTCGGTACGATACGATCGCTATCGTGACCGATGCGCAGCGCTGCGTTCGTATTCTTCGCAAAGAGTTTTGTGCCGACGCCTATATACGGCGCCGATGGAAACGAGAAAGCCGCTAAATGCGGCGCATGCGCATGCCCGTTGTGATGGGCCTGTGCGCCCTGATGGAGCTGCGCGCCCGGCAAGCCCTCCACAATGGTGAACGCAACGGGCGTCACCCGCCCGCTCGCCACCGCCGCAACATCGATCCCGTGGTTGCCTGTCTTGTCGACGAGCCGCGATTGGGCCTTGTGAACCAGCGTCGTGCCTGCCGAGATCGACGGGCCCCATTTGGTCGTGGCGGTGCCGACCCGCGCGGTGGCGCTGGCGGAACCCGACGTCGCGATAGTCCCGTCCCGGTTGTCGGTCCAGCTCACGGAGAGCGCCGGGTCTTTCCAATAACGCTGAGCGAGGCCCGACCACATTTCTTCCGCAGTCCTCGGACGGCCGCTGTTCGGCCCCGAAGTGCGCAGCGCACCGAGTGCACCGAGCATCTTTGTGCGCCATGCGTCCGGGATACCCTGCGCTTCGTCATCGGATCGGCGGGTGCGAATCGTCACGCCACACGGGCCGCCCGTATTGCGGCTACGGCGTGCTCCACCCGAAACGCCGAGCATGGCAAGCCCCTTCTTGCCGAATGACCATCCCGCGAAGCCGCCTATGCCGCCGTAAATGGCCTTGCGCGAATCCGTGCCGATAAAAATGTGTCCGAAATGCTGATTCGAGCCGATGTCGATGACGGCATGCCGTCCTTTGATTGCGCCGAGATCGGGCAACGCGGCGACCATTGGCACCGCTGCCGCACTCGACAACGCAGCGAGCGATTCGGACGTCACGCTCGCGACACCATATGAGCCGCCGCTGCTCAAGCGGATGTCGTAGGTGTCGGGCATCTCTTTCGCGATCGCATCGATGGCGTCGAGTTGTGCTGCGCTATCGCCCGGCTTCGGCCGCACGTCGACAAAGCGTGCTTCGAATGCACGGATTTTCTCCGCAACGGTGTCGGGCAGCAGCGAAGTATGCGCTCCCTCGTCACCGTCGGCGCAACCGGCTTTGTTCTCGGGTCGCGGGGCATGCTCGGCCCAATCGCGCAACAGCGAGGGCGTCATCTTGTCCAGTTGACGCAGGGCCGCTCGTATCGCTTCGCTATTGCGTCTATGGTCTGCCAGCTCCTCGCGCGGCAGCGGGGAAATCGTCTTGCCCGGCCGCGCCGAGGTCGAAGGACCCGCTTCTGTCTCGCCACCATGGTCGATCCCGAAGTAGGCCGCGCTCTCCTTCTTGCTAAGCGGTATTCGGTTCGGCGTGAGCGCGCGTGCGCGAACGGCGATCGCCTCCAGATCGGAGGACGAAAACCGATAGCTCGATCGCAACCCCTTCGATGCCATACGCTGACGCCACTGGTCCAACGCAGCGATCTTCAGCGCATATTGCACCTTGTCGGGCCGGGGTACCGTACTGTCGTTCAAGCAATCGACGAGACGCGCCTTCACCGCGTCGAGCGCATCGGTGAAAAGCGCAAATTCGTGATGAGGCTGACGCAGCATCAGTCCGCTCGTCCCGAGGTTTTGCAGGGCCGAGAGCGGCGACTTGCGCAGCCCGAAGAATCCGGACATCGCGCGTGAGACGAAGCTCGTTTCGGCCGCGCGGTCCGCGTACGTCAGGAGTTTGAGGAGACGATGCTGGCATTTCGACAGGTCGGTTCCGGCTCCCTCGCGATCGAAGCCGTTGCGCCAGGCGAAGTAGGCTTCAGCCAGATGTCGAGGACAATCGGCGGCTGGGGCGGCGCGCAGGAGATTGGCCGCCTTCAGCGCCTTGACGGCAAGCGTATTGGTCGGCTCGACGAGCCAGGCCGGCAACGGGTCCGAGCCGATGTCGATGGGTTCGATCCGGTTGCCTGACGAAGCGCGCGGCCGCTCCCGCTCCGCAATGGGCAGCGCGGCTTCGGCGATCGTCGAAAGCGCATCGAGGCTCGTTGGGCCGATCTCCGAGGCGGGTTTGTTTGCCAGCAAGACCTCGGCCGCGCGCAGGGCCTGGCGAAACGCTTCGCGCTGGATCTCGGCGCTCGTGGCGTCGCCATGCGCTCGCGGCGGCAACGTGTGCGGCGCGATCGCGAGCAGTGTCTCCATGCCGACGCCGCTCGTTCCCAGCGCGATTTGCAGTGCGAGCACGTCAGCCTGGACTCTCGGTGAAGCGGACGTATCGCCTTCGATGAGAGCCGTCAATGCAGCCTGTGCGCGAAGCGGGTCGCCATTCGTCGCTCGCGCAAGCGCGTCCGATACCATGATCGCGCAGGTGCCGGCCTGGACGACCGCTTCGCCGCCACGGTCGTGCGCGGCCGTGTCGCGCTCCAGCAGATATTTGCTCAACGACTCGGTCAACCGGTCGATATCCCCTGCCTGGAACCGTCCGTTGCGTACGACCTCTTTCCACTGTGTGTCGATGTAGCGTCGCGCGCCCTTCGGCGTGTCGATATCGACTGGCAATCCGAAGCGAATCTCGGCTCGCGTGGAGACCGATTTGTCTTGCGGTACGACGGCATCGATATTGCGTTCGTGTTTATGGCCCAACGAACGCGGCGGCTTGGGATCGTCCCCGGGCAGTATCGACGCGTCGCCCGCGGCCGCCTCGGGCTTTGGCTTCGCGCGGGTGGGTCGAGTCTTCGTCGTGGCGTAGAACGGATAAGTGATAGTCAACGACGTCGCTTTCAACGTGCGTTTGGATAGCGTTTTCAGGTTGGCGAACATGCCGCGGTCGCCGCGGCGGTGAATGTCGGTGGACGCGGGCCTCGCCGACGCGAGGGAGCCATCGAGCAGCGTCGTGTCAACGCTGTCTGTCTGAGCCGCGAGTGGCGATGCGAAAGGGAATACCGATCTGCTGCGCAACATTTTTTACCTCGCATTTTTATTGATGAGGTTGCTGCATGAACGGAATGCACGGACTGGAAGCGATGCGTCGGCGCGACGTTCACCGAGGCATCGCAGATGACATTTTTTTGTCAGACGAATTAAAGGCCGGTCTTGGCGAGAGAAAATCCGGCGACCGGAGCGAAATCGTCACGCTGCGTTCGCCGGCGTCGCGACGAACGCACGGCGCGTCGCATCGACTCGAGACGCGCTCGAACAAGGTCGTGGAAATCGAAGACCCGAGCATCGATTCCAGATAGCCAAAGCGATGCTTGCGCGCGGCAATGGAACCCGGCACGATCAAGCCTCCGATGCATAGACGACGCAACCAGCGAGCGGGAATGGAGACCATGAAAAAGATCGCGCGGGCAATGCACCTCAGGCGACTGCTGGGATTCAGCCTGGTGCTCGCCGGCGCACTCACCGCCTTGCCGGCATCCGTGCTCGCACAGCAGACACCGGCTGCTGCCCCTGCTGCCCCAGCTGCGCCGACAAGCCCGCCGCAATCGACACCGGCCCCGGCCTCCGGTTCGACCGTCCTCGCACCGGTCGTCATCGTCGGCACTACACCGTTGCTCGGCCTGGGCACCCCGCTATCGCAGGTGCCCGCCAACGTGCAAACGGTCCGCGCGCGCGATTTGGACCGCCAGCACCGAGCAACCCTTGCCGACTACTTCGAGAAAAACCTGCCGAGCGTCGATATCAACGAAGCGCAAGGCAATCCCTATCAAACCGATGTCAACTATCGCGGTTTCACCGCATCGCCGCTGCTCGGCACACCGCAAGGACTCTCGGTGTTCGTCGATGGCGTCCGGGTGAACGAGCCGTTCGGCGATGTCGTGAACTGGGACCTCATTCCCGAAGCCGCCATCGACACGATGCAGTTGATCCCGGGCTCGAACCCGACCTACGGTCTGAATACGCTCGGCGGCGCGCTCGTCATCACGACACGCAACGGGAAGACGAGCCCCGGCGGCGAAGCGGAGCTCACCGCGGGCTCCTGGGGCCGCAAGACGGCGCAAATCCAGCAAGGCGGCACGCTCGGCGCACACCTCGATTACTACTTCACGGCAAACGCGGCCAACGACAACGGCTGGGCCGCACACAACGCGAGCCGCGTGCGCCAGGCGTTCGGCAAACTGCGCTATACCGATGCCGATACGACACTCGCGGTCTCGGCGGGCGGCGCCGATAACACGCTCGAAGGCGCCCAAGCGCTGCCGCGTTCGTTTCTCGGCAACCCGAGCCAGCCGTACACCTTCCCCGATCGCAACCGAAACAGCGTCGGCTATCTGACGCTTTCGGGCGATCGTGCGCTCAACGACACGTTCCAGCTGAGCGGCAATGCCTATTACCGGCATTATCGAAACGGCAATCTGAGCAGCAATACCAACAACGATTTCGGCACCGCCGACACGACGGGCGCCATCGATACGCTGCAAGGTACCAATCAGCAATCGGTCGTCACCACCGACAGCTACGGCGCGAACCTCCAATTGACGACGCTCGGCACAATCGCCGGACACGACAACCAGCTCGTCACCGGTGTGTCCGCCGACATCGCGAACTCGCGGTACACCGCGGCCCTGCAAGACGCGTTTTTCAACGACCAACGCGAGGCCATCGGCATCGGCGGCTTCGCGCCGCAAACGGATGCGAAGACACGCAGCGCCAATTACGGCCTCTACCTTTCGGACACCTTCTCGCTGTCGAAGCAGTGGACGCTGACGCTGGCCGGGCGCTACAACTGGTCCAGCGCACAGATCGGCGATGCGAGCGGCACCCAGCCGCAACTCGACGGCCGGCACGTGTTTTCACGCTTCAATCCGGCTGCCGGCATCAACTGGAACCCGACACCGGCGCTCACCACCTATGTCACCTACAACGAAGGCATGCGCGTGCCGACGGCCATCGAGCTGGCCTGCGCCGATCCGAGTGCACCGTGCTCGCTGCCGAACGACTTTCTGAGCGACCCGGCGCTCAAACCGGTCATCTCGAAAACGTTCGAGATCGGAGCGCGCGGCAAACTGGGCGACGCGACGAGCTGGAGCGCCGCCGTCTATCGCACCTCGCTCAACGACGATATCCAGTTCATCGGCAGCGCCGGCACTGCGCAAGGGTTCTTCCAGAATGTCGGGACGACGCGGCGGCAAGGCATCGAGCTTGCCGGGCGAACGAAGTTCGGTGCGCTCGGCATCGGCGCGAGCTACAGCTATGTCGATGCCACCTACCGCACGGCCTGGACTGAACACAGCGCGAGCAATTCGAGCGCCGACGCGAACGGCGACATCACGGTCAAACCGGGCGACAAAGTACCGGGCATTCCCGCGCATACGTTCAAGCTGCGCGCGGATTACAGTGCAACGCCGAAGTGGGACCTCGGCGGTAACCTGACCTACCGTGGCAGCATCTTCGCCCGAGGTGACGAAAACAACGCCGACACGCACGGCAGGATCGCAGGCTACTTCCTCATCGATCTCGACACGACCTACCGCATGACCAAACAGCTTCAGGTATTCGCGCGCGTGACGAACCTGCTCGACAAGCGCTATGCAAGCTTCGGCGTGCTCGGCGCGAATGCCTTCAACGGTCCGAATCACACGTTCGACGGCGCCAACCCGGTGAACGAACAGTTCGTCGGGGTGGGCGCGCCGCGCGGGATGTGGGTGGGTCTGCGCTATGCGTGGAACTGATGCCGCGGCACACGCACCGCGGCGCGCTCACAGGAGACGCCGTTACCGCGACTCGATCGACCCGTCGCTAGGCGGATAGGTGACGATGCCCCACGCAAGCGGCAGATTGCCGATCTGCTTGATCGGCGCGTAGGTCTTCGCATCGACCACGTAGACGGCGTCCGAGCGCCCGCACGCGAGCATCAGCTTGCTGCCGTCTGGCGTGAAGCTGAAGTGCCAGCAACGCTGGCCGATGGGCGCGTCGGTGACATGCGCATAGGTCTGCGCATCGAAGACCTGCAGCGTCTTGTCACGCGCCGCAGCCACGACGATATGCTTGCCGGCCGGCCCATAGGCGATACCGTAGGGGCCGAGCTTCGTATCGACTGTCTTCACCACGTGGTAATCGCTCGCATCGAGCACGACGAATTTGCTCAGCGATTCGAGCGTGACGACATAGGTCTTGCCGTCGGGCGACGCCTTGATCCCGCGCGGCCGCCCGCCCGCGGCCAGCTTGACGGTCGTGACCGGCTCGGCCGTATCGGTGCGATAGACCGAGACGGTATCGTCGCCTTCGTTCGTCACGAGCATCAGACTGCCGTCGCGCGAGAATTCGACCCCCTCCGTCTCATGCCCGCTCTTCACCGAGCGGATCACCCGCCACGTCTTCAGATCGACCACTGCGATCTCGGCGGGTGGCTTGTTCGCATCGTCGTCGCCACCGCCCTTGCCGCCCGCCGCGGACGGCTCGGGCTTGCCCGTATCGCCCGGCTCATAGGTGACATAGGCCCGTCCCCCATGTACGCGCACATACTCGGGGTTCTTGCCGATCTTCACGCGCTCGACGACTTTGCCCGTTGCGGTGTCGATGGCGGCCAGCTCGCCCGTGTTCTTGTCGGCCACCAGGAGGCGCGTGCCGTCGTCGTTGAGGCCCAGCCCGCGCGGGCCGCTCGCGCCGATCGAAAAGGTCTTCTCGAGCGTCATGCTATCGAGGTCGATGACGCCGACCCCCGCCTTCTCGCTCGTGACGTAAGCCACCGGCGCGGCCGCGTACGCGGCACTTGCCATGACGAGTGCGGCAGCGGCAATCGCGAGAGGCCTTGCCGCGCATGCGCGTTGATATCGTGTCTCCAGCATATCGTTCGTTCTCCGTGGTGAATCGAGTGCAAGCTCGAGCGGCGGATCGCGCCCGCCGTCAAGGTAGCCCATTATCGGCAGCGGTGACAACGGTCCCGTCCGGGCGGGCGTCATGAGTCGCGCCCCGCGGGCGCCACAGTCGAAATCGAAGCGAGCCCAGATAGCGCCCGACGAGCACGATGAGCGCGAGCAGGGCCGGAACGCGGCGCACGTCCGTCGGCACGCGTTCGCGATGGGCGAAACGTACGTCTTGCAGCGCTTGCGCGAGCGAATCGGCACTGCTCAAGCGCCGGTACGAAAAGCCGATGCGCGCGGCAACCTTCGCGAGATACTCGCCTTGCAACGCCGAAAGCTCTTCATGGCTTTCGGCCGTGGGCGAAGCGCGCAGCGACGGCGGGACCTGGACCACCTCCGACGCCCCCCAGAACCCGATGCGATTGCCGTCGGCATCGATCTTCGGAATCGGTGCGGGTTGATCGCCGCCGACACCGATCAGCCAACCGCTTACGCCCGGCACGGCGATATCGACCTCAGGGGAGTTCGACGGCAAGATGGGCGGCGCCTCCTGCCCGTCGGTGAAGAAGACGACTTCGACGCCGCGCCCGAGCTCGCGCGCCACACGCACCGCCGAATAGATGCCGCCTTCGGCAACACGGCTCCAGTTCGTCCAGCGCATGCGGCCATCGATGCCTTCGAGCGATGCGAGCAGCGCGTCGAAGTTGCGGCACACCTCGATCGGTGGCATGAGCGGCAGCGTGGCTTGCCCCGTGAAGATGCTCCAGCCGATCTTCGAACCGCAGGGCAAGCGCGTGAGCGCCTCCCGCATGGTCGCCTTCGCGAACGCGAGCCGGCTCACCGGCGCGCCTGCCGAGGTCATGTCTTCGGTCTGCATGCTTTGCGTGATGTCGAACGTGACCATGTAGGTGAACGTATCGCGCGGCAACTCGATACGCGGAAACAAGAGCGCGATGGCGAGCAACACCGCTGCCGCGACGATCGCCGCATCGCGCGATTGCGCCATGACACGCACGCGTTCGCCCAGTGTCACGGCAAATCCTCGCTCTTTGCGCCGCGCAGCTTGATGTCGCGCTTGGTCGTCCCGTTAGCGGCATCGCTATCGGCGACGGTTTCGGGTGCGACGCGCAAGGCGCGCTCGAGGTTGTATCGCGCATCCCAATCGTCAGGCGCGACGCGAAGCAACGCGCGATAGCGCGCCTTGGCCTGCTCGACGAGCGGCAGGGAGCGCAATGACTGCGCTGCGTCGCCCGCGCCCTGGCGAAGATACATATTGGCCAAATCGAACAGCGCCGCGCGGCCGATGGCGTCGTGCGGCCCGTCTTCGACGAGCGCTTCGAAAACACTGCCCGCCTCGCCATAGCGCTTGGCGGACGACAAGGCGATCGCCCAAGCGAGTCTCGCCTCGCGCGATGCACCGTTCTTCTGCCCTTCCCTTCCAGTCCTTCGCGCAACGGTTGCGGCCACGCGCTCGCTTCCGGAAGAGACTTGCGCCTGCGATTGCGCCGGTGCCTGTGTCTGCCCCTTCGCGGCGTCGGCAAGAGCGGTCACCTCGCCGTTGACCTGCGCGGCATGCGCGAGCCTCAGTGCCTCAGTGCCCGCGTACACCGCACAAACGAGGCTCACGGTGGCGAACGCGAGATGAACCGACCTGCGTCTCATGCCCAGCTCCTGACCTGAATCGCGCGCGAGGCGATCACGAGCACGCAGCATACGAGGGCGAGCGCAAAGCACCCAGGGCTGCGATCCTGACGCGGTAGACGCTCGACAAATGAGACGGGAAAGTTCTGCTGTCGATTGATTTCATTCATCGCGGCGGTCATTGCGGGCGCATCGCCCGCCTGAAACAATCGATAAGGCGTTTTGAGCGTCAGAAAGAATCGATGCAGCTGGGCCTCCGGCGAGTCGCCTTCCGCCCGTGCGGCGCGATCGAGCTCGGGGCTGAAGACGCTGCTGCGCAAATAGATGAAGTAAAGCGCGATCCGGTTGCGCTCGAGCCCTTCAGCGATTCGCGCACGGGCCGCGCCATCGAGCAACGCGCCCCCGTCGGATACGAGCACGATCGCGCGATGTCCGGTCCAGGGCCGTTCGTCGAACTGAGCGATCGCGGCGATGAGACCGCGGCCAAGCTGCGTGTCCGGTTGGCCGCGCCCGATCTTCGTCCCGTCGATCGCATCGCGGATGATCGCGTGATCGTAGGTGAACGGCATCGCGAGCACGGGGCTGATGCCGAACATCATGAAGGCCAGGCGATCGTTCGGGCGACCGTCGACGAAATCCGTCAGCGCGGCGCGGGCGACCGCGTTCTTCGAGACCCCCGACGTATTGACGCCTTTGCTCGCCATGACACCGTTCATGCTGCCGCTGCGATCCATCAGAATCAGAATTTCCGCGCCGCGGCCGGTGCGCCGCGCTTCGAGATGAGAACGGCCCGGACCGGCGAGGCCAACCACGGTGGCCGCTATCGCGAGCGCCGCCGCCACACGCGCGACGAATCCGAGCCAGCGCCCGAGCCGGTCTCGCGGGATCCAGGCCGCCCATGAAAACGGTAACGTCTCGCCGCGCCGCGGCAAGAGCGGCAGCAGCGCGAGCGGCAGCCATAGCAGCATCGCGGGCGACGTGAAGTCGAGAGAGGCATTCATCGATGCCGCGCCTTCTCCGCGCGATAAAGCGAACGCGTCAGCGCCGCGAGCCCCGGCAGCGCTGGCTCCACGGCAAGCCCGTCCGGCAGCTCGTCGGGCGTCAACGAGAAGAAGCGGACGTCCGAGCGCAGATAGAACTGTTCCAACTGCGGCCGCAACGGCTGCAGCCAGGGCGCGCGAGCGAGAAGCCGGGGCAACGAGCTCCGTTGCACGACGAAGCCCGCCGTTTCGTTCAACGCGCGATGCACGATCCGCCATGCGGCATCCGTATGCTCGCCGCCGTCATTCGCCATCCGTTGCCGGCGCAGCTCGCGCCACGCGCGGGCGAACGGCAGGCGAGACGCGTCGCGGCGGTTGCGCGCGACCCACCACGCCAGCCACGCGAGGAGCGTGGCGGCGAGGCCGCCGAGGCCGATCGCGATGCGCCGCTCGATCGGCGCAACGGCGAGCGGCGCGGGGCCGCGATCGGGCTGCATCGCGGCCAGCCCGCCGGTGTCGAATGCGGCATCCGGTGCGAGCGGACCGATGCTGATCGGCCAGGCCGGCACGCGCAGCACGTCGCCGGCGCGCGTGCGCAATGCAAGCGCCGGCAGCTCGGTTTGAGTAAGCGCACTTGGCGCGTTCGTCACCTGATACGCGAGCAGGAGCCAACGATTGCCGTCGGCCGCCGTTTCGATGCGAGCCGGTAGCCGCTCGAGCCAAACACCGACGCGACCGCCCGAGGGCAGCACCGGTTCCGCTTCGACGCCGGAGCGCCCGGCACTGGCCAGCCGCACACGCTGCACGAGAACATCGCCGATCGTATGACCGAACGCGCGCGGCTCATCGACATGGGCGATTGCATCGGTCGCGGCAACGCCTATCGTCGGGGCGCCGCCCCCTAGCACGAGGGCCGCGCAAATCGCACATGCAGCCCGGGCCACAATCGAGCGTCGTACCGCAACCCATGCCGTCCTTGCGCGAAGCAAGCGTATGACGCGACTCATGCGCTTTGCTCCATGAAGTATTGCGAGAGCGCTTCGCCATCGAACCCTCCCTCGATGTAGAACGGACGCACGCTGCGCTTCGCGAACAACGCGTCGATCTCGCCGCGGCGACGCGCCACCGCCTCGCGCCATGCGGTGCGCACGCGCGGCGAGAGCCACACGGTCCTGCGCGCGCCCGACTCGACGTCGTGGACCGCGAGCAGCCGACCATCGTCGGGTGGCGCGAGCTCAGCGGGGTCCCAAACGACGATCGGCACGACACAGGCATGCGCGAGCGTATCGAGCACAGCCGGCAACGCATCGAGCGGCCAGTGGAAGTCCGAGGCGATGAAGACGAGCCCCGAGCGCCCCGCGAGCGGCATCAACGCTCGCGCAAGCCCGGCCGCGCCATGGCCGTCATGGCCCGTGCGCGCCGCGCGCAGCATGCCGGCCATGACCTCGCCGGCGCCGCGGCCATGGCGCGGCGGCATGAAGAGATCGTCGCGCTCCATCGCATCGAATGCGCTCATGCCCACCCGATCGCCGGAGCGAAACGCGCTGAAGCCGAGCGCCTCTACGAAATCGGCGACGATGTCGAGCTTCGTGCGACGGGCACCGAAGCGCATCGAAGACGACACATCGACCACCGCGTGCACGGGCACGGCGACACGCTGCAAGCTCAGGCGCACGAGCCATTCGCGCCGCACCGATTGCACACTGGCACGCAAATCGAGGCGCCTCGGGTCGGGAAAGTCGACGAGCCGCGCATGCATGGCGAACTCCTGGCCGGCCCCCAAGCTCGTGCCCGGATGCGAGCCAGGACGCGAACCGCTTGCGCGCCCCGGCAGGCGATAGTGGAATTCGGTCGGTCCGTTCATGCTGTCGGGTCAGGGCACCGCCAGCCGCGCGACGATGGCGTCGATGAGCGCCTGCGCCAACTCCTGCCGGCGCAGCTCGTAGATCGGCGTAAAGAAGACGCGATGGCCGAGCGCGGCGGGCAGCACCGCTTGAATGTCGTCGGGGCTCACATGCGAGCGGCCGCCCAGCCACGCGTTCACGCGCGCGGCGCGCACGAGCGCACTCATGCCGCGCGGGCTTGCCCCGGCCAGAATCAGCCGGTCCATTTCGACGTCTTCGAGCGCCACGCCGAAGCGTTGCGGCGCTTCGGTCGCCTGCCAGATATCGAGCAGATAGCGCTCGATCGCCGCGCTCGCGTGAATGCCCCGCTGGATCGCCGCCCCCATCGCATTGAGCCGTTCCCACGCCACGACGCCCGGACGCACCTGCTCGACGAGCGCATCCGCGTCGTGAAACGCCGTATCGAAGACGAGTGCGCGCCGTACCTCGGCGTCCTCGGGTGTCGGCATATTGAGCTCGAAGAGAAACCGGTCGCGCGCCGCCGAGGCAAGCTCGAAAGTCTCCTCTTTCTCGACTTTGTTGCGATCGGCGAACACCGTCATATGCGGGAAGCGATATTCGCGATCGAACGCCGCGACCGAGCGCTCGGCCATCGCCCTCAGCAACAGCGATTGAACCTGCGGACGAGCGCGGTTGATCTCGTTGAAAAAGAAAGTGGTGAGCTGCTCGCCGCGCCGCAGGAGCGGCCCCGGATCGATGCGAGGCTTGCCTTGCGCATCGACATAGGTGTGATAGACGAGATCGCCGGGCATCAGGTCGATCGTGCCTTCGACGCGCTCGAATGCGCCGCCGACGGCACGCGCGAAGGCGCGCAACACCGTGGTCTTGCCGACGCCCACCCCTCCTTCGAGCAGGACGTGGCCGCGCGCGAACAGCGCGACGTTGATCAAGCGAATGGTCTGCTGCTGGCCGATCACGACCTTGCCCACCTCGTCTTCGAGGCGCAAGGCATCGCTACGCCAGTCTTGAAGCTCTTCCCCCAATGCCATCGATCGATCCCCCACCCGCCGCATAGCCGAGCGCCGCGCGCACGAAACGCGCGCTCGTCGCGCAGGGCCGCTTCCGCCGGCCCCGGGTCTAAGCAGAGTTCATGCCGAAGCGAGGGGGCGAATGCGCGCGTCGCGTCGGGCGTGGCTGAGCGTCGACGGACGCACGCCTGCCGCGTGAGCAACGCTGTCTGTCACGGCACGCCGGGACAGACTGTCACCGAAAGGACAGAGGTCCCGCCCGCGCAGACGTTGCGGGGCGGATCGAGACATTCGCCGCGGACGATCAGCGGGCGATGCGATAAAAGAACAGCGCCGTGCTGCCGGCAAACATGCCGAACAGCGTGAGCGCCATTGCCATGGCGAGATCCATGCGTTCTCCAGAGGGACGGGAGGGGCGGCAGCGGCAACCGTTTCGGGCGGCACGAAAGTCGCATTATGGGCATCCCCCTGTGTCGGACAAAGTCGAGATTTCCCGAGCAAGGGTTTTTCCCAAGCCGCGGCTGGCGCACAATATCGGCTTCGGCGCACACCGGCCCGGTGGTCTGCGCCGCCTCTTCCCCGCTATCCACGGACCATGATGACCCGCTTTCAAGATCACGACATCGTAGAACTGCGTCACGGCGACTCGCTCATACGCGTCGCACCTCAATTCGGCGGCCGCCTGCTGTCCTGGGACATCGGCGCCGAACCGGTCATCTACTGGCCCGATCAGGCGGATTGGAGTCAGCTCGCGCGCGTGCGCGGCGGCAATCCGCTGCTTTTCCCGTTTCTCGGCCGCCATCGCGTGGACGGCCGGCTCGGAGAATGGCGCGACAGCGCCGACGTCGTGCGGCCCATGCCGATGCACGGCTTTGCGCGCGATTTGCCGTTCGCGGCCACGGTCGATGCCGACGGGCGCAGCATCCGCATGACGCTGACCGATACGGAGGAGACCCGCCAGGCCTACCCGTTCGCCTTCCGTTTCGAAGCCTGCTACCGGCTCATCGATAGCCAGACGCTCGAGGTGTCGCTGACCACGGCCAATACCGGCACTCAGCCGCTGCCGTCCTATCCCGGCCACCATTTTTATTTTGCACTGCCGCACAAGATGCGTCCGCACACCACGCTCGAGCTGCCCGCGACGGACCGGCGCCATCAGCTCGAGGACGGGGCCATCACCGCGCCGGTCCCGGGCGAGCCGCGCTACACGCTCGACGAGGCACGCATCCATGATCGCTTCCATTGCCTGCGTGCAATTCCGTCCGCGCCGATCAGCATCGTCTGCCCACCGCTTCGCAAGCGGATCGAGATCGATCTCGACCGGCCGGGTTCGGTGCCCTGGTATGCGGTGACGACGTGGACGGAGAAGGACACCTCCGACTTCTACTGCGTGGAACCCTGGCTCGGGCTCCCCGACGCGATCCATAACGGCTTCGGCTTGCGCTGGATCGCCCGGGGAGAGAGCCACACCGCCATCCTGCGTATTTCGGTCTCGAATATCGGCTAAGCGTCGGCTGACTGCGGGCTGACTGCCGGCTGACTGTGGGCTGACTGTGGGCCGACATCGCCGCCGCGCGCTCGCCAGCCGGTAAAATCCGACGTTTCGAGCGCGCCGCCCGCCGGGGCTGCCGCGGCTCGCCGATGCCGTTCAAGCGAGGATCAATGTCGAGAACAACGATGAGGCGGCTGGCCGCCGCCGCGATGGCGGCGACGCTGGTCGCATGCGGCACGCCCAGTGTCGCGCCGGGGTACTACCGCGTGGAGCGCGGAGACACGATATCGAAGATTGCGCGTGCACACCGCCAATCGGTACCGAGCATCGTGCGCTGGAACAATCTCACGAATCCCGATTCCATCGAGGTCGGACAAGTGCTGCGCGTGGCCCCGCCCGGCGCGGGCTCGACCCGTACCGCACCTGGCGACGTCCGCACGACACCGGGCACCGCGTCCGCTGGGGTGACTCCCCGCGCCGGTTCCGCCACGGAGGCCACGCCCGCGCCCTCCTCGCGCAACGCGCTCGTATGGCCCGCCCAAGGTACGACCGTGCGCACGTTCGATGGCGCCAGCTCGAAGGGCATCGATATCGCCAATGCGCTGGGTACACCCGTCGTCGCCGCGGCTGGCGGAACCGTCGTCTATGCGGGCAACGGCCTGCGCGGCTACGGTAATCTGCTCATCGTCAAACATAACGCGAACTATCTCACCGCCTATGCTCATAACAGTAAATTGCTGGTCCAGGAAGGGCAGACGGTTTCCCAAGGGCAGCAAATCGCCGCCATGGGCGACAGCGACAACGATCGTGTCGCGCTGCACTTCGAATTGCGGTACAAAGGACAGTCGATCGATCCTGCGCGCTACCTGCCGACACGTTGAAAACGCAACGGTCAGCAGTCACGATGATTATTGCGCCCCTAGCATGAGGCTCACCACTCACGAAAAAAAGGCCCGGCAGTGCCGGGCCAACGGGGGTTCGGCGCATTGAGGCAAAGGACCGGTTCGCCGTGCGCCGTGTAGAAATCTAGTCGTTCGGTGCAGCGCCCACAATCGCCGGGGAGCCGCAAGCGATATAAATGTCCGGCAAAGCCGAAGTAATGTCAGGGAAACGATGATTCAATAAGGATTAAGCTGATTTAACGAAGAAAACTTTCTTCAGAAATTATTATGTAATTGCGGTCATTTAAAAATCAGTTCAATCAAGCGTCGGACGAATTGCTGGAGCGAGACAGACATGCTGACGAAGACCGATACCTACGAATCGCTAGTGCGATCTTTTGCGTGGCACATTCCCGCCCGCTACAACATCGGCGTCGATACCTGCGACAAATGGGCCGATGGAAGCGGCCGCCTTGCCCTCGTATACGAAAGCAGCGACGGCACGATCGTGCGCTACAGCTTCGACGACCTGAAGGCGCTCTCGAACCGGCTTGCATCGAGCTTCGCGGCTCGCGGCATTACCCGCGGCGAGCGCATCGGCATCTTCCTGCCGCAGGCGCCCGAAACGGCGCTTGCCCATCTGGCAGCCTACAAGCTCGGGGCGGTTGCGGTGCCGCTCTTTGCGCTGTTCGGTCAGGAAGCGCTCGAATATCGCCTCGCCAACAGCGGTGCCGCGGCACTCGTCACGAACGCGGCAGGCCTCGCGAAAATCGCACCGATCCGCGCCTCGCTGCCCGAGTTGAAAGCGGTGTACTGCATCGATGGCGATGCCCCGTTCGCGGCGCTACCCGAGGCGCTCGCCTTCTGGCCCGAGCTCGAATCGCGCTCGCCCGAGTTCACGCCAGCCGATACGCACGCCGACGACCCCGCGGTCATCATCTATACCTCGGGCACGACCGGCAAACCGAAAGGTGCGTTGCATGGCCACCGCGTCCTACCCGGCCACCTGCCCGGCGTCGAGATGCCGCTGGCATTCTTCCCCGACCATGCGCGAATGATATGGACGCCGGCGGATTGGGCCTGGATCGGCGGACTGCTCGACGTTCTGCTGCCTGCCTGGCACCACGGCGTGCCGGTGCTCGCACGCCGCTTCGAGAAGTTCGAGCCCGAAGCCGCGTTCGATCTGATGGCGCGCCATGGCGTCACGCATGCGTTCTTGCCGCCCACGGCGCTCAAGATGCTGCGTACGGTCGGCTCGCCGCGCGAGCGCTACGCACTTTCGCTCGTCGCGGTTTCGAGCGGGGGCGAATCGCTCGGCGAAGAGTTGATCGAATGGGGACGCGCGGCGCTTGGAGTCACGCTCAACGAGTTCTACGGGCAAACCGAGTGCAACGTCGTACTCAGTTCGTGCAGCACGCTGTTCGAGCCGCGCATCGGCTCGATCGGCAAAGCCGTGCCGGGCCATCGCGTCGCCATCGTCGACGACGAAGGGCGCGAACTGCCACCGGGCACCGAAGGCAACATCGGCATCCGTTCGCCCGACCCGGTGATGTTCCTCGGCTACTGGCGCAATGAGGAAGCGACCCGCGAGAAGTTCGCCGGCGATTATCTGCTGACGGGTGACCTCGGCGTGCTGGATGAGGATGGTTTTTTCCGCTTCGTCGGCCGCAACGACGATGTCATCACGAGCGCCGGGTACCGGATCGGCCCGGGGCCCATCGAGGACTGCCTGCTGGGCCACCCTGCCGTGCGGCTCGCGGCGGTCGTCGGCGTGCCCGACCCGACGCGAACCGAGATCGTCAAGGCGTTCATCGTACTGAACCCGGGCTTTGCGCCGTCGCCCGCATTGGAGCGCGAAATTCAGGAGCATGTGAAGACGCGCCTTGCCGCGCACGAATATCCTCGGGCCGTCGCTTTCGTGACGAACCTGCCGATGACCGCGACCGGCAAGATCATTCGCCGTGCGCTGCGCGACAGCCCGCCCGACGCGGCTTAGGCGCGGCCCGCGATGGCGGGCGTCAGGCCATGCGCCGAAGCACGCCGTCGCGCAAAATGAAGTGGTGATAAAGCGCACCGGCGAGATGCAGGCCGATGAGGCCCAGCAACCCCCACGCGAGCACCTGATGAAGGTCGCCCATTTCATGGCCGAGCGGGGAGCCGGTGGCGGAAAGCGCCGGCAACGAAATCGTCCCGAATAGCGTGACGTGCCAGCCGCGCGATGAAGCGTTGATCCAGCCCATCACCGGCTGCACGATGAGAAGCAGATAAAGAAGGCCATGCGTGAGGCGCGCGACGAGGCGCATCGAGGGCGTCGTTTCGACGACATCGGGTTCGCGCCGCATCAGGCGCCAGACGATTCGGACGAACATGACCGCGATGATCACGGTGCCGATCTCGAGATGCCAGGTAATCAAGCCGACCGGCTGGGTCCCTCGATGAATCTCGGGCATCGTCCATGCGACTACATATTGCACGACCAGCAGTGCAACGATGAGCCAATGCAAAACGCGGGCAAATGGGTCGTAGCGCGAAATCGAAATCGCTGCCATGAGCGGATGTCCTTTGAAGTGAGTGATTCGATAGCCGTTTGAGCGACGACGGATTTTAGCGTGCCGGACAGTCCGCAACATCACCGCGCGTTACGGGATGTAATCGAGCATCGAAAACCGGCGATCAGTATCGGTTATAGTGACGCCCGCCTTGAACCGCATATTCCCATCATGAGTTCCGAACACCCCGACGCCGGCAACGGCCAGCACAGTCCGCTCTATCTGAAACTGCTCGGCGAAACGGCAAAAATCGGCTGGAGCGAGCTCGAACGCTTTTTCGCGCGCGGCATGCTGCTGCTCGTCGCACGCGATCTCGACCTCGTGAGTGTGGCCGAAGCCATTGCCGCGGACGATTCGCAACAAGTGGCGCAATGGCTGTCGGCCGGGCTCGTCGAGCGGCTGCAAGCCGAAACGGCGGCCGAATTCGCCGAGCGCGACCCTGAACTCTGGGCTGTCGTCGTCTCACCGTGGGTCTGCGTGCAAGCGCGCGGCTGACGCTCACCGCTTCGCGCCGCGCTCCCCCTCCGATTCGCCAAGAAGTGTCCTAATATGTACTCGTCGCTTTATGGCGAAAGGAGGCATCCATGGACGCTGAATCGATCGCCGGCCTGGTCGGACTGGGAGTGGGCCTGCTGGTGCTGGTCGGGCTGACAATCTTCGAATCGCTCTCGTACAAGCGGGAACATGGCGAAGGCATCCTTCACCACTGGCTCTCGGCCCATCACATGCTCGACTGGCGACGCAAACATTGATGGCGTCGTGCGTCACGTCCAGCCCGCGTGACGCCTTTCAGGTCGATGCGAATTGCCGAAGCGCGGCTTGCTCTGCAGCCAGCGTGGCGGGCAACTCTGCGCGCATGAAATCCACCCAGGTCCTGATCTTTGCATCGAGATATTCGCGTGACGAATAGAGCGCGTGGATGTTCATCGGCTGCGACGTATAGTCGGGCATGACCCAACGCAGATCGCCGCTTTTCAAACCCCGCATGACCGTATAAGTCGGCAATACGGCGATGCCCATGCCCTCGCGCACGGCCATTGCCATTGCCTCCGCGCCGTTGACCTGAAACGGTGCGGGCGGCAGCACGAACGTTTCGGCGCCGTTGGGGCCGTCGAAATCCCATTTGTCGAATGTCGAGCCCGGCGTCACGAGCCGCAGACAGACGTGATCGGCCAGTTCGCCCGGCGTTTTGGGCACGCCGTGTCGTTCGAGATACGCGGGCGATGCGCACGCGATGCTGAACGCGGTGCCGAGCCGCTGCGATATCAACCCCGAATCGGGCAGGTGGTAGCCGAGTACCAGCGAGACATCGTAGCCTTCGTCGAGCAGATCGGGGATGCGCTGCGCCAACGTGAGTTCGACCGACACGTCCGGGTAGCGCTGCCGGTAGCGGCCGATCGCGGGCACGACGTAGTGTCCGCCGAAGCTCGCCATCGCGTGCATGCGCAGTTTGCCCGACGGGCGCGCGTGCGCATCGCTTGCTTCGGCCTCGGCCTCTTCCACGTAGGCGAGGATCTGCTGGCAGCGGCGCAAATAACGCTCGCCCGCCTCGGTGAGCGCAATGCGCCGCGTCGTGCGGTTCAAAAGACGCGTGTGCAGATGCGCTTCCAGATCCGATACCGCGCGCGACGCGTAAGCGGTCGTCGTATTCAAATGCTGCGCGGCCGCGGTGAAGCTGCCCGATTCAACGACGCGCGTGAAGACGCGCATGTTCTGAAGCGTGTCCATAGCCGGTTTTCCCTTCAACGATGCGGCTCGATTGTTGCACGGCCTGCAACGTCGATTATCTCAAAAGCTGTAAAGATCTCTTGCATCCTTACCGCTTATTCCACAATGACGCGAAAAATATAATCGATTCGGTCTATTACCGCTGTCGAGGAGAGAATCGTGCTACTGCGGATCGGGAAACGAGGTGTCGCGTTCTCGTTTCTTGCATTACTGATGATAATGACCGGTTGCGCAAGCACGCATGGCATTACACCGCAGGCGCAAGTGCCCGACGCCGCGACGCTCGACGTCGGTCCCGCCATCGATGCGGCGAACGCGAGCGCGCAGTGGCCGAAGACCGACTGGTGGCAAGCGTTCGGCGACCCCCAGCTCGATACCCTCGTGCAGACCGCAATCGAGTCGAACCCGACGCTCGCGGCCGCTTCGGCCCGGGTGCGCGAAGCGGCATCGATCGCAGGCGTTGTCGAGGCGGCCGAAGGTCCGCAGGTCGCCGGCAGCCTCGATATCACGCGACAGCATTGGCCGCAGAACGTCTATTACGGTCCCGGGCCGCTCGCGGGGCGCACCACCTGGAACAACACGGGTGCCTTGCACCTGTCGTACCGCCTCGATCTGTGGGGACATGAAAAGAACGCGACCGAGCAAGCGCTCGATGTCGCCCATGCACGCGCGGCCGATGCGCGTGCCGCTCAGCTCGAAATCGAGGCCAACGTCGTACGCGCTTATCTCGATTTCGCTCAGCATTACGCGTTGCTCGATATCGCGACCGATGTGCTCGCGCGCCAGCGGCAATTGGCCGACCTGGCGCGGCGGCGCCTCGCCGGCGGCATCGGCACGCAGCTCGAACTCAGTCAGGCCGAGGCGCCGCTGCCCGAGTATGAACGTACCGTCGAGGCGCGCCGGGAGGCCATCGAGCTCGATCGAAACCAGCTTGCCGCACTGCTCGGCAAAGGTCCCGGTGCCGGTGCCACCCTGGCGCGCCCCGCACTTGCACTGAACGCGCCTGCAGACCTTCCCACTCACCTGCCGGCCGAGTTGATCGGCCATCGGCCCGATGTCGTCGCCGCGCGTTGGACCGTGGCGGGCGAGGCACGCGGCATCGACGTGGCGCACGCCGCGTTCTATCCGAACATCGACTTGGTGGCAACGCTCGGCGGCTACGCGGCGGCCGGTCCGCTATTCGGTTTCCTGCGCGCTGCGAGCGGCGGCTGGACCGGTGGACCGGCGCTGTCGCTGCCAATCTTCGACAGTGGCGCCTTGCGTGCGCGCCTCGGCGCAGCCGCCGCTAGCTATGACGTGGCGGTCGCCCGCTACGATCAATCGATCGTCGGCGCACTCAAGGAAATCGCCGATGCAACGGTGCGCCAGCGCTCGCTGGACATCCAGCAGCACGATGCCGAGCGCGCCGCCGATGCCGCCGAGCGCAGCTATCGCCTCGCCGATCGCGGCTTCCAGCGCGGGCTCACCGATTACGTCAATGTCATCGTCGAAGAGACGCGCTGGCTCGGCGCCCAAGAACGCGTCGCCGAAATTCGTGCCGCGCGGCTCGCGGCCTATGCCACGCTGATGACCGCGCTCGGCGGCGGATTGGCGACGCCCGCCGACGGGCCGGCCGACGAGCACCTGATACCAGCGCATGGCATGCAGGCCGCGCGTGCCGGGATGCAGTCGGTCAGACGAGGGAGCGAGCGATGATGTTGTCCGACAACGCGAACGCTATCGTCTCCCGTGCCGCGGCTGGGCGTGCTGCGTTGAGCGATTGGTGGGACACCGAGGGGCGCACCTGGATACACGTAGCGAAGGCGCTGCTGGCGGCGTTCGCCGCGCTGGCCATCGCCCTGCGGCTCGATCTGCCGCAACCCCGTACGGCGATGACCACGGTTTTCATCGTCATGCAGCCGCAAAGCGGCGCCGTGCTCGCGAAGAGCTTTTATCGGATAGGCGGCACGCTCGTCGGCCTCGTCGCCACACTTGCGCTCGTTGCGCTGTTCTCGCAGCAGCCCGAGTTGTTTCTCGGCGCGCTCGCACTGTGGACCGGCATCTGCACGGCCGGTGCGGCGCGCAACCGCAATTTTCGCTCGTACGGGTTTCTGCTCGCGGGTTATACGGCCGCGCTGATCGGCATTCCCGCCGCGCAGCATCCCGACGGCGCGTTTCTCGCCGCGCTCACGCGTGCGGCCGAGGTTTCGCTCGGCGTCGTGTGTGCCGGCTTCGTGAGCGCGCTGGTTTGGCCGCAGCACGCCAGCGACCAGATGCGCAGCACCGTTCGCGCGCGCTTTTCGAAGTTCGTCGAGTACGTCGCATCGGCGCTCGCCGGCAACATGGCACGCGAGCAGATCGAGCGTACGAACGCGCGCTTTCTGGCGGAGATCGTCGGCTTCGAGGCCATGCGCAGCATCGCCGTGTTCGAGAGCCACGATGCCCGCTTGCGTAGCGGGCGCCTCGCTCGTTTGAACCGCGAGTTCATGACGGCCTCTACTCGCTTTCACAGTCTGCATCAGTTGATGAATCGCCTGCGCGCCGCGGGCGCGCGCGAGATCGTCAACGCGCTCGAACCGTATTTCGCCGAGCTGGCACCCATGCTCTATACGCCCGGCGAGCCGGTGCTCAGGGCATCCGATGCGACACGCTCCGCCGATAGGCTTCAGCACTTCAAGCGTGAGCTGCCAAGCCGCATGCGCGCCACGCGCGAGCGGCTGAACACGCTATCCGATTCGGCGCTGCTCGACTTCGATACCGCTTCCGAACTGCTCTACCGCTTCGTCGACGACATGCACGCTTATGCGCAAACCTATGCGTCGCTCGCAACGGCCAGCCATGCGCGCGAACGTTCGCCGGAGCGCTACGAGCCGAAAACGAGCGCCATCGTCACCGCCATCGCCGGTGTGCGGGGCGCCATCGTCATGGCCGCGCTGAGTGCGTTCTGGCTCGCCACCGCGTGGCCGAGCGGCGCCACACTCGTTTTGAATGCTGCCGCGGTTTGCGCGCTTGCGTCGTCGTCGCCACGCCCGACCCGCATGGCGCTGCAAATGAGCATCGGAACAATGCTAGCGGCAGCGGCCGGTGCGATCGTCGTGTTCGGCATCTACCCTCGTATCGATGGGCTTGCCCTCCTCTGCGCCGTGCTGGCGCCACCGCTCGCGTTCGGTGTGTTTCTTTCCACGCGCCCCAAGCTGGCCGGCATAGGCGCGGGCTTCTGCATTTTCTTTTGCGTCCTGGCGGGGCCCGACAACGTCATGCAGTACGATCCGGCCGGATTTGCCGACAACACGCTCGCGCTGATTTTGTCGATGGTTGCCTGTGCCGCCGCGTTCGCTGTGCTGCTGCCGCCCTCCACGCCCTGGCTCATCGGCCATCTCGTCGCCGACTTGCGGCGACAGGTGGCGCTCGCCTGCCGCGCGCCGCTCGCCAGCGTACGGGCCCGCTTCGAAAGCCGCGCCCGCGATATCGCGTTCCAGGCTTACGCGGTGGCCGAACGTACGCCGGCTGCGCGGCGCGACGCGCTGGCCTGGCTCGTCGCCGTCCTCGAAGTCGGGCACGCCGTGATCGACCTGCGCGGCGAGCTCGTCGGGCTGCCGCGCGATGCGCGTTATGCGCCGACGATGCCCTGGCGGCGCAGCATCGCAGCCGCGGAGCACGAGCTTGCGGCGCTGTTCGAACGTCCGCGGGGCAGGCGTCTCGATGCAGCGCTCGCGGCGAGTGTCGACGCCATCGCCGCCACTCGGCAGGTGCTCGTCGCCTTTGCGCCGCCACGCGAAGAGCGCCATTGCCTGCAGCGCATCCTGAGCCACTTGCACTTCGTGCGCACCGCGCTGATGGATCCGCAATCGCCGCTCGCGGCGTTCGCCTCGCACGGGCAGCGTGCGAACGAAGGCGGCGATGTACCGCCCAACCATGGAGCTCGTCATGCCACGTGATCTCGCCATGTTCGGCGCCTACTTACCGGCCATGGTGCCGCTTTGCGTCGGCGGTGCCGCGCTCACCTGGCTGCTCGATCGCCTGTTTGCGGCCGTGGGGCTGTATCGCTTCGTCTGGCATCCGTCGCTGGTGCGCGCGAGCCTGCTCGTGATCGTATGCGGCGCGCTCGGCCTGGCCGTATATCGTTGAATCACCGTTCGAACCCATCATGAACACTTCCGCAGCTCACCATCCGGCATGGCGTTATTTGATCAGCTTCATTGCGACGGCCCTGGTGTTCGTCGCCGCGCTGGCGATCGGCCGTACACTCTGGATTCACTATATGGACGAGCCCTGGACACGCGATGGCCGCGTGCGCGCCGAGATCGTCAATGTTGCGCCCGATGTCTCCGGTGCTGTCGTCGATCTGCCTGTCGTCGATAACGGGTTCGTCAAGAAAGGCCAGGTGCTGATGCGCATCGACCCGTCGCATTATCAGGTCGCGCTCGAGCAGGCGGAAGCGGCTGTCGCCGCACGCCGGGCCGAATGGCAGATGCGCCGCGCCGACGCGCAGCGGCGCGCCGATATGGACAGCCTCGTCGTGTCGAAGGAAAGCCGCGAGAACGCTGTGCAATCGGCCTCGGCGGCCGAAGCACAGTATCGGCAGGCGCTCGCAGCGCTCGACGCGGCGAAGCTCAACCTTGCGCGCACAACCGTCGTCTCGCCTGTGGACGGGTACGTCACCAACCTGTCGCTCTATCGCGGCGACTATGCGACGGCCGGCACGCCGAAGCTTGCGATCGTCGACAGCCGCTCGTTCTGGGTCTATGGGTATTTCGAGGAAACGAAGCTGCCGCGCGTGAAGATTGGCGACAAGGCCGAGATTCGCCTGATGAGCGGCGGTACGCTGACAGGCCATGTCGAAAGCATTTCGCGCGGCATTTACGACCGCGACAATCCGCAAAGCCGTCAGCTCGTCGCCGATGTGAATCCGACGTTCAATTGGGTGCGTTTGGCTCAGCGCGTGCCGGTGCGCATCCATATCGACGAAGTGCCTGCGGGCGTCATGCTTGCCGCCGGCACGACTTGCACGGTTGTTGTTTCGCCGAGCTGATCGAGGCGGCTAACCGGACCCGGTCGGTTTGCGCGCGGGCATCACACGCCCGCGTGCAAAATGGCTACCGTCTGCGTGCCGTAGCGCACGAGATAACCGCCGTGCACGCTTTGCCACGCGCGGGCCGTCGTATGGTCCGGAAACCAGTTGGTCGCGAAATCGGCGAAACACCCGGCATCGAAACGTAATGCATCGAGCTCGGCGCTCGCACGCGCATCCACGTCGCGCTTGCAGGCGGCCCAATCGGCGTAGCCGAGTTCGGTCGCCAGCATGTTGAGCACATGCTTGAGCCGTACCGACTCGCGTGCGGCGAAAAGCTCCGTGAGCGTATGCGCGGGAACGACCCCGGCGGCTTTGATTCTCCGCAACACGGGTAAGGCACGGCTCGCATCGGCATGCGCCGCGCGCAGCAATCGGCGAGCATGGCGACGCAGGAATTCGACGTGAGAAAGACTCGAACGGGTGGGATTGGCGGTGGACCACATGAACACTCTCCTTTCATTGCGCCGTTCTCGCTGCGGCTTGAAGGTTGAGGTTGCGATGCGTCCGGGAAGGATCGTTCGACTGCTAAGAGCAGGTGCGGGTGGCTTTCGCGAGAACGGGCGCCCTGCCGCGCCCGGTGCGTATTCTAACGCGGGATCTTGCGATGCGCACGCCGGCGAGTCTATTCGGAACTGACTTGTTCTGGCGTACGCAGAGGAGGCGGTAAACACTTGCCGGACGGCGTACTTTTCGACTTGGCCGCGAACGATCCGGCTCGAAGCCGATCCGAACGTTCATGTCACCGATTGCGATTCCATAGCTACCGCCTACCGGCTACCTACTGAAAAGTACGGTCTCGCCGAGCTATCGTTGCGCGGCAGCCCCATGATCCGGCGGGCTTCCGCAGGCGTCGCGATGTCGTAGTCCATTTCACGCAGAATCCGCACGGTGCGCTCGACGAGTTCAACGTTTCGCGCGAGTTGGCCGCGGCGATAGTAGAGATTGTCTTCGAGGCCCACGCGAATGATCTGTCCGCCGAGCAGCAGCGAGTTGATACTTGCGGGTAGTTGCGCCGGCCCGATGCCGCTCACACAGAAGATGCTGTCCTTTGGCAATAGATCGACCATGAACTGCAAGGACTTCGGGTTATAAGGCATCGCATTCTGAAAACCTCGGTGCGCATTCATCACCAGGTTGAATACATACGGTGGCTCGTCGAGCCCCATCTGGATCAAGGTGGTGGCGTCCTGAACGATATGCGTCGGGCTGAAGACTTCCCACTCTGGCTTGATCCCGCGCTTCCTCATTTCCTCGGCCAAAAACTGGCATCGCGACGGTGAGGTATTGAGCAGGACTTCATTGCCGTCAAAGCTCGCCACGAATGTGCAGGCGTCCAGCGTGCACATCTCGGCACCGGCTTCCATGCCCTTCAGACGCTCTGCCCAGACGGTATCCCACATCCCTCCGTCGATCTGCCGCACCATGTCGCCATGAACGCCACCGCCCGTCGAATTGTTAATCACGATGTCGCATTTGGCGCGAATCAATTCGTTGATGTTGCGATAGATGTCGGCGTTGCACGTCGCCTCGTCGTCAGGCCGCCGCGCGTGCACGGCCACGACGCTCGCGCCGGCGTTGTAGCAGTCAAACACGTCCCGTGCGATCTCGTCCGGCTGCGTAGGCAAGTATGGGTTCTGTGACTTGAATGCCATCCCCCCGGTGGGTGCGACGAGGACGATAACCTTATTCGTAGCCATTTCAGTGTCTCCGTGAAAAATTGAATCGATTCGCGCCGCCATGAGCCGCCGGTCGAAGGAGTCGTGCTACTGCGTGGGCGCTTCGGCCAGAAACAGCGAGAGGCGCTGGCGAAGATGATCGGGAATCGCGACCGATTCGCGCCGCTCGAGCGAGAACAGGACGATCGTCTGCTGAACCTTCACGCGTAGCGCGTCACCGGCGAACGCTGCGAGCGAAAGCACGATGGAGCGCGTGCCGATCCGCTTCACGGTCAACTGAAATTTCAGCGTGTCACCGATTTCGCTAGGCGCGACGAAGTCCACCTCGATGCGGACCGTCGGCACACCTAGCTTCTGAATAGCGATGAAATCCGCGTAATTCACGCGCAGTCCTTCGTTGAACCAGTCCTCGATCAGCTCGTGGAACAGCACGAAGTACTGCGGGTAGAAGACGATGCCAGCCGGATCGCAATGCTGAAAGCGAACGAGCTTTTTCGTTTCGAATGAGCCTGCAATGGTCATGTTGCTTTTCCCATCCGGCGCCTCGACTCGTGAAGCGCCGGTTGTCCATCAGTTAAGCGCGCCTTCACGCTCGAGATCGCGTTCGAAATCGATGAGCGCTCGCCCCAGCCGTTCGACGAGATCGTCGATTTCCGGCTCCGTGATGATCAGCGGCGGCGCAATCAGCTGGATATCGCCGAACTGCCCGCGGTTGGCACGCCGGTTGTAAAGCGCGATGCCGTGCGCGAGTCCGTAATTCGTCAGACGGGCCGGCGCATTCATCGCCGGCGGCAATTGACGCCGCGTCTGCTTGTCCGCGACGAGTTCGATCGCCATCAGCAAACCCTTGCCGCGCACGTCGCCGACGAGACGGCTTATCTGCTGCAGCTCATGAAGTCGCCGCTCGAGATACTGTCCCATCCTCGCGGCGCGTTCGACGAGACCCTGTTCCACTACTTCGTCGATAACGGCTTCGGCAACCGCGCACGAGAACGGGTTCGAAAAGTAAGTGTGGCCGTGAACAAAGCCGCCTTGCGCGCCGATCGTCTCGACGATCCAGTTCGGCGCGAGCAGCGCCCCAAAAGGCGTATAGCCCGCGGCAAGACCTTTCGCCAACGTCACGATGTCCGGACGTGAACCTTCCCAATGGTGCGAGGACAGGAATGCGCCCGTGCGCCCCGCACCACACATGATCTCGTCGTGAATGAGCAGCACGCCGTGCCGGTCGCAGATCTCGCGGACCCGCCGGTAATACGACGGAGGCGACACGAGCGCGCCACTGGACAGGCCGCCGATCGGTTCGAGGATGAATGCGAGCACGGTGTCGGGGCCCTCCTCGACGATTCGCCGTTCGAGCGCATCTGCGCAGGCTGCGACATGCGCTTCGGCTGTCACGCCGGGCGGCAACCGGTAGGTCAGCGGCGCGGGAATCTTGGGCATCTGCCGCATCATTGGGCCGTAGATCGACTCGGTAGACGAGTCGCCCGTGACGGCCATCGCGCCCAGCGTGGAACCGTGGTAGCTCGGATCGCGGGAGATCACCTTCCAGCGAGTGGGCTGTCCACAGGCGACCGCGAACTGCCTTGCGAGTTTCAGTGCCGCCTCGATAGCCTCCGAGCCGCCCGAGACGAAGAACGCACGATCGAACCCCTCGCCAGCCAGTTCAGTGAGCTTGCCGGCCAGGCGGACGTTCTGTTCGCTCTCAAAGAAGCGCGGATACGCAAAGGTGACGTGGTGGGCTTGCTCCGATATCGCAGCAACGACGCGCGGATTGGAGTGGCCAAGGTTGCTCACCACCGCGCCCGACGTTGCGTCGAGATACCGGTTGCCGTGCTCGTCGTACAGGTGAATACCTTCGCCGCGCGCAATGCGCGGCGGTCGCGCCGCGCCCTTCGGGAGGTAGAAACTCATGACGCTTCCGCCGCGCGGCGTGTCCCCGACGAGACGCTTTCCAACCGTATCTTCCATTCCAATGCTCCTCACAAAAACGCACTGCCTCGTGCGGCGAAACAATTGTCTTCAGGCGAGGACGCTTGCGTAGCGCTCGACAAACTCATCGAACGCCGACAACAGTCGCCCGATTTCCTTCTCGGTAATGGGCATGCTCAAAACGATAAAGCCGCGGCGCGCGAGATAGATGCCGCGTTCAAGCATGTGAAAGAAGAAGAGATCCTTGACGCTATTGCCCTCGGGTAGCAGGTCTTTGATCGATCGTATTGCGTGCCTGCCGGTCTGAAGATTCATGAGGGACCCTCTTCCGGTGAACTGAAGAGGGACATTGCGCTGCACACAAATCGCGTTCAGTTGCTCGCGCAGGCGATCGCCGCAGGCATTCATTTCCCGCGCGACGTCCGCGGTGTACAGCCTGGATAGACCTGCTGCGCCGGCCGCCATACTCAGGACGTTGTTGTTGAACGTGCCGGCATGCGGCGTGGCGCCAGGCTTGCGCGGATCGAATTGATCCATGATGGATGTCCGACCACCGAACGCACCGAAAGACATGCCGCCTCCGATGTACTTGCCGAGCGTCGTGAGGTCCGGCTCGATTCCAAACGCTTCCTGGAGCCCACCGGGTGCCAGCCGCGAAGTCATGACCTCGTCAAAAATCAGCAGCGCACCGTGCTTCGACGCAAGCGCCCGCAGCCCGGCCAGAAATTCGCGTTCACCGCAGATGCAACCGGCCGCGCCCTGCATCGGCTCGACGACGACGGCAGCGACCTCGTCGGGATGTGATTCGAAGAGGCGCTGCGCGCTCGCCAGATCGTTGTAGTGGGCGATCAACAGGTCGTGCGGGACGTTGACCGGACTGTTGCCGTTCGCGAACGTCAGCACTCCGCCGTGGTACCCGCCAGCAAAAACGATGACCTTGTCACGGCGGGTATGGACCCGTGCAGCCGCGATCGCCATCAGATTCGCTTCGGTACCCGAGTTCGTGAACCGCACCGCGTCGACCGTTGGAAAGCGATCGCAGATCAGACGCGCAAGCTCCGACTCCAGCAGGTTATGTCCGCTCAGATTGATGCCGGTATCGAGCGCACGATCGATGGCCTGCCGGATGACGGGGTTCGAGTGCCCGTAGAGACCCGCCGTGAACTCCGCGATGAAGTCGATGTATTCGTGACCGTCCGCATCCCAGAGGCGGCAACCGTCACCGCGGGCGATGGCGAGCGGAAATGGACTGTAAAAAAGCACCGACCGCGTGTTGCCGCCAGGCATGACCTGAACCGCCCGCTCGTACTGAAGTGCGCTTCGCGGATTGCGCTCGGTGAAACGCTCGACCGCGTGATTGATCGCCTCGGCAAGCGGGGAAAAGGCTGAAGTATCGGAGCTTTCCATCGAGATGTCCCTGTGCATGGCATCGCGTCCCTCGGACCGAACCACTACAAATCCGGCCAGTACGATGAACTACTATTCATTGTACACTGCACAAGCCAAGTTGCAAGATTCTCTGTGTCGCCGGAGAGGACAGAGCGACGGCGAGCCGCGCGCGGCAAAAGTCGGGGGGGCGATTGTCCGGTCTACAATGGGCGCTTGTTCACCACACAATCGCGTTTTGGCAACGAACCGACAAATGACGACATCAGCTCGCAAGGCGACCCTCCCGGGAAAAACGGGCACCGTCAGGAAGGGCCGCGGCAGTGGCGAAGGTATGGATCGAGCTGGTGCCGGCGGGAATTCCCCGGCATCACGTACGCGCACCAGGAAGGACGGGACTACCGGTTCCGGGCTCAGCAAGGAAAGGATCATTGCTGCAGCGATCGAGCAGATCGACCGCAACGGGCTCATGGGATTCAGCTTGCGCGATGTCGCGCGATCGCTTGGCGTCTATCCGTCCGCGGTGTACTGGCACGTTGCGACGCGTGACGACCTGCTCGCGTCGGTTGTCGAAGCCACAATGGCCGACGTTGCGCCCGAACCCGGCAAGACGTCGTGGCAAGACTGGCTCAGGGAGTTGTTCTCCCGGTGCCGGGAGGTGATTCGCCGACACCCGAATGTCGCGCAGCTCCTCGGCGGACACCTCGTCGCCAACGCAAGCTTGAACCCCGGCATGATCGACAGGATTCTTACTGTGCTTGTTGCGGCCGGGTTCAAGGATGATCAGATCGTTGACATGTATAACGTGGTTATCGCAACGATGGTCGGTTTTTCGACGCTTGAATTCGCATCCATGCCCACGGACGATCCCGCGAGATGGGCAGCGCAACTGCAGGAGAAGGTGAGTTCGATCCCGGCGCTCGAGTTTCCGACGCTGGCGCGGTACCTCCCTGCGATGGCCAACAGGTCGTTTATCGTTCGCTGGCAGAACGGCACGGACGCAGCCATGGACTCCAGCTTCAGCGCATACGTCGAAACCGCTATTGCTGGCATGGAGCGGGCGTTGGCGCGCGCCTGATGGCTGCCAACCCGGCAAAACCGCCTGAGACGTTGTCCAATCGCCGCGAGCCTTGGCGTCAGAGTTCCAGGATGTCCCCGATCGTTGCTCCAAGCGGCGCTTCGTCAGTGTCGCTTCAGCAATGAACCTGCAGCGGGCAGCAAAGGGCACACTACCCGCCACCATCAGCCACCACGCCCGCCCACCCCCTCACGCGTGCAGCTTGAACTTCCCAACGAGCCGCTTGAGCGCTTTCGCCTGATCGTCGAGCGAGCGTGCAGCCGCGGTAGCCTCTTCTACGAGCGCCGCATTCTGCTGCGTACCGGCATCCATCTGCGTGACCGCACGGTTGATTTCCTCGATGCCTGAACTCTGCTCCGTGGACGCCGCGGAGATCTCGCCCATGATATCGGTGACTCGCTTGACCGCCTTCACCACCTCATCCATCGTGCGACCGGCGTCCTCCGCCAGCGTCGAACCGTTCTCCACGCGTTCGAGCGAGGTGTTGATCAGCGTCTTGATTTCCTTTGCCGCGGCGGCGCTGCGCTGCGCGAGCGAGCGCACCTCGCCCGCCACAACTGCAAACCCGCGCCCCTGTTCGCCCGCGCGCGCCGCTTCGACGGCCGCATTCAAAGCAAGGATGTTGGTCTGGAACGCGATGCCGTCGATCACCCCGATGATGTCGCCGATGTTTTTCGCGCTCGCATTGATTTCGCCCATCGTCGTGACGACACGCGAAACGACCGAACCGCACGTCGACGCGATCTCCGACGCATTGTTCGCCAGCGAACTCGCCTGCTTCGCGTTATCGGCGTTTTGGCGCACCGTCGAAGTCAGCTGCTCCATGCTCGACGCGGTGCGCTCGAGCGAGACGGCCTGCTGCTCGGTGCGCTGCGACAGATCGAGGTTGCCCATCGAGATCTCACCGGCCGCCGATGCGATCGCCTCCGCACTCGCCGCGATTTCGCCGACCGTTCCGGCTAAACCGGTGCGCATTTCGGAAAGCGCGTAAAGCATGCTCGATGTGTCCTTTCTGCCGAGCGCGATCGGGTGCGATAGGTCGCCCGACGCAATCCGGCTCGCGATGTCCTTCGCATAGACCGGCTCGCCGCCGAGCTGGCGCGTCAAGCGCCGCACGACCCACTCGCTGACGACGATCGCCACCGCAATCAGCGCGGCCGTCATCGCTGCCATCATGACGAACGACGACTTGAAGATGAATGCCGATGCGTCGATCGTCGCTTTAGCCTGCGCGCCGCGGGCCGCGACGAGCGCGTCCACGAGCTTTTCGAGCTTGCCCGTCTCGACCAGCAGAGAAACGTCCTGCATGCCGACTTGCCAGTTCATTTGCGACAAGTCGAGCGGCTGCGCCTTCACGAGCGTGACGAAATCGCGCAGGTGGCTCGCCCACGCCGAGACGGCGGCGGCCAGCTTCGTTTGCTGATCGAGCGCTGCTTTGTCATTGACGTCGGTGTACTGTTTGAGCGTGCCGAGCTCGCCGTTGATCGCGGCAAGGCCCTTGTCGATTTCGGCTCCGAGCTCATCGCGTTCCTTGGCCGTCGTGGCGGTAAGCAGCATTTTTTGCGCACGGCTCGAACGCAGCATGTTGCCGCGCACTTCTTCCGCGGCTCGGCTCGCCACATGGCCCTGCTCGTAGATCGATCTGGACGAATCGTTCAAACGGCTGATCTGCGTGAGCGCGAATATGCCGATCGCCAGCGTTCCGGCCAGCAATACCGCGAATGCCAGCCGCAGCGACATCTTGACCGACAGCCCATTGAGGCGCGCCTTCACGCCGGCACCACGCGACTGGCCGCCCGCCGCGGCACCCTCCGGCACAAACTCCGCCTCCGCACGCAACCTCCGTGAAACCATCTTCATGCAACCCCCTTCTGATAAGCCCCGCCTCGTGGGCAGGTTGGACGGCAAATCCGACCGCTACCGCTGGTCAACGGCATCTTCGGCGGCCTTCTTGAGCCGGGAGATACGAGAGAAAACCCGTATCCGGCGTACATTTTTTGCCTCGATTTTTCGTATGCGGGAGCGGTTATACCTCGCCAAAAAGCGCCTCGATACGAAGCTTGGCAGCGCTTGTCACGTTGGCTCTGCGCCATAAACCGGGCATTCGCGACGCCGACGCGCGACGAAAATGTCTCATGTACGACAAACAATGTCCGAGTCGTCTTTTTGAGACAAACTACACTTACGAAATCGAGGGGCACCGATTCGCTCATTGCTGAACCGCGCTCGTGCCCCAGGCCGCTCACTGAAGCGGCAAACGCTCACTCTTTCAGGATGCCTGGCATGCAGAAGAACGCTCTCGCGGCGAATGCCGCGCCTCAAATACCCCCCGCGCCTGCCGCCGGCGGTGTACAGCGCACGCTCTATTCCGTCCTTGGGGCCATCAGCTTCTCGCACTTGCTGAACGACATGATTCAGTCGCTCGTGCTGGCGATCTATCCGATGCTGAAAGCCAACTTTTCGCTGTCGTTCACGCAGGTCGGCCTCATCACGCTGACTTACCAGATCACGGCGTCGCTGCTGCAACCGCTCGTCGGCATCTATACCGACAAGCGCCCGCAACCGTACTCGTTGCCGATCGGCATGGGCTTCACGCTGAGCGGGCTGCTCCTGATGTCCATCGCGCCGAATTTCGGCGTATTGCTCGTCGCCGCGGCGCTCGTCGGATGCGGGTCCTCCGTCTTCCACCCCGAATCGTCCCGTGTCGCGCGCATGGCCTCGGGCGGCCGCTACGGGCTCGCGCAGTCGCTGTTTCAGGTCGGCGGCAACGCCGGTACCTCGCTGGGCCCGCTGCTCGCCGCGCTCGTCATCATTCCGCATGGTCAACGCAGCATCGCCTGGTTTTCGGTTGCGGCGCTCGTCGCCATCGTCGTGCTCGCGCAAGTCGGCCGCTGGTACAGCCGTCACCCGGCCACCAAGAAAAAGGCGCAGGCCCGCGCAGGCCACCCCGAACTCTCGAAGCAACGCGTCGCGCTCGCTATCGGCGTGCTGGTGCTGCTCGTGTTCTCGAAGTACTTCTACCTCGCGAGCATCAACAGCTACTTCACCTTTTACCTGATCGACAAGTTCCATCTGAGCGTGCAGGCCGCGCAGATCCACCTGTTCGTCTTCCTGGCGGCTGTTGCGGCGGGAACGATCGTGGGCGGCCCGATCGGTGATCGCGTCGGGCGCAAGTATGTGATCTGGGTGTCGATCCTTGGCGTCGCCCCGTTCACGCTGCTGCTGCCGTATGCGAATTTGTTCTGGACCGGCGTGCTGACCGTCCTGATCGGTCTCGTGCTCGCCTCGGCGTTCTCGGCCATTCTGGTCTACGCGCAGGAGTTGATCCCGGGCAACGTCGGGATGGTGGCCGGCTTGTTCTTCGGGTTCGCGTTCGGCCTCGGCGGGATCGGCGCAGCGGTGCTCGGCAAACTGGCCGACGTGACGAGCATCGACTACGTCTACAAGGTCTGTTCGTTCCTGCCGCTGATCGGCATTCTCACCGTCTTGCTGCCGAACGTCGAACAAAAGCGGCAAGCTCGGGCCGGCTGATTCAAACACTTGCCCGCACATCGCGGGGCTCAATTCGTCCGAATTCTCCCCCCGCGCCGGGGGCGAGAACTGAAAACGACTACTTTGCGCGATCAGGTCCACCGTTAGCGCAAAGGAGTCGTGAATGACCGTTTTTCCGCGAGGCGGAAGCACTCGCCCTCTGGCGTTGCCGCCTCTCGCCGCATCGCGTGCCCTGCTCACCACCCTCCTTTCGAGCATGCTCGCAGCCTGCAGTGGCGGCGGCGACGCGCCCGCGGCCACTGCCAGTCCCGCCCCCGTCAATGCGCAGCGGCTGCCCGCCGATCCTCTCTTCCAATACCAGTGGCATCTCGTCAATACCGGCCAGCTCGTGCGCCCCGATCGCTGGTGGCGCGGGACGCCGGGTGTCGATATCAACGTTGCGCCCGTGTGGACGCAAGGCTTCGAGGGTCACGGCGTCACCGTTGCGGTGGTGGATGACGGTATCGAAATCGGGCACGAGGACTTGCGTGCCAACATTGCGCGCGGACTGAGCCGCAACTATGTGACGGGCGGTGCGGACCCGACTCCTTCCATCGAAGAGAGGGCTCACGGTACGTCCGTGGCGGGCGTCATCGCCGCCGCGCGCAACAGCGTCGGAGGCGTCGGCGTTGCGCCCGGCGCCAAACTCGCGGGCCTCAACTTACTGTTGAGCAGAAACGAGTCCGACCTCGCGGACGCGCTGGGCCTCGGCATCGCCGATGGGCGCATCGCAGTCTCCAACAACAGTTGGGGCTCCGCCAACGTTGCCATGCCCGGCATGCGGGACATCCTAGAAGAGGAGATCGTCCGCAAAGGCGTCGACGAAGGCCGCAACGGTAAAGGGATCGTCTACGTTTTCGCCGCCGGTAACGGCAACAAGGATTTCAACGAATCGACGCAACCCCGCCTACCTCACTACGGATGGAGCAACTTCGACCGCTACGTACCGACGCAAGCGCTAGCGGTATGCGCCGTCAATGCAAACGGCGTTGCGTCCGAGTATTCCTCGAACGGAACGAACCTTCTCGTCTGCGCGCCGAGCGATGACATGCCCGACGCGCACGGCATGCCGCAGGGCCCCGCCATAACGACGACTAAGCCGTACAGCAAATACACGCATGAATCGGGCGGCACATCGTCCGCGGCGCCGATGGTCTCGGGCGTGGTCGCACTGATGCTGCAGGCGAACCCCGAACTGACGTGGCGCGACGTGCGCCTCGTTCTCGCGCGCACCGCTCGCGTCCTGCCTTCGATGGAAAACGATCCGGGCGCCAATTGGATCGCCACTGGCGCGACAAACCCGTACACAGGGAATCCGTATCGCTACAGCAGCCGATACGGCTTTGGCCTCGTCGATGCGCAAGCCGCGGTCTCGTACGCGCAGCGCATGAAATCGGTCGGCGGCTCGAGTCAGGCGTTCTGGGCGCAGCCATGCGGGGGCTCCGTCAGTGGAGACGATCAGGCGGCAGCGGCCACGAGCTCCGTCGAGCGAACGTTCAAGATGGCCTGCGGTAACCGCACGGTTGAATTCCTTGAAGCCGACATCGCGCTCGAGCATCCGAATTTCCGCGCGTTGCGCGTGACGCTGGAATCCCCTCGCGGTACGAAGCTGCTGCTGAGCCCCGAGTACCCCCGCTGCGTGGCTTCATACGAGAACTACGGCATGCCCGCCGCGTCATGCCGCACCGAAATGTTCGACCACCGCTTCCGGACTCACGCCGTCACGGCCCTCGACGAACCCGTGAACGGCGACTGGACACTGCGGATCGAGGATGCGCTGAACACGGGCGAACCGATCCAGTTGCGCAGCGCCACGCTTAGCATCTACTGAACGAGGACCATTATGTCAAGACCCGCTCTTTTCGCCGTGGGCGTTGCCACGCTGCTTTGCGCTACGGGACACGCTCCCGCCGTCGCCTCCGAGGCGCCGGCGCCCACTTACTGGTACAACGGCGATGCGAAAGTGCCGCTCTACCGCCAACCGCAATTGCAGGCCCCGGGCCATCGAGAGACAGCGCCGCGCGGCGCAGCGCGTATCGCGGCCGGACGGAATTTGCCCCCCATCTACGAACGCGCACCGCAGGAGTCGGCCGGGCGCCCGTCGGCACTCACCGTATATTCGACGCGCGCCGATTGGCGCCGCGGAAAACTCATGGTCCAAGCACCGGGCGTCGTGTTCACGGTCGCGGACGGCGAGCGCGCAAAACGCGCCGAGGCTTGGCTCGCTGAACGCGGAGTGCGCGCCGAACCCATTGCAGACGGCGCCGCATATAAGGTCGACGACGTCGCGGGCGTACAGGCACTCAACCTGGCAAACGCACTCTATGAGAGCAAGCTCGTGCGCCATGCGCAGCCGAATTGGATGATCGACATCGACCGGCAGTAGACACGCGATTAATCGCTCGTGGAACCGGCGCTAGCCGCCCGCGGGTGCGGCGGCGGCCGCATAGGTGCGCAAGAAGCGTTGCAGCACGCCCGAAGAATAAGCGCCGGCGATATCGCTCAAGAATGTGGTGAACAAGGCGGTTGCATGATCGTCGGCCGTGTCCGAAATCGTTCGCACGATCGCGTGCTGTACGTCATGCTCATAGCAGACCTGCGCTATGGCCGCACCTTCCATCTCGACGGCCATCGCCTCGGGCAAGGCATGCGCCAGCGCGCGTACTTCCGTCGTGCTCGAGACGAATCGGTCACCGCTGACGATCAATCCCCGGTGCACTTGCGGCGCCGCAAACCCAAAGCGTTCGGCCAGCATTGCGCCTTCGTCGGCAAGGAACCGCTGGCAGGCGGTTGCAAGCAGCTCGGCCAGCGGCGCATAAGTGAGAAAGTGCGCGCGCTCGAGCAGCGGCACCTCATAGCGCGGGAAAAGCGGCGAAGCGTCGAGATCGTGCTGCAGCGAGGAATCGGCGACCACGATATCGCCCACTCGCACGCCGGGGCCAACGCCACCCGCGACGCCCGTAAAGATGATCGAATGGACACCGAAGACGTGAATCAGCGCGCTTGCGCTGGCAGCCGCCGCGACTTTGCCCACCCGCGCTAGCGTGGTCACGCAGGGCACGCCGTACGCGGTGCCTACGTGATAGTCGCGCCGGCCGAGCGTCACCGTTTGCATCTCGCCTTCAGCGCGCATCGCTTCGACGAGATCTCCCAACTCTTGCGGCAGCGCCGCCAGCACGCCCAGGCGGCGCACGGCCTGCTCGCCGTGATTTACGGCGTCACTGCCGCTCACGTTGTATGTGCCCATCTGCACCCTCACTCGACCACCTGCAGTTTCGCGACGGCGAGTGCAAGCCACTTCTCCCCATGCCGCTTGAATCGGACGTGCGCGCGCGCATCGGCACCGCTGCCTTCGAGCGCGGTGATGGCGCCTTCGCCGAACTTCGTGTGAAACACCTGCTGGCCGACCCGGAAACCCGTATCGGCCGCGCGCTGCTCGTTCGCAAAGGCGGGCAGCGGCGCCGCGGGCGCCTCGGCGGCGGCATGACCGCCGTAGCGTTGTTGCTCGCGGCCGGGCCGCGCGAACCAATCGCGCCCCCAAGCCGCATTGTCGGATCGCCCGCCCCAGCGCGCGCCCGCTTCGGCTTTCGGCGTCAGCCACTTGAGCGTGGCCTGCGGCAACTCATCGAAAAATCGCGAGCGCACGTTGTAGCGCGTCTGGCCGTGCAACATGCGGCTTTGCGCAAACGAGAGGTAGAGGCGCTCCTTCGCACGCGTGATCGCCACATACATCAGGCGGCGCTCCTCCTCGAGCCCGTCCGGGTCGATCGCACTGTTCTCGTGCGGGAAAAGCCCTTCCTCGAGTCCCGAAATGAAGACAGCCGTGAATTCGAGTCCCTTCGCCGCGTGCACCGTCATCAGTTGCACGGCATCCTGGCCGGCTTGCGCCTGGGAATCGCCCGCTTCGAGCGACGCGTGCGAAAGAAACCCGGCAAGCGGGGTCATCGTGTCTGGGTTTTGCGCGGGCTCGCCCAGCCCCGGCGCGTCGAGTACGGTCACGCCCGCGTCGTCCGGATCGGACGCAATAGCCGGTGCGGCAGTCGCACCCGGTGCTAGCGGTATCGAACGTGCGGGCGTATCGAGACCGTAGCCCTCCTCGCTCACGAACGCGGCAGCCGCGTTGACGAGCTCCTGCAAGTTCTCGAGCCTGTCCTGCCCCTCGCGCTCGCCCTCATAGAAAGCCGCGAGGCCGCTCCCGCGCACGACATGCTCGACCGTCTCGGGCAGGCTCATGCGCTCGGTTTCGGCGCGCATCTTCGCAATGAGATTCGCGAACGCGGCAAGGCTCGAACCAGCCTTTCCGGTCACATAGGGAATGGCGGCTGCCATGGAACAGTTGTAAAGCCGCGCCGCGTCGGCCAACTGTTCGATGGAGCGCGCGCCGATACCGCGTGTCGGAAAATTCACGACGCGTGCGAAGGCCGTATCGTCGTTTGGATTGTCGATGAGCCGCAGATACGCCAGAGCATGCTTGACCTCCTGCCGCTCGAAGAAGCGCAGCCCGCCGTAGACGCGGTACGCAATGCCGGCGTTGACGAGCGTATGTTCGATCGCGCGCGATTGCGCGTTGCTGCGATAAAGGATGGCGATCTCGCTGCGCGCGAGCCCGTTGTTCATGAGTGCGCGGATTTCCTCGACGATCCAGGCGGCCTCCTGCGTGTCCGTGGCCGCCTCGTAGACTCGTACGGGCTCGCCGTGGCCCGCATCGGTGCGCAAATTCTTGCCGAGCCGCCGCGCGTTGTTCGCGATCAGTTCATTGGCGGCGTCGAGAATGTGCCCGTGCGAGCGGTAGTTCTGTTCGAGCTTGATCAGATGCCGCACGTTGAACTCGCGCTCGAAATCGCGCATGTTGCCGACGTTCGCCCCGCGAAACGCGTAGATGGACTGATCGTCGTCGCCGACCGCGAAGATGGCATTCGACTGCCCGGCGAGCATCTTGAGCCATGCGTACTGGAGCTTGTTCGTATCCTGGAATTCGTCGACGAGGATGTGGCGAAAGCGCGCCTGATAGTGCGCGCGCAGCGGCGCATTGTGCGCGAGCAACTCGTAGCAGCGCAGGAGCAGTTCGGGGAAATCGACGACGCCTTCGCGCTGGCATTGTTGCTCGTAGGCGCGGTAGAGCTCGACGAACTTCAGGTTGAAGTTGTCGGTGGCGTCCACCTGATCGGGCCGCAGTCCCTGCTCCTTCGCATTGTTGATGAAGTACTGCAGATTCTTCGGCGGATATTTCTCGTCGTCGACGTTCAAGCCCTTCATCAACCGCTTGATCGCCGACAACTGATCGGCCGTATCGAGAATCTGGAACGTGGCGGGCAGCGCCGCATCGCGATGATGGGCACGCAGCATTCGGTTGCACAGGCCGTGAAACGTGCCGATCCACATGCCGCGCGTATCGATCGGCAACAGCGCCGACAACCGCGCCATCATTTCGCGCGCCGCCTTGTTCGTGAACGTGACGGCGAGCACCGTCGCAGGCGACGCGAGCCCCTGCTGGATCAGCCATGCGATCCGCGTAATGAGCACGCGCGTTTTGCCGCTGCCGGCACCGGCCAGAATCAGTGCCGGTTCGTTCGGCAGCGTGACGGCCGCGAGTTGTTCGGGGTTCAGATTGACAAGCAGATCGGGCATGGAGGAGGCGATAGACGAGGCACGGCGCCCATTATAGCCAGCGGGAGTACGCCGGCGCTCGCCGACCGGCGCGTCCGGCAAAGCCGCGCAGCCCGCCGATGCGGCCGCCCGAACGTGCGACCCTTTATAATTCAACGTTTCCTACGGTCTTTTCATGCATCTTTCGGCGGATTTCCAACCATGAGCGACACCACGCTGGCCAAGAGTTTCGAGCCCCAGACGATCGAGGCCCAATGGGGGCCCGAATGGGAAAGGCGCGGCTATGCCGCCCCGTCTTTCGAGCCGGGTCGCCCCAATTTCTCGATTCAGCTGCCGCCGCCGAACGTCACGGGCACGCTGCATATGGGGCATGCGTTCAACCAGACCATCATGGACGGATTGACGCGCTATCACCGCATGCTTGGCGACAACACGCTTTGGCTGCCGGGTACGGACCACGCGGGCATCGCCACGCAGATCGTCGTCGAGCGTCAGCTCGATCAGCAAGGCGTGTCGCGCCACGATCTCGGGCGCGAGCAGTTCGTCGAACGTGTCTGGGCGTGGAAGACGCAATCGGGCTCGACGATCACCCAGCAGGTGCGGCGCCTCGGCGCATCGATCGATTGGTCGCGCGAATATTTCACGATGGACGAGAAGATGTCCAAAGTGGTCTCCGACGTCTTCGTCCGGCTCTACGAGCAGGGGCTCATCTATCGCGGCAAGCGGCTCGTGAATTGGGATCCGGTGCTGATGACGGCCGTTTCCGATCTCGAAGTGGCCAGCGAGGAGGAAAACGGCCATCTCTGGCACATCCGCTACCCGCTGGCCGACGGCAGCGGACACCTCACGGTGGCCACGACGCGTCCTGAAACGATGCTCGGCGATGTCGCAGTGATGGTCCATCCCGAAGATGAACGATACGCGGCGCTGATCGGCAAGAAGGTGAAACTGCCGCTCACGGATCGCGAGATTCCGATCATCGCGGACGATTACGTGGACCGCGAATTCGGCACCGGTGTCGTGAAGGTGACACCCGCGCACGATTTCAACGACTACCAGGTCGGCCAGCGTCATGGTCTCGCGCCCATCGAAATCCTGACGCTCGACGCGAAGATCAACGACAACGCCCCGGCAGCCTATCGCGGCCTCGATCGTTTCGAAGCCAGAAAGCGCGTCGTCGCCGATCTCGATCGGGCGGGCCTGCTCGAGGCCACCAAGGCGCACAAGCTGATGGTGCCGCGCGGCGACCGCACCGGTGTCGTGCTCGAACCGATGCTGACCGATCAATGGTTCGTCGCGATGAGCAAGCCGGCACCCGCCGGGACGTTCAATCCCGGCAAGTCGATCGCCGAAACGGCGCTCGACGTCGTGCGTCGCGGCGAGATCCGGTTCGTCCCCGAGAATTGGACGTCCACCTACTACCAATGGCTCGAAAACATTCAGGACTGGTGCATCTCGCGCCAGCTCTGGTGGGGCCACCGGATTCCGGCCTGGTACGGCGAGAACGGCGAAGTGTTCGTCGCCCATAGCGAAGACGAGGCGCGCGCACAGGCCGCCGGACGCGGCTACACCGGGGCATTGAGGCGCGACGAAGATGTGCTCGACACCTGGTTCTCGTCGGCGCTCGTCCCGTTCTCCTCGCTCGGTTGGCCGAACGAGACGAAAGAGCTGCAGTGCTTTCTGCCTTCCTCGGTACTCGTCACGGGCTTCGACATCATCTTCTTTTGGGTCGCGCGCATGATCATGATGACGACCCACTTCACCGGGCGCGTTCCGTTCGAGGCCGTCTATGTCCACGGGCTCGTACGCGATCACGAAGGCCAGAAGATGTCGAAGAGCAAAGGCAACACGCTCGACCCGATCGATATCGTCGACGGTATCGATCTTGAAACGCTCGTTGCGAAGCGCACCACCGGCCTCATGAATCCGAAGCAGGCCGAATCGATCGAAAAAAAGACACGCAAGGAATTCCCGAACGGCATTGCCGCGTTCGGCACCGATGCGCTGCGCTTCACGATGGCTTCCATGGCGACGCTCGGGCGCAACGTCAACTTCGACCTCGCGCGCTGCGAGGGCTATCGCAATTTTTGTAACAAATTGTGGAACGCGACGCGCTTCGTCCTGATGAACTGCGAAGGCCACGATTGCGGTTTTTCGAAACCGAAGCCCTGCGCGCCGGGCGACTGCGCGGCCGGCGGCTACACCGATTTCTCGCAGGCCGACCGCTGGATCGTCTCGCTGCTGCAGCGAACCGAAGCCGAGGTGGAAAAGGGCTTTACCGATTACCGCTTCGACAACGTCGCGAACACGATCTACAAGTTCGTCTGGGACGAGTATTGCGACTGGTACCTCGAGCTGGCCAAGGTGCAGCTGCAAAACGGCACGCCGGCCCAGCAGCGGGCCACGCGTCGCACGCTGTTGCGTGTGCTCGAAACGGTGCTGCGGCTCGCGCATCCGATCATCCCGTTCATTACCGAGGCGCTATGGCAAAAGGTCGCGCCGCTCACGGACAGCTACCCGCAGGACGCCGCACCCGGTGCGGCGTCCATCATGGTGCAGCCCTACCCGCGCGCGCGGGAGAGCAAGATCGATGAGGCGGCCGAGCGCTGGGCCGCCGATCTGAAGGCCGCCATCGACGCCTGCCGCAATCTGCGCGGGGAAATGAACCTGTCGCCCGCGACGAAGGTCCCGCTGCTCGTGCATGGCGACGCCACCCGTTGGACGAGCTTTGCGGCCTATGCGCAGGCGCTTGCGCGCCTTTCCGAGGTGCGCATCATCTCGGACGAGGCTACGCTGGATCGCGAGGCGCACGGCGCGCCCACCGCGATCGCGGGAGGCGACCGGCTCGTGCTGAAGGTCGAGATCGACGTCGCGGCAGAGCGGGAGCGCCTTGGCAAGGAAATTGCTCGGCTTGACGCGGAAATTACCAAGTGCGCTGCGAAACTTGGCAACGAATCTTTTGTCGCAAAAGCACCGGCCGCGGTCGTGGAGCAGGAGCAAAAAAGGCTGTCACAATACCGGGATACCGTCGCCAAGCTGAGCGCGCAGCTGGCACGGCTGCCTGTATGACGCGTGCCGGACGAGTCGTTTCGACGAAGCCAATCGATAAAATCAGGGTAATGCCATGCTAAAAGTCACCAAGGCAGTCTTTCCCGTGGCCGGTCTCGGCACACGGTTTCTTCCCGCCACCAAGGCGAGCCCCAAGGAGATGCTGCCGATCGTCGACAAACCACTGATCCAGTATGCGGTGGAAGAAGCGATGTCAGCAGGCATCACCGAAATGATTTTCGTGACCGGGCGCAGCAAGCGCGCGATCGAAGACCACTTCGATAAGTCCTATGAGATCGAAGCGGAGCTCGAGGCACGCGGCAAGGAGCGGCTGCTCGAGCTCGTGCGCAGCATCAAGCCGAGCCATGTGGACTGCTTCTACGTGCGGCAGCCTGAGGCGCTCGGCTTGGGGCACGCGGTGCTGTGTGCCGAGAAGCTGGTCGGCGACAATCCGTTCGCCGTCATCCTCGCGGACGACCTGCTCTACGCTGTGCCGAGTGTCATGAAGCAGATGGTCGACGTGTTCGACCACTATCACAGCTCGGTCATCGGCGTGGAGGAGATTCCGCCGCAAGAGACGAAGTCTTACGGGATCGTCGATGGCAAGGAATGGGAAGACGCGATCATCAAGATGTCGGGCATCGTCGAGAAGCCGGCGCCTGAAGTTGCGCCGTCGAATCTCGGCGTGGTTGGCCGCTATGTCCTGAAGCCTCGCATTTTCGAGCATCTGCGTTCGATCAAGCCCGGTACCGGCGGCGAGATTCAGCTCACCGACGCGATTCAGTCGTTGCTCTCGGACGAGCAGGTGCTCGCTTACAAGTATCACGGCACACGTTTCGACTGCGGTAGCAAGCTCGGGTACCTGAAGGCAACGGTGGAGTTCGCGCTGCGCCATCCGGAAGTGGCCGAAGAGTTCGAGCATTACCTGCGCACGCGCTCGCCGGTAATGGATAGCTAGGATTGGGGCTGCGGACGGCGCGAGTGATGCGGTCAGCGCCGTTCGCAACGGGTTGAGGGCGCGTCGTTCAGTGTGCTGGGGCCGCTGGCACGAGCCCGTACCTGGACATGACCTCGATAAGTTTCTCGCGGTCGGGCGGCCCGCCGGCATTGACGATTGCTCCGACATCACGAAAATACTGAGCGCCAATGTCGGGAGTCAGAACGATCAGCGCGCGGGCAATGCCATCATGTGGATTGCTGAAGTGATGGACCGAACCCCGTGCGGTGAACATCCATTCTCCGGGTGTCAGGTCTCGGACTGCTCCATCGACCGAGTACCGAAGCGTGCCTTCCAGCACATAGACGCATTCTTCGTTACGTGTATGGCTGTGTGGCGGCGGAACCTGCGCGTTAGGGGGCACGGTCAACTCGAAAACACCCATCCCGCCTGTCGCAGTTCCATCTATCAGGTATTGGATGCTCAATTGACCCACGTGGATTGATTCGCGTGTCGCCGCGCCGCTGAGAGTCATTTTCAAACTCCTCGAGATTACGGATTCTCATGGATCCGTCGACGTTGTAGGCGAGGGACGCAGCGCTTGCGGCGCGTCCGGCGACCTGTAGGGCACACTCCGTTTAACTCGGATTATGCGCCTCTCACATGCGCCCAAACATGGATTTGCAGCCGGCGGAAGCGAGGCGCCCCCCGTCGGCGTCGATGGGTACCGCGCGTTCATTTTCGCCTCGCGTTCAGGGGCCGTGAACGGCCAATCAATTTGAACGCTTCGCGAGGCATCGCGAGCCGCCCCGCTCAACGACGACGCATCAAAAACACAAACGTCTTATCCTGCGCCGAGCTTTCGACGATCTCATTACCGGTCTGCTTGGCGAACGCCGCAAAATCGCGCTGCGAGCCCGGATCCGTCGCCAGCACCTTAAGAATCTGTCCGCTCTGCATGTCGGCCAGCGCCTTTTTCGCGCGCAGAATCGGCAGCGGACAATTGAGCCCGCGCGCGTCGACTTCCTTATGAATTTCCATCGGTGATCGGCCTTCGTCGTGAACGGCTCGGCCACGTCAGCCGTGGCCAGTTGAATCGAGCAACGTAAACGTGGAATTTTACCGCAGCGCATCGCGCGACGCTTGCGTCTCGGCTTCTCCCCACCACGGCAGGTCGCCGCTGCTCCAACTGCGTGCACGGAACTGTACGGCGCCGAGAGCGCCACCATCAGGCCGCTCGGGAGGCACAACGACAACGGCGACCGGACGATCGGAATCGGTCGTCCCCGCAACGAGCACCTTGTTGCCGACATGGTGTGCCCGGCCGATCGCCATCGCGATGTTGGTGAGCGCGCTACCCGCGCCCATGTCTCCCAGGCGCGCCGCCGTATTGAAGGTTTGCTTGCGGTAATCGAAGGCTGCAAGCATCTCGGTCAACGAACGGCCAAGCGTGCCAAGCCGCGCCGCAGCTACATCGCTCCCCGCTCCGGCGTCATGGATCACGTAATCGATATTTGCCACTTCGCTATGCGCATAGGCAGCCGCCATCGCTACGGTATCTCGCCATGCTTCGATCGGCCGCACCGCACCCGGCCTCGGAACGTAGTTCCCGATACTCCCAGTGACCGCCCTGCCGATCCATGCAAGCGGCTCGCACTGCGCCTCATAACGTGGGCCCGCAAGCACCAGCAACGCCATATTCTCGCTGGACTGTTGGCCTTTCGACGGGCGATCCGGTGCGTCCCAGTTCATCACCCACACGCTCTTGTCCGGATTCTCCTGCAGATAGTCCAGCGCCGCATTCAGAGAGGCGAAGCCGGCGTTCGCGCCGCCGCGCGTCAAATTCACGTGCGGAGACACCTGAGCGCCGCGGCCGTCGTCCAACGGTGCACTCCCGCTAGCGAAGTCACGGGCGAGCAGCCTATGCACATACTCGTGGACTTCGACCGGATCGAGCCGATAAGCCGGGATGGCATATTCGAGGCGTATATCGCGGATCTCTGCTCCTGGGCCGAAACCGTCAAAGCGCCCGCGGGCGAGCAGCCTGAACATTTCATCGATGTAGCTTTCATGGGTTCGATGGAACGTTTCGCCTTCGCGGTTGTGACGCGCGACCGTCAGCACAGGCCGCAAGGCGCCAGGTTTCGCGCCCGCTGCCGTCCAATCACGCCCCTGATCCTGCTTCATCAAGCCGAGTGTCCAAAGAATTCGCCATTCGGTCGGATAATCGGGTCGACACAGTGGATTGAGCCAAATAACACCGACCACCTGGGCCATATCCATCGCCCCGCGCTCCTCCCCTGCCGACGCGGGTTTGGATTTGTTACGCACCTCGGCTCGAGCGCTATCGAAACCCGTCAGCGCGAAGCAAGCCACGAAAACGTAAAAGCTCACCGTCAGCGGCAAAATCAACAATCTCCTTATCAGATCGTCTGTCGTCAAATACCCGATCTCGACGCCACTCATTCTCACGAGCGGAAATACAGAAATGCCGAACGAGAGCGCAGTCAATGCAGCCGCCCAACCAACCTTGTTGCCATTCACCAGGATCACTCGATTCACAGCAACCTCCGGTCTATAAAAAGATGCCCTTATCCGTTTATCTGGCTTTCGCGGGGCGATAAGCCGCGGCATGACCCACAGGCCACGCCATACGGTGGAATGTTCGCCGCACGAAAAAACGAGCGCGCCCCACCCTCGACAGAAGACGATTAGCAATCCTAATTATCGAGATGGAAAATGCTGTTTGATTCGGAAACAACTGCGGCAGAACTGAGCGATAAACTACCGACGGAAAAGACCGGCGAAATCGATGCTGGGGTTTCTCGGACGAACGCCCGAAAGAGCAAGACAGGCCTGCTAAACAGGCCCGTCGCAAGGGATCGGTTCCACGCAGGGGCGATGACGCGCTACTGCGCCACAGCTATAGCGCGACAGGTTGTCCGCTTTCGAGCGCCCGACGCAGCGCCTGTCCGATACGCGTCGCTTCGAGCGCGTCGGCAAGCGAGGCTCCGGACGCCACACCGTCGCCCGGGCCACCGGACGCAACCGATGCGACCGACGCGACAAAAGCCTGCGCCTCGCATAAAAACGCCTCTTCGAAACGATCGAAGAACGTCGGCGTGCATTCGTTTCGCACACCGCGTTCATCGTAGATCTCGACGCGGTTGGCGCGCGGATTCTGACCGATGGCGAGCGCACCCGATGTACCGATCACCTCGCTGTGCGTATCGTTTCCATGCGCCATCGTTCGCGAAGCGTAAAAAACCGCAAGCCGGCCGCCCTCGAATTCGACGACCCCCACGCCGTTGTCCACATCGCCGCACTCGCGCAAGCCCTCGTGCAGCGCAATCGTCCCCGTCGCATAAGCGCGCGTGGCACGCGCGTTGCCGAAAAACCAGCGCGCGATATCGATATCGTGCACCGTGCAGTCGAGAAAAATGCCGCCCGATGTCGGCGCAAAGCGGACGAAGAACCCTTCCGGATCGTTCTTGTCCGTCGTCTGCGATCGGACCATGAACGGCCGCCCTATCTGGCCTGCCGCCACTTTGTCGTACGCGTCGCGGTAGCTAGGATCGAAGCGACGCATGAAGCCGATCGTCGCAACGAGCGACGGGTGCTCGCGCGCCACGGCCAGCACCCGCTCGCACTCGGCCACATCGAGCGACAACGGCTTCTCGCAGAACACATGCTTGCCCGCACGCAGCGCGGCCACGATCTGCTCGGCGTGCAGCGACGAAGGCGTCACGAGCCACACCGCATCGATCTCGCTGTCGGCAAGGAGCGCTGCGTAATCGGCATAAAGCCGCGGCCCCGGCAGCGCCTCGCGCGCCCAGGCGCGCTCCGCCTCGACGGGACTGCAAACGGCTGTCAGTATCGCGCCCGGCACCCGGTAGGCCAGGTTCATGGCATGCCGTGCGCCGAGGCGGCCAAGCCCTGCTACACCGATCCTGATCGGCGCGTGGTTGGCAATAGTCGTCATCTCCACACTCCACCCGGATCGATCAGGCCGCCGCTTCGTCGATGCACACCGCGCGCCCTTCGCGCCACGAGCGCGTCGCCGCCTCGGCCAGTTCGAGCGCCTTCACGCCGTCGGCAATCGTCGTGCGTACGGGTGTGCCGCGCGTCACCGCATCGAAAAAATGGGCAATTTCATTCGCGTACGCGGTACGGTAGCGCTCGAGAAAAAACGCCTCGGGAACGTCTGTCGATACGGCCCGCGCGCTGAATGCCGTCACTTCCGTCGGCCGCACATTGCCCGCTTGCAGCATGCCACCGCTGCCGAGCACTTCGAAGCGCTGGTCGTAGCCATAGGCTGCACGGCGCGTCGTATTGATCTGGCAGAGCCGCCCCTGCTTCGTGCGGATCGTGACAGCCGTGCAGTCCGCATCCCCCGCCTGCTCGATGGCGGGATCGGTCAGGCAGCTGCCCGTCGCATGCAGCGTCTGCGCTTCATCGCCGAGTATCCAGCGGAAAATGTCGAAGTCGTGAATGAGCATGTCCTTGAAAATGCCGCCCGAGCGCCGAATGTATTCGACGGGCGGCGCCCCCGGATCGCGGCTCGTCACGACGAGCATCTCGGGCGTCCCGATCTCGCCGGCATCGAGCCGCGCCTTGACGGCCGCGAACGTCGGATCGAAACGGCGCTGGAACCCGATCATGCAAACCACCCCGGCACGCTCGACCGCTTGCGCGCAGGCACGCGCGCGTTCGAGCGCGAGATCGACGGGTTTTTCGCAAAACACATGTTTGCCCTGCGCGGCCGAGCGCTCGATCAGATCGGCATGCGTGTCCGTGCTCGAGCAAATGACCGTCGCGCCGATCGAGCGGTCGCCGAGCGCGACATCGGCCTCGACGACTTCCGCGCCATGCTCGCGCGCCAATGCCTCGGCCGCCTCCCGGTTGACATCGACTACATATTTGAGCCGCGCCCCCGGCTGCCGCGCGAGATTGCCTGCGTGAATGCGGCCAATGCGTCCGGCCCCGAACACGGCCACGTTCATCGCGCCGTGGGACTTGTCAGTCATCGTATCCTCCAGTGTCTTTGGATTCTTCAACTTTAAGTTCGAGCCTGTAGGCCAGCGCGACGAAAAGCGCCTGACACAGGCAGATCGTGCTTGTCAGCGCGCGAAATGCAAACGCGCTGCCTTCCTTCACAAACAGTTGCGCGCTCGCATAGCGCGCGAGCGGAGACAGGCGGCTATCCGTAATGACGAGCGTTTGCGCCTGGTGATGATGCGCGACGCGCAGGCAATACTGCGTTTCGCGGCCATAGGGTTCGAAGCTGATGGCGACGACGACATCGCCCTTTTTCACGCTGCGGATCTGCTCCCGGTACATACCGCCGAAGCCGGAAATCAGATGCACGCGCTTGGCCGTGTGCTGAAGCGCATAGACGATGTAACTCGCCACGGCGAACGAGCGGCGCACGCCCACCACGTAGATGTTTTCCGCGCGTTCGAGCATCGTCACTGCCGCGTCGAACTGCTCGTCGTCGAGCGAGGCATCGAGTTCGTCCAGTCCGTTGCGGCAGGCCGTGATGAATTCGCGCGCCATCGTCCGACCCGACAGGCGTCCCGGCTTGTCGTCGATCAACTTGCGGATACGCTGCTTGTAGGTCTGCCCCGAAGGGTTCTGGCCCGTGTAGGCCTGCTTGAACACTTCCTGCAGATCGGAAAACCCGGAAAAACCGAAGCGCTGCGCGAAACGGACGACGGCCGACGGGTGCACGCCGCAACTCGCCGCGATGTCGCTCGTGCGGTCCACCATGACACTCGAGCGGTGCTGCTCGAGATACGTGGCCACGCTTTTCAGTTGCCGCGGCAGCGAGTCGTACGCATCCGCGACACGCTGCATCAACTCTTCGACGCTCGGAAGCTGATCTGTGCTGTCTTCCTGCATGACTGATGTCCCCTCTGTTCTCCCGCACTGCACAACGCTTACCGCAGCAGGCGATGGATGCGGATTATAGGCGTTGGGCCCTCGAAATGGAATGGATTTTCCATTTTCCATACGGATGAAATTTTCTTTGCAATCTCGCGCAAGTTCGCCTACTCTTTTCCGTGAGCGATATGGCCGGGTTGACCGCCGCGCTCGTCACAACATAACTTCGAACAGGTGGAGACAAATGAGACAAAGCAACCGCAAGGCCGCTTTGAAGACGATCGCGGCAACGCTCGCATCGGGGCTCGCCATTGCATTCACGGCGTTCGCCGCGCCGGCCGCCCAGGCGGCCGATGCGAAATTCGTGCTGATCAGCCACGCGCCCGATTCGGATTCCTGGTGGAACACGATCAAGAACGCGATCAAGCAGGCCGACGAGGACTTCAACGTTCAGACCGATTACCGCAATCCGCCCAACGGCGACTTGTCGGACATGGCGCGTCTCATCGAGCAGGCGGCGGCACGCAACTATGATGGCGTCATCGCGACGATCGCCGATTACGACGTGCTGAAGGGTTCGATCAAGAAGGTGACGGACAAGCACATCCCGCTCGTGACGATCAATTCCGGCACGGAACAGCAGAGTAAGGAACTCGGCGCGATCATGCATATCGGCCAGCCCGAATACGCGGCAGGTCATGCCGCCGGCCTGAAGGCGAAGGCGGCGGGCGTCAAGTCGTTCCTCTGTGTCAATCACTATGCAACGAACCCGGCGTCGTTCGAGCGCTGCCGCGGCTTCGCCGAGGCGCTCGGCGTCAATTTCAAGACCTCGACGCTCGATGCGGGCACCGATCCGACCGGCATTCAAACGAAGGTTCAGGCGTATCTGCGTAACCATCCCGACACCGGCGGCGTGCTCGCACTCGGCCCCAATTCGGCGGAGCCGACGATCAAGGCACTGCAGCAAATGGGCAAGGCCGGCAAGATCTGGTTCGCGACGTTCGACTTCTCGCAAGATATCGCGAACGGCATCAAGGACGGCACGATCCAGTTCGCGATCGACCAGCAGCCCTATTTGCAAGGCTATATCCCGGTTGCCGTGCTGGCCATCGTGAAGAAGGACCACACGACCGATCCGCTCAAGATCGAGAAGATCCTGCAAAGCAACGAGAAGTTCAAGAAGCGTCTGGCCGACTACGGTCTGGACCCCGTCTATGAGGCGACCACGATCCGCTCCGGCCCCGGCTTCATCACCAAGGAGAACGTCGATAAGGTCGTCAAGTTCGCGGGCCAGTACCGCTGAACGCAGCCGCGCTTAGCCCAGGCGCATAAGCGCGGCTCGACCTCCGATTCCACTTTTCTTGCGCGGCACGAACGGGCTGGGCCCGGGGATGCCCGGCCCGGTTCGCCCGCGCGATTCAGCTTGGAGACTTTCGATGAGCGTCACCGATCAAATCCACGGCAACCCGAGCCACCCCGAGCAGCCGGGTTCCTCCCCAAGCGCCGCTTCCGCGGCGGCCGCCGACGAACGCGTGCGCAGCGAGTCGTGGTTCAAACATCTGCTCAATCGTCCCGAATTCGCCGCGCTCGCCGGCACGGTCATGGTGTTCCTCGTCTTCGCGCTCGGCGCGCGCGATTCGGGCATGTTCAACCTCGACGGCATCATGAACTGGTCGCAGGTTGCCGCCTATCTCGGCATCCTGTCCGTCGGCGCATGTCTGCTCATGATCGCCGGCGAGTTCGATCTGTCGATCGGTTCGATGATCGGCTTCGCGGGCATGATGGTCGCCCTGCCGACGATGTACTTCCATTGGCCGATCGAACTCTCGATTCTGTTCGCATTCGTGGGCTCGATGGCGCTCGGCGCGCTCAATGGCTATCTCGTCATGCGCACGAGGCTGCCGTCGTTCATCGTCACGCTTGCTTTTCTCTTCATTTTGCGCGGCCTGACGCTCGCGCTGTCCGTCATGTTCGCGGATCGAACGATCATCTCGGGCGTCGGTGACGTGGCCACCCACAGCGCATTCGCCCATATGCTCTTCCAGGGCGTCGCGTTCCACGATTTTTTCCGCTGGCTCGCGCATATCGGCATCGTACGGCTGCTCGATAACGGCGAACCGCTAGTGCCCGGCGTGCCGAAGGTGATCGTCTGGTGGATCGCGCTCGCCGCCATCGGCGCCTTCACGCTTGCCAAGACTCGCTTCGGCAACTGGATCTTCGCCGTCGGCGGCGACGCCAACGCGGCCAAGAATGTCGGTGTGCCCGTGCGTCGCGTCAAGATCCGGCTTTTCGTGCTGACCGCATTTTGCTCGTGCCTCTTTGCTGTGCTGCAAGTCTGCGATATCGGTTCGGCCGCGGCCGACCGCGGCCTGCAAAAGGAATTCGAGGCCATCATCGCCGCGGTGATCGGCGGCACGCTGCTCACGGGCGGATATGGCTCCGTCGTCGGCGCGTCGTTCGGCGCGCTCATCTTCGGTGTCGTGCAGATCGGCATCAGCTACACGAATATCGATTCGGACTGGTTCCGCGTCTTCCTCGGCCTGATGCTGCTTTTCGCCGTGCTCTTCAATCACTACGTCCGCAGCCGCGTCGCGACGTCGCGCTAAGCGCGAACTCCGAACGACAGGAGACTAAACGATGTCTACCCTCGAACACACAACGACGAACGACGACGATTTCATCCTCGCGCTCGAAAACGTGAGCCGCTACTTCGGCAACGTCATTGCGCTCAAGGACGTCACGATCAAGCTGCGGCGTGGCGAAGTCCACTGCCTGCTCGGCGACAACGGCGCCGGCAAGTCGACGCTCATCAAGACGCTGGCGGGCGTGCATGCGCCGAGCGAAGGCACTTATCGCGTCGATGGCAAACCCGTGCATTTCGCTTCGCCGAAAGACGCGCTCGATCTGGGCATCGCGACCGTCTATCAAGACCTCGCGCTCGTGCCGCTCATGTCCGTTGCGCGCAATTTCTTCATGGGCCGCGAGCCGCAGAAAAAGCTTTTCGGGCTCGTGAATGTCATGGATATCGAAACTGCGGCGAAGACGGCTCATGACAAACTGGCCGAGATGGGCATACACGTGCGCGATGCGAACCAGCCGATCGGCACGATGTCGGGCGGCGAGCGCCAGTGCCTCGCCATCGCGCGCGCCATTCACTTCGGCGCGCGCGTCCTGATCCTCGACGAGCCGACCGCCGCACTCGGCGTCAAGCAAAGCTTCAATGTCCTCAAGCTGATTCACAAGGCACGCGAGCGCGGCATTTCCGTTATCTTCATCACTCACAATGTCCATCACGCCTATCCGATCGGCGACTCGTTCACGCTGCTCAATCGAGGCCGCTCGATGGGCACGTTCACGAAGGAAACGATCAGCAAGGAAGCCGTCCTCGACATGATGGCAGGCGGCGCCGAGATGCAAAAGATGATCGCCGAACTCGATGGCGCCACGATCTGACACGCCCTTTCACCACGATCCCGAACTTTCCATGGCAGCGAACCAACCTACTCTCGCCACGGCCACGCCGAGTCGCTTCGCGCCGGGCCGCACACGCGACATCATCTGCCTCGGCCGGCTCGCCGTCGATCTCTACGCTCAACAGATCGGCGCGCGACTGGAAGACGTGTCGAGCTTCGCCAAATATCTTGGCGGCTCCTCGGCCAACATTGCCTTCGGCTGCGCACGGCTCGGCCTCGCCTCGGCGATGCTCGCACGCGTCGGCAACGACCATATGGGCCGTTTTCTGACCGAAACGCTCGCGCTCGAAGGCTGCGACGTCAGCCACACGCGCATCGACCTGGAGCGGCTCACCGCGCTCGTGCTGCTCGGCCTGAAGGACCGCGATACGTTCCCGCTCATCTTTTATCGCGAGAACTGCGCCGATATGGCGATCGACGAAGGCGACTTCGACGAGGCATTCATCGCGTCGAGCAAAGCGCTCTTGATCACGGGCACGCATTTCTCGACCGAGCGAGTGAACCGCGCGAGCCGCCGCGCGCTCGATTACGCGCGCCGCAATCAAGTCCGCACGGTGCTCGATATCGACTATCGGCCGGTGCTTTGGGGCCTCACGGGCAAAGCGGACGGAGAAACGCGCTTCATCGCGAACGAGAGCGTGACCGCGCACTTGCAGCGCATCCTGCCGCTTTTCGATCTCGTCATCGGCACGGAGGAGGAGTTCCGCATCGCCGGGGGCAAGCATGAACTCGTCGATGCGCTGGCGATGGTGCGCGCGGTCACGAGCGCCACGCTGGTCGTCAAGCGCGGGCCGCTCGGCTGCACGATCGTCGATGGCGCCGTGCCTGCATCGATCGACGATGCGCCGACTTATCGCGGTGTGGAAGTGGAAGTCCTCAACGTGCTCGGCGCGGGGGATGCGTTCGCCTCGGGATTTCTGTCCGAGTGGCTGCGCGACGCGCCGTTCGAGCGCTGCGCGCAGACCGCCAACATCTGCGGTGCGCTCGTGGTGGCGCGCCACGCATGCGCCCCGGCGATGCCCACGCCAGCCGAGCTCGCCTACTTCCGCGAAGCCGCCGCGAAGGACCCGGCCCGCATGCGCCGGCCCGATCGCGATGCCGCCCTCTCGCGCCTGCATCGTGTCAGCGTCAAGCGCACGCCGCGCGATGAAGTGCTGGGCTTTGCCTTCGATCATCGGAATCAGTTCTTCGATCTGGCGCAGCAAACCGGTGCCGACGAGACGCGCATCGCCGCGCTCAAGCAGCTTTTCGTGCAAGCCGTCGCGCTCACCGAGAAAAGCCTCGCGCTCGAGGGACGCATCGGCGTGCTCGTCGACGACCGCTACGGGCAGGATGCGCTGAACGCCGCAACGGGCCGCGGCTGGTGGATCGGTCGCCCGGTCGAGCTGCCGGGGTCCCTTCCGCTCGTCTTCGAGCACGGCCGTTCCATCGGCACGACGCTCGCAAGCTGGCCGCGCGAGCACGTCGTCAAGTGCCTCGTGCAGTACCACCCCGACGCGCCGATCGACGAACGCATCGAGCAGGAAGCGCAGTTGCGCGCGCTTTATGACGCGGTTCAAGCCAGCGGACACGAGTTGTTGCTCGAAGTCATCCCGCCGAAGCGCGCCGCGTCCCCCGAGGCGCCCGACACGGTCTACCGCGCGCTCAAGCGTCTTTACAACCTCGGCATTCAGCCCGAGTGGTGGAAGCTCGCGCCCATGACGGCCGTGCAATGGCAAGCGATCGACGCGCTCATCGCCGAGCGCGATCCTTACTGCCGCGGTGTCGTGCTACTCGGTTTGTCGGCTGGCGTCGAGCAACTGGCCGAGGGCTTTCGCGCCGCCGCCGCGTCGACGACCTGCAAAGGCTTCACGGTCGGGCGCACGATTTTCCACGAGCCGAGTCGTGCCTGGCTCGCAGGGGAGATCGGCGACGACGCCTTGATCGCAAACGTACGCGAAAGATTCGAAACATTGATCGGCGCATGGCGCGCGGCGCGCACGAATGCCACGCCGCATGCGTCGAGCGCAAACTCGGAGGCCGCGTGATGAATGCACCCGAAAACGCTCCCGACCCGAACCTCGCTCGGCACGCCGGCACGGGCGCCACCGTCCGTCTGACCGCCGCGCAGGCACTCGTCAGGTTTCTCGCAGCGCAGCGCGTATCGATCGATACCGACGACGGCCAGACCGAGAGCGTGCCGCTTTTCGGCGGCGTATTCGCCATCTTCGGCCACGGCAATGTAGCCGGCATCGGCGAGGCGCTCTATCAGCACCGCGAAGTACTGCCCACCTATCGCGCGCACAACGAGCAAGCGATGGCGCATGCGGCCATAGCCTATGCGAAAGCGCATTTTCGCCGACGCATGATGGCCGTGACGACCTCGATCGGACCGGGCGCGACGAATCTCGTCACGGCAGCGGCGCTCGCCCATGTGAATCGATTGCCGGTCCTGCTGCTGCCCGGCGATATCTTCGTCTCGCGCGCACCGGACCCGGTGCTGCAGCAGGTCGAGGATTTCCACGACGGCGGCGTCTCCGCCAATGACACGCTCAAACCGGTATCGCGATACTTCGATCGCATCGTCCATCCGGCGCAACTGCTGAGCGCGCTGCCACGTGCGCTGCGCGTGCTGACCGACGCCGCGCTCTGCGGCCCGGTCACGCTCGCGATGCCGCAAGACGTCCAGGCGATGGCATACGATTTCCCGGTCGATTTCTTCGCGACGCGGCTGGTCACGTTCCACTCGCCGGCCCCGAGCGCCGCGGAACTGGATGCCGCGCTCGCAGCCTTGCAACGCGCCACGAACCCGATGATCGTCGCCGGCGGCGGCGTGCTCTACAGCCGCGGTGCCGCCGCCGCGTTGGCGGCGCTGGCCGAACGCCACGGCATCCCGGTTGCGGAGACGCAAGCCGGCAAAAGCACGCTGCCTTGGGATCATCCACTCAATGTCGGTGCGATCGGCGTCACGGGCTCGAGCGCCGCCAACGCGCTCGCGCACGAAGCCGATTGCGTGCTGGCCATCGGCACGCGCTTGCAGGACTTCACGACGGGCTCGAACACGCTGTTCACGCAAGCCGAAGTGGTCTGTGTCAATGCGAATATGTTCGATGGGATCAAGCATCGCGCGGTGCCTGTCGTTGCCGACGCCTGCGCGGCAATCGACGCGCTCGCGGCTTGTCTCGGGTCATGGCGGGCAAGCACGGCCTGGACCGAACGCGCACGCACACGGGCCAGCCAATGGCGCGACACGGTTACACAGCGCACCCATGCGGAGCCCGTACCGGGCAAACTGCCGTACGACGCCGACGTCATCGGCGCCGTTCAGCGCTCGTCGGCCCGTTCCGCAGCCGAGGATATCGCAGTATGCGCGGCGGGGACGCTGCCGGCCGAGTTGCATAAGCTTTGGCGGGCGGCACGCCCGGGCGGCTATCACGTCGAATATGGCTACTCGTGCATGGGCTACGAAATCGCCGGTGGCCTCGGGGTTAAGCTGGCCAGGCCGCAACGCGAAGTGATCGTTCTCGTCGGCGATGGCAGCTATCTGATGATGAACAGCGAGATCGCCACGTCCGTGATGCTGGGAGCCAAGCTCATCGTCGTCGTGCTCGACAATCGCGGCTACGGCTGCATCAACCGGCTGCAGCAAGCCTGCGGCGGCGCGCCGTTCAACAACCTGCTCGACGATTGCCTGCAAGGGCCGCTGGGCGCACCGGCGATCGACTTCGCCGCTCACGCGCGTTCACTGGGCGCACACGCCGAACACGTGGCCGACGTGGCTGGCCTCGAGGCGGCGCTCGCGCGCGCGCGTGCGGCCGATCGGACGACGGTGCTCGTCATCGACACCGACCCGGCCCGCACGACCGAAGATGGCGGTTGGTGGTGGGAAGTCGCCGTGCCGGCCGTATCGGAGCGCGAGGCGGTACGCACAGCGCGCGCCGACTACGAAGCGCAGCTCGCGGCACGCGGCACGCGCTAAAAGTTGATTTGCGACTGGCGGCAGCCAGGCGCAAAGACAGATTACACATCGAGGATCAGCATGAGTGCTTTCGAAGTCCGCATCGGCATCAATCCGCTGTCGTGGATGAACGACGACCTCCCCTCGCTGGGGGGCGAAACCCCGCTCGAAGTCGCCCTGACGGAAGGCCGGCAAATCGGCTACGAGGGGTTCGAACTCGGCAACAAATTTCCGCGCGAACCGCAGGCCCTGAAGGCACTGCTCGCGCAATACGACCTCTCGCTCGTCTCGGGCTGGTATTCGGGCCGGCTCGCGCAACGCAGCGCGGAAGAGGAAATTGCCGCGGTCGGACCGCACCTCGAGCTACTCGCGAAAAACGGTGCGACGGTAATGGTCTATGGCGAAGTCGCCGACACGATCCAAGGCTCGCCACTACCGCTCTTTCAGCGGCCGCGGTTCTTCACCGAGGCGCAATGGAGCACATACGCCGAGCGGCTCGAGCGCTTCGCGCGTTACACCCTTTCGCAAGGCGTGCGCGTCGCTTATCACCATCACATGGGGGCCTATGTCGAAACGCCGGCCGATGTCGACGAACTGATGACGCGCACGACCGATGCCGTCGGCTTGCTGCTCGACACGGGCCATATCACGTTCGCGGGAGGCGACCCGCTCGCGCTCCTGGAACGGTACGCCGCCCGCGTTTGCCACGTGCACTGCAAGGATGTTCGGCCCGACGTCGTCAAGCTCGCCCGCAACCGCGATTGGAGCTTCCTCGAAGCGGTCATCAATGGCGCGTTCACGGTGCCGGGAGATGGTGCGGTCGATTTCGCCGCGGTGATCGGCAAGCTCAAGGAGATCGGCTATCGCGGCTGGCTCGTCGTCGAAGCCGAGCAGGATCCCGTCATCGCGCCCAGCTATGCGTACGCTGAAAAAGGGTACCGGACGCTGCGCGCGCTCGTCGATGCGCCATCGATCGCGCCGAACGCCGCCACTGCCAAGGAGATCGCCTGATGAGCCTGCTCGTGAAAGCCCAACGCGAGGGCTCGACGATCGCACGCGTAACACCCGAATCGGCCGGCTGGCGTTATGTCGGCTTTGCCGCCCACAGATTGAGCGAGGGCGAGGCACTCGACGTTCATGAAGTGGCGCGCGAAGTCTGCATCGTCGTGCTGACCGGCACCGTAACGATCGAGGCAGACGGTCAGCGGTTCTCGAGCATCGGTACGCGCGCCAGTGTGTTCGAGGACACGTCCCCCTACGCGCTGTACCTGCCGCCCGGCAAACGCGCGACGGTGCGCGCCGAACGCAGCGCGGAAATCGGCGTCGCAAGCGCGCCGGGTACGGGCCGTTACCCGATGCGTTTGATCGAGCCCTCGCAGATGAAGCGTTCCGTTCGCGGCAAAGGACTCAATACGCGCTATGTTTGCGACATCCTGCCGCAAACCGAGCCCGCCGAATCACTGCTCGTCGTCGAAGTGCGCACGCCGGGCGGGCACGCATCGAGCTATCCGCCGCACAAGCATGATGCCGACGACATTCCGCTCGAAAGTGCGCTCGAAGAGACGTACTACCATCGGCTCGATCCGCCGCAAGGGTTCGCGTTCCAGCGCGTCTATACGGACAGCCGCGATATCGACGAATCGATGGCAGTCGAAAACCACGATGTCGTGATGGTGCCGCGCGGCTATCATCCTGTCGTCGTGCCGTACGGATACGACTCCTACTATCTGAACGTCATGGCCGGGCCGCAGCGCGTCTGGCACTTCAAGAACGATCCCGCGCACGAGTGGATCATCACGCGCGACGTTTGAGAAGCTCCGGCATTGTTCGAGTGCCGAGTGCACACGCTGATGCCTCGCCAGACGATCGCCGCGCCGATACATCTGACGGCGCGGCGATACGCGCGACGGGTGGAGGTTCAAAACACCCGCGAGCGATCTGCCGCGGATGCCTGCGGCTCGACGTCGACGAATTCCATCTTCATCGAAAGCGGTCCTTCGCTCGTGGCCGAATAGCGGACCGCGGGCGCGTTGAGCACGCTCTCGTCCGTTACGCCGAGCCATCCCGTTTCCTGCTCGCGCCCGATAGTGGTCTGGTAGCCGCCGGCCGAGCCATAGTCGACGTCCAGCCCGTCGGCAACGATCAGCCCCACCGCATGGGCGTCGATCTCGCCGCTGTCTTCGGCCGGCACGAAAAGCTCGGCCGAGCCCCCCGGCGGCAACCGGTAAGGCTTCGCCTTCGGGCGACCGTCGAGTATCAGAATCTGGTCGTCCCAGTTGGGGTCGCCGGAAATGAAAATATCGCGGCTCGATTGGTTGCTGACTTGAACGATGGCATCGCTCATGGTTCGACTCTCCTTTGAAAGCGCCGAACGTCAGAACGAGAACGGCGGAGCTTCGCTACGAAACAGCGCGGATTGATTGGCCGTCTGTGCAAATCCGTTCATCGGCGGCGGATAAGGTTCGCCTGCCACGAACCTGCTACCGCTTTGCGCGATCGATTCATAAACGAGCGTCGGCTCTGGAAACTCGGGACTACTGACCGTATTGATTGGATAAGCCATTGCGTGCTCTCCTCAGACTGGACTGCCGCCACTGCGCGCGTGCTCCGGGCTGAAGCCGCATCTGCAGAAGCGGGACGATCCTATCCGCGCCGGTATCGGACCGGGCGAGCCGCGCACCGACTATCGGACGTTCGGAAGCACGAGGCGCGTCATCGCAATCGAGACAGGTTATCTCGAAGCAAAAGCACGGAAAGCGGCCGTCGACTCACTGTCCGACCGCAATCCATTCATCGACGATATCCGAGCCGAGCGCTTGCATCGGGCCGTCGAATACGAGGCGCCCATGCCCCATGACCGCAACGCGTCGGGCAATGTCGCGCGCGATGGTGAAGCGCTGTTCGATCAGCAGCACCGCGCCGCCCTCCTCGCCAAGTTCGCGCAGGCAGCGCAGGACCTCGGCCACTGCCTGCGGCGCCAGGCCTTCGGTAGGTTCGTCTACGATCATGAGCCGCGGCTCGCCAAGCCATGCCCGCGCCAACGCCAGCATCTGCTGCTCGCCGCCCGACAGGCTGCCCGCTTGCGTGCGGCGCCGGGCCGCGAGCATCGGGAACCGGTCATAGGCGCGCTCGAGTGCGGCGCGTATGGCCTGTCGCCGCTTGCCGGGTTTGACGCCGAGCTGCAGATTCTCATCGACGGAGAGTTCGGCAAAAACATCGCGCCGTTCGGCCACATAACCGATCCCGCGCCGGGCGATCTCGAAGGTCGGTTGCGCGATCAGTTCGTCACCGTCGAAGCGAACCGATCCCTCGCGCGCGACCAGCCCGACCAGCGCTTTCGCGAATGTCGATCGGCCCGCGCCGTTGCGTCCGACGAGCGCCACGATTTCACCGGCGTCGATGGACAGATCGACGTCGCGAAGCACCTGCATTTCGCCGTAAAAAGCGCGCAACCCGCGCACGGTGAGCAACGTACTCATGAGAGTGGCCTGTCGCCGAGATAAGCGGCACGCACGCTCGCATCGGCGCGAATCTCGTCCGGCGTACCGGTCGCCACGATGCGCCCCTGCACGAGTACCGAGATGCGATCGGCCAAGCCGAACACGGCCTCCATATCGTGCTCGATCATGAGGAGGGTTTTGCCTGCGCTCGCCGTGCGCAACAGCGCAATGGCTCGGCGCGCTTCCTCGCGGTTCAAGCCGGCAGTCGGCTCGTCGACGAGCAGCGTCGTCGCGCCGCTCGCCAGCGCGATACCGAGATCGAGCGCGCGCGCGTCGCCATAGCTGAGGGCCGCCGCAGGTGCATCGGCATGGCCGCTCAACGCGAGCGCGTCGAGCACTTCCCACGCACGCCGGTCGACCTCGCGCGAGCCGGCAAGATGGCGCCGCCAACCCAGCGAGCGGGCGCTGCCGCAGCGCACCGCGCAGCGCAGGTTCTCGAGCACGCTCATCCGCTCGAACACGCTCGTCGTCTGAAAGCTGCGCGCAAGACCCCGTCGCGCGATTGCGTGCGCCGCGCGCCCGGTGATATCGGTACCGTCGAGCACGACGCGCCCTCTGCGCGGACGGCGGATGCCGGCAATGACGTCGAATAGCGTCGACTTGCCCGCGCCGTTCGGCCCGATCAGCGCGTGGCGCTCCCCGGCCTCGATCGAAAGATCGATACCGCGCAGCACCTCGGTCGCGCCGAAGCGCTGCTCGATGCCTGTCAGGGCGAGCGCTGCGCGCATCATGACCGCGCTCCCCGATGTACCGCCCTGCCGTGCCCGCTCGTTCTCGCGCGCCGCGCATGAAGCGCCGCGATCGCACCGACGCACGCGAGCGCGGCCACGACCGCCCAGGTCATCGGCGAGGCCGCATCGAACCGGTACGCGCCGAAGTGCCATTGCCCTCCGGCATCGGCTGCGAATTGACGTGCATAGAGCGTCTCGATACCGAGTACGCAAGCTGCGAGCGCAGCCAGCCACGCCACGGCACTCGAGAACGCCGCACGCACCATGGCGAGCCGTTCGGATCGGCCGAGCGTGCCGAGCCGCCCGATCGCCGCGAAGCCATGGCCGACGATACCGACGATACCGTTGGGTGCGCGCATCACGATCGCCACGAAAATGAGCCCGAGATAGAGCGGCCATGCGCGCGTCACCGAAGCCAGCCCGACGCTGAAGCCGGTCAGCATGGCAGCGCCGAGCACGGGTCCAAAAAACGACGCGCTGCCGCCCATCACCGTAGCGATCAGCACGTCGCCCGAGCGGGCCATACTCAGGCCTTCGGACGATGCGACTTCGATGTCGATGAGCGTCAGTGTTCCCGCCACGCCCGCAAAAAACGCGGAGACGACGACCATCGCATAGCGAACCCGGCGCGGGTCGGTACCGAGTGCGGACACGCGCCGTTCGTTGTCCCGCACCGCGTTGGCCAGCCGCGCGAACGGCGTGCGCGCCAGCGCTGCCATCGCCGCGCAAGCCAGCATGCACCATGTCGCTACCACCGCATAGGCTTCGCGCGCCGGTCCGAACGTCCAGTGACCCCAGGCCGGTCCGGCCGCACGATCGATGACGACGCCGGCCGCATCGCCGAAACCGGCCGGCGCCGCCCAGACGACAGCGAGCGCCAGCTCGCCGATCCCGAGCGTGATCATGGCAAACGCGGTGCCGGCCCGGCGTGTTGCGATAAAGCCGAATGCGACGGCCAGTGCGGCACCGGCCATGCCGCCGACGAGCGGCAGGTACGGCAAGGCGATCCCGTAACGGTTGAAGGCCTGCGCGGCCACGAATGCCGCGAGCCCTGAATAGGCCGCGTGGCCAAACGAGAGCAAGCCCGTCTCACCGAGCAGCAGGTTGTAGGACAGCGCGAGCACGATCATCGCCGCGGTTTGCGCGAGATAGGCAAGAAGCCCTCGATACTCCGCCGTCAGCGCCAGTGGCGCGGCGAAAATCGCGACCAGCACGACCCATGGAGTGAGAACGCGTAGGGCGCGCGATGCGCGACGCTGCGATGCACTCATCGGCTCATGCGGCATCGCCGCGCGTTCCGGCGATCCCTCGCGGGCGGCATACGAGCATCGCCACGAGCAGCAGGTACGGCACGAGCGGCGCAAGCTGGGCGAGCGTCAGCGCCCCCCACCGTGAAGGCAAAGCGAGCCCGGCCGCGTCGGCGAGCGCGGCGAGCCGCCACGGGCTGGCAGCCGCGAAAGTCTGAAGACAACCGATCAGCAGAGAGGCCGCGAGGGCGCCGCCGATAGAGCCGAGCCCCCCAACGATGACGACGACGAAGACGATCGATCCCATCGACTCGGCCATCCCCGGCTCGACGACGAAAAGCGGTGCACCGACGACGCCGGCCAGCGCCGCGAGGCCCGTGCCCAGTGCAAAAACGAGCGTGCCGATACGCGGCACATCGTGGCCCAGTGCTTCCACGGCCTGCCGCGCGCCGAGCGCGGCACGCAGTACGAGGCCGGTCCGCGAAAGATGCAGGACGGCGTAAAGCAGCGCGAGCATGACGAGCGCCGTCGCCATCACGAATGCGCGATAGCGCGGGAAAGCGGCCGAGTCGAACACGAACAACGGCGCATCGAGTACCGCGGGCACCGGGGCCGCCAGCGTGCCGGGTCCCCAAACGAATTTGACCGCTTCGCCGAGGAGATAGGCGAGCCCGAATGTCAGCAGCAATTCGTGCAACGCGCCTTGCGCGCGCACGTGACGCAGCGCTAGCCGCTCGACGAGCGCACCGGCCGCGCCCACGACGGCGGGTGCCGCAACGATCGCAACCCAGAAGCTCCAATGGGCACCGATTGCCGTGCCGACATACGCGCCGAGCATGTAAAAGCTTGCATGCGCGACATTGAGGACGCCGAGAAAACTGAAGATCAGCGTCAAGCCCGACGAAAGCATGAAAAGCAGCAGCCCGTAGCTGATGCCGTTCATGGCATCGACGATGAATGTGCTCATGATGCTGCGGGCGTTACTGCCCCGGCCTGTCCACGAACTCGAACGGCAGGCCCCGCCGGCGCATCCATTCGGCCAGGGCCTGACCGGTCCCCGCACGCCATGGACGCAGCTTCGCCGGCTCGACGAGCCGATATTCGAGCAGCTCCGGCGACAGCGAAATCGTGCCGTGGGCCTGCACGTGATACGCGATGATGAGCTCGTTCTTTCGAATGAATTCATAGACGCCGATCAGTTCGGTCGTCTCGGCATGCAGCGACGTTTCTTCGCGCACTTCCCGCGCAATTCCGGCTTCAGGCGTCTCGCCGTTTTCGAGAAAACCGGTGATCAGGGCAAACACGCCCTCCGCCCAGGCGGCATTGCGGGCGAGCAGAATTTTGCCTTCGTACTCGACGATTGCCGCGACGACAGGCACCGGGTTATGCCAGTGAACGAACCCACAGTCCCCATCGGGACAGACGCGGCGCGTGCGGCCACCCTCCTCGGCAGCATCGTCGCGCTCGACGAGCGGCTTCGTGCAATGCGGGCAGTATCGATAATCGCTGGAAACGTTCATGGGTGGCGCGGAATGTGGCTGGCCGGCCAGGGCCGGAACGCGCACATTCTAACGGCTTTGCTTTTCGCGCGCGGCGCACGTGCTCCACATCGCCAATACCGCGAGTCCCACGGCGCCGGCAACGAGCAGGCCGGCAGCCAGCCAAAGCGCCGGCGAGAACGAGCCGACGCGCGCCGCAATCGGCGCGGCCACGAGCGGCCCGACGATCTGCCCGAGGCCGTAGGCCGCCGTCGCATAACCCATCAGTCCCGCGGCACGCTCCCCCTTCAGCCGGCGCGCCTCGCGCATCGCAAAAAGCGTGATGGCGGTGAACGGGAATCCGATCAGGATGCTGCCGAGCGCAAAGCCCGCGACATTCGGAAACACGATGCCAAGCGCGATACCGGCCGCTTGCAGCAGATAACAGACGGCGAGCAGGCTCCGGTTGTCCCACGCGGGCGGCACCCGCGCGGCGAGCAGCGCGCCCGGAATCAACGCCGCGCCGAACATCGGCCAGAACAGGTCGGGCCACGAGGAGCCCGGCAACGCGTGACGGGCGATAACGGGCAAAAACGTCGCGGTGATGATGTAGCCGAAGCCCGGCAACCCATAGAGCAGCACGAGCCACGCGCCTTGCGCACCGGCGCGTGGCTCGGATGAAACATGCCCGTCGGCCGGCCCACTCGCAGCGGGTGCCGCGCCTGCCGCCGCCGACGAGGCGTGGGCCGCGCCGTCGTCGGCAAACGTGCGCCAGATCGGAACCGCGCACACGGCGCAGAGCACCCCGAAGCCGATCCACCCGGCCGCCGCCCCATAGCGGGCAAGGAGGCCCGCAAAAAGCCCCGTGACGACAATGCCGATGCCCGGCCCCGTATAGATCAGCCCGCCCCACGCATGCGCACCGCGCCGCGCCAGACGCGCCAGCCCCCACTGGGAGGCGAACACGAACGTCCAGGCGCTCACCGCCCCCGCCGCGAAACGAATCGCTGCCCAGACCCAGAACGCGTCGACGAGGCCCATGGCACACGTGAGCACGACGGTCGCCGCGAGCCCCGCGCGGACCACCCGCCCCGGCTCGACGCGCAGCGCCGCGCAAGTGAGGGCGCCAACGAAATAGCCGGCGTAATTCGCCGATGCCAACCAGCCGCCTCCGCGCAGATCGAGCGCGCCGCCGTGCAGCATCAGCGGTAAAAGCGGCGTGAAAGCGAAGCGTCCCACCCCCAACGCGACAGCCAGGACGACCATGCAGGCGAGCGCCACCCGCGCCGGGCTGGGCTGAGCGGCAAACGACGGAGCGTAGTTTCGTAGCACGGAATGGCGCATGGCGACGGCTGGCGCGCGGCGGTTCGGACAGGGAAATCATAGCTTGACCGTTCGTTCTCGAAAAATGAATAATTTCGAACGGAATCATCTTTGAGAGAGAACCATGGATCTCGCTGCGCTGACCGTCTTTCGCGCGGTCGTTCGGGAAAATGGCGTCACGCGCGCCGCGATGAAGCTCAACCGCGTCCAATCGAACGTCACGACGCGGGTCAAGCAATTGGAGGCGGAGCTCGGCACGCCGCTGTTCGTGCGCGATGGGCGCAGGCTCGTGCTGACGCCGGCAGGGGAAACGCTGCTGCCGTATGCCGAACGGTTGCTCGCGCTGGCCGACGAAGCGCGTCAGGCGCTCGTCGACGATGAGCCCCGCGGGCGATTGGCACTGGGTACGATGGAAAGCACCGCGGCAACGCGGCTGCCGAGCTTGCTCGCCAGCTATCACCAGCGGTGGCCCGACGTAGCGCTCGAGCTGACGACGGCCACGACGGGCTGTCTGCACGAACGGCTCATGAAATTCGAAATCGATGCGGCATTGATGGCGCGGCCACCCGAGCCGGGCATGCTCGACGAGTCGCTCGACAGCGTCCCCGTCTTTCAGGAGTCGCTCGTCATGCTGACGCCGCGCGGCCATCGGCCGATTCGGCAAGCATCCGATATCGCGCTGTCGACACTCGTCGCATTCGAGCGCGGCTGCTCGTATCGAGAATATATCGAGCGATGGTACGCCGGGCATGGTATTCGCCCGGCCCGCGTGCTCGAGCTCGGCTCATATCATGCGATCGTGGCCTGCGTGGCCGCGGGCGCGGGCGTGGCCGTCGCCCCACGCTCGGTTCTCGAGCTGCTGCCGCGCGGTGCGGACGACGTGGCGGTCCACGCGCTCGACGAACTGGACGCGATCGACACGCTGCTCGTCTGGCGCCGAGGGCAATGCTCGGCGGCGCTCAAGGCGCTGCGCGAGCTGCTGCTCGCCGCGCGATCGAGCGCCGCCGCGTTTCAAAGCTGAGCGCGCACCCACCCGGTAACGGCAGCCAGTGCGGCGGGCAGCGCAGCGGGCTCGGTACCGCCGGCCTGCGCCATGTCGGGGCGACCGCCGCCCTTGCCGCCGACTTGCTGGGCAACGAAGTTGACGAGCTCGCCGGCCTTGACCTTCTTGCTCGCGTCCGGCGTCACGCCTGCGATGAGGCTGACCTTGCCGCCGTCGACGGCCGCGAGCACGATGGCCGCGTGCTTGAGCTTGTCCTTGAGCTTGTCCACGGTCTCGCGAAGCGTTTTGACGTCGGCGCCGTCGAGCGTCGCGGCGAGAACCTGCACGCCGTCGACATCGACGGCCTTGGCCACCAATTCGTCGCCCTGGCTCGACGCGAGCTTGGACTTCAGCGCCGCGAGTTCCTTCTCGAGCGATTTGACCTGTTCCTGCACTTGCCCGATGCGCTGCGTGAGCTCGGAAGGCTGCGCCTTGAGCGCCGCGGCCGCGGCAGCCAACTGCGCCTCGAGCGTCTGCGTGTAGCGCACGGCGTTATCGCCCGTCAGCGCCTCGACGCGGCGAACGCCCGCGGCGACGCCGGTCTCCGCGACGATCTTGAAGAAACCGATATCGCCTGTGCGATGCACATGCGTGCCGCCGCAAAGCTCGCGCGAAAAACCGAGATCGAGCACCCGTACCTCGTCGCCGTATTTTTCGCCGAAAAGCGCCATGGCGCCGGCCTTCACCGCTTCGTCGAATGGCATGACGCGTACGACGCCGGGCGCGTTGGCGAAAATTTCCGCGTTGACGATGTCTTCGACACGGCGGATCTGGTCGTCCGTCATCGGCGCGTTATGAACGAAGTCGAAACGCGTTTTGTCGGGATCGACGAGCGAGCCTTTTTGCTGCACGTGCGCGCCGAGCACTTCACGCAACGCCTTGTGCATCAGGTGCGTCGCCGAATGGTTGCGCGCGGTGCGCGCGCGGCGGATCGCGTCGATCTCGGCCTTCACGACGTCGCCCACCTTCAGCGTGCCCTGCTCGAGCGTGCCATGATGGCCGATCACGTCGGCCTGGACCTTGAGCGTATCGAGCACCGCGAAACGCACGCTGGCGTTGGCAATGACGCCCGTATCGCCCACCTGACCGCCCGATTCCGCATAAAACGGCGTGTGATCGAGCACGACGACGGCCTGCTGCCCAGGCGCAACCTGGTTGACGGCCGAGCCGTCGACATACAGTGCGACGATTTTGGCGTCGTCGAAGATCTGTTCCTCGTAGCCGTGGAACGTCGTCTTGGCGCCCGAGTATTCGAGGCCTTGCGCCATCTTGAACTTGCCGGCCGCTCGAGCCTGCTCGCGCTGGCGCGACATCGCTTCGTCGAACGCGGGTTCGTCCACCGTCACGTCGCGCTCGCGGCAGACATCGGCCGTCAGATCGAGCGGAAAGCCATAGGTATCGTGGAGCTTGAAAGCGACTTCGCCATCGAGCGTCTTGCCGCCCTTGGATGCGAGATCGGTCAGCGCCGATTCGAGGATCGACATGCCGTGCTCGATCGTCTCGAAAAAGCGCTCTTCTTCCTGGCGCAGGACGTCCGTCACCCGTGCTTGCGCATCGGCAAGCTCGGGATAGGCGGCGCCCATCTCTTTGACGAGATCGGCCACGAGCTCGTGGAAGAACGGCCGCTTACAGCCCAGCTTGTAGCCGTGACGGATGGCGCGGCGCACGATCCGGCGTAGCACGTAGCCGCGGCCCTCGTTGCCCGGAATCACGCCGTCGACGATCAAGAACGAACACGCGCGGATATGGTCGGCGATGACTTTCAGCGAATTGTTGCCGAGGTCGCTCACGCCGGTTTCGCGCGCGGCGGCCTTGATCAGCGCCTCGAAGAGGTCGATCTCGTAGTTGCTGTGGACGTGCTGCAGCACGGCCGCGATGCGTTCGAGGCCCATGCCCGTATCGACACAGGGCTTGGGCAGCGGCGTCATGTTGCCCTGGGCGTCCCGGTTGAACTGCATGAACACGAGGTTCCAGATCTCGATGTAGCGGTCGCCGTCTTCCTCGGGCGATCCGGGCGGGCCGCCCCAGACTTCGGGACCATGATCGTAGAAGATCTCCGAGCAGGGGCCGCACGGGCCCGTATCCGCCATTTGCCAGAAATTGTCCGACGCATAGCGGGCGCCCTTGTTGTCGCCGATGCGGATGATGCGCTCGCGCGGCACGCCGACTTCGTCGGCCCAGATGCCGTACGCCTCGTCGTCTTCCTGATAGACCGTGACCCAGAGCTTGTCCTTCGGCAATCCATAGACGCCTGTCAAAAGCTCCCAGGCGTAACGAATCGCGTCGCGCTTGAAGTAGTCGCCGAACGAGAAGTTGCCGAGCATCTCGAAGAACGTATGATGCCGTGCCGTATAGCCGACGTTCTCGAGATCGTTGTGCTTGCCGCCCGCGCGGACGCTGCGCTGGGCCGTGGTGGCGCGCGTATACGGCCGCGATTCGGCGCCGAGAAACACGTCTTTGAACTGCACCATGCCCGAGTTGGTGAAGAGCAGTGTCGGGTCGTTGCCCGGCACGAGGCTCGACGAGCGGACGATCGTATGGCCCTTCGATTCGAAGAACCTGAGGAATTTCTCGCGGATTTCGGCGGCTTTCATAAAGGACGGGGGACGGTCTCGATTGGAACCCGGCGTCCGCCTCACGCGGGCGGCCGGCTTCGCCTAAACGACCAATTATACGGAAATGTCGCCCGATTGCCCCTACCGGGCAAGGCGGCTTGGGGTGCGCATCGAAAACCGCTTAAGATGCTCGCGACGCCGGACGTTCGCTCCGGCGGCCGATTCGAGGAGCCAATGACAGACATGGGAGCGCTCAGCCACATTCGCGTACTCGATCTCACCCGCGTGCTCGCGGGCCCCTGGTGCGCGCAGACGCTCGCCGATCTGGGCGCCGACGTGATCAAGATCGAGCGGCCCGGAACAGGCGACGACACTCGCCACTGGGGCCCGCCGTACCTGAAGGCGGCCGACGGCACCGATACACGCGAGGCCGCTTACTACCTCTGCGCGAATCGCAACAAGCGCTCGGTCACCGTGGATATCGCATCGCCCGACGGACAGCGGATCGTTCGCGAACTCGCCGCGCAAAGCGATGTCGTGCTCGAAAACTACAAGGTCGGACAGCTCGCCAAGTATGGACTCGACCACGCATCCCTTACGCAGGTGAAACCCGACCTGATCTATTGCTCGGTGACCGGCTTCGGTCAAACGGGGCCGCTCGCCGAACGCGCGGGCTACGACTTCATCGTGCAAGGCATGGGCGGCTTCATGAGCGTGACGGGCGAACGGGACGGCCAGCCCGGCGGCGGACCGCAAAAAGCGGGGGTGGCGATCGCCGATCTGATGACGGGAATGTACGCGACGGTGGCGGTGCTCGCCGCCCTCGCCCATCGAGAGCGTACCGGCGTCGGCCAGTACATCGACATGGCGCTGCTCGACGTGCAGGTTGCCATGCTCGCCAACATGGGCTCGAACTATCTGACGAGCGGCCGGCCTCCGCAGCGCTGGGGCAATGCGCACCAGAACATCGTGCCCTACCAGGCGTTTCAGGCGAGCGATGGCTGGATCATCCTTGCCATCGGCAACGACGCTCAATTCCGCAAGTTCGCGCAGGTGGGTGGGCGCCCGGAGCTCGCCGACGACCCGCGCTTTGCGACGAACCCCGAGCGGGTCCGGCATCGCGAGACGCTCGTGCCGATCGTCGCCGAGATCGTGAAGACGCGCGGCAAGCGCGAGTGGATCGCGTTGCTCGAAGCGGCCGGCGTGCCGTGCGGGCCGATCAACGATGTCGCCGAGGTGTTCGACAACGAGCAGGTGCAGGCGCGCCGCATGCGCGTGACGGTGCCGCATCCGAGCGGAGCCGAGGCGGCACTGGTACGCAACCCCATCGTCATGAGCGAGACGCCGCCGGAAGTGCACAGCGCCCCCCCGATGCTGGGCGAGCATACCGACGAGGTGCTGCGCAGTCTCCTGGGCTACGACGATGCGACGATCGCCGATTTGCGCGCACGCGCGGTCATCTGAAAGAGCCTCGCGACATCGTTGCGGCCGCGGGCTCGCTGAAGCCCGCTCAGGTAGAATGACCGGAAACGCCGCGCGGGCGCGGCCCGCCTACTTAGCCGATCCTCATTTTTCGCATGAACAACGAACGCAACGATGCGGCGGCCGTGGTGCCGTCCAACTTCATTCGCAACATCATCGACGACGACAACCGCACGGGGAAATGGGGCGGACGCGTCGAAACGCGCTTCCCCCCCGAGCCGAACGGTTATCTGCATATCGGACACGCGAAGAGCATTTGCCTGAATTTCGGTATCGCCCGCGATTACGGCGGCGTCTGCCATCTGCGCTTCGATGACACCAATCCGGAAAAGGAGAGCGTCGAGTACGTCGATTCGATCGTCGACGCGGTCCGCTGGCTCGGCTTCGATTGGGAAAAGGACGGCAAAGCGCATCGCTACTACGCGAGCGACTATTACGAGAAGCTCTATGAGTTCGCCGAGCTTTTGATCGCACGCGGCAAGGCTTATGTCGACAGCCAGTCGGCCGACGAGATGCGCCATGGGCGCGGCACGCTGACGGAGCCGGGCACGCCCTCCCCGTATCGCGAGCGCTCGCCGCAAGAGAGCCTCGACCTTTTCCGCCGCATGAAAGCGGGCGAATTCCAGGAAGGCGAACACGTTCTGCGTGCGAAGATCGATATGAGCTCGCCGAACCTGAATATGCGCGACCCGGTGCTCTACCGCATCCGCTTCGCGCATCATTACCGCACGGCCGATCAGTGGTGCATCTATCCGATGTACGACTACACGCACTGCATCTCGGATGCGCTCGAGAACATCACGCATTCGCTTTGCACGCTCGAATTCGAGGATCATCGTCCGCTTTACGACTGGATCCTCGGCGAGCTTGCCGACGCCGGCGTATTCACGCGCCCTTTGCCGCAGCAAATCGAGTTTTCGCGGCTCAACCTGACGTATGCGATCACGAGCAAGCGCAAGTTGTTGCAACTCGTGACCGAAGGACATGTCGACGGCTGGGACGATCCGCGCATGCCGACGATCGTCGGTGTGCGCCGCCGCGGCTTCACGCCTGAGAGCATCCGGCTTTTTTGCGAGCGCATCGGCGTGACGAAGGTCGATTCATGGATCGACATGAGCGTGTTCGAAGGCGCGCTGCGCGACGATCTCGACGATAAGGCGCCGCGCACCGCGGCTGTGCTCGATCCGCTCAAACTCGTGATCGACAACTTCCCTGCCGATGTATCGGAGCCGTGCAGCGCACCGGTTCATCCGCACCATCCTGAGCGCGGAGAACGCACGTTCCCGATCTCGCGCGAGCTTTGGATCGAGCGCGAGGACTTCGTCGAGAACCCGCCGAAGGGTTATTTCCGTCTCTTTCCGGGCAACAAAGTGCGGCTGCGCTACGGCTACGTGATCGAGTGCACGGGTGCGGAAAAAGACGATCAAGGCAATATCGTCGCCGTGCACTGCAATTACTTCCCGGACAGCAAGTCCGGCACGGAAGGCGCCAACCAATACAAGGTCAAGGGCAATATCCATTGGGTCAGCGCAAAGCATGCGGTTGCGACGGAGGTTCGGCTTTACGATCGCCTGTTCAAGGAAGCGCAGCCCGATGCGGGCGGCCGCAATTTCCTCGAAGCGCTGAACCCCGATTCGAAACGCGTCGTGAACGCGTACCTCGAACCCGGTGCCGAGACGATGCAACCCGAAGATCGTTGCCAGTTCGAACGTCATGGCTATTTCGTCGCCGATCGCCATGACTCGAAACCGGGCAAGCCCGTCTTCAACCGGATCGTCGGACTGCGCGACAGCTGGGGCAAGCCGGCCTGAACAGACGAGCCCCAGGGCGCACAGGGGCCTGCTGCACGCACCGACCGGACGGGGCCGCTCAAGCTGACAGCCGCATCGGCTGCCGGATGCGAATCACAACGTCTTATGCAGTTCGGTCAGTGAAAGCGCCGTTTCGAAGAGCCGCGTGAGGCTGCGGCTCGCGAAGCGGCCCACCTCCATCGGCGCCACCCAACGGAACGCATCCATCTCCGGAATCATCGAGCCGTCCTTGCGGCTGGGAAAAAGCGACGTGCAGTTGCAGCGCGCAAGATCGATTTCTCCCCCTTCAGCGCGCACCGCAAAAAGATGCAGATCCTTGTCCCGCCGATAAACAAAGCGCCCGAGGTCCTTCAGACGCTCGGGCGCAAACTCGATGCTGGTCTCCTCGCGCAATTCGCGCAGCGCCGTATCGATCGGCGCCTCCCCCGTTTCGCCTTGTCCTTTTGGAATGTCCCAATGCGTCGTATCCGTCGCATGGGCAAGCAATACATATCCACGCCGGTCGAGCACAACGACACCGCACGATACGCTGCGTTCGCTCATCGGCTAGTGGCCTGCCAACTCCAGCCGGCCCGACTCACGTCGTCGCAGCCTGACCGACGGCCGCCTTCGGCGCAGGCTCGAGCACGAGCCGATAGATCGCGCCGCCCACCGCCCCGCCAACGAGCGGCACGACCCAGAAAAACCAAAGCTGACCGAGCGCCCAACCACCCTCGAACACGGCCACGCCGGTACTGCGGGCCGGATTGACCGATGTGTTGGTCACGGGAATGCTGATCAGGTGGATCAACGTCAACGCAAGGCCGATCGCGATCGGCGCAAAACCGGCGGGGGCCCGCTTGTCCGTTGCGCCGAGGATGATCAGCACAAAAAACGCCGTCAGCACGAACTCGGTCATTGCCGCCGCCGCCACGGAATAGCCGCCGGGCGAATGTGCTCCGTAGCCGTTGGACGCGAATCCGCCTGCCATGTCGAACCCCGGCTTGCCGGTCGCAATGCAATAAAGCACGCCCGCCGCGGCAATCGCGCCGAGCACCTGCGCGACGATATAAGGTCCCACCTCGTATGCGGGAAAGCGCCCGCCGGCGTACAGTCCCACCGTCACGGCCGGATTGAAATGGGCACCCGAGATATGGCCTACAGCGTAAGCCATCGTCAGCACGGTGAGTCCGAACGCCAACGCCACGCCGGCAAAACCGATCCCCAACTGCGGGTACGCGGCAGCGAGAACGGCGCTGCCGCAGCCGCCCAACACCAGCCAGAACGTACCTAGGAATTCCGCCGCAAGCCGCTTCGTCATGTGTCGCTCTCGATAGGTCATGAGGTATGACGATGCTAGGCCAGGCACTGCAACAACTCAAGCCGTATGAGGCCGCCGACAGCCGATTTGACGAAATTTCATAATTTGTGGGATTTGGCCACGGGTAAGCGCGTTACGCGACTCGATGTACACGCTCATTCGGCCGGCATCGCTTCGTAGCCGTCGGTCAACGTCCGCAAGAACGCGATGACATCGCGAATCTCCCGCTCGTCGAGCGCCGGTTTGCCGCCGCGCCGACGATCGAAAGGGGGCTCGGTATTGATGTTGGCCCAGTACCGCTTCGGCAGATCGTCGAATTTGCCGAAGCGACCGCCAACGACCGGATAGAACCGCTCGGGATGCGTGTCGCGCTCGGCATAAAAGCGCAAGACCTCCTCGAGCGACCGATAGATGCCGTTATGAAAAAAGGTCTGCCGCGTGGCGACGTTGCGCAGCGTCGGCGTGCGAAACAGTCCACAGAATTCGTCGCGCCCGGCCAAGTCCGTGCGCCAAGGCCCGCATGCGCCCAGATCGAAGAACCGAGGGTCGCGATTCGCCGCGAGTGCGCGGTTGCGCGGCACGCCGAGTGCGATCAGGCCAAAGTCGGTAAAGAGGGGCGGCGAGCCATCTTTGGCTCGCTCGCTCGGATGGCAGCTAGCGCAGTTGCCTTTGCGTTCGTCGTTGAATAGTTGCAGGCCGCGCAACTCCGCCTCGCTCAACGCGGCACGGCCGGCAAGATAGGCGTCGTACTTGCTCGTGTAGGGAGAGAACACCGACGGCTTTTCCTCGAATACGGCGAGCGCGTCCAACACCGCATCGAACGTAGCCTGATCGTCGTCGAGCACGTGCGCGCCGAATGCCGCGCGAAATGTCCGGGCGTAAGGTGCCGCACGCACGGCCGCGGCGACATGTGCCGGCGCGCTGCCCATCTCGAATGGCGATAGCAGCGGAACGGCAGCCTGCGCGCGATGGGTGTCGACACGGCCATCCCATGTCAAACCGCCCGTCGGGCCCGCGTCGACGCTTTCGTCGCCTTCGTCATCGGAGTCGTGATAGTGCTCGCTGAAAGCGGGTACCCATTGCGAGTACATCAATGTCGGCACCGCGCGATAGCCGGGTTGGCGCAGATCCGTCCCGCCGAGTTGAACAGATAAAGCATTGGGCGGCCCGAACGCGTGCGCGGGGCTATGGCACGACGCGCAGGCGAGCTTGCCCGAGCCCGATAGCGACGGGTCGAAAAAAAGCTTCTCGCCCAGTGCCGTCTTCATGCGAACCGACGCATACACGTTCGCACGCGTCGCACCGCTTCCGATGCCGATGCCGAGTTCAGCCGCTTCGCCCGGCCGCGGCGCCTGCGCGGGGCGCGTACAGGCGGCAAGCGACGCGATCGCGCAAACCGCGCTTGCAATGGCCACGGCGCTCCGCAGGCGCCGCTCCATGCCGGACACGCGTTCGCCGGCCACACGCGTCACCGCGCTCGCGCACGCGCGTGCGTTGAGCTCCACGTCCAACCTCCCCGTTTCGACGTCGGGAAAAAGACACGTTATCGCGATAAACTGCCGCGACCCGCGCGAGCTGCACCGGCGCACCGATAGATGCCACACGGCACGAAACGCTCGACCCAACGGAGAATAAGCGATGCGCAAGAATACGAGAAAACGCCTTGCTGTGCCTATCATTGCGGCCGTCGTTGCATTGGGCGGTTGCGCCAATGGCACGCTGAGCGGCCGGCAAGACTTGTCGAGCGTGCGCAATGTCGTCGTCATCTATGCGGAAAACCGCAGCTTCGACAACCTTTACGGCAGCTTCCCGGGCGCCGACGGTCTGCAAAACATCTCGGCCGCCAGCGCCCGCCAGCTCGATCGCGACGGCAAGCCGTTACCGACCTTGCCGCCCATCTGGAACGGCCTCACCCAACGCGGTGTCACACCGGCGGTGACGCAAGCGGCAACGCGCGACCTGCCGAACTCGCCGTTCGCCATCGACGACCCGAGCGGCTTCAACACGTCGCGCCAAGTCGCCACGCGCGATCTCTGGCATCGTTTCTATGAAAACCAGATGCAGATCGACGGCGGCAAGAACGACATGTTTGCCGCCTGGGCCGATTCCGGCGGCCTCACGATGGGCCACTACGCGGCCGATACCTCCACACTGCCGCTCTGGAAGATTGCCCGGCAATACACGCTCGCCGATCATTTCTTCATGAGCGCATTCGGCGGCTCATTCCTGAATCACCAATGGCTCGCCTGTGCTTGCACGCCGGTGTACCCGAACGCCGACAAGAGTCCGGCGGCGCGCCTCATTTCGGCGGTCGAGCCCAACGGCGTCACACTCAAGGTGGCCGCCAACTCGCCCAGCTCGGCGCTGGCCGGGCCTCCGAAGTTCGTCAACTCGAGCAACCTGACGCCGGACTTCTACGCCGTGAACACGATGCAGCCGCCCTACCAGCCGAGCGGCAATGCAGCGGCGGCCGGCGGCGATCCGCGCTTCGCCGATCCAGCCAACCCGACGACGCTGCCGCCGCAAACGCAACGTCATATCGGCGATGCACTCAACGACGCGGGCGTATCCTGGGCGTGGTACGGCGGTGCCTGGAATGCCGCGCTCGAAGCGACGAATCGGCGCGACGTCATTTACGGCCCGGACCGGTCGGCCCCCAACTTTCAGCCGCATCATCAACCGTTCAACTATTTTGCCGATATGGCGCCCGGCACGGAAAATCGCGCGCGACATCTGCTCGACGGTGGCGTCAATGGAAGCAAGTTCATCCAGGCGATCGACAACGGCAGCTTGCCGCAAGTGGCGTTCTACAAGCCGCAAGGCAACCTCAACGAGCACCCCGGCTATGCGGACGTCGAATCGGGCGATCGTCATATTGCCGATGTCATCGCGCATCTGCAAAAGAGTCCGCAGTGGCAGCACATGGTCGTGATCGTGACGTATGACGAGAACGGCGGCTTCTGGGATCACGCGGCCCCGCCGAAAGGCGACCGCTTCGGCCCCGCGACCCGGATTCCCGCGATCATCGTTTCGCCGTTCGCGAAAAAGCACTACGTCGATCACACGCAATACGATACGACCTCGATCCTGCGCTTCATCACGCGCCGCTTCGCGCTCAAAGAGCTGCCCGGCCTGAAGACCCGCAATGAAGCGCTCGTCGCGCACGGCAATATGCCGATGGGCGATTTGACGAACGCGCTCGACCTCGCCGGCGATCGATGATCCCGATAACCCGTGCTGCCGGCACACTCGCTCAGGACGGCGTGCCGGCCGCGCTGTCCGACACTTCCCCGGTCGCACGGGAGATCGCGGTCTGCAGCTCGAAGAGCGCCCCATGAGGCGGCTCGCGGTTTTCCAGGCAAGCTTCGAGGCGCGTTGCCGCCTGAGCGACGGCTTGCAGATGAAACCACGAGGCGGTACCGACGATGCGATGCACGATCTCCTTCGCGCGCACGGTATCTTGCTCCAGCGATAGTCCCAACAACGTCGAAAGCTCGCTGACGAGCGTGCGCTGCAGCTTTTCCCACAGATCCGTATGCCGCTCGGAGGGAATGCCCGCTTTCTCCAATTCGACGATGGGGGGCGCCACGATGCCGTGCTGTTGGAACAGCGTGCGCAACGCGTCGATGCCGACCGGCTTTACGAAGACGTCGTCGGCACCCGCGGCGAAGCAAGCCTCGCGCTGCTGCGGCATGGCATTCGCCGTCAAAGCGATCAGCGGCATGCGGCGCCGGCCCAGCTTGCGCTCGAGCTCGCGAATGTGCCGGATCAACGTGACACCGTCCATTCCCGGCATCATGCAATCCGTGATCACCATCGCGTAAGCCTGGCGTTCGACCAACTTCAGCGCCTGCGCGCCGTCGACTGCCGTGTGGCACTCGGCGATGCGCAGCGTCAGGATCTGCCGCTTGAGTACTTCCCGGTTGATCTCCTGATCCTCGACGACCAATATTTGCAACGGCCCCGTCGCTGCCGCAGCCGGATCGGACGTCGTACGAGGCGACGCGGTATGGTGGCACGGCGCGCGTATCGCCGGATCGATCCGCAGCGGCAAATCGATGGCGATCGTCGTGCCGCGGCCAAGTTCGCTGGTCAGCGCTATGGTGCCGCCCATCGATTCGATCAACCGCTTGCAGATCACGAGCCCGAGTCCGGTGCCGGGCGGACGGCTCGCGCTCAACGAGCGGGCCTGCACGAACGGCGCGAAAAGGCGCGCTTGGTCCTCCTGCGCGATACCGATGCCCGTATCGGCCACTTCGATGACGACATGCTCGATTCCGTTTTCGCGCAGACGCAGCTTGACGGACAACGAAACGAAGCCATAGTCGGTGAACTTCGACGCATTACCGAGCAGATTCAGCAGTACCTGTCCGAGGCGCTGTGCGTCGCCGAGATATCGCGGCGCAAGGTCCCGGGCGACGTCGACCGCGAAACGCAACCCTTTGCGTTCGATCTCCGGCGCCGCGATACCGGCTGTCCGTTGCGCCACGTCGGCCAGCGAGAACGGCTGACATTCGAGTGTCAGTTCACCGTTCTCGCTCTTCGCGAAGTCGAGGACGTCGTTGAGGATGCGCAACAGAATTTCAGCCGCGTTGCGCGCCATGTCGACGAGATGCTGGTCGTCGGGCGGTAGCCTGCCGTGATCGAGCAACTGCAAAATGCCGACGACACCGCTCATCGGCGTGCGGATCTCATGGCTCACCGTGGCAAGGAAGACATCGCGTGCCCGGGACGCCTCCTCTGCATCGTGCTTCGCATCGATCAGTGCGGTCTGCGTTTCCTTGGTTTCGGTGATGTCGCGAACGTACCCGCTCCAGACGATTTCCCCGCGCGCGTGAAACTGGGGTGCCGCTTCGAGTTCGACCCAGGTCGGGCGGGGTGCGTTAAGCGACAGAGCGAGCTCGGCGCGCACCGTTTCCAGCGAGCGAGTCGAATGCAGGAAACGGTGCACCAGCCGGAATCGCGCCTGCGCGTCGAGCGCAACCAAAAAGCGCTTGAAGAGTTCGTCCGCCTTGGCGGCTCGCGGGTTGAGCCAATCGTAGGCGCGGCGATTCACGAAGACGAGCGTGAACGGGACGGCAGCGGCATGCTTGGTCCGCACGAACCGCAGCTGAAACACGATCGCGGGCAACGACTGAGTGAGTTCCACGAGTTGCCGTTCGGTCGAGCGCCGCTGCCGTACCTCTTTACGAAGCCGAAGCATGTAGACGCACAAGACCGCGAGGAAAAGCGCCGTCAATACGGCGATCGGCGTCAGGACGATCCACAGCGTCCGGGCAGGTACACCGAACGTGAAGCGCGCCGATAGCCAGCTGTTCTGGATATGCTCGCGCTCGCTTTCGGGAATCGCGGCGAGCGCCCGGTTGATGAGCGGGACGAGTGGGGCATATTGCGGCCCGACGCCGAACGACAACTCCTCGACATAGCCTGCCGGCGCGGCGATGCGCAGGATGCCCTCGTATTTTTCGCGAACGAGGCGGTCGATGACCCCCAGGTTGCCGATGTAAGCGTAGGCCTTGCCTTGCGCGACGGCATCGAGCCCCTCCTCGGCCGAGCCGACGATGATCTTATGCGTGTCGTGCATGCCGGGCAGTTCCGCCGTGAGCGCGTCGGAGTCTTTTACGATCGCGACCTCCGCACCCGAAATGTCGCCGGCGCCCGCGATGAAGGGTGCCGTTTCGCGCGTCACGATGACGAGCGGGTAGCGACCATAGGGAGTCGTGTATTTGAACGTGCTGTTCAGGCCATCGGATTGCGACGTCGCGACGACAAGGTCGAGTCCGCCTTCATTCGCAAGCTGCACCGTCTTCGCCCATGACCCCGCTGGGACGACGTGAAGCCGTAAGCCGAGCGTCTGGCGAACGAAGTCGAGATAATCCGCCGAGATGCCGCCGACGCGACCCGATGGGTCGAGGAATGCGATCGGCGCCCAGTGGGGATCGGTGCCGATCCGCAACGGCGGCAACGATTCGAGATAGGCTCGCTCCTGCGGCGACAGCGCAATGCGCAGGTCCCAGCCAATGTGGGGCGGCTGCTCGTCCTGTCCGTGCGTATGGCAGCCGGCGATCGACAGCGCAACGACGATGCAAGCCAGCCCGACGATGCGCCCGACGCAAGCGCCTACGAATCGCCTGCACGAACCGGCTTGCGCGTTCATGTCAGAAACACGTTGTTCTTGCGGCAATACTCGAGCAGTTGCTGACTATTGTGCGCACCCAGTTTGCGTTGCGCACTCATCTTGTGACGGCTGATCGTCTTTACGCTCCGATTCAGCCGCTGGGCGATTTCGGTCGGACTCTGACCTTGGACGAAAAGCCGGATCACCTCGAGTTCCGCTGTCGTCAGCTTCGCCTCGTGACCGACGCGGGTACCGACGATGCTCGCACCCGCGAGCAGTGACTGGAGCCCGGGACTCAGATAAGAGCGACTCTGCGACACGGCAAGCAATGCGTAATGCAGTTCCGTGACACCGCCGGCTTTTTCGACGATGGCCTTGACGCCCTTGGCTATCAGCTTGTTGAGAATGGCGGCATTGCGCAAAGCAGTGACGACGACAATGGGCGCATTTGGGCAAAGCCGCATCAAACGATCGATTAACGCCATGCCATCCTGGGTGATCTCGCCAGGCATCGAATAGTCGGTGACGATCGCGTCGCACGGCTCGCTTTGAACCACCGCGATCAGTTCGTCCGAGCTGGACGCTTCCGCAACGATTTCCGCGACACCGCTCGCCTCGATAGCGAGACGAATGCCATAGCGGACGATCGCATGATCGTCGGCGAGAATGATGCGGAATGATTTGTTCATGGTTGAGCTCCGACCCGACGCAAGTCGCCGATTGGCGCGGCACGCCGATATGCGCATTGCGCAGGAGGGCGACTCGAACCCGGTTTTGCTTGCGAAAATCAAAAATACTAAAGGGCATCAGTCGAACCGATAATACGAAAAATCTTGTAAATGGAAATCCCAAACGCAGCCAATTACATCTCGATATCGTCGCAACCCAGGTGAAATACCAACATATGGGAAGAAGCGGCCCAACTTGCTCATCGACCGCGATCGAGAAATCGTTCGATGATCGAGTCCCATTCGATTTCCCACGCTCCGCCTCCGACCTCGAGGCGGCAATGACCCTGAGCTAGCGAGACGTCCGCCTTCACCGCCCAGGGCAGCCCGATGCTCGCGGCATCGTCCCCCAGCGCCATTGCATCGTCCGGACTGACGAACAGACAACCGGCCGCCTCTGTGCCAGCGCATTCGCGCAGAGCTTGTGCGCAGATCTTCACACGCTGCGTAGGCGGCAAAGTTGCGGCCAGACGTTTTATCGCCACGGCCAGCGCCGCATCGAGCGTCGTTTCGAGCCGCGCCACCAAGGCATCGCGGCACGTTCTGTAGGCGGCCTCCAACTCGATGGCACGCTCGAGCAACGCGGCATCGGCGCTGCGACGACGCCGCGCGCATTCGAGCGAGGTTTGCTCCTGCAGCACGGCGGCTTCGTCGCGCGCCCGCGCAACGAGTGCATCGGCTTCGCGGCGTATGGCTTCCGCATAGTCGGTCGCTACGTCGAGCGCATCTCGATCTGCGCGCCGAAGCACGGTCCGCGTGATCGGAACGGGACACTCCGGCGGTGTCGCGATGCGGCGGGAGACAAAACTCATGGACCGGTGTTCGTATCGAGCGCGCGTAGCCGTCGCAGCACGGCAAGCCAAAGCGTCACGCACCGAGTCACATCGATCCGCTCGATGACGAGCCATGCGTCGGTCGCCAACCGTTGCGGTGCTCGCATCATCGCGACGCGGGCTGCCACGTCAGGCCAGCCGGCCTCGGCCATTCCAGACAACAGGCTCAGGCCGCAAACCGTCGCATCCCATTGCGCGCCGGATGGTACAAGACGCGCATCGAGGCAACTGACTTCACGATAGCGAAGCGCGATCGATAACTGCGGCTGCGCCGCCCTGCCCGCTTCCTGGACGGCTCCCGCTCTTACGAGTGCGATCCATCCGAAGATCGCCGCTGCATCGAGCATCATGGGCCGCGGCGCGGCGAGCGCCTCGAACCATCGCATATCGGCCGGCGGTGACCAGCACCGTCCAAGCGCGAACGCACCGATCCAGCCGCGAAACAGCAATCGTTGGCCCGCTACGCCGGCAGGAGGCACCGCCGTCGATGCGCCGTATCGCCGATGCCAATCGGCATGGGCCCAGCGCCATGGCGAGCACCAGAACGCCGGCCAACCGTCATCGAGCGTTCCGCTCATCGCTTCGCTGCGCGCAAGCGCATCACCCGACGGCGCAGACGCCATCCCAACATCGCTGTACCCGCCGTGCCGAGTGCCGCTGCCGCCGCCCATGCCGCATAGGACTGACGCACGACGGCTTCGGGGCCGGCTCGCACCGCCGCGGCAGCGGGCTCGCGCTCCTTGACCAGCATCACGGCGACATGTCGATCGTCCTCGCCGGCCAGCCCCGGCACGCCGTTCTTGACGAGCCGTACAAGCCCCGGCAGAAGGCCCGTCAGATCGACATCGGGCCGATGCTTGACGAGCAGCGACGCGGAGGCCGGCACCAGGGGCGCACCGGGCGAGGGCCGCTCGGGCGGTACGACGCGAACACGCACCGACACCACACCGTCGATGTCGAGAATGACGCTTTCCAGCGCTGTTTCGAGCGCATGGACATAACGGCTCCGCTCTTCGAGCGGGCTCGGCAACAGTCCTTTGCCGGTGAATGCATCGGCCAACCCGCGACGAGGCTGCCGCGGCAACCCCGCGTCGCGCAGCGCGCCGGCCGCACCGTAGAACTCGGCGTCGGTGACGGACAGCACGACGTCCTCCTTGTCCCGCGCTCGCTCGACACCGATCCCACGGTGACGCAACGCAGCCTGGATTTCGTTGGCGGCCTGGACATCGGATGAGCGAAACAGTTCGACTCGCGCATCGCAGCCGGCCAGCGCCAACGCGAGTCCCGCTGCGACCCAGCTGCCAACGCGCCAACGACGTGACGATGCGGCGCCATGCGTCATGACGCGGCAATCAGTTGTTTCAGCGAAGCTGTCGCAGTGCCGACGAGCTTCGCGGTCCACAACACATCGAGTTGATACGCTGCCATGAGCCTTGCCTGACGATGCATCGCAATCGCGATATGGGCCGTGCCCGCGCCGTTTGCATGAGCCTTGGCGATGCGCTCGGGCAACTGGCGAACTTCGATCCGGGTGCGGGCGATATGCTCGAGGTGCCCCTCGAGACGATCGAGCGCCGAGGAATGGGCCGGTGCGCGAAGTGTGCGCAGCGATGGGCCGGCCAGCGGTGCCTCGGCCAGCGCCTGCGCGAACTCGGCGCCCTCGCGGGCGAGGGCGGGAGCATCGGCTGCCGGCACGACGCCGACGGCAGGAAACGCCCGAAAATCGGAACGGTGCAACGCGTCCATGGTCTCGCTCCCGGCCGGCATCAAGCCTTGATTTGCTGCGTCAGTTGGCGAAGCGAGTTGATGAGCTCAGTCAACATGCGCGAGTGCGATGCATCGAGACCGGCTTGCGCATCGACCCGGTGCTTTTGCTCCGCAAACGCGAGCGCGGCGTGAGACACCGTCTCGGTCGCACGTACGTGCTGTGCCATCCGGTCCATCGCCGCAGCTTGAACATCCATCGACATATCGTTCCTCGAAGTGATTCGGCCACCGCGCGATAGGGCGGCGGGCCACGCGATTAAAAATGAATGCCTTGCGCTGCTTTGTGCGCGGCATTTTGCATCTTGGTCGCGGAGTCGATCTGACCGCTCGCGATGCTGTTGGCCGTATCGGCCATCATCTTCTGGATATTGGCCTCGGTCTGTAATTCGATCGTCCTCAATTGCATGCTCTGCTGACGTTTGAAAACACTGCCCATCTGATCGAGGTTTTCGGTTCCGTCGGCCGAAACCGCCGACGAGGCGGCACTGGCCAATGTGCTCAGCGCGCTGAGTGCGGGAATCACGGCTGCGAAGGTCATGGCTAACTCTCCCGGGTGTCGGTGAAACGTCTTTACGCTTCCCGGGATCGACGCAGTACCGGGAAGAAATCGACACCTTAGTAACAACGCACGCGCACCGGTTCCATCCAGTGACGAGCCGGTGCGGCGATGCCGCGACGAGCGGGGGCGCCCCGAACGAAACCGGTCGATGCGCATCGATGCGATCGGTTCGGCACGGTGCGTAACATCGTCCGATTTTTATATCAAAATCGACTGCAGCCGCGGCCTGGGGCGACGATCGCGGCTATTCCAAACCGCAAAACATTCGACGCTCATGATTTCGAGGCCTTCGGACCTGCCGGCGCCCCTTGCCGACGCTGACGTGTCCGTCGTATTCGACGACTGGTACCGCTCGCACGCGCTTGCCATTCAACGCTTCATCCTGCGTCGGGTGCGCAGCGCCGAAGATGCGGAAGACATCCTCCAGTCCACCTATCTCGGCGCATGGGAAAACCGGTCGTCCTATCGCGGCACGGCACATCCGAAAACATGGCTCACCGCCATCGCGCTCAACATCGTGCGCAATTACGTCAATCGCACCGCGGACTACCGGTTCATCGTCGAAAGCATCGACGACCACGAAGAAGAACTCGTCGACACGCTCGCTCCCGAGCGCCGCATGTCGATCAACCAGCGCTTTACGCAATTCATCGAATTCGCGCAGTCGCTCCCGCCCGATCAGCAACGCATGATCGAGCTACTGTTTATCGACGACGTCAGCTACGTGCAGGTCGCGCAACGGCTCGGCATCCCCGTCGGCACCGTGCGCTCGCGGCTCGCCCGGCTGCGCGCGAAACTCGAGCGGCATTGCGCATGAACCGCCCCTTCTCCCAGACCACGCTCGACGGACGATCCATGACACCCACACTGAGCCCCACCGAACTCCAACTCGCGCGCGCGATCGAGCACGCCGATGAGGTCCGCGATACGCTTTCGCCGGGCGCTCCGGAGCAGTGGCAGCGCTACGTCGATGCGCTGCGCGGCGTGTCGCTCGCAAACTGGAGCGCAACGACCGATCTACAGACGAAGTTCGTACTGGCGCGCGCAGTGCTCAATGAAATCCGTTGAATGGCTGCGCCGATGCGCGCTCGCACTCATCGGTGCGATCGTTCTCGGCGCCGCCGGCGCACGCGCGGGCGAATCACCGCATGACGGGCTCGATGCGCCCTATGCGTTTCAAGCGGCGCAATCGACGCCGCTCGACGCGCTCGATCGCTTCGCCAAGGATCACGGACTGCGCCTTCGCGTCGCCGCCGAGCGCGGGCGCAATAACGGTAGCTGGCGCACGGCGCGCCTCGCCGGATGGCTTCGGGCAGAAACCGGCCGCGACTTTCTGGAGCAGCTCGCCCGCACTCATCATTTCGATTGGTTCGTCGCGAACCGCACACTGTACGTGAGCGCCCGCACCGCTTCGCGCGTCGAACGCATGGCGCTCGGCGGCCTCGACCCCGAGGCAGCGCGCGCGGCGCTGGCAGCCGTCGGGCTCTATGAGCCGCGCTTCGGCTGGGGCGCACTGCCCGGCCAGGATGCCGTGCTCGTCGGCGGGCCGGGCGAGTATCGATTGCTGCTGCGCCAGTTCCTCGCGCACCGTCCGACCACAAGCGCAGCCGCCGAGCCTCAGCCGATGGTGTTCGTGCTGCGCCATGCGCAGGCGGCCGATGGACCCGCGCCCGAGCGCGGCAAGGCGTCGCGGCCCGGCGTCGCATCGATTCTTCGCCAGTTGCTGACCGGCGAAGACACGCACCTGCCAAGGCACGATTTCTTGCCACATCAGGCTTCGATACCCGATTTGCCCGGGCTCGCCGCACCCACCCCATTGCCGCTCGTCGATGCGATCTTTCCCGGCCGGACCGGCACTGCACCCGTCATGCCTATGCTGCCCGATACGCAATCGAGCGCGCCGCTGCCGCGGAGCTCACGCCACACGGATGTCGTCGTTGCCGCCGACGAGCGAACGAACACGGTGCTCGTGTGGGCCGACGTTGCGCTGCGCACACGCGTGGCGCAGCTCGTCGAAGCGCTCGATCGGCCACAGCCAATGGTATCGATCGAAGTGCTCGTTCTCGAGACAGAGGATGCGGCGCTCATGCCGCCCGCCTCGGAACACGCGTCGGGCCACGGCCACGGCCCCGGCGTCGCGGTGCCGGGCGCCAGCGCTGCCGGTGCCGATGCCCAAAGCGATGCACGATGGCTGAATGCACTCGCCGAGCACCGCGCGCGCGTGCTCAACCGGCAACGCATCGTCGGCTTCGCGAACCGGCACCTGGGCCTGGCGGTCGGCGCGGAAGAGCCGAGTGCGCCCGCCCCGTCGTCGGCGCCGAGCGCCGACCACGCGAACGGTCGGTCAGCGTCGCATGGCGACGCACTCGATCTCGTTGCGCGCGTCCTGCCGGCGCCGCCGAGCGGCCCGGCGGCGATCGCCGTCGAGATCGGGCTCGCTATGCGGCAGCCAACCGGGTTGCCCGGGCAGGAATGGGCCAGCACGAGCAGCACCGAACTGACGACGGCGGTGGTGCTCGAATCCGGTGCGCCGCCGCGGCTCGTTGCCGTCTACCCGGTCGCCACATCGCGCACGCGTCAACGTGCAGTGCTTCTTAGCGCGCACGCGCTCTTACCCTAACGCGGCCATCCCTTACCATGCTCGAAATTCGTATCTTGAGCGGCTTGCATCGCGGCGCCGCATTTCCGCTCGATGGCGACACGATTCGCCTCGGCAGCGGTCCCGACAACGATCTCGTGCTGTGCGATCCCGGTATGCCGGCGCACGCCGGGACATTCTCGCGCGGAGTCGACGATGTATGGTCGTTTCGCGCTGGCGGCACAGGCAAGGCAGCCTGTCCGATCCTCGTGGGCGCCGGGACACGTCTGGCGATCGGCCCCGCGTGCGCGGGAATCGCCGACGAACTGGCGCCGTGGGATGCGGGCCCCGCATCGTCGAGCGCGGCAGCCAGCGGCGGATGGCGGGCAGCACTGCGTACGTCGATCACCGAGCTCGCCTGCGTTGCGGCGTGCGCCGCGATGCTGCTCGGCGCGGCGTTGCTATGGCTCGGGTCCACGCGAAACGCACCCCCCATCGACGCGGCAGGCAATGCACCCGCGGCATCGCAAACGGTCCGGCCTGTCGAGGCATCGGTCTATCCGCCGCCCCGGGCCGTCGCACGCGCCCCGCTCGACGTCGCGAGCGTACGCCACGGCCGCCACGGCTTCGTCGTCACTCGTGAAGGACAAGTCCTGGCGCCCGGCTATCGATGGCGCGACTACACGCTCCAACGAATCGAGCCGCACAAGATCGTGTTCTCGGGTGCGGGCGTCGCGGAGCTCGCATGGTGACGATCGCGCGCCCGTCGTCCGATGCGTGCGATACGGCCGATGCCGCCGCGCTCGACGCCCGCCTCGCGGCGTGGCAAGCCCGGGTGAACGAGCGCTGCGCCAGCCGGGCCACTGCGCATGCATTGGGTCGTGTCGTCGAAGTCAGCGCCACGCTCATCGCCGCGCGGTTGCCTCGCGCCGAAGTCGGGCACTTGTGCGAGCTCGATTGCATCGACGCGCATGGCCATCCGATGCTCGCCGAAGTCATCGGTTTCAACGATTCACGTACGCTGCTCGCTCCGCTTGCGCCAACGCAGGGCCTGGCAACGGGCATGTCGCTGCGATCGCTGGGACGCCCGCACGACGTCGAAGCGGGAACACATTTGCTGGGTCGGCTGCTCGATGGCCTCGGGCGACCGCTCGATGCCTCGCCCCCCGTCGTCCCATCGGGCCGGCACGCGCCGCGTGAATGCGTACGCCGGCCCGTGCTGGCCGCCCCGCCTACGCCACTCGCACGGCCGCGCATCGTCGATGCGCTGACGACGGGCATTCGCGCGCTCGATGGGGTGTTGACGTTGGGCCGCGGTCAACGCATCGGCCTTTTCGCGGGACCGGGTTGCGGCAAGACGACGTTGATCGGTGCGCTCGCACGCGGCATTGACGCCGACGCGGTCGTCCTCGGGCTCGTCGGCGAACGCGGCCGCGAACTCAATGAATTCCTCGAGCGGGAACTCGATTCCGCTGTGTCCGCGCGAACCGTCGTCGTCTGCGCCACCTCCGAGCGCCCGGCCATGGAGCGCGTGCGCGCCGCTTTCACGGCCACGGCGATCGCGGAGGGGCTCAGCGCGAACGGCGCTCATGTGTTGCTGCTCGTCGATTCGCTCACGCGTGTCGCTCGGGCTCAACGGGAGATCGGCATCGCGGCCGGGGAGCCGACAGGGCACGCCGGGTTGCCCCCCTCGGTCTACGCGATGCTGCCGCGTCTCACCGAGCGAGCCGGGCCGTTGCCGCGGGGCTCGATCACTGCCGTCTATACGGTATTGACCGAAACGTCGACGCTCGATCCGATCGCCGAGGAAGCGCGCTCGCTGCTCGACGGGCACATCGTGCTGTCGACGGAACTGGCCCAGCGCGGGCATTTTCCCGCGATCGACATACTCGCGAGTACAAGCCGAGCGATGGACGCGATCGTCGCCGAATCGCATCGAAACGACGCGGCTCGATTGCGCTGCCTTTTGTCGCGATATCGCGATCTTCAGCTACTGCTGACGCTCGGCGAGTATCAAGCAGGGCGCGACGCCGAAAACGACGACGCCGTCGCGCGTCATCCGCGCCTTCTCGCATTCCTGCGTCAAGACACGCGTACGCCGTGCCAATGGCGAGATACGCTCGAGCAACTGCATGCTGCCGTCGCTCATTGATCCGCGCGTCCTGCGCCTGTTGGGCAGGAGGGCGGAGGCCCGCCTCGCACGGGCCGGCGAGCTCGTCGCCGATGCCAGGCGCGATGCGAGCGCGGCATCTCACGAACTCGAATGCGCGCGCCGCGTGCTGGCCAGCCTCGACCTCGAAATCGTTCGCACACGCGAAGCGCTTCGGCGCCGCATTGCGCAAGGCGCTTCCCATACCGACTTCCTGAACCGCAACGATTTCGCGGGCCACGAGCACGCCTATACGCATCTCATGGCGCGCCGTTCCAACGCAGGCTCCGCCGTCGACACGGCGAACGAGCGATTCGAGGTCGCACGCGCGGCGCTGGCCGCAGCCCTGGACACTCAGCGCAAGTGTTGGCGCCAGCGGGAAAAATATCGGCTGGCCGAGCGACTGTCGGCTCGGGCGGGCATCGAGGATCCCGTGGACCTGTCGTCGCTGACCGTATCGTCCACACCGCCAATGCGAGTGCAAGGATGACGCATTCGCCCCGCGCGATAGTGCTGCGCCGAGCTGACGCCGCCCACGTCGCCCAAAGCCGGCTCGCCCGCGTACCGAGCCTGCGTGTCTCGCTGGGCGACGCCAGTACCGCCACGCTCGAGCTTCGTCGCGCGGCGCCCACCGCTCTCGTCGAAGGCTCCGGGCTCGCCATCTCGACCCGATTCGGCTGCATGAGTTGGCACGATTGCGAAGCATGGCTGCTCGCGCTGACAGGCATCGATCCGGGTCTGGCCGAGCACCGCGCGGCGCGGGAGGCCTTCGTGCACTACGCGCTGGCGGCATTGCCCGCACCGCTCGGCGCTGCGCTCGGCGATCCCCGCTACGAGGCGTGCGCGTCCCCTTCGCAAAGCTCGTGCGCAGGCAGCGACAAAATCCTGATCGTCAGCCTTAGTTGCACGGTGCCGCACCTGCGCGTTGCGATGCTCGTGCGCCTCAATGCCGATGCGCTCAACGAGATGATCGAGCACGTCCCCTGGCAGTTCCCGTCCCCGCCCATCGCCCCGTGGCTCGAGCGCTTGCCCGGTCGCGCACGCGTGATCGCCGGAACGCTCGCGATGCCGTCCGCCGACATCCGATCGCTCGTGAGTGGGGACATCCTCCGCCTGCCCTCTCCCGCGTTCGACACGGCCGGCGTCGGACGTGTCGTTTTCGCCGGCCTCGCCTGGCAAATCCGCTGGCGCGACGCCGATTCCAGCTTCGAAGTCCTTCATCCGATGCACGACGATACCTCCTGCCCTCGGCCGTCAGCCACCGGCCTGCCGCCCGATACCCCGAACCCGGTCGACCCGGCGCGCCTGCCCGTGCAATTGTCGTTCGTCATCGGCACCCTCGAACTCCCGCTGGGCGCGCTCGCCGCGGCCGGCCGAGGCACGCTGCTTCGGCTCGCCGAGGGCATGCCGCCGACGGTGCGCATCGAAGCCAACGGTGTGCCCGTCGGCTATGGCGAACTCGTCGATCTCGACGGCCGGTTGGCCGTCGAGATCACGCAGTGGCGCAGCGAGTCCGGGACCGGCGCTTCGCCATGACGCCCGATCAGCATCCGCTCGCACTGCTCGTCTTGCTCGGCACGCTTTCGTTGCTTCCGCTTGCCGCGATCACGATGACTTCCTATCTGAAGATATCGGTCGTCCTCGTCCTGGTGCGCAACGCAATCGGCGTGCAGCAAGCGCCGCCCGCGCTCGCGCTCAACGCCGTGGCGCTGGCCGCCACGCTTTTCGTGATGGCGCCGACGCTGAGCGCGTGCCTGGACGAAGCGCAACGGAGCGCCTCATTGGCAACGGCCGGCGCCGTTTCGGGACGCGAGCAGATCGCGCGGGCCCAGGCGATCGCCGAACCGCTACGTCAGTTCATGCTGCGTAACAGCAGACTGGAAGAGCGCGAGCGGTTCGTCGAACTGGCGCTCCACGGTTCGCCCGACAGGACCCGAGCGGCCGCCGCGAATGACTGGAGCATCGTCGTCCCCGCATTCGTCGTCTCGGAACTGCAGGCCGCATTCGAAATCGGGTTGATTCTTTTCGTTCCATTCGTCGTCATCGATTTACTCGTCTCCAATATCCTGCTCGCGCTCGGAATGCAAATGGTGCCGCCCACGATGGTTTCGCTGCCGCTCAAGTTGCTGCTTTTCGTGGTCGCGAACGGATGGGGTCGTCTTATCGAAGCGCTCGTCGTTTCCTATCGAAGCTGAAGCCGATGCCCGATTCCCTCGCCTTCATGCAGCACGCGCTGATCCTCACGTTCAAGATGTCGCTGATCGTCGCCCTCGTTGCCGCCTGTGCCGGTGTGACGATGTCGCTCGTGTTATCCGCCTTCCAGATCCAGGATCAGACGCTACCGTACGCCGTCAAGCTCGTAGTCGTCTGCGCGACGCTCGCCGCGAGCGCCCACTCATTCGGTACTGAACTCGTCCGCCTCGTCGAACAAGCATTCGCGCTCGCCGCGCTGCCGCGCGGATGAACGTCCATGCCCGATCCGCTCACGAACCCGCTCGGCCCGCTGCTGCCCCTCTTTCTTGCCCTCAGTCTCGGCGCGCTCCGCTGGATCCCCGCACTGATCCTCGTGCCGATCTTCGCTCCGCACGCGCTGTCGCGCATCGCACGCACCGCCGTTGCACTGGCGCTCGCGCTGCCCGCCGTACCGGGTCTGCTGCCAGCCATCGCGGCGCGCGCGCCAAGCCCCGGTCTCGCACTGGGCCTGGCAGCGAAGGAGTGCGCTATCGGCCTGCTACTCGCGACTGTCCTCGCCGTTCCATTGTGGGCCGCCGAGTCGGCGGGGACCTGTCTAGACTATCAACGCGGCGCGAACCCACAGGCGCTCGACCCAGCCGCATCGCCGGACGCCTCGGTCTTCGGCGCCTTGTTCAAGCACGCCTCATGTGTCTATCTGATCCATGCCGGCGCGCTTCATGCACTCGTCGCCGTGGTCTATGCAAGCTTCGCCGTCTGGCCGCCGCTCGCCTGGCTGCCTGCGCTAAACAGCGGCACCTGGACCGCGATCGAGCCATTGCTGACGGCCATGATGCGTCTCGCCGTCCTGCTCGCGCTGCCCTATCTGCTCGCACTCGTTCTCGTCGAAGTCTGCTTCGCCGTGCTCTCGCGAGCCGCGCCACGGTTTCCGGCATACATCGCGGCGTTGCCGTTCAAAAGCGTCCTCGCGGTGCTCGTGGTCGCGCTGAGTCTGCCCGCGCTCTTCGATGCCCTCGCCCAGGCCACCTTCGCGCATGCCGAGGCCGCCATGCACGTCCTCGACCGCATGCGCGCCGATAGGCGATGAGCGAGAAGTCACTGCCGCCTTCCGAGAAGCGGCTGCGCGATGCGCGCGCCAAGGGTAACGTCGCACGCAGCGAGCCGCTCGGTGCACTGCTCGTCCTCGCCGCATCGACGGAGCTTCTCTTTTGGGGACTCGACGCCGCCTGCGAAGCCTGGCTCGAAATAGCGGGCCTGGCGCTGGAGGCGAGCTCGGCCGCGCGCCCGCTGGCCTCGGCGACGCGCCTCGTGACTGCGTGCGCGCGGCTCATGGTGCCAGTCCTGGCTTGCATCGGCGCGACCGCTTTCGCAGCAACCGTATGCGGTGCGTGGATGACAGGGTCAATGCATTTCTCGCCGAAAGTGTCGGCGCCGTCGCTCGCACGGCTCGATCCGCTTGCACATTTTCGGCAACTCGTTTCCGCTCGACATCTCACGGGGCTGGCCATCTCGCTCATCAGCGCCGCGGCACTCGGTATCGCGGCCATGCTCGCACTCGCCGATCGCGTGCAAATCGTGCCGATGTTGCTCGCCCGGCAATCGTTGGGAGCGAACTTGCAAGCCGGCGTCGAAACCGCCCATTTCTTGATCCGCGTGCTGCTGGCCGCGTTCGCCGCTCCGGCATTCGCCAGTGTATGGCTAGCGAAACGCCATCATCGGCGCGGACTGCGCATGTCACATCGCGACATGAAAGAGGAACTGAAGCAGACCGCCGGCGATCCGCAAGTCCGGGCGCGCTTGCGCTCGGCGCTCATCGAGGCTTTGCTGGCCCCTGCCGGCCCGACGCTCGGTGCACCTCGTTCGGGCCGCGCGCTCGTGACGAATCCCGAGCATATTGCCGTCATGCTCCACTACGACGGCAACACGCAATCGGTGCCGGTCGTCGTTGCCAAAGGCGTGGATGAAGCCGCCCAGGAGATGATCGAAGCGGCACAGCTGACCGAGATTCCCGTTTTCCACTTCCGCAAGCTCGCACGGCGGCTTCACGCCGATGTCCAGGTGGAAGCCACGATTCCCGCGGATTGCTATCGCGCGGTGGCGATCGTCTACCGGCTCGTGGACGAACTCGATACGCTCGATGCACGCTGTGCCCAACCGATCGAAATCGACGATCTCTTCTTCGACGAACGAGCTGAGACGTGATCATGCCGCATCGCGCGAGATCGTCCCCACCGCGCGCACCCGTTGCGTCGGCGTCAGTTCCGTATAGGCCAGCACGTAGGCGTCGAATACTTCGTCGCGCAGCAAGAGCCGCAGCGGGCGGCGCAAGTCCTGTGCCGTCAGCACCACCGGTGCCGCGCCATGCTCGTCCGGCGGCCGGCACAGTTCGGCCGCGCGCCTCAGTATGCGCCCGGCGGTCTCCGGATCGATCGCGAACGTCCATCCCTGCGCGCTCTGTTGCAACGAACCGCGCAACGTGTCTTCGAGCGCGCGATCGACGAGGACCGCATGAAGCACGCCGTCGCGCGCGAACTCCTGACATATCTGCGCCTGGAGCGCGAGGCGCACATGCTCGGCGAGCATCGCCGTGTCCTTCTCCTTCGGCGCCCAACTGACGAGCGTCTCGACGATGGCGCGTACGTTGCGAATCGATACGCGCTCGCCGACCAGCAACCGCAACACTTCGGCGAAACGCGGTAGCGGCATCACCTGCGCCAACTCCTTGGCCGCAGCCGGCGTTTCGCGCTGAAGCCAGCCGAACACGAGTTGCGCTTCATGGATCCCGACGAAGCGCTCTGCATGGCGATGCAGCACCTGCGTGACGAGCCGCTCGAAATAGTCGACGGCACCGATGCCCGATGCGAGCGCGCCGGCGTCGGTCAAACGCTCGCGTTCGATCCACACCGCCTTCGCAATGAGCGGGTAGCGCTGCACAACCGCATGTACGCGAAGCGCGTCGTCCGATATCGCCTCTTCCCTGACACACAGGCAGTCGTAGTGAAAGCGTCCATCCGCGGCAGCGACCTCGTGAACGGCGACTTCGTAGGCATCGCCTTCGAGCCGGCGCACACGCTGGATATCGATGTTCGGCACGGTCATGCCATGATGCAGCACGAGCCGGTTGCGCGCGCGCCGCGCGGCGCGCGCGAATTGAGCGAACCGCTCGTCGCCGGCCATTTGCTCCGAGATGAATACGACGATCGGCCGGATCGGCACGATCTGCCGCAAGTCGCATTCGTCAGGGATCGGCGCATCCGGGTGCATTTCCGGCTCGCCCTTACGGCGGGAATCGACGCCGGCCCACTCGCGGCGCAGGCCGAGCGCACCGAAGCCGAGCATCGATGCCGAGACGAGCGCGAACGCTATCCACGGCATCCCGGGTACGGCGGCAAACGCGGCGGCAACGGTGCCGGCGACGATCCATGCCGCCGGCGCCGCCCGCATCTGGCCGAGCACTTCGCGGCCAAGCGTCGTGCCCTGCGGCGTCTGCGCCTCGCCGCCGCGCGTGATGAGGACAGCCGCGGCGATCGAGATCAACAGCGCCGGGATTTGCGCCATCAGACCGTTGCCGATGGTCAACACGGCATAGCGATGAAGCGCCTCGCCAAGCGTCATGTCCTTGTAGACGACGCCGATGGCCATGCCCGCCGTCAGATTGACGATCACGATCACGAATCCCGCCACGGCATCGCCCTTCACGAACTTCATGGCGCCGTCCATGGCGCCGTGCATCCGGCTTTCGCGCGCAAGCTCCGCGCGCAGGTGCGCCACCATGTCGGGGCGAGCGAGGCCGGCGCGTACGTCGGCATCGATGGCCATCTGCCGTCCCGGCATCGAGTCGAGCGAAAAACGCGCGGCCACCTCCGCTACGCGCTCGGCACCCTTGGTGATGACGACGAACTGCACGACCGCCACGATGAAGAACACGATGGCACCGACGACGACGTGATCGCCGGCGACGAACCGTCCGAATGTTTCGACGATCGCCCCTGCGTCGGCGTGCATCAGAATCGAACGGCTCGTGCTGATCTCGAGGCCGAGCCTGAAGAGCGTCGTAAACAGCAGCACCGCCGGGAAGCTCGAGAAGGCGACTGCATTCGGCAGATAGAGCGAGAGCGCGATGAGTAATAGCGCTGTCGCGATATTGAGTGCGACGAGCGCGTCGATGACCGGGGTCGGCAGCGGCAGCACCATCATGAACACGACAAGCGCGACGATGATAGCCACGACGGCATCGCTGCGCGCGCCGAATCGATGCAGCCATTCGAGCGTGCGGGCGAAGGCCATGCGCGGCCCGCCCTGAGCATGATTGATATCCATAGCGCATTGAGTAACGCGCGGACCCCGTGCGGTTCCCTGGGGTACGCGCTTCAGGCGCGCTACGGTTAGAGCGTATCGACAAGCTGGAACTTGCTCAGCGCGTCCAATGCGAACGGGTTGACGACGCTGCTGGCTGAGAGATCGAGCGACACTTTTCTGCCGCCGAAATCGAAGCTCAGACTGAAGCTGTCGGCCCGCTCGCGTGTCAGCTTGCCGAGGTCGAGCAAGCGAAACAGGCGCCACTGGCCCTGCGCATCGACCGCGCTGCGCCCGTCGGCCGCCGCGGGTGCGAAATCGATCCGCGCCGGCTGCGGTGCCGCAGCGCCAGGCCAGTCGAACGAGACGGCACGTCGCGGATCGTGCTGATAGTCGAGTGTTTTTCCGGCGAGCGTCAGCACGAAACGCGTCAACGCGGGATCCATCGATTCGGGCGTGAGCGCGAAGCGCACCTGAATCGTCCGGCTGCCGTCCTGAAAGAACGCTTCGCGAATCGCCGCCGCTTCGCGGAACATCTCGAGCGTCTTCGCCGACATGCCCAGCGCCTTGGCCGACGGTTTCCAGCTCCAGTGGGGCGTGGACATATCGACGTACTGTTGGATGTTGTTGCGGAAAAATGTATCGATGAGACCGCCGGGGCCGAACACGCGCGTGAAATCGTCGAGCGTTACGTCGACTTGCGACGTCCTCACGAACGGATAGCGGCCGTCCAGCGCGGCGTGACCGAAGGGCACGACGTTCGCGCGCCATAGCGCGTCGAGGCGCAGCCGCTCGCCGGCAAGCGTGGCCGCGGTACCGCTTGCCGAGAGTCCGCGCAACATGCCGGCCATCGGCTGGGGCACCCCGAGCGCAGCTTGATCGAGCGCCGTGAGCGCATCGCCCGGCGGCGCCGGGAGGCCATTCGCATGGGCGGCGTCGGCGGCGTCGAGAAACGCGCCTGCCGCGGCAAGCTCGCGCTGCACCTCATCGAGCGCCGACGGCTTACCGTCACCGCCCGAGGCCACGAACCGATGCAACGCTTCGAAATGCCGGTCCACGGGGCGGCCATCCGCGGGGCGGCCATCCGCGGGGCGGCCATCCGCAGCGCGCCCCTGCGCCACAAGCGCCCCCGAAGCCCCCGGCGCGGGTCCATTCGCCGACTTAGCATGCTTCGCACGCCCTGAGCCGAACATCGTTCCCGCACGCGCGAGCAGAGTCCGCCATATCGATTGCGTCGCATGCCCGGTGCCCTTGCCGCTGTCGAGGGAGCCAGCCGCATCGCCGGCCAGCGTCGTTTGCGCGGCCGCCGTCGTTAGAAACATGCGCAGCGGCGAATCGGGCCGTGCCAGGAATTTCACGATCGACGCGCCGTCACTTCCTTTCGGCAGCGGCCGCAGCGAGACGTCGTTCAGGATGCCGTCCCATGCCGCGATGTAACGGTCGAAATAATAGCGGTCGATGTCGCCGGCCAGCATCGCGCGGCGTGCGGGATCGCCCGCCGGTGCCACGTTGCGGCCCATCACCCAGGCATTGCGATCGAGCGCTTGCAGGGCCGCGTCGCGCATCGTCAGATACCGTGCGTATCCCCGGCGCGTGTATGCCCCTGGCACGCCGTCGGTCAGCGGCTTGCCGCTTTTGCGAATGAGGACGAGCCCCGCGTCGTCGCCGCCCATCATGTCGACCGCAAGCGGCTGCCGCATCGCTTTTTCGAGCTCGGGACGTATCGTGTCGAAGACGCGCTCGGCCACCGGAACCGTACCGATGGCGGCACGCGCGCTCCCGACGAGCTCCGCATCGAGCCGTACATCGGCCTTGAAGCTGCCGTTCCCGAAGAGCGCGTCGACATGCTCGAGCCAATCGGCTCGCTGCGCGTCGGTGAGCGGCAGCGAGCACGCGTCGCCGGCAGCCCATGTCCGTACTGCCGTGGCATCGAAGTGGGCTGGATCACCCAGCATCAGATAAACGCGCAGCGTAGCGTAGCGTGCCCCTACATCGAGCCCCGGAGCCGCCAATGCGCGAGCGAGCCGCCGTGCGACGAACGGCTCGATCGTCGCGCGCAGCAACGCCTGGTACCGCGCCCGGGCAGCGGTGCCGAGCTGCTCGCTCCGGCTCAGCCCGAAGCGGGAGGCGAGCGGCACACGCGCGTCGCGCTGCGCATAGCCGAGCGGCAGATTCCTCGCGGCATCGAGCACCGGCAGCATCGAAGCCGGTGCGTCCGAGTCCACGCCGGCGCGGGCCAACTGAGTCAACCTCAGATCAGCGCGCTCGAGGGCCGCTATCGAGGCGAGATTGCGTTCGTAACTGATCGCAAGGCACGCAGCCACGACGAGCGTGCCAACGGCGATAGCGGCCCAAGCGGCTCGGCGCGCGATGCGCTGCCGGCGCGTCGACGGAAGCCGCCGGCCAGCGAGGCCTGCCTCCGGAAACACGACTTCACGCAAGAGCCGCTCGATGAAGTAGCCCCGCCGCCGGCCGCTACGCTCGCCGCGACTCTCGCAGGCGGCCGGCGGAGCCGCCGTGAAGTAGACGCCGCGCAGCATCGCGTCGTCCATGTACGGCGACGTACCGAACGCCTCCTGCAAAAAGCCGCGCAACGATGGACCGAGCGCCGCGAATCGCACCGGAAATCCATAGATCGGCGCAGCGAGCCCCGGTTCGCCGGACGACGGCAACGATTCGACGACTCGCGCCTGTAGTCGGCGCACGAGCGCATCGAAGCGGCTGCCGAACGATGCGAGCGGCGAGCCCGCATCGCTATCGAGCTCGAACGTCGTGCCCCACACCTGAGCCCGCGCACCTTCGTCCAGCGCCTCGAAAAATGGCGCGAAACCCGGTAGCCGGTCGCATCGCGTCACGACGACATAAATAGGAAAGCGAATGCCGAATGTGCGATGCATTGCATCGATGCGCTCGCGTATCGATGCGGCCTGGCCCTCGCGCGCCGAAGCGGCGCTGTCCTCCAACCATCCTGCGTCGACCGTTACGACGACGCCATCGATGGCGCGCATCCGCCGGGTTTGCCGGAGCTTGCGCAGCAACGCTTGCCAGCCGTCCTTCGCGGCCTGCCCGTGCGGCGAGGCTTCGATGAGGATCGCCTCGTTGGCGAGCCACCAGCGGTGCAGCGTAAGATCGTCGTCGACATCCGCGAGCGCACGCTGATGCGAAAATTCGAGCCCGCTCGCCGCAAGCATCGCGCTCTTGCCAGTGCCGTGCTCGCCGAGCACGAGATACCACGGCAACTTGCGCGCGCGCCAACGGCCGGCACCCGGTAAACCGTTGCCGCGGATCAGCGCGAGCGCGCGGCGAAAGCTGCGCTCGAGCGCCATTCGCGAGCGCCGTGACGTGTCGGCTGCGGCTGCATCGGCCTGCGCCTGACCGTCGTCTTGCGTTTCGTTGCGCGGCGCCTTGCGCACGATGCGCACATCGCGCAGGCATTGCACGAGCCAACGCCCGAGCGCGAAGGCCGCCCAGCATGCGAAGAGCGCAACCACGAGCCACGCGCGTGCCGAGGGGCTGGCAAATGGCGTGCGGCCGTTGTAGCCGACGCGCGGCGCCTGATGCCAAATCAGCGTGAGTCCGAGAAGCACCGCCAAGGCCGCAGCGAATGTACGCCAGCTCACGCGTTCAACTATGCGAGGGATCACTTTTCTCATCTCCGACAAGCGCGGCGGACACTGCCCGCCGCGCACTCATAAGGCCGCGCCCGGCGCAAGCACGGTGATGACGACACGCCTGTTGCGTGCGCGCCCTGCGGCGGAATCGTTCGACGCGATCGGATCGAGCGCGCCCCGTCCTTGCGCGAGAAAGCGCTCAGGCCTGCCGGCTTCTTCGCGCAGTAGCTCGACGACGGACGACGCGCGTGCCAGCGAGAGTTGCCAGTTGCTTTGCCCGCTGGAAAGCGGCGGTCGATCGTCCGTATGACCGACGACGATCACGCGATCCGCCGTGCCGTCGAGCGCCGCGCCGATACGCCGGATCAGCGGCACGTCATCGGGCCGTACCGTCGCGCGTCCCGACGCAAAGACGCCATCGCTGAGCAGCGTGATGACGGCACGATCGGATGTTCCGCCCACCGTCACCCGCTGGCTGGCGATCTCGGGCGCGAGCAGCGTGCTCAACCGCTGGCGCAATGCGGTTTCAGTCACCGCGGGTGCGGCCGCAGGCTGCGACGCGGCAGTGGCAAGACGCACGGAGCCGAGCGATTGAATCACGGGCTGCGCTTGCTCCTGCAGCCAGTGGTCGAATACGGCCCCCAGTGCGGCGAGAAAAATGAGTACGCCCGATATTGCCAGCGCCGTGCCGTTGACGTACCGCCGCCGCGGTAGCGGCGCATGAGCGGCCTGCCATTGGGGCGAAAGCGGCGCGAGCGCACGGCCGCGTTGCGCCGCGATGAGGCGGCGCAGTGTGTCCCGAATGCGCTCGAGTTCTGCGTGGCCGCGTGGCATCAATCGGTAGCGTCCCGCCATGCCCAGCGACAAGACGATGAACAGCAGTTCGAGCGCATCGAGATGGCGCCGCGGCTCCTGCGATAGCCCGTGCAGTATCGTGAAGAAGCGCTCGCCGCCCGACGCTTCGCCGAAAAACGTCACCAGCAGGCTTCTTGCGGCCCAGGCGCCGCCGCCCCATGGGGTCGCGGCAATCGTCTCGTCGATGAACGTGCACAGGCAGTAACGCGCGATCGTAACGGTTTCGGCATCGATGCCTTTGGCGGTCGCTTCGTCGCCGAAGGTCTCGATCATCCCGGCGAGACGCGCGCGCAGCGGTTCCAGGGGCTGGGCCGCGCGTGCGTCGCGCAGCGCCGCACCTGCCTCGATCAGCGCGTGCGCGGCACCGACGAGCGGATTCAGCCCCGATGCGAGCGCGGCTCGGTGATGGGCCTGCGATAACGGCGGCAGCTCCGCATCGATCTGCGTCCCGGCCGGCGCCATCTGTTTGTCGGCCACCATCGGGGCGGCTCCGCTTTCCTCCGCTGCGGGCTCCAACGCGTGAGCCCCCTGCGGGCTCGTATCCTCGGTCATGGTCGAATCGCCCACAGCTGCACCTCCAAGCCAGGAAAGTCACCGGAGACATGCAGCGCGATCGCGGCCGATGCCACGATCTGCGGCCACGAGTCGTCGGACGTGTCGAGCGCGAAATAGCAATAGCCGGCGTGAAAAGGCAATTGACGCGGCGCCACGGGCAATCTGCGCAAGGCGACGCCCGGCAGTTGCAGATTGACCAGATCGTGAATCCGCTCGACCGGGCCCACCTTCGTTTGCGCAGGCAGCGCCATCGAGAGCGCTTGCGTCGCCATCTCCGCCTTCACCGCGAGCACGAACTCGGCGGTCTTCAGCAGCCGTGTATCGGGCACGCGCGCGATGCTGACGCCGAACTGCGATTGCTCGAGGCCGAGCGCGACCGCCTGAGGCTCCATCACCATACTGAGCGATCGACGCAGTTCGTCGGCGAGCGGCGCGAAGGTGTCGGCGAGCGCGTCGTGACGATAAGGTGCCGGTATCGTCGCGCGCCGACCGCTCGCAGTGAAGCCCGCGAGCTCGCCCGCCAGTTGCAGCAGTTCCCGAAAGAGTGCCTCCGGATGCAAGCCCTTCACGCTCGCGAGATGCCGCATGAGCGGCTCGTTGCGATTGACGAGCTGCAGCAGCAGAAAATCGGCGATTTCGGCCGCGCCGTTGGCGCCCGGCTGAGCGAGGCGCGCGGCCAATGCGTCGCCGCGCTGCCGAAGCATGCCGGCCAGCTCGTCGATCAACGCGGCGAGTCGGCCGGCGACGCGATAATCGAGGCACGGCGGCACATATCCGCGATCGAGCACGACGCCGTTCGCTTCGCTGCACTCGACCACGCGCGCAACGCCGAGCACGGCATACGCCTGCGTCACGTCGTCGGCAAATGCGAGCGAGAACCGCAGCTTGCCCACATCCATTTCGGTGCTTTCGCGCGAGTCCTCGTTGTTGTCGACGACGACGCAGGCTTCGCGGCGGTAGCGGGCATAGCTCTCGTCGGCCGTCCTCTGCTCGCTCGCCATCTCCGCCACGCCGGGCCGCCTGAGCGGCAGCGCCAGCACGACCAGCGCATCGCGGCGCGTCTCGGGGATATCGAGCGGCAGCGGCAACTCGTCGTCGAGCGGCAGCACGAACGCGGTTCCGTCGGGCATGATGCCCTCGCACGCCGTCAGCGCCACCTTGCCGAGGCCCAATTGCGCCTCGTCGATGGCGAGCTTCCAAAAGCCCCACCCGTAGTGCCGCCGCGTACCCCAGCGCGAATCGATCTGACTGAGCCAGTAGCGGTCTTGCTGCTGAAGATGCTGCTGTTGCAACAGCATGCCCTCGGACCAGACCACCCGGTTATTCCACGTCATGATGATCTCCCTTTCCTATCGCGTTCGGCATCGGTCGTTCCTTTGCTCCTCCGAACATGCTCGTCGCGGCCTTCCAGACCGGACGCATCCAGCGCGTCACGAGCCCGCGTTTGGGCGCTGGACGAGCCGGTGTCGTATCGGCCAACGTCGCCGCCGAACTACCGAGCGTCGCCGTCAATTCGGCGGCGCCCGCACTGCCGAGCGGCACCGAAGCGCGCCACTTTGCATCGTCGATGCGTTCGTACGCCACCACGATGGCGACGGCGCGCGTCGCCGGATCGAGCGGACGCACGAGCGGCACCGTTTCGCCCGGGCTCACCGTGATCTCGGCGCGCCGCAGCAGCGCGCCCTCGAGCACGCGTGCATCGTGGTCGTACAGTTCGAAGAATGTCGCGCGATCGAGCGCATCTCTCGCACGCAACTCGTAGATCCGGACGATCACGGGCGTCGGACGACCCTCGTCATCGGGATTGAGTGACGGCGACGCATGAATCGTCACGGAAAGCGTCGGCTGCGAGCGCGGAACGGGACTCGCACATCCCGCAAGGGCCACCGAAATGACGATCGTCACCGCCTGCAGGCACCGCCGAGTGCTATTCATCTGCACTCTCCCGTGCAGCCGCGGCGCACTCGCAGACGGGCAGGCGAAAAGCCTGGCGCTGAGGCGGAGCATGATCGGCGCGTGCCGCATCCCGCATCTCTCCGACGGCCTCAGCCGTCGCAGGCGTGCCGAGCCCGAGCGGGTCGCGCGCGGCCACCACGGATGCGCCACGCGCGAGAAACGGCGAACCGGCCAACAGCCGCGATGTCGAGCGCAATGGATCGACCGCGTCGACGCATTCCGGAAGCGTTGCGGTCATGGCGGGCCTCATTTGACGGACGAGCCGTCGTCGGCCTCGTCCGGCGCGCTCGGCGATTCGGGCGACGCATTCGCGCCCGAGCCGGCCGAGCCGCCGCTGTTCAAGCCAACGATGGGACCCGAAATCTGTACACCGGCGGGGCTGATCGCGACGAAGCTCTCCCCGACCTTGAGCGTCAGCAACGCTCTCGCTTCGATGCAAACGGTCGCACCGCCCGAAATCGAAACGAGTTCGGCGCTCGCGGCGTAGGTCATCCCGGCTTTCTGGACCACGTTCGCCTCCGCCTGAAGCGACGCGCTGCCATCGACTTTCACGTTTTGCGAACCGATGACGCTCAGGTGTTGAGCGCCCACTTTCACCAGTTGCTTGCCGCGCACGATCGTGTGCTGCGAGCCTCCCACCCACGTGAGGTCATCCTTCTTGACGTAGGTATCGTGGCGGCCGCCGGTGTACAACAGCAGTTGCAGGTCCTTGTCGTTGAAGCGCACTTCGTTGCGCTCGGAACCTTCGATCGCCTTCGTCCGGATCGTCGAAACACCACTGTTCGCAGGCAGCTGATACGGGGTCTCGTTGGTGCTGTTGTAAACGCTGCCGACGATGAGCGGGTGGTCGGGGTCGCCGTCGAGAAAGGCGACCACCACTTCCTGCCCCACACGAGGCACGAACATCGCACCCCATGCCTTGCCCGCCCAGCCCTGCGCCACGCGCACCCAGCATCGCTGCATGCGCTCGCCGTCTTTTGGCGGGTTGAACTGCTCCCAGTGGAACTGCACTTTCACCTGCAGATAGGCGCTCGCAGCCGTCTGGTCGCCCTCGGGGGTGACGACGATCGCCGTTTGCAACCCCGTATGCGGGCGCGGCGTCCGCCGTTGCGGCCGGTAGGGCCGGCTCTTGCGGATAGCGACGAACTCGCAGTCGAACAGCGGCTCGGACGACGCGGCACCCGGCATCGATGCGAGCGCGTCGATCGCGCCGAGCTCGTACTCCGCTGCGACTACGAGATACTCCGCGTTTTGATCGGCGCGCGGGTAGCCCGTCAGCGAAAACGTTCCGCCGGGGTGCACGCCGCGCGCGCTGGCTCGGCCCACTGCGCGGACGGCCTGAGCCTGATGAGCCTCGACAAGCGTCTGGGCGTAGCGATGTCCGTCGCTTTGCGCGGCATAGCCGGGCGAATAGTCAGCGAGTACGTAGGCACTGCGGCCCTCCTTCGACGACGCACGTGCGAGCAAGCCCTGGTTTTCGCTCGAGCGGGCTTTCCTGAAATCGAACGCATTCACCTCGCTCGTGCCCGCCAAAAGCTCTTCTTCGAACGACCATCGATAGACCGACTCGGTCATCGGCTGTCCCGCGGTCACCCACGGCTGAAACGAGATCGTCCCGTAGTTCGCCATCGGCTCGTGCGCGCTCGGCGCATCGGCCAGCACCAGGATGTCCTTGCCGCCGCGATGTTCGAAGTAGTAGTAGATTCCCTCGCGCTCGAGCAGCCTGGAGAAGAAGTCGAAATCGGTCTCGCGGTACTGCGCGCAGTGCGCGAGCTTCGGATAGCTGGCGGTACATCGGTTTTCGTAATCGACGCTGTAGTCATCGAGCAGTTGGCCGACGATCTCAGGCACCGACAAATCATGAAAGAAGCGGCAGTGCGCGCCGCGCGTGAGCAACCATAGGCGCGGGCGAACCGTCGCCTGGTAGCCGACCCGATGTGTGCCGCTTTCGTCCATACCGTAATCGACGAGGCCGACACGCGCGACGATCCCATTGAATTCGCGCATGCCGCCGACGGCTTCCATCGCGAGCGAGAGCGTCGTGCCGACGAGGTCATGGGTGCCGATATCGGCAGCATCGCTCGCGAGCTCGAGCTCGAATTCGAACGGCGTGGCGAGCGCTTCGCTTCCGCGCATGCGAACCAGACGCAAGGTGTCGCCACCCACGCTGCTCTTGAGCTCGATCTCCATATCAGTGTCCGCCGCGGTTGAAATGTCGATTCATCGGTTTGGCGCCCGCCCATCCGGCGCTTACGGCACCATGGTGCGCAGGCTGCCCGCGAGGTCTATCGTGATCGCGCCCAGCCAGGTGCACATACATACGGACTCGTTCGTCAGCGCGGGAAATCCACCCACCAGTACATTCGGCGCGCCCGGCACCCAGGGCGCGACCGTCGCCGGCACACAAGGTGCGGGTGTGGGCGTGCCGAGCGCCGCCGCCGTCGCCGCGATGACCTCCGGATTCGTTGGCGCATTGCACATCCCGAACGTCGGAATGTTGATGAGCGGCTTCGAATCCATGATCGACGCGGCGGGACGTCCTTCGACGATGACCCGCGCTTGCGGCAGCACGTTGAGCACCGATGGCGCGAGACCGAACGAGCACTTCATCATTGCACCCGCAACGACTTGCTGAGCCATGAAAATTCTCCTTTCGCCAACCGATGTCGGCTGTCAGTTTCGATCAGAAAAACGTGCACCGAATCGCATCGTCAACGACAGTCACTTCCACGCGCTCGATTCGCGTTCCGCTTGTTTGCCGCGCGAGCATCGCCTGCCCGATTTCCGGCAACAGCCGTTGAGCGATGACCGCATCGACGAGACGCGCACCACTGTCGTTTTCATCGCATCGTTCGACGATCCAGGTCACGACGACTTCGTCGAAACGCAACGCAATTGCGTGCTGGCTATGCATCTGGTCTTGCACGCGCGCAAGCTGAAGTCCGACAATCGTGCGCAGCGCCGCTTCATCGAGCGGGTAGTACGGAATCGTCGTCATCCGGCCAAGCAGAGCCGGTGCGAATACGCCTAACAACGGGCCGCGCAGCGCCGCGGCGAGCTCCTGCTCCGAGGGCATGGACGCGGCATCGGCACAGGCGCGCATCATGAGTTCGGTTCCGACATTGGTCGTCAGCAGAATGAGCGTGTTGCGGAAATCGACCACCCGCCCTTCGCCGTCCTCCATCCAACCTTTGTCGAATACCTGATAGAACACCTCGTGCACGTCGCGATGCGCCTTCTCCACTTCGTCGAGCAGAATGACGCTGTGCGGCCGACGACGCACGGCCTCGGTGAGCACGCCACCCTCGCCATAGCCGACATATCCGGGCGGCGCGCCCTTCAACGTCGACACCGTATGCGCCTCCTGGTACTCGCTCATGTTGATCGCGATGAGGTTGTGCTCGCCCCCATAGAGTTCGCCGGCCAGCGCAAGCGCCGTTTCGGTCTTGCCGACGCCGGACGGGCCCGCGAGCAAGAACACGCCAACGGGACGGCCGGGACGGTTGAGTCCCGCGCGAGCGGTCTGAATGCAACGTGCGACGCGCGCAGTCGCGTGAGGTTGACCGACGATGCGCGCATCGAGGCGCCGCGCGAGATCGAGCAGCGTTTCGACTTCATCGCCTACCATGCGCCCGACCGGAATACCGGTCCAATCCTGAACGACGGCGGCCACCGCATGACGGTCCACGCAGGCCATGACGAGCGGTGCGTCGCCTTGCGTGGTCCGCAGCTCGCGTTCGGCGTGGCCGAGCGCCGCGAGCGCCTCCCGCCGCGCACAGGCGGCGTGGGGCTCGTGGGTTTCGTTCACGGCTTCGCCGTCAAACGATCCTGCTTCAACCGCTTCAACAGCTTCGACCTCGTCAACCGAGTCGATCTCTTCGGGCACCTTGGACAGATCGCAAAGGCGCCGATGCAGTTCGCGTATCGTCTCGACGAGCGCGCTTTCCCGCTGCCAACGGGCGGCGAGCGCCTCGGCGGTTGCCCGTTCTGCGGCGAGACGCTCGGCCACCGCGTTGGAACGCGCTTCGCGATCGGCACCCCAGGCCGTCTCGCGCTCGATCGACTCACGCTCCGCCTCGAGTGCCGCGATGGTTTCCCGTGCATGTTCCAGCGCCGGCGGAGTGGCATGGTGACTCGCGGCGACACGGGCGCAAACGGTATCGATGAGGCTGACCGCTTTATCAGGCAATTGCCGATCGGCGATATAGCGGGCGCTCAGCGTCACAGCCGCATGCAGCGCTTCGTCGAGCACGAGCACGCCGTGATGCGCCTCCATCGCCGGCACGAGGCCGCGTAACATCGCGAGCGCCTTCGGTTCATCGGGCTCGCGTATGACGACGGGCTGAAAACGCCTAACGAGCGCGGGGTCCTTTTCGATATATCGCTTGTATTCGGCCCACGTGGTCGCGGCAATCGTGCGCAGCGTGCCGCGCGCGAGTGCCGGCTTGAGCAGATTTGCCGCGTCGCCGGTGCCGGCGGCGCCGCCCGCGCCGATCAGCGTATGCGCCTCATCGATGAAAAGGATGACGGGCGGCTGAGCTTGCTGCGCCTCTTCAATCACCTGCCTCAAGCGCTGCTCGAACTCGCCCTTCATGCTGGCGCCGGCTTGCAGCAGCCCGACATCGAGCGCGCGCAGGCTCACGCCTCGCAAAGGCGGCGGCACGCTGCCCGACACGACGCGTTGCGCGAGCCCTTCGACGACCGCCGTCTTGCCGACACCCGCCTCCCCCGTGAGAATCGGGTTGTTCTGACGCCGCCGCAGCAAGATATCGATGATCTGACGGACTTCATCGCTGCGCCCGACGATCGGGTCGAGCTTGCCTTCGCGCGCCAACGCGGTGAAATCGACGGTGTAGCGCGCGAGCGCCTGCTGCTTGCCCATCGGCGCCGGCGCGATCGCGCCGCTCGCCTCGCCGGGCACCGCATCGATGCGCGTACCCGCTGCGCCACCAAACGCTTCCGGCGATTCCCGCAAGAGCGCGTCGAATTCGCTGGTCAACGCCTCGCAATCGATGCGCTTGAATTCCGGCGAAATCCCGACGAGATCGCGATGGAGCGACGGCGTCTTGAGCAATCCCACGAGCAGGTGCCCCGTGCGTACTTCGTCGGCGTCGAACAGCAGCGACGCATAGACCCAGGCGCGCTCGACCGCTTCCTCGACATGCGGCGACAGATCGATGGCGCCATCGGCACCGCGCGGCAACGCATCGAGTGCTTTGGTCAGATCGCGCGCCAGCGCTGCCCTGCCCAGGCCGAAGCGGCGCACGATTCGATGCAGATCGGAATCGTGATCTTGCAGAATCTGGTGCAGCCAGTGCGCCAGTTCGACGTTAGGATTGCCGCGCAGCTTGCAAAAGACGGTGCCGCTCTCGATCGTGCGATAGGCCAGCGTGCCAAGCTTGCCGAAAAGCGCCACCCGACGAATTTCTGCCATAACGAATCCCCTTAATGTGAGCGCGGCGTTGCAATGTCGCCGCGAAAGCGCAGCGACGGCGAACCGCCGTGCGACGCCGAACGCGACCGGCCAAGCCAGGTCTCGCGCGCAAGACGTGTGTTTCGCGCGAGACGCATGGGCACCGGCACATCGGCGTTCAAGCGGATCTCGACGTCCCAGTCGAGCATGCCGCCGGTATAAAGACGAACCCATTCGACGAGTTCGGCGAACTGGGTCGTGCCTGGCTCCAGCACCCGGCGCGTCGCATCGTCGACGGGACCGATGAGGATGCGCACCCCGTGCTGACGGTCCCAGATACGGCGTCCGAGCACATGTCCTCGTCCGAGCGAGACCGCGGCGCGCGATCCCAATGGAGCCAACGCCTCATCGGGCAATGCGAGCCACCGGCCCGCAAACTGCTCGATCGAAACCGGCACGCCGAAGTAAGTGGCGAGCAATGTCGCGAGCCCGCTCGCATGCCGCGTTCGCCCGGTCAGCAGGCCCCCGAAGTAAAGCAATGCCCGGGCGTCGAGACGCGTGCAGTCGCGCCGCGTCGCGTGGCCGAACCCGGCAAGGCTTCCGACGCTGCGCGCGAACGCGTCGTCGTCCGGACGATCGAGCGCAATCACGGGTTCGCTCGTCACGCGAGCCCGATAAAGCAGGCTCAGCATCCGATGATGAAAGACGTCGAGAAATGCGGTCCATGTCGCGTCGCCGGCGCGCAACCAGCGCTCGCGAACGTACTCGGTGAAGTGCAGCGGCATGGGTCCCTGCGGACCGAGCAATCCCGTGTTGACTGCCACGCGCGGAACGCCGCCCGAGGGGGACACCCCCGCGCCTGAGATTTCCTTGCCGCGAAACGCAAGATCGGCGTTCTGACTGAGCCTCAGCGGTTCGTCGGCCGCGCGCAGTGCGCGACCGATACGCGGCTTGTCGCGGTGAGCCGCCTCGACGAGGCGCAGCGCCGCGATGAATTCGAAGCGCGCCGCGGCGGCGCCGATGCGGCGCATGGTGGTCAGAGGATCGCGCATTGTCCGACTCTCGGCGCCCATCGCATCACTTCGCCGCGGCCGGCCGTGCGCACGACCGTCTCGGTGAAATGATTGATGGACACATAAAAGGCGAAGAACGCCTGCAACACCGCGCCGAAGAGAAAACCGCCCTCATAGACAAACGGCGAATCGGCAAACTCGAGCGCGATCTCGAGACCTCGTCCGAAGGCGGTCGGCCCGGCTATCGGCAGACGCCGCGTCACGGGCCGCGCGCTGAGGCGCTCGATCGACATGATCTGGCGCTTCGCGACGTCATCGTCTGGCCTGCAATGCAAGCTCAGCAGATCGCGCAGCGCGCGCGCCCTTGCCTCGGCGGCCGAGCGGCCGTCGTCGAAGCCAAGGTTCTCGGTCAGCGGGAGGGCGTTGGCCGATAGACCATCGACGAGACGCCAGACCACGTCGTCGTTTTGCGCAAGCGCGCCGCGCGGTTCGCTCGGCCCGGCGATGCAACGCACGGACTCGACTGGCATGGGCTCGCCACAAACGAAATCGGTCGCCCCCGCACCCACGCGCATGCGCAGCGGCAGGTCACGGTTCGTGCAAAGTGCGTTTACCCCGAGCTGATGCAAGTCGATCGGCAGGTGTTGCTCCGCGCCGTCGACGAGCGCGATGTAGACTTCGCTGCCCACATAACGCGATCGAGTCCCGAGGCGGCGCTCCTGCTCCGATGGCAGCCGCGTCTCGCGCCGCATCTGATAGTACGCGCCGTCGCGCCCCGCTTCGCCGCCGCGCACGCGATAAAGCGGATCGAAGCGCCTCGGCTCCATCGCACCCATGCGATAGCCGTCGACGCTGACTATCGAGTGGATTTCGAAATCGATCGGACGCGTGCGATCGGCAACGACGTGATATTCGAACTGCTCGTCGGTCACCCAGATGCGATCGGTCCTGCGCTCGAACAGATTGATCGCCGGCGTGCAGTACAGCGCGAACTGCGAGGTATCGATCGCCGATTCGAGCGTCGAGTCGTGCGCATCCAGCAAGAGGACGAGTTCGAACGCCGTATCGTTGCAACTGCGCAGCGCCTGACGCAGGCCTCGCAGTTCGACGAACAAGAATCGCTGAGCAAACGCGAAATACTCCTGCAACAAGCGCAAGCCCGAGAACGATTGAGCGGCATTCGGCAGCAGCGCTTGTTCGTCCGACAAACCCGTCGGGACCACGCAATCCGCCGGCAACACCGCGCAAGGTACCGACGAGCCGGCCGGCACGACATACGCGCCGACGACATGACCGGTCAATTGCTCGTAGATGCGCACGGCTGCGTTGTCGCTTCCACGCAAGTAGATCGGCAAGGTATCCAGGGGCAACGCGCTCGCCGCGTTCACGCCATGCGCTTGAAACCGCAGATGCAGTGCCGCGAGCGGCCGCGGCGATCGCGCTCCGCGTACGTGGCCTAGCGCACCGCTGTCGGGTGCATAACGCGCGTGGACAAGCTCGAGCGGCCACAGCGTCAGTTCGTGTGCGCTTCGATATTCGCATCGCGTCGTGTCGTGCTTGTCGAGTTGTCCGATGAGCGCTGTGTGCCGCGGCACGCGAACCCCGCGGGCGAGACTCGGGTGCGAAAAGTCGGGCGCGAATTGCGCGACGACCATCGACGGAATGGGCGCGAGATACTGCGGAAACAACACTTCCATCAAATGCTGCGCGAAGCGGGGATATTGCGCGTCGAGGCGCATCTGCACCCGGGCCGCCAGAAAGCTGAAGCCTTCGAGCAGACGCTCGACATAAGGGTCGGCACACTCGAAGCGCTCGAGGCCAAGCCGTCCGGCGACCTTCGGAAACGCCTGCGCAAACTCGGCGCCCATCTCGCGCAGATGCGCGAGCTCTTGGCTGTAGTACTTGAGCAGGACCGGATTCATCGCGCGCTCGATCCGTCGAGTCCGCGCACGCTGACATCGCCGTCCTCGACATCGAGTTCGGTGCGGAAATAAAGCCGTTCAGGATAAGGCTGCATCCAAAGGTCGCCCTCGATCAGGAAGGCCATTGCGGTCGGACGCGTGCGCTCCTCGCGAGGCAGTGCGCGAACCCGTACGCTATCGCTGACGATTCTCGGCTCGAACGAACGAATCGCCTCGGCGATCCAATCCGATATCTCGTCCGAGTCGAGATTCGACAGCGCCTTACCTGTGAAATCGGGCAAGCCATAGTTCAAGACGGAGCGACCGATCGCCGAGCAGCCATCGCCTCGTTTGGGCTCGTACCCGGGGAGTCTCGTTGCGTTCAGGAGATTGGATAAATCGCGCAGCACGCCGCGGCGCAATTGTTTTGCCGAAACCACGCGCCGCTCGCGAGCCTCGAACGGGTTCGACGGTGCATCGTCGGTCAGCCGGTCCAGCAGTGCCGGCTGCAGACGGTCCTTCGCTGTGAGTTCGGCCATGAGTGACAAGGTCCATGAGGGTGAAGCCGCGACGCGCGTTCGCGCCGCGGCACATCAAAACGCGAGGCTGCCGACCGAAGCCGGCAGGCAGGCATTGCGTAATTACTCCTTGCCCGTCTTTTTCGTGCTGCGGTCGTACGTGAATTCGATCGCGGCATCGAGCGAGCCGTCCGGCGTCTTCTGCGGGTGGTAGGCAACGTTCATCGACTCAAACACAAGCGACACGTTTTCCACCATTTCGTCCGTGGAACCGTCGCTTCCCGTGGTGTAGGTCGCAACGAAGACATTCGTGAGGTCCACCTTGAGGAACACTTCCGGGGTAGGCTTACCCGTCGATTTGCGCATCTCCAGCGTACCGGTCGAGAAGTGCTTGCCGGTCGTCAGGTACTTCATGATGATGGGCGAGCCCTTGCAAAACTGCTTCTGAAAATTGATGCCGCTCACCTGTGCCGTGCCGGAGGACAGGCCCCCGTCGGACCGATCCTGGGGATAGTTGCTCATTCCCCAGTTCCAGTTCATGACGTTCAGTGCCGCCTTCTCCTCACCGTTTTCGCCCTCGATCCCTGCGAGCACGATCGTGATACCGTTATCTGCCATCTTTGAACTCCTTGCGGTCTTTCGACCAGATTTAACAAACCACTCCCGCGGACGTCGATCCGCGGGTGCTTATCGAGGTCCTCCCGGCGCAATGCGCCGGCCTCGTCAAGCGCCTCCCGAGACAGAAGGCAGCTTGCTGACCAGTCGCAGCGAGACTGTCAGACCTTCGAGCTGGTAATGCGGACGCAGGAAAAACTTCGCCGTGTAATACCCTGCATTACCTTCAACCTCGTCAACCACCACACTCGCCTCTGCCAACGGTCGACGCGACTTCGTTTCGTTCGTCGAATGCGCGGGAGAACCGTCCACGTAATGGATCACCCAGTCCGACAACCAACGCTGCATGTCTTCCCTGCTCTTGAACGAGCCGATCTTGTCGCGCACGATGCATTTGAGGTAATGCGCAAACCGGTTGCACGCAAAAAGGTAGGGAAGCCGTGCCGCGAGGCCCGCGTTGGCCGTCGCCACCGGATCCTCGAACTCTGCGGGCTTGTGCAGCGACTGCGCGCCAATGAACGCGGCCATGCCTGAGTTCTTCATGTGTACGAGCGGCAAGAACCCCGCTTTCGAGAGCTCCGCTTCGCGGCGATCGCTGATCGCGATTTCTGTCGGACAGGTCGAAGCCACGCCCCCGTCGTCGCTCGGGAAGATATGGACCGGCAAATCGTCGACAGCGCCCCCCGATTCAATCCCGCGAATGCGCGTGCACCAGCCGTAGTGCTTGAAAGAGCGGTTGATGTTGGCGGCCATCGCGTAGGCCGAGTTTGCCCAGACGTAGCGGCTGCTGTCGCCGTCGCCCGTGTCTTCCTCGAAGTCGAAGGAATCGACGGGATTCGACTTCGCGCCATACGGCGCGCGTGCCAGAAAACGCGGCAGCGTCAGCCCGATGTAACGGGAATCCTCCGATTCGCGCAGCGCGCGCCATCCGGCGTGCTCCGGCGTCTCGAACAGTTTCGCGATGTCGCGCGGATTGGCGAGCTCGCCCCACGATTCCATCAGCATCACCGAAGGCGCCGCGGCTGCGATGAACGGCGCATGCGAGGCAGCGCAGATCTTCGCCATCTGGCTCAGCAGATCGACATCCGGGCCGCTGTTGTCGAAGTAATAATCGGCCACGATCGCGCCGTAAGGATGACCGCCGAATTGGCCGTACTCCTGTTCATAAAGCTTCTTGAAGAGCGGGCTTTGATCCCATGCCGAACCCTTGTACTTGCGCAGCGTGCGATACAGCTCGGTCTTCGATACGTTCATCACGCGGATCTTGAGCTGCTCGTCGCTTTCCGTATTGCTGACCAGGTAATGCAACCCGCGCCATGCGCTTTCGACCTTCTGGAAGGCCTCGCAATGCAGGATCTCGTTGATCTGTTCGGTGAGCTTCTTGTCGATCGCTGCCACCAGTGCTTCGACGGTGTTCATCACGTCCGTGGAGACGAGTGTGGTGTCCGCGAGCGCATGTTCGGCCAAGGTCCGCACAGCGTTTTCGATGGCCTGTTGCGCCTTGTCGGTTTTCGGCTTGAACTCCTGCTGCAAAAGCCTGGAGAAGTCGCCGGGCTCGATCGTCTCGCTGACGGTCTGCTGCGCGGCGTTCTGCTCTACAGTACTGACGTCTGTCATGACTGAATTCCTTTTAAAGATTGCGTTCAGGCGGCGGGACCATCGGCCTCGGCCTGCCCCTCGGGCTTGGCCTCGTCGAGCTTGGCTTCATCGGACTTGGCGGCGAGTGCACGCATCAGATCCGGATCGGCAAGCAGCTTGGCCACGAGGTCTTCGGCGCCGACCTTGCCGTCCATGTAACGAAGCAGGTTGGCGAGGTGGCCTCGCGCCTCGTAGAGCCGGCGCAGCGGCTCGATATTGCGTGCGAGCGCTTCGGGGGAAAAATCGTCGATCGACCCGAACGTCAGATCGATGCCGAGGTGGCCCTCGCCCGTCAACGTGTTGGGCACCGTCGCAGCGACACGCGGCTTGATCGCTTTCATGCGATCGTCGAAGTTGTCGGTATCGAACTCGAGAAACTCGCGCTCGGCGACAGACGGCAAAGGTTCGACCGATTGCCCCGACAGTTCCGCCATGACGCCCATGACGAACGGCAGCGAAACCTTTTTTTCGGCGCCGTTGATTTCGACGTCGTACTCGATTTGCACACGCGGCGGGCGCGTACGTGCAAGAAACTTCTGACTGCTTTCCTTGGCCATTGAATCGATCTCCATATGAGTGAGTGGACCGGACGAAGTGCAGGCGTTACTGCGACTCGATACCGGCTAAGTGCTTGACTTCGCCCAGACCCGCGGGCGACAGGTCGCTCACGATCTCGATGAAACTCAGATTGACCAGGCGTCGTGCACGCTGCAGCAACAACGGCACCGGGCTGCCAGGCTCGTTTTGCTCGTAATACGCACATAGGCGGTCGAGCATGCGTACGACATCGACCCGATTGACGATGTCGTGCGATGTGGCCGCCGGCGCGGCGCTTGACGTTTCATTCGCGTCCGACGCGACGACCGGACGCCCGGGATGGCGCACGAGGCGCTCCTGCACCGCTGCGACGGCGTGGCGCAACAGTTGGTGAAGGCGGTTCAAACTAATGGCATGGCTAGGCCCCGCTAACGCGGTCAACAGGGTGTCGATCTTCGCCACGCGCTCGCATGCCGTCGCCAGCATCAGCTGAGTCGCGCTCAACCCGTCGAACGGACACGCTGCGAAAGCAGCCTCGATTTCGGCTGCATCGGCCGGCTTGGCGTCCGGCGGTGCCGCCCATTCGCCGGCGGCGATATCGAGGTCGCGCAGACTGAACGCCTCATGCATCGACGATTGAACGAGCGGCGCGGTATGAACCTGGCGTACGAGTCCGGCCTGATCGTCGAGCGCGACGAGGATGTTGATGCGTGCCGTCGGATCGTTGTCATCGTCGGCGTCCAACCGCGGGTGCAAGTGGTCCCAATGGCGCGCAAGCAAGCCCTCGATCAGCGCCAGCCCGGCGTCGAGGCCCGCGAATCCCGACAGCGATTGCAAGGCGCGCGTGAGCCATACGGCCAGTCGCAAATCGTGGCTTTGCGAGAACAGCGAAGCGCAACGCGTCTTGACCGCTTTCCAGTCCGGCTCGATAGCCTCGAGATGCATCCGGCCGTATTGAACATCCGGTGAGCCCTCGACGAGACGCGCCAGTTCGACGTATTCAGGCGAATACTCGAGATCGGCACCGCATGGCGCCTCGGAAGAAACATCCGCCAACATTGCATCGATATCGAGCAGGGACATGGTTCTCAACGTACGCATCGGAAGAAAGGGGGTGAGCGCGTCGGCATGTCAGATTTGCACTGCATGGCGTATCGCGATCTGTGAGCCATTGTTCTCCGTTCGCTTGAGCCTGCCCTTGCGAAACTTCTCAAAATGAACCGCGCTCACGCGATGCGATGGCCATGAAGCTTGGTACACGCCCTAACGCCAGGTGGGCAGCGCCCACGCAGGGTTGGCTTCAACGCGGAATCCATCGCGTCTGATATCTCGTAACAGGCGTTGCAGTTCGGGCTGGCTGGCAACGACACGATGCTCGGCGTGGCGAAACCCGCTCGCGGCATGCGGAATGAAGAAGATCAACGGATAGTCGATTTCGCCGAGCGCGAAGCCGCCGTAGTCGCCATGCATGACCACATCGTTACCCGGTCGGCATACCGCGTTGAGCCTTCGCCGAATGCGGTCGACGGCGAAGGAGATGTTGCCCAGATGCGGATCGCCCATCGCCGCCGCGATGCGTTGACGCTCGGCATCGTTCGCGAACACGAGCGCCGCCTGATGCGCGAGCCGTCTCACGGCACCGCCGATCTTCGGCGACACGAACGTCGCCCGAGGCATGGGACGGTCGTTCACGCCTGGGCTCGCGAGACTCGCATGCGGAAAGACGCACCAGAGGTCGTAGTCGCCGCAGACGGCGTCCGTGTCGCGCGCAGCATGGCCCGCGGCGCGTGGATTCGTCAGCCCGAAGAGCGGCTCGCAGCCTTTCGCCGTGAGTGCATCGAGCGCCGCGCGCCCGACCGGCGGGTCGTTCGCAAGACGCGCCCGCGCAAGTGCGGGTGGTAGTGGCGCATCGGGCCGATACCAGACGCTCCACTTCGCCGTGCCTTGCGTTGGGACAACCAAAAAGGAATGTGCATCGCCCGCGCCGCCCTGTCGCGCCGTGACCTCGAGGAGCGACGCGCTAGCAGGCGATGCCGCGCCCGAGACCGAACGCTCGATCACGCCTCGTGCGAACAATGTCGAAAGCCGCGCGGCCGAAATGACGAGCGGCACCGCGCCGACGCCGGCCGCCACCGCTTGGAGGACGGCTGCCTCCTGCTTCGCGAGGGGCTGCGACGCCTTCGTAAAACGCGGATCGAGCGCGACGAAGCCCGCCATCGGTCCCCAGTCGCACGTCTTCGCCTTGATGTGAAAGCCCTTCGCCGCATAGCCCTCCATCATCAAATCGGTGCACAGCGGGTTCAACTCGCGAGACGCAATGACCATGCGCGACTCGATGCTGACCTGCTTGAACGACTCGACGTGTCGAGGGTGAAATCCCGCGGTCGCATCGTATTCCGGAAATAGACTCATTGCCTTCCCCATTCGCTTTATCAAAGTCTAGGGAAAGCATTGGAAATCAGACCGAATTACCTTTCGACGCGATTATTCTGGAAGTCATCGCGGTTCTCACTCGCGTTGCAGATAGCGATCCTCGAGCGCCGCGGCGCGGCGGGCCGCGGTTCGACTGGCCAGCAGGCGAGCCAGCGCCTCGTCGTCGCCCGCAAGAGCGAGCGACGCCACAAGTTGGCGCGGGTAATGGAACCCCGCCTCCTCGAGCACCCGATCAGTGAAATAGACGGCTGCGCCGCGATCGAGGCTGGCTTCGCCGGTCGCGAGCAGTTCGAAGCCGCCCAGCGCTCGAACCACTTCGTAGGTCAACTGGCGCTCGAATTCCACACTGCACAGACCGCTATCGCTCAGATACCGCAAGTCGTCGTCATCCAAATAGAGCCGACGTTGCGCCGCGCCGGCTTCGTTGCGCGCGGCACCTTGAAGCACCGCATCGGCCGGCGCATGGCCATCGAGCATGATTTTCCACTGCAGCGGCTGGCCCTTGGCGTCCGTGCGCGGCGCATGCGCGAGCAGGTGGCGAAACGTCTCGCTCTCGCAATAGAGGCGGCGATAGAAGTCCGACAACACCTTCGCATCGGCTGTAAGTACCTCGTTGGCGCCCCCAGGGCTCGTCACGAAAACAAAGCGCTTCTCGAACTGCGCTTCGAAGTCGTGCCATGACAGGAAGACGTCGTCTTCCTCCGCCGGCATCGCGTCCAGGATCGCCTTGGCCTCGCGCACGGTCGCGCGTGAAAGCAGCGGCGTTTCGCCGATGCGTGCGTTGTCCGGCACAGGCCCACGTCCCGCATCGACGATCGGATCCAGATACGCGTCCTCCGCCTGCGCGGCACGCAGGGCCGCATCGCGATGAACCTCGAACGCTGCGAGTTGTTCGGGGTCGGGCGAAAGATCGGTGACCGGACTCATGATCTGCTCCGGGATCCGATAACCGGCTTCGTTCAAGATCTTGTCCGTCAGATACACGGGTGAGCCACGATTGAGCAGACCCACGGCCGGCACCGGATCGGACTCGCCGGTGAAGGCATGGATCATTTCGCGCAGATAGGCCTGTTCGAGCGTCCACGGTTCGCGCCCGTTCGGCGACTCGTACTGCATGGCGAGGATGTCGCTGTCGTTCGGCATGAAAATTCGCTTGCCGGTGAAATCCGCGTAAGCCTTCCTCGGGGAGCCGAGCGGCTTCGCCTCGCCCACGACGATCGTCCATTTTTTCCAGTCCTGTCCCGCGTCGTTGCGCGCACGTGTCTGTTCGTCGTCGAAGCGATTCGCGAGTCGTCGAAACGTCGGGCTCTTCCGAAAGAGCGCTTCGTAGAACTCGCCGGCGTCGAACGATCGCCCTGCACCCGCCCGCAATTCGATCTCGAAGTTTTCGGAGCGAATCCGCTGGAAATCGCGCAGCTCGATATCGTTGGCACGTGCCAGTGCCCGCTCGACCTTCTGCACCGTGATGCGGGTTCGAGGGTTCGCGACGGCCGCATCGGATCGCACATTCAGGCCGGTATCCAAATCGGTGTAGTAGCACTCGGTGACGGGATCCCGCTCGATCACCCGTCGATCCCGCGTACGGCGGCCCGTGTGCCAATCGATTTCATAGGCGAGCCCATCCTTGCTGAGGATCGGCACGATCTGGTCCTCGTCGGCAAGGTGCACGATATCGAGCTCGCGCCACCGCACGTGGCGCTCGCCCGAGCGCACGCGTTGCGCGAGTTCGCCATAGGCGGCGGGAACATTGCTGTCGCGCAAGCTGATATCGACAGGGTCCGCGGCGGCTCTGACCACGGACGGATGTACCGTGAGCTCCATGATCGATCCATCCGTGCGAGCAACCGCACGCCCCAGCCTCGGCACGACAGGATGGCTTGCCCGGCCAGCGCCGGCGTGGGCACCCGAGCCTGTCGTCAGGTCGAATAGATCGACGCCCAGAAAGATGAGGCCGAGCGCCGCTTGAGCGGCATCCTTGTGACGCACGCCCTCTTCGATGTTGTAGAGCGAGCCCGCGACCGGCACTGTGTTGATCCACGTCTCGAAGCCTCGCACGGTCGCGCGGTGCTGCTCCGTTTCGGCCGCAAGCGTGCTCGCGATGCGCGCGGCCTCCTGCTCGACGGCGCCGGGTGTGACCGGCCCGGCACGCTCCCAGAGCTTTTCCTTGGCGCGCGCGACGACCCAGGGATGTGACGGTAGTGCGGCGTTGAACTTTTCCTCGGCCGCTTGCAGCGCATCGCGCGGGACGAGCTGAACGTCGCCCGGCAACGACATTCGCGAACCCACGAGACCACTCCAGTCGGCTCGATCCAGGAACTCGTCGATGCGGTTGCCGAACGCCGTTTTCGCGATGTTGGGGTTGTCGCCGCCGATCGTATAGCGACGCTCCTCTTCGATTTCGTCGTCGGCCAATCCGAGACTGCGCAGGATGTCGCGGGCCGCGTTTGGGCGCTCCAGGCACGGCGGCGTGCCGAAAGCCGCAAGCAGGCGCTCGTTGCCGTATTCAGTCAACGCCTGCGTGCGCGCGGCCCAGTCGCCCACGACGATCCGCTGTGCGCCCAGCGCGCCATCGGCTGTCACTTTCCGCGCGAAGTCTCCGATGGGTCCGTCGTTGCCGGCCGCTTCTTGCAGCGCACCGATCAGCGATTCGATTGCCGCCGTGGCGGCGGCGTCGCCCTGCGCGTCCCACGCCTTGCCCTGCCTGGCGAACTTGGAGAGGTGGGCGTTGATCCATTCCATCGGTGCATCGTTGCGGCCTGCCAGCTCCTCGGCCGCCCGCGCCTCGACGCAATTGCGATAGAGCAGCACGAAGTTGGCCGCGTCAGAGACGACGATGTCGTTGCTGCGGGCGAGATGAGCCGCGAAAAGCAACCGGGGGTGAGTCGGATAAAAGGGTGCGGCGGTCCACTCGTTCTCTATCTGCTGGAATGCCTTCAAAAGCGTCGCTGCATCGTCGAGCTTCGGCGGGACCGGCTGGCCGCGGTAGCGCTGAATACGCTCGACGGCAGTCGCCATCGAGTGCTGCGCGGTGCCGAACGGATAGAGGACGCTTTCGCCGATTTGTTCGAACTTGCGCTCGAGCAGGCTGCGCTTTTGTTGAGGGCTCAGCAGCATGAAGACCGGGTCCGCACTGACATCCGCCGAATCGAGCAGGCTCTCGAACGAGATGCGCTGGGCATTGCGCAGTGCGAATCCATCGAAAAAGGGCGTAGTGCGTCCAACTGTGGTCGGTACGGGTAACAACAACGCCAGCGCTTGTTGTCCGGCGCGGTCTTCCTGGAGTGCTTTCGCAAACGCGATGCGCAACTCGGCGATTGACGGCAAGGCCGCCGTGCTCCCCATCGACGCATCGACGTGCAAGCGCCGATAAAGCACGGCGGCCGCGTCGAGTATCGCCTCGTCCGCGAGCTTGCGCGAGCCGGGCCGCGCATCCCAATCGAACGGTATCCACGTATGGAAATGGCGCGCGACACCTTGCAGCAGGTCGCTCGGGCGATCGGCATACAGAGCGGCCTTGGCCGGGTCGACCCACTGCCGCAGCGACGCGTCGATGCGGGCCACCTTGGCATAGGGATCGAACTCGCTGACGCCCCGCGCCGTCGATGCGACTTGGGCATTGACCGCGCCGGCCTCCTTGGTCGCGATCGCGCGGCGCAGCCGCTGCTCGCGGACGTTATCGGCCGGAGCCGGACCGAGGCCTTGGGCACACGGCTCGTCGCGCGCCTCGACAGGCTCCTTCGCTTGGTCCGGTTCAGCCAGCGCGCCGGGATCGGACACCGCGGATGAACGCGACAGGTGCGACAACACATCAACCGAAAACGACATCGGGGTTTCCCACTCCATATAGACGATTAACCTCTTACGCGCTGCGCCTCGAAGGCCCCGGCCAGTGCTTCTATCGCGCGCCGCGCGCGCGGCAGCGTGAGATCGATGAACTTCGGATCGGCAAGCGCAAGGGCTTTTTCTGCGGCATGAAGCGCGGCAAGCGCCTGTTCGTCGCAGGTAAAAAACGACGCGGTGCCCTTGATTCGGTGCAGCCGTTGCGATGCGCTCGAGTACGCCCGAGCGTCGAGCATGCGCTCGAACTCGGACATATCGGTGCGCAGTAATGCTCGGGCCCGTTCGATCAGGCTCGCGAATTCGGCGTTGCCGTAAAGCGCCTCCAGCTGCGTCCATTCGAACGTGTCCGAATCACTCCCGCATTCCCGCATCGGCGCGCTCCCTCCATTTCTCGAAGACCGCGGCGAGTTTTTGCCGAGTAATCGGTTTGGACAGATAGTCGTCCATGCCTGCGTCGTGACAGGCTCGCCGGTCGTCGGGTGTCGCGTTGGCACTGATGGCGACGATCGTCGTACGGAGGTTCGGATTTGCCCCGTCGTCCATATCGGCCTCGAGTCCTCTGATGCGCCGGGCCAGCGTATAGCCGTCCATTCCCGGCATATGGCAATCGAGCAGCACGAAGCGCGGACGCCACCGCGTCCATCGCGCGTGCCCTTCGAGGCCATCGGACGCTCCCTGCGCGGCAATGCCGAGCGCGGCAAGCTGGCGCACGATGATGTCGCGATTGATCTCGTTGTCCTCGACCACCAAGACACCGGCTTCCGCCCAATGCCCAAGCGGTGACGGCAGCGACGTCGGCAGCGGTGCGGACGAGGCCTCTGTCTCGCCGCCCGAGCGCGATGCGGCTGCTTGCAACGCGCCGCCCAGCTCGTCGATCGAACGTAGGTGGCGCGTTTCGCCCCCCTCGATGGCAATAGCAAACGCACCGGCGGTATCGAGCGCGATATCGGCATCGACGGGACCGTCTTGAGTGCTCACTCGACGCACGCCGAGTTTCGCGAGCGCCGCCCGCGCGGCGACTGCCATTCCCGGTACGGGCACACGCATTCTCACGCGTACCCGATCGAGTCGCGGCCAGTGCCGAACGAACGCCCCCCATCGCAGCGGCACGCGTACGTCCACGCGCGTACCGGCCCCGGATGCACTACGCACGTCGATCGTGCCGTCCATGGCGTCGACGAGCTTCTTCACGATCGACAAACCGAGGCCCGTGCCCCCATAGCGTCGCGTCGTCGACCCGTCTTGCTGGGTGAACGGCACGAAAAGGTGCGTCCGATATGCCTCGGCAATGCCGCAGCCGGTATCGCTCACCACGAACTGCAGCAAGCTTCGCCCGCGTTCGATACGGTGCCGGGTCTCGAGTACGACCGAACCGTGAGTCGTGAATCGGATCGCATTGCTGAGCAGATTGGTGAGGATCTGGTTCAAGCGCGCCTCGTCGCCGATCACGAGACGATCGAAATGCGGCATCGCCGCGAGATAAAGCGGCAGGCCCTTGCGGGCCGCGAGCGGTGCATGCAGTTCGATCGAAGTCGCGACGAGGCGATGAACGTCGAACGGGGCCGCTTCGAGCGAAAGCGCGCCCTGCTCCATTTTCAGGTAGTCGAGCGTATCGTCGATCACACGCAACGTCAGGCGCCCCGAACGCTGTGCCACATCCAGATACCGGCGCTGCTCCGGCGCGAGCGGCGTCGTCTCGAGCAGATCGAGCACGCCGATGATCCCGTTCATCGGCGTGCGAATCTCGTGGCTCATCATCGCGACGAACGCGGACTTCGCCCGATCGGCCGCCTGCGCTCGCTCGCGCGATTCGACGGCTTCGCGCCGAGCCGCCTCCGCGATACGCCGGGCCGTACGCATGCGGCAATAGCCGCACAGCAGCAGCGTCAGCGCGACGATCACCGGCACCGCCGAGATGATTGCGATGCCGATGACAATCCGCTTGTCATACCCGACGAGCAGCACTGCGTCGGGGCCTTGCCACTCGCCCTGGTCGTCGACGAAGGCATAAGGCCGGTCGAGGCGTTCGACACCGACACGGGTGAACGGATGCGCGGCAGTCCAATGCCGTTCGCCCTTGGTCAGCGCAAATGGGGCGCTGTCGTCGAATACGTTCGGACCGTGCCGACAGGCCGTGCCCGCGAGGTGCGGGCGATTCGCCGCTTCGGGAGCTTGCGCGCCGGCCACCGCGCAATGCCAGACAGCGAGCACCGCGATGAGGCCGAACCAGGCGCGACGCATCGTGCGACGCAATTCATCGAAGATCGAGCTCATTCGTTGGGTCCGCAATCAAGCGCGGAATTTCTCTTTGAGATAGAGCGCGAGACTGAGATCGTCGGCGACTTGCAGCTTGCGCATGGCGCTGCGCTTGTGGGTGCTGACTGTTTTTTTGCTGCGACGCAGGCGCTCGGCCGTTTGGGAGACGGAAAGTCCCTCGCCGATATAGCGCAGCACTTCCATCTCGGCCGATGAGAGCGTATCTTCGCGCGGCATGGGCACGATGGCCTCGATTTTCCCGTCGCGCGCGGCAAAGAACTTGCGCGGCGAGCCGACCGCATCGCGTACCGCATCCGCGATGAGCGGCAATGGCGTGGCCTTTTCGAGAAAGGCGTTGGCACCGGCCCGATGGCAGACGCACTCGGCGTCGGCGCTGCGCGCCGCCGACAGCACGACGATGACGAGCGACGGAGCCAAAACGCGCAGGCGACGGATGAACGCGGCGCCGTCCAGGCGGTCGTCGGGCAGGTAAAAGTCGACCAAGGCGACGTCGAACGTGTCGGATTCGATCGCGGCAAAGAGCGCATCGGCCGAATAAACGGTCTGCGCGATTTCGAAGTCGGCGTATCCTCGCAAAAACGTCTCGACGCCGAGCGCGACGACTGGATGATCGTCGAGCAGCACAACACGTATTCGATGCTTCGGTCGGGATAACAACAGGATTTTTCTGGACTGCATGCGCTTGTGCCCTCGGCAACTATTTAGTCGATTCGAGCAAACGACCATCGATTCTCAATTGCCCGTCGATCTGGAATGAATGAAAAACTGACCTCTAATATTGCTTGAATATATAGATGACGATGTATGCCAGATGTATTTCGATTTGCATCGTCGAAATTTCTCATTTCTGAGCTAATGCGATGACGATAATCGTATCGCATTGCATGTCGCACGCCTTTCATCATGCTGATTGACATGGGCGATCGATTCTAGCGGACGAGACTGCGCTGAGCAATAGATTTGGGTTATCTCAATATTCTAGTGAGCACCATACTTCTCTTCGTCCGATTTTTTTTAATTCGCAGCCATCTCAATTAGGCTCTGTGATAAGCGATTTGCAGGTTCTCGTACCAGATGTCGAATCGATTCAAAATGGGTAATCAAAAAGCCCGCACGAGGCGGGCTTTTTGGAGGAATCACACTACAGACCACTGAAACCCTAAGGCTTATATCGGTGGGACGCTGTCGACGAGCTCGATGAGCATCGGCTCTGCGCATGCACCCGCCGTACGGAAGAGGCTCTCCCCCATTCCCAGTAGCACCCGACGGAAGTCGCGCTGCATACGTGAAAAAGCCGCGCGGGGCGGCTTGGGCCATGGACGCTAACTAACGTGCTTAGCTATGAAGTACGTCGCCGCGACGAGAGCGGTTCCGAAGCTACAAACGAACGTTACCAACTTCCACGTTTGGGCGTTGATCTCTCGATGAAGTGCGGCCCCCATGTCGCCACGCAGCTCGAACAAATCTGCTTTCGTCGCCATTGGGCCGAGGCGAGTCTCGATCCGCCCGAGTCGATCGCGAGTTTCAAGGTTGGCCGCTTCGAGGGCTGCAATTCTGGGTTCCATCCCGCCATCAAGGTTGCGCAGTTCTTCTTGTCGGCGAAAGCGTTCCAGCAACTGAAATCGGGGTTAGCCATTCTCAGGGGCCCTATCGACTAAATGTCGGGTCGTGTTAATCACGCCATCGACACTGTCCAAAGCCACATTCAGCGCCTCGCCAAGTAGTTTTTGGTCTTCGACTGATGCATTTTTCCCCAGCACCTCAGCGATGCGCGCGACCGCCTTCAACGTCTCGTGCTGGGACACGCTCCGTGATGTGCTGCGCCTGGTTGTAAGCCGCTTACGTGGTTGTGGGAAGACGCCCCACCACGCATGGGTGTCAATCGGCAAAACGGCACGATGGGAAGGAAAGCCGCCGCAAATTCTTGACGGCCCTGGGATCTGAGGGAACGACCGGAGATGTCATGCCGAGATGATATTTGGCCCCCCCACGAGGAATCGAACCTCGATTTCAGGTTTAGAAGACCCGTGTTCTATCCGTTGAACTATGGGGAGGCGAAGCCGTTATTGTACGGCGACGCAAGCAGTGCCTGCGTCGGGGGCGAGATTATAACCGAACGGCCGCGGGCCGCCGTTCACCCTCGGCCGCCAGGCCCGCCCGCCTTGCGCTCAAACCGGCTGCGGGTGCATCAAAAACCAGACCAGGCAAAACGCGCCCGCAAGAATGCAATAGACACCGAACGCAGCAAGCCGCCCCCGGCCTTCGAAATATCGCATCAGGAACCGCACGCTCAGATAGGCCGCGATGGCCGTCAAGACGCCTCCGAGCGCCGCGTCGGCGAGCTGGCCGGGCGCATGGAACAATTTCGGCACCTCCAGCACCCCCGCCGCAAAAATGATCGGCGTGCCGAGCAGGAACGAAAACTCCGCCGCTTTCTCGGCGGTCAGCCCAGCCGCGTTGCCCGCGATCATCGTCAGGCCGCTGCGCGAAAAACCGGGCACGAGCGCCCCGATTTGCGCGAGCCCGACCAAAAACGCCTGTCGATACGTCAGCGCTTCAGGCGGCCTGTGCGCGCGTGCACGCTGCAGCCGGTCGCCCATCCAAAGCAACAGTCCATTCACGATCAACGCCACCGCCACGATTCGCAGATCGTGAAACACCCGCTCAAGGCGCTTTTCCAGCAGCAGACCGACGATGCCCGCAGGAATCGTGCCTATGATGAGCGCCCACATCATGTGCCCTTCGTCGTTGCGGCGCCCGCCCAGCATGGCGAACCAACCCGCGAACAACGCAACCCAGCGCTCGCGAAAGTACCACAGCAGGGCGAGCGCCGTGCCGAGGTGCAGCGCAACGAGAAACGGAATCAGCTGCGGCGCGTGTTTATCGATGTGCATGCCCACCAGCGCAGGCGCCAGAAGCGTATGTCCCAAGCTGCTGACGGGGAAAAGTTCGGTGACGCCCTGCAGGACGCTCAGAAAGATCAGAAAGGCAAGTGTCACGCGTCGGTTCCTTTTTTGCTGACAATAACGGTGAAAATAGAACAACGGGGCCCTCGACCGCCAGGCGCCCGCATGAAGCGCGAGCGATTATGCCCATCGGGTAAGGCCGCGCCAAGCGGCAGCCTCAATTTTTTCCGATCAAAATGTGACCAAAAACGTCATGTGTCAGTCATAATCGGCTCGGATAATCGTTGCACCGTAAACGTTTTCATCTCTCAGCTCTACCGGGACGGTACCCACTGCGATGAAACATACCATCAAGGATGTGGCCGCTTACGCCGGCTTCTCGATCGCGACGGTGTCGCGTGCAATCAACGCACCGCACACGGTCAACCGTGTGACATTGGCGAAAATTCGAGAGGCGATCGAGGCGCTGCAATTCCGACCGAGCCCGCTCGGCCGCCAGTTGCGCGGCGAGCGCACGCGCCTCGTCGGGATCGTGCTGCCTACGGTCGCGAACCCCGTGTTCGCGCAATGCCTCCAGGGCATCGACGATCTCGCCTCCAGTCAGGGTTATCGGCTCATGCTGATGACCACTCAGTACGACGCCGCGCGCGAGCGCCACGCCATCGAGACGCTGCTCGCGCAGCGCGTCGAAGGGCTCGTACTCACCGTGGCCGACGCGGACACCCACCCGCTGCTCGACGAGCTCGACCGCGATGGCATGCGCTACGTGCTCATGCACAACGACACGGTGAGACGGCCGTCGGTATCGGTCGATAATCGCCGCGCTGCATTCGACGCTGTCAGCATGCTGATCGAACACGGCCACGAACGCATCGTCATGCTGGCCGGCACCCTCGCCGAGTCGGACCGGGCGCGGCTGCGCTTTCGGGGCTACGAGGAGGCGATGCTGCGTGCCGGACTCACGCCCGCACCGGCGCTCGAAGTCGATTTCAACGCCGACGAGCTCGCGCCATCGGTATTGGCCCATCTGAGCTCGGGGGCGCACCGCCCCACAGCGCTCTTTTGCAGCAACGACCTGCTTGCGATGGTCGTCATGCGCGGGCTGCGGCGCGCCTCGTTCATGGTGCCGGGCGACATGTCGATCATCGGCTTCGACGGCCTCGCCATCGGGGAGCTGCTCGCGCCACCGCTCGCAAGCGTTTGCACGCCGAACCGCGACATCGGCAGCACGGCGTGGCGGCGTCTCATGGCCCGCATCGAAGGGGCCGACGACGGCGAATCGCTCTCGCTGCAGCTCCCGCACTCGGTGCGCATGGGCGGAACGATCGGCGCGCTGTCGAGCACCGGCGGCTCCTCCTTGCCGGAGCGACCCGCCGTCTGACCGGGCACATCGAGTACGTCCAGTACATCGAGCGCATCCGTTCCAACGACGCGCTTCGCTTGACACGCGAGGCGCGTGTTTCATCCTTCCCTCTGTTTGCATGCAAGGAGACCTCACGTGAAATGTCGTCCCGCTTCCGTCCGGGCAAGACTCGCAAGGTTCGCCGTTGCGAGCGCCGCGGCCATCGGCGTTTTCGGACTGTCGTTCGCAGCCACGGCGCAGGCCGAAGAGACCGCGATCTGCTACAACTGCCCTCCCGAATGGGCCGATTGGGCCAGCCAGCTCAAGGCGATCAAGGACAAGACGGGCATCGACGTGCCGTCGGACAATAAGAACTCGGGCCAGGCGATCGCGCAGCTCATCGCGGAGCAGAAAAGCCCCGTCGCCGATGTCGTCTATCTCGGCGTATCGTCGGCGTTCCAGGCGAAGGACAAAGGCGTCGTGCAGCCCTACAAGCCCGCCCATTGGAACGACATCCCCGCGGGGCTGAAGGATCCGCAAGGCTATTGGTTCGCCATCCACTCGGGCACGCTCGGCTTTTTCGTCAACAAGGATGCACTCGAAGGCAAGCCCGTGCCGCAATCGTGGGCCGATCTGCTCAAACCCGAATACAAGGGCATGGTCGGCTATCTCGATCCGTCGAGCGCGTTCGTCGGCTATGCCGGCGCCGTTGCGGTCAATCAGGCGTTGGGCGGCACGCTCGATAACTTCACGCCGGGCCTGAAGTGGTTCGAACAGCTCAAGAAGAATTCGCCGATCGTGCCCAAGCAAACGGCTTATGCCCGCGTGCTTTCGGGCGAGATTCCGATCCTCATCGACTATGACTTCGACGCTTATCGCGCCGAGTACAAGGACCACGCGAACGTGGCTTTCGTGATCCCGAAGGAAGGCACGATCACGGTGCCCTATGTCATGAGTCTCGTCAAAGGTGCGCCGCACGAGGCAAACGGCAAGAAAGTGCTCGACTTCGTCTTGTCCGACGAAGGCCAGCGGCTTTGGGCCAACGCTTACCTGCGCCCGGTACGCGCGAGCGCGATGAGCAAGGAGGCTGCCGCCAAATTCCTGCCGGCCAGCGAATACGCTCGCGCCAAGACTGTCGACTTCGCGAAAATGGCGGAAAAGCAGCAGCAATTCGGTCAGGATTACTTGAAAACGAGATAACGCGCTTCACGCGCACAGGCAATCCGGCACGGGTGCCGCGCCGCTCTTCGCGACGCCCGTGCGGCGGTATGGCGCCGCTTCACCGCGGCTTTCGACATGCAAGACATCACTTTTCCTCTGCACTGGCGTATCGCGCTCGTCGCCCCCGCGCTCGCGATCTTCCTCGCGTTCTGGCTGCTGCCAATGGGTGTGCTCGCCCAGGTGAGCGCCAACGGGCACGCCTTTGGAACGTATCGCGCCCTGCTCGCCAACCCGCGCTACATGGGCAGTCTCGGCGCAACCGTCGCGCTGTCGGCAGCCGTCACGCTCGCTACGCTCGTGCTGTCGGTCATCGCGGGCCTGCTGCTCGCGCGTCGCACGTTCGCCGGAAAAGGCACGCTCGTCGCGCTGCTCACCTTTCCGCTCGCGTTTCCGGGTGTCGTCGTGGGCTTCATGGTCATCATGCTGGCCGGCCGTCAAGGGCTCATCGGCGCGCTCACCGAAAAGCTGACGGGCGACAAATGGGTCTTCGCATACTCCATGGCCGGCCTTTTTTGCGGGTATCTCTACTTTTCGATTCCGCGCGTGATCGTCACCGTGATGGCATCGGCGACGAAGCTCGATCCGGCGCTCGAGGAAGCGGCGCGCTCGCTCGGCGCGTCGTCCTGGCAAGTTACGCGCGATGTGGTACTGCCGGGTCTCGCGCCCGGGCTCATCGCAGCCGGCGCGATCTGCTTCGCGACGGCAATGGGCGCGTTCGGCACGGCGTTCACGCTGGCGACGGACATCGACGTACTGCCGATGACGATCTACACCGAGTTCACGCTCAACGCGAACATGGTGACAGCGGCCGGGTTATCGATCGTGCTCGGCCTCGTGACGTGGCTCGTGCTCGCGCTTGCGCGCAGCATGACGGGCTCGACCGTCGCGGCCACCGCGTGAGGCCCGCATGAGTGTACTCGTCGATACCAAAACGGACATGAAGCGAAGCGCGCGCGGCCCGGCACGCAGCATCGGCACGCGGCACCTGCTCGCGCTCGGCCAATGGGTCGTCACACTCTCGCTCACGGCCTTTCTCGTCGTGCCAGTCGTCATGTCGATCATGGCCGGCTTGACCGTCAATTATTTTCGCGGCATTTCGAGCGGCTTGACGCTGCGTTGGGTCGCCCAGGTATGGGCGCAGTATCACGCGTCGGTGTTCCTCTCGCTCGAAGTGGCAGCCGCCACGCTCGTCGTCACGCTCGTCACCGGCGTGCCGGCCGCTTACGCGATCGCCCGCAGCAAAACGCGCGCGGCGCGCATCGTCGAAGAACTGCTCGTCTTGCCCGTCGCGCTGCCCGGACTCGCTTCGGCGCTTGCCCTCATCATCGTCTATGGTGGCTACGCGCCGTTTCGCACGAGCGTCGCATTCATCGTCGCGGGCCATGTCGTCTTCACGCTGCCGTTCATGGTGCGCGCCGTCGCAGCGGTCGCCGCGAGCGCCGATCTGCGCGTCCTCGAAGAAGGCGCCGCCAGTCTCGGCGCCACGTTCTGGCAGCGCTTTACAACCGTCGTGCTGCCGAACCTGCGCCCGGGGATCGTGGCCGGCGCGCTTGCCGTCGTCACGTTGTCGATCGGCGAATTCAACCTCACGTGGATGCTGCACACGCCCACTACGAAGACGCTGCCCGTCGGCCTCGCCGACACCTACGCCTCCCTGCGTATCGAAATTGGCAGCGCTTATACGATCGTCTTTTTTCTCATGACGATGCCCTTGCTCGTCGCCATGCAGTGGCTCGGCCTCGATGCGACCGGTCAGCGCGCGCTGCGCGAGCGTGCCGGCGCGCGCCGCTAACCCTCCTCTCGTTCGCCGCGATGAAATTCACTCCCATCCCGATCACGCTGACGCACTGTGCGAAAACGTTTCAAGTCACGCGCGTGCTCGAGCCGATCGACCTCTCGATCGAGGCCGGCGAGACCGTCGTGCTGCTTGGGCCGTCCGGCTGCGGCAAAACAACGACGCTACGCATCGTCGCCGGACTCGAGACTCCCGATGCGGGCGGCAAGGTCGCGTTTGGCGACGACGACGTCACCCATTTGCCGATCGAGCGCCGGCAAGTCGGCATGGTTTTTCAAAGCTATGCGCTATTTCCGAATCTCGATGTGCGGGGAAACGTCGGCTATGGGTTGCGCATCGCCAGAACGGAGGCCTCGCTCGCGCGCCGGCGCGTGGACGAACTGCTCGCGATGATGCGGCTCGAAGCGCACGCCGACAAGCCGATCGACAAGCTCTCCGGCGGCCAGCGTCAGCGGGTCGCACTGGCGCGTGCGCTCGCGCGCGAGCCACGCGTGTTGTTGCTCGACGAGCCGCTTACGGCACTCGATGCGAAGCTGCGCGATACGTTGCGTCGCGAAATGAATACGCTGCTGCGCAGCCTCGGCGTGACGACGATCTACGTGACGCACGATCAGGCGGAAGCCATGGAACTCGGCGACCGCATCGTCGTCATGAGCGCCGGTCGCATCGAGCAAGTGGGCACGCCACGCGATATCTACTACCGCCCCGCGACGCGTCACGTCGCGCAATTCGTCGGCACGCTCAACCGGATCGCCGGTCGTCGCCACGACGGGCACCTGAACACCCTCGGCGGTTCGATCGTGCTGCCCGCATCGATCGCGAGCGGCAGCGGTGCGCCGGCCGCCGCGACTCATGCGGATGAGATCGAGCTGTTCTTCCGCCCCGAGGATGCGCGCCTCGTAGCACCCCTCCGGGCATCGCTGCGCGGCGTCGTCGAAACGGTTGCATTCCTCGGCGAGCGCACCCGCGTGACGGTGACCGGCGCCGCGCCCGATGCACTCGTGATCGACGCGGGCGGCCGCTTCCCACTGACGCCCGGCGATGCCGTCGGCATCGAACTGAACTCCGACGGGCTCATCGCGCTGCCTTGAGCGCGTCCGTACGAACATTTTTTTGATCACGGAATTTTCATGCTGCTGGCTCAAATCAGCGATCTACACATCAAACGTCCCGGCGCGCTGGCCTATCGGCGCGTCGATACCGCCGCAGCGCTTACGCGCACGATCGAGCGGCTCAACGCGCTGACGCCGCGCCCGGAGGCCGTCGTGGTCACGGGCGATCTCGTCGACCTCGGCACCGTCGAGGAATATCGGCACCTGCGGGCGCTGCTCGCGCCCCTCGCCATCCCCTACTATCTGCTCATCGGCAATCACGACGAACCCGAGGCGCTGCGCGAGGTCTTCGACGATCACGCCTATCTGCACACGGGGGAGACGTTCTTGCAGTACGCCGTCGATGTCGGTCCGCTGCGGCTTGTCGCGCTCGACTCGAGGACACCCGGTGCAAGCGCCGGCATGCTTGACGAGACACGCCTCGCATGGCTCGAAGCACAGCTCGAAGCGGCGCGTGCGCGGCCCGTCGTCGTCGCTTTACATCATCCGCCGTTCCTCTCCGGTATCGACCACATGGATCGCCAGCGACTCGACGCAACCTCGAGTACCCGGCTCGCCGACATCATCCGCCGCTTCGACAATATCGAGCGTGTGATCTGCGGGCATGTGCATCGGCCGATCGTCACGCGCTTCGCGGGGACGATTGCCATGTCGGTGCCCGCTCCCGCGCATCAGGTGGCGCTCGACTTGCGCGAAAACGCACCGTCGGCGTTCCGGCTCGAACCTCCCGCGTTCGCACTGCATCAGTACACCCGCGCGGCGGGGCTCGTCTCGCATCACGCGTATATCGACGAGGGCGAGGGTCCCTATCCGTTTTACGAACCGAGCGGCAAGCTCATCGATTGAACGAGCTCGTGTCCGACCCAGCCGATTCGACCCGCGACGAACCCGAGCGCCACTATTCGCGCGGGCTGCTCATGCTGCTCGCGACGATTGCCGGCGTGTCGGCCGCGAACATCTACTACAACCAGCCGCTACTCGACGACTTGCGCGCGAGCTACGCGCAAGAGGCCGCGTGGGTCGGCGCGGTGCCGGCAGCCACTCAGCTCGGTTACGCGGCCGGCATGCTGCTGCTCGCGCCGCTCGGCGACCGCTTCGATCGCCGGCGCCTGATCCTGATGCAGATCGCCGGCCTCATGCTCGCCCTCAGCGTGGCCGCGCTCGCCCCGACGCTCGCGATCCTGGCTGTCGCGAGCTTCGCGATCGGCGTGCTCGCCACCATCGCGCAACAAGCCGTCCCGTTCGCGGCGGAATTGGCGCCGCCGGCCGAACGAGGTCATGCGGTCGGCACGGTCATGAGCGGCCTTTTGCTGGGTATCTTGCTCGCGCGCACCGCGGCGGGATTCATCGCTCAGTATTTGGGTTGGCGGATGGTCTTCGCAGTTTCGGTAGTCGCGCTCCTGGCGCTGGCCGCCGTGGTCATCGCGCGGTTGCCGAAGAGCCGTCCGACCTCCACGCTGTCTTACGGCAAACTGCTTGGGTCGATGTGGCATCTCGCGCGCGAACTCCCGGGGCTGCGCGAAGCATCGCTGACGGGCGCCGCGCTCTTCGCTGCATTCAGTGCGTTCTGGTCGGTCCTGACGCTGCTGCTCGCGCGCGCGCCGTTTCATCTCGGCCCGCAGGCCGCAGGCCTTTTCGGCATCGTCGGCGCGGCCGGCGCGCTCGCGGCGCCTGTCGCCGGCCGTTTCGCCGACAAGCGGGGGCCGCGCGCCGTGATTTCGCTTTCGATCGTGCTCGTCGCGCTGTCGTTCGTCGTCTTCGGTCTATCGGCGACGAGCATCGTCGGACTGATCCTCGGCGTCATCGTGCTCGATATCGGCGTGCAGGCCGCGCAGATTTCGAACCAGGCGCGCATCTATGCGCTCAAGCCCGATGCCCGCAGCCGGGTCAACACCGTGTACATGGTCTGCTATTTCATCGGCGGCGCCACCGGCTCGGCGGCCAGCGCGCTGGCCTGGCGCCGCTTCGGCTGGACCGGCACCTGCGCGGCCGGCTTCGCGTTCGCACTCGTCGCCGCGGCGCGCCATGTCCATTGGCGCAAAACGGCCGGCTAGGGCTGCGCGAAGCGGAACCGTCCTCGCGCAGCCGCGCGCGTCACTGCCCTGTCAACGCATTCGTCAATTCGATCGCGGGCTGCGATGTATTGCCGGCCTGCGCGATGAGCAGATGAATCTGCTGGTTCGTCAGCGCGCTGACCGAGGTGTTCGCGGGCACGGTGGTGATCAGCCAGTCCGCGTTGTTCCCGAGCGAGAACGGCGCCGACTCGTAGATCGGCGTGCTCGATCCCGCCGTCGTCACGATGGCCATATAGTTGCCGCCCGACAAATAGCTCGAATCCTGCCCCGAAGGCGGCACGGCGTTGCCGTACGAGACGCCGGCCATCGTCGGCGACATGCCCACGACGCTCGTGGTCCCGGGCGCGACGATATAAATGTCGAGATTCGACGCGTTTGCCGACGCATTGAACGAACGCACGCGCGCCTTGGTGGACAGCAGGCCCTTGTCGAACGGATCGTCGATCAGGCCTATGCCGTAGCCGCTCGTACTCGGTAGCGCAATGACGGTGTACTCGTGTCCTTTGGCCACGTCGGGGAACGTGCCCGATGCGAGCTGCGGCGACATCGTGCCCGTCGCCGTATAGGCCACGACGGTGCTGCCGGTGTTGACGTTCGTGAGATTGGTTACCCCCTTATAGGGAACGTTCGTCTGCCCCGACGGCGCCGTGCCGTTGACGAGCAGATCGAGATTGGGTCCCGCCGGGAATGCGTTGATGAAATGCATCAGCGGATTTTGCAGTCCAAGTTCCTGGCCCACGTCGCCGGAGCCGCCGCCGCATGCCGCCAGCAGGAGCGCCGCGCCAATGCACGCGGCAATGCCTTTGATCACCCTCATGATTTCACCTCTGAAATGCAACACGCCTGATTTACCTTTTGTTGTCGTGGCACTTTCAGGGAGCAAACGGTATGCCGCTCGGGGCGCAAGCGCCGTCGCATTCAGCAGACGAATGCGACGGCGCCCTGTCCCGTGCGGCGCTTGCGACGTTTAGAGCGGCACGTCGGACGACGCCCGCGTGCAGGTTTCGCGCGGGCCTCGAGCGCAGGGGTTCGCGCAACGGTTATCGAGATTACCGTGTCAGCTCGCGCGGCGGCGATCGAACCAGAACGAGAGCGCGACGCTCAGCAAAATGGCGAGCGTCGCCATGACCGTCCAGCGGGTGACCGGCTCGCCAAGCATCAAGGCCCCGAGCGCCACGGCCACGATCGGGTTCACGTACATGCAACTGCTCGCGACGATGGGACTCGTGTGGCGGATCAGGAAACCATAGGCAACGTATGCGAGCATCGTCGCAATCAGCATGAGATAGACGAAAGCAGCGATCGCCGAAAGACCGGCATGGACGACACGCTCGCCGTCGAGCCAGGCCACGGCCGTCGAAATGGCGCCCCCGAGCCCGATCTGCAGCGCCGTGGACATGAAAAGATCGGCCGGCAGCGCGAGCCGGCTGGCGAGGTGCGCGCCGCCGGCCCAGGCGAGCGCCGCCATGAGGACGACGATGCTGCCGCTTACCGGAGCGCTCGATGCGTTGCCGTGGTTGAGTAGAACGATGCCGGCGAGCCCGAGCGCAATCGCGGCCCACTCGCCCCGCGCCACGGGCCGCCCCGCAATCGCGGCGATGATCGTGGCAAAAAGCGGCACCGTTGCGATGATGACGGCGGCAGCGCCTGTACTCACGCTCTTCATGCCGAACGTGAGCAATCCGCTGGACAGGCCGACGAGCATGGCGCCGACAATGCCCGCATTGCGGACCTCGACGAATGTCGGCCAGGCGCTCGCGCGGCGCGCGGCGAACACGAACAGGCCGATGCCGGCAAAAAGATTGCGCATGCCGGACAGTAAAAGCGGCGGAAACGACTCGAGCGCAATATGCAGCGCGAGATAAGAGGAGCCCCAAGCGAGGTAGACCGCAGCGAGCGCAAGCCCGATGCGCCCGACGCGGGAGCGCGGCAGCCAGCGAAGCGACATCATCTGCGCGGCCTCGCCCGTCGCATGGGCGAGGCCGCGCAAGCCGCGCCAGCAATGGCGCCGGCCGGCGCGCAAGGCGCAGGAACAGCTCGGGCCTCGCAGGCTACTGAGAAAGACATAGAGGTGATGGGAGGCGCAACGGCGATGGCGGGCCAGTATCGATTGTGCGGCGAACGGCGGCCAACGCATGCACGCCGAACAGGTCCCCGTATTATGCCCGGTCGCGTGTCTCGCGCGCCGCGCCGGCGCTTGGGCACAATGACGCGGGGGCGAGGCGCTCGCAGGCACGGATTTCGCACGGTTGCCAAGCCCGCCGTCCCGTTGTATCTTCTGCGATGCTAACGCGGGGGTCCTGCGTCGCGTTGTCGCATCCATCGGTGCGAGAATGGCGCGCGGGTGAGAAACACCCTTTGAACCTGATCTGGATAATGCCAGCGCAGGGAAGCGTACGGGTTTGACCGCGCTGGATCTTCAGACGCCTCGATCACCCGACCTCCCTTCCGTCTCCTGCTCCTGCTTTAGCAACCCTATGCCAGGAGATTTGCATGAACGCCAACCCGAAATTCATCTCAGCGGAAGCACGCGTCGACGCGGCTGCCGTCGCCCCGTTGCCCAACTCGCGCAAGATCTACGTGACCGGCTCGCAGCCGGACATCCGTGTGCCGATGCGCGAAATCACACAGTCGGATACGCCGAGCGCGTTCGGCGGCGAAAAGAACCCGCCGATCTACGTCTACGACACCTCGGGCCCCTACACGGACCCTCAGGCGAAGATCGACATCCGCCAGGGCCTGCCTGCGTTGCGGCAGCGCTGGATCGAGGCGCGCGGCGACACGGAAGCGCTCGCCGGGCTCACGAGCGCGTTCGGGCGCGAGCGGGCAGCCGATCCGGCCACCGCCCAACTACGCTTTCCGGGTCTTCACCGCACGCCGCGCCGCGCGAAGGCAGGCGCCAATGTGACGCAAATGCATTACGCGCGTCGCGGCATCATCACGCCGGAAATGGAGTTCATCGCGATCCGCGAGAATCAGCGGCGCGCCGAGTATCTCGAGAGCCTGCGCGCGAGCGGGCCGACCGGCGCGAAGCTCGCCGAGATGATGGGCCGTCAGCATCCGGGTCAGGCGTTCGGCGCCGCCGCATTCGGCGCCGATGCCCCGCGCGAGATCACGCCCGAGTTCGTGCGCGAGGAAGTCGCGCGCGGCCGGGCGATCATCCCCGCCAACATCAATCACCCCGAGAGCGAGCCGATGATCATCGGACGCAACTTCCTCGTCAAGGTGAACGCCAATATCGGTAACTCGGCCGTCACTTCCTCGATCGGCGAAGAGGTCGACAAGATGACGTGGGCGATTCGCTGGGGCGGCGATACCGTCATGGATCTCTCGACGGGCAAGCACATTCACGAAACGCGCGAATGGATCCTGCGCAACAGCCCCGTGCCGATCGGCACCGTGCCGATTTACCAGGCACTGGAAAAGGTCAACGGCAAGGCCGAGGACCTGACCTGGGAAATCTTCCGGGACACGCTTATCGAGCAGGCCGAACAAGGCGTCGACTATTTCACGATTCATGCGGGCGTGCTGCTGCGCTATGTCCCGCTCACGGCGAACCGCATGACCGGTATCGTCTCGCGCGGCGGATCGATCATGGCCAAGTGGTGCCTCGCGCATCACAAGGAGAGCTTCCTCTACGAGCATTTCGAAGAGATCTGCGAAATCATGAAGGCGTACGACGTCAGCTTCTCGCTCGGCGACGGCTTGCGCCCCGGCTCGGTGTACGACGCCAACGACGAAGCGCAGCTCGGCGAGTTGAAGACGCTCGGCGAGCTCACGCAAATCGCCTGGAAGCATGACGTGCAGGTCATGATCGAAGGCCCGGGCCACGTGCCGATGCAGCTCATCAAGGAGAACATGGATCTTCAGCTGCAATGGTGCGACGAGGCGCCGTTCTATACGCTCGGACCGCTGACGACCGATATCGCCCCCGGCTACGATCACATCACGTCGGGCATCGGCGCCGCGATGATCGGCTGGTTCGGCACGGCGATGCTGTGCTACGTGACGCCGAAGGAGCACCTCGGGCTGCCGAACAAGGACGACGTGAAAGAAGGCATCATCACGTACAAGCTCGCGGCGCATGCGGCCGATCTGGCCAAGGGTCATCCGGGCGCGCAGGTGCGCGACAACGCGCTCTCGAAGGCGCGCTTCGAGTTTCGCTGGGAAGACCAGTTCAACCTGGGCCTCGATCCCGACAAGGCGCGCGAATTCCACGACGAGACGTTGCCGAAAGACTCGGCGAAGGTCGCGCACTTCTGCTCGATGTGCGGCCCGCACTTCTGCTCGATGAAGATCACGCAGGACGTGCGCGAGTTCGCGGCGGCGCAGGGCGTCTCCGAAGAGGCCGCGCTGAAAAAAGGCATGGAAGTGAAAGCGGTCGAGTTCGTGAAGAGCGGCGCGGAGATCTATCAGCGTCAATGACGTCCTGTCGAGCCGGTCTGCCGGCGGGATAAACGAGGGGGCGTTCGCGCCCCCTTTGTTTTGCACCCTTCGCCGGTGCTGGACCGGTTTCGCCATCCCGCTGACTCAACCGTACCGCTTGCTCTCTCATTCGCTGTGCCGGGCGCTGGCGCCACCGCCGAGGTAACATGCCCGCTAGTCCTCTTGCCGAACGCGCCAACCCGCGACCCGCGCTCCATTCGATGAAACCCCGCCATCTCGTTCAGCTTCTGGCCCTCGCCGCCGTCTGGGGCGCGTCGTTCCTGTTCATTCGCGTCGGCGTTGCCGAATTCGGCGTGGCGCCGCTCATGGCCTTGCGCGTCGGGATCGGCGCGCTATTCCTGCTCGGCATGACCGTCGCGCGCGGCGCCCCGCGAGAGGCGCTACGGGTATTGAGCGCGCGTGCATGGCCGCTCGTCGTCGTGGGCGTGCTCAATTCGGCCGCACCGTTCTGTCTTTTTGCGTTCGCCGAGCTCACCCTGTCCGCCGGCACGACTTCCGTCATCAACGCGACGACACCGCTTTGGGGCGCGCTCGTCGCCTACGTCTGGCTGCGCGACCGGCTGACTGTCCTGCGTACGCTCGGGATGGCTATCGGATTTGCGGGCGTCGTGACGCTCGTCTGGGACCAGATCGTTTCGAGTCACGACGCGCTGGGCCCCACGCCGCTCGCGACCGCGCTGGCAGCCGCCGCGGCCATGGGCGCGGCCCTCCTTTACGGCATCGCCGCCAACTATACGAAGCGCCGCCTGGGCGGCGTCGATGCGATGGCCATCGCCACGGGCAGCATGGTCGGATCCACCCTCGCGCTGATCCCGTTCGCCATCGCCACGTGGCCCGCGCACTCGGTCTCGGCAAGCGCCTGGGGCGCCGTGCTGAGCCTCGGCGTCGTTTGTACCGGCGTTGCCTATTTCATCTATTTTCATTTGCTCAACGTGGCGGGCCCCGCCCGTGCCATGACCGTGACGTTCGTCATCCCCGTTTTCGGCATTCTCTGGGGCGCCCTCTTTCTTCACGAAGCGGTCTCGCCGGCGATGCTCGCCGGCTGCGCGATCGTGCTCGTGGGAACGGCCCTCGCCACGGGTGCCGTCAAGCGCATTCCCGGCTTCGGCCGGCGCGCTGCGCAGACCTGAGACCCGGCGCTGTTTCGCCTGACAAGACCCCGCCTCACCCGCCAAAAGCAATCGCGCGCACGCCCCGAATACGGGCCATTGCACCGCGCCCCGGCCACAGCCTTGCCTGGCCTGCGTTCGGCACAGCACGCCGAATTCAGTCGGGCGTGCGCAATTTCCGCGCCACCGTACCCGATCGAACATAACCCGATCCCAGCAGCGACTTACGCTGAACTCCATCGCCTCGATGCGTTCGTTTGCTACACTGGGCTTCCCTCATATGATCACGATCAGGCATGGTTCGCACTCCCGCTCTCAGCGCTCCGTGCCTTCGCCGCGAAAAAGCGCGCATCATCCGTTCGGCCGGCTCGCACGTCGCCCAAGCGGCGCAAGCGCGGACTCGCGCATCAGCCAAGCGCTCGCCATGGCGTCCAAGCGCGTCATGACGCTAGCGGACGTCCTACCCCTGTTGGCCCGGGACCACACGGGCTGGTACATCGATTACCGTGGCATTCGACTGCGCAGCGCATTCCAGCCGGTCGTCTCGATCACGCACAAGCGCGTCGTGGGCTTCGAGGCGCTGTTGCGCGCCACGAACGCGGCCGGGGAGGCGATTGCCCCGGAAACGGTCTTTGCCCGTGCGCCCGGCAAAGCCGTCGCGGTCGCACTCGAGCGCCTCACGCGCTGCGTGCATTTCGCCAATTTCGCTGAGGCGGGGCTCGACAAGGGCTGGCTCTTCGTCAATGCGCTGCCGCGCCTTTTCAAGACGGGGTGGCCGTATAGCTCCTACGTCGACGAGCTCTGCGCGCATTTCGGACTGCCCCACTCACGCATCGTCATCGAGTTGCTCGAGGAGCCGGCCGCCGACGAAGCGCATTTCGAGCACACCGTGGAGGCACTGCGCAGACGCGATCTGATGATTGCAATCGACGATTTCGGTACCGGCTTTTCGAATTTCGATCGCATCTGGCGCGTGCGGCCCGATCTCGTCAAGCTCGATCGCTCGCTCGTTGCGCGCATGGCCATGCCGGGCGCCGATCCTCAGTTCGCGACGCAGCTCGTGACCATGCTGCATCGGGCGGGCGCAATGGTGCTGGGGGAAGGCGTCGAAACCGACGAGGAACTGATGACCCTCATGGAGGCGGACGTCGATTTCATCCAGGGTTTCTGGCTCGGGCAGCCCGATACGTCGCCAAGTGTCGCCGCGGCGCGAGCACCCGCGCTCGTCGAAGCCATGTGGACGCGGTTTCACAGCCGCGAGGGCAGCCGGCCGCACGGCGCAATCGACCTGAGGCACTTCGAGCACGCCGTACTCGAGGGCGCGCGAGCCTACGAGCGCACGGGCAATCTTGCGCTGGCAGCCGATCAGACGTTGGCGCAGCCGTTCGCCAAGCGCGTGTTTCTCGTCGACGAGTCCGGCAATCAGCATGAACCTTCGATCACGCGCGATCCGGCGCCCGAAAGCGAGCGACTTTCGCCGCTCTTTCCCGACGCCGGTAGCAACTGGTCGCGCCGCGCCTACTTCAAGCGCGCCGTCGCAGCGCCGGGGCGGGTGGCCGTCATGGGCCCTCATTACTCCCTCACCGACGGCAAGGATTGCTACACGGCAGCCGTCACCGTCGAGTTCGCTTCGCGCCGGCTCGTATTCTGCGCGGACTTCCTGCTCGATACACCGATGCCGGAGCCGCATCGCGGCCAGTAGGCACCCCAGCTACGCCCATCGCCACGCCGGCGCTTGGGTCCTTGCGGCCCGCACCTTCAATCGGTCACGCGTCCACGCCCGGCCTTGATATCGCCCCGGCGCGCCTTGCTGTCGAGCCGCCGCAGCTTCGCCGCGCGCGTGGGTTTCGTAGGAATGCGAGCGCGGGGTGTCAGACTGACCGCCGCAATGAGTTCGTTCAGACGCGCGAGCGCCGCCGCGCGATTCATCTCCTGCGTGCGGTATTCCTGTGCCTTGATGATAACGACGCCTTCGCGCGTGATCCGGTGATCGGCGAGCGCGAGGAGCCTCATCTTGAGCGGCTCAGGCAGTGACGAGGCACGAATATCGAACCGCAGGTGGATCGCGCTCGACACCTTGTTGACGTTCTGGCCGCCCGCGCCTTGCGCGCGCACGGCGGTGAGTTCGACCTCGGCAGGCGATACGGTATAGCGAAAAGTCATGGTGCAACGGTAGCGGGACAAACGCATCGGCGCAAGCCGCCCATACGGCATAACCGATCACGACGAAACAGGCGGCTGCGGCTGCCGAACCCCTGCGGCGCATCGCGCCTACCCGCCCTCACCCGTTATCCATCGCCCGCATCGCTTCGGCCATGCGCGCAGCGAGGCCCGAATCGCGGGCGCCCGCCATCGCGATCGCATCGGCCAGCACGGCGCGCGCGCCGACGACGCGTACCGATACACGTGCACGCGTGACCGCCGTATAGACGAGTTCGCGCGACAGGACGCGGCTCGTGGACGCGGGCAGCACGAGCGCGGCCTCATCGAATTCGGAACCCTGCGATTTATGCACCGTCAGGGCGAACGCGGTGTCGCACGGCGGCAACGCCGCGGGCGATACCGCACGAAAACCGCCGTCGGCCGTGCGGAAGTGCACGCGCAGCACGCCGCCCTCGCCGGGCAGCGTCACGCCGATGTCGCCGTTGAAGAGGCCCAGCGCGTAGTCGTTGCGCGCGATCATGATCGGACGGCCGGCGAACCACGCGGCCCCCGGAGCGAGCGGCACGCGCGCGGCACGCCGTACGTGCGCTGCCATCAGCGCATTGAGCGCATCGACCCCGCGGGCGCCCACGCGCGTCGCGCAGAGGATGCGATAGGCGTTGAGCGCTTCGAAAAGCGGCTCGGGGTTCGGCTTCGCCGCGTCGAGCGCGTTGCCGAGCGCCGCGATATAGCGTTCGAAACCCCGTGCGAGCCGTTCGACCGTCTGTGCGGCGAGTGTCGGACCACTGTCCTCATCGAGCGTCGCGGCGGCCGGTGCTCTTGCGCTCGGGGCCGCGACCGGCGACAGCGACGCAAGCGCCGCGGCGACATCGCCGCGGCGAATCGCCAGCGACAGACGTCCCACGGGAGAATCGAGCCCGAAGCGGTAATTGCGCTCGAGCCAGATGACACAATCGACAAGCGGCGGCCCGTCGAGCGGCAACGCATCGTCCGCCGCGCGGACCGCGGCGGACTGCGTCAAATCAGCCGGCTGCGCTCTTGCAGCGGCAGCGGCTGCATGAATCTCGTGGTCCGGATCCAAGTCCGCGCGAAGCTCCGACGGCGCTGCCCAATCGAGCGCCAACTCCTCATCCCTCGACAGAAAGGCATCGTCGTCGAGCGACCCGACCGTCTCGTCGGCCTCGGTCGACATCGTCGCGATACCGGCCGTGTGCTGCCCCGCCGCGGGCAACGCCCGGCTCACCGACACGAGATCCGCCCCGGTCGCGCGAGCAATGCGCGCAATGCCCGCCTCGCTGAATGCGGGCGCCGCGCTCAGCTCCGCGAACACCGCGCCCGCCTCGACCGCCGCGAGTTGATCCTTGTCGCCGAGCAATATGAGGCGCGTTTGCGGCGCGAGCGCGTCGAACAATTGCGCGGCCATGGCCACGTCGATCATCGACGCCTCGTCGACCACGAGCACATCGCAAGGCAACGGGTTGTCGCGTCGATAACGTGGCCGGACGTCCTGCCCGACACCGAGCAAACGATGCAGCGTCTGCGCGCGCGCGGGCAGACGCTCGCCGATGGCGGGCGGCAAGCTCGCCGCGCGCGCCGCGAGCGCTTCCTGCATGCGCTGCGCCGCCTTACCCGTTGGCGCGGCGAGCGCAATCGACAGCGTCGGATCCATATCGACGAGACAGGCGAGCATGCCGACGACGGTCGTCGTCTTGCCCGTGCCGGGGCCGCCGCTCACCACCGTCAGGCGGCCCGCAAGCACCAGCGCGGCCGCCGCGCGCTGCCAGTCGATCTCGTCGCCGCCGGCGGGACCGAAGTAACGCGCGAGGCTTGCGGCGAGCGCCGCTTCGTCGAATTGGGAATTCGAATGTCGCGCATGCGCCACGATCGAAGCGCCGAGCCTGCGCTCGTAATCGAAGTAGCGGGCGAGATAAAGCCGTGCGGCTCGATCGACGACGAGCGGCCTCAACGCATCGGCCTCGCCCTCGCCATCCGAGACGATATGGCTCGCGGCGAGCGCGGCACGTACTTCGGCAAGCGGCGCGCCGTATCGGTGCGCCAGCCGTGCAAGCGGCAAACACACATGGCCGGCCTGCGTCGCGCGGCTCGCCGCAAATGCGGCGCGACGCGCCCATTTGACGCTCGACGGGTCCGCGCCGAGCCGTTCGGCGAGCGTGCCGATGCGGCGTGCGAAACCGACGGCAAGCGCCGTCGCGAAATCGGTCGGCGCGGCGATCGGGGCGCGTGAGAGGTCGCTCATGCGTTCCCTCCCGCACCGAACAGCGTGTCGAGCGCTTCGATCAGCGCGCGCGCCGGCAAGCGCCGATGAACGCCTGCCGGCAACTCCCCGTCATGCCAGCCGGCCCGTACACCGCGCACGAATACATACAGGTACCCACCGATGTGCATGTCGTAGTCGTAGCCTCGCTTGCGCGTCCTCAGATAGCGATGCAGCGCGACCGTATAGAGCAGCGCCTGCAAATGGTAAGCGTGCGCCGTCATTGCCGCCTCGAGCGAGGCCGCACCGTAATCGTCGGGCTCCACACCGAGATGGTTCGATTTCCAATCGATGATCCAGTAACGCCCTTCATGCTCGACGATCATGTCGACGAATCCTTTGACGAAGCCGGTCAACCAACCGGTTTCGAGCGCCACGTCAGGGTAGCCGTGTACGACGAGCAAGCGCCGCAGCGCCGATGGATCCAGCGAGGGACATGCAAAGAGAAATGGCCATTCCACGAAGCGGCGTTCGGCGTCGAGCGATGCGAGGCTCAGGCCCGGCGCGAGTTCGCGGCTCGCCACCTCGGTCAGCATGCGGGCCATCATTGCCGGCATCCGGTGCGCCGTTTGCGCATCGGCCGGCACGGGGCGTTCCGCGAGCGCGCGCTGGATTGCTTGCGGCCAGCTCGCCGGCGCGGCGAAATCGGCCAGCTCGAAAAGTCGGTGCAGACACTCGCCGGCCGCCGCGCCGCGCGGAAAATCGAGAATGTCGTCAGCGGCGACAGCAACCGCCGCACGCGCGACGATCGCCGCAAACGGTTCAGCCGGCTCGGCGTCCGACGCGACTATCCCGGCATCGAAGGCCGCCTGCGCATCGTGGTCCGGACGCGGCTCGTCTTCGACGGGACCTGCCATGCTGTGCAATACGCCCGACGCGAGCGAGCTGAAGCTCGCGATCCGCCAGGTCTCGGTCACCAGCCTCCGGCTCGTGCGAGCCGCGAACCGCTGACCTTGCGAGCTTTCACGCTCGAGCGGCGCGCGCCCCGCTGGCACCGGCAACGGTTCCAATGAAATCGGTCCGTGAGCCAGTGCTTCCCACCGTTGAGTGGTAACCGAGTCATCGGGTGGCTCCTGATACCAATCGTCGAAATTTGCGCATTCGCCATCGCCCGCAACGAACCAGTTCAGTACGCTGCGACGCGATTCCTTCGTCGAGCGCGACGAAAGATAGGGCCCTGCGACGAGGTAGCAACGGTATACCGCGCGGGTCAGCGCAACGTAGATCAGGCGGGCGCGTTCCGCGGCTGCCTCGCGCCGTGCCTCGGCCTCGGCGCGCTCGAGGTCGTCGCCCTCGCAGCCAAAGTGCAGCACCGTCGCCGTACCGCCGGCTCGCTCTTCATGGTATTCGCAGGCGTCGGTCAAGCCGCCGCCCGAGGACGGTAGCATCGCACCGTCGTTGAGAAACGGGCAGAAGACGACCGCGTATTCCAGCCCTTTCGACTTGTGGACCGTCACGATCTGCACGAGATCGCGGTCGGATTCGAGCCGCAGTTGCGCATCGTCTCCCCCGCCCTGGTCCCGCTGCGCAGCCAGCCAGCGCAATGTCGGCGCGATGCCAGGATGCACCGCCGTCTGCGCGGCAACGAGCTCCGCCAGGTGATTGACGTCGGTCAGCCGGCGCTCGCCGTCGCGGCCGGCGATGAGCCGCTGACCAACTCCGAGTTCGCGCATCAGCGTCCGCCACATCGTTGCGAAGCCACGCTCGTGCCACAGCGCTCGATAACGTGCAAAGCGCTCGGCCCAGGCTGTCGCGTCATCGGCATGTGTTGCCGTCGCCGCGTCGGCCAGCGCTTCGAGCGAGGCCAGCGCGGCCGCGTCGAGGCCGAACCAATCGGCTGCCAGCGCCGCACGCAGCCGACGCAGATCGCCCGGCAGATCGATCGCGAGCAGCACGCGTTCGAGTTGAGCCGCATCGATCGTCGCGAATACCGATGCTTGCGCGAGCTCGACGCTGCCGATACCCCACCCGGCCAGCACGCGTTTGACGAGGCTGCCCTGCCGGTGCGTGCGCACGAGAACCGCGATGTCGGCCGGCGCGAGCGGTCTGTCGCCGAGCGTCACCGATCCCTCGCGCGCACCGCGCAAGAGCCGTGCGATCTCGGCCGCGCTCGCCTCGGCCGCCTGCCGCTGCGCGTCGCGCTTGGTGAGCGTCGCCTCGTCGGACGGCAGCATCCATAAGCGCAACGCGTCGACATCGCCCGTCGCGGCACCGTCGACGAACGGCGCACGTTCGCGCGTGCCCGCTCGCACAGGCAGATAGTCGAGCCCGTCGAGCACGAACGCGCGCGGATTCGCGCTGAAGATGCGGTTGCAGGCATCGACGAGCGGCGCCGTCGAACGCTGATTGACCGCCAGCGTGTAGCGCGAACTCGCCGCGGCACGCGCGGCAAGGTACGTATGCAGATCGGCCGCGCGAAAACTATAGATCGCCTGCTTCGGGTCGCCGACCAGAAAGACAGGCGCCGGCCCGCTCGGACCGCGCGCGAAAATTCGCTCGAAGATGGCAAACTGCAGCGGATCGGTATCCTGAAATTCGTCGATCAGGGCGGCCGGATAGCGCGCGCGCAACACCTGCGCCAGCCATGGATGGGCGACGAGCGCATCGTGCAGATTCGACAGCAGATCGTCGAACGAGACGACGCGCCGCGAGCGCTTGGCCGCGGCGAGCGTGGCCGGCCCCGTCTCGAGCCATTCGGCGACGAGTGCGAGCCAACGCCGGCGATGGGCTGCCTCGGCCGCATCGACGGCGGCCGCCAGCGCGTCGGCCAGCGCGAAGAACGGATGAGTCGGTGCGACGAACTTGGCCTTCGTCGCTTTCTCGAGAGCGGACGCCGTCAGCTTCAACGCGGCACGCGGTGGCGCCGCATGGCAGTCGCCCTCCGCGAAATAGCGAGCCCATGCGTCGAGCGCGGCCGCTACCGCCTCAGGCTTGTGTGTCGTCCGGGAAAGCGCGGCTTGCGCGTCGTCGAGCAGTTGCACGATGCGCTCGCGCTCCCCGCTCCATAGCGCGCATGCCTCGTCGAAGCGGGCTTGCATCCGCCGCTCGTCGGCGTCGGCGTCGGCGGCCGCGTCCGGCGAGGCCATGGCGCCGCCGAGCGGGCCGAACCGCATGATCGCAAGCGGCTTCTTGAGCCGCCGCGTCAGCTGTGCATCGAGCACCTGCGGACCCGAACCATGCGCGACGAGCCACGCGGCGAACGCGGGATGCGCCGCGGCGACGGGCTCGACGCGCATGCGCCAGAACCGGGCCGCCAGTTCGAATCGCAGGCCGGTATCGTCGCCTTCCAGTTCGAGAGCGAACGGCATCGCGGCCGCGAATGGCGCCTCTTGCAATGCGCGCTGGCAAAACGCGTGGATCGTATGGATGGCGGCCTGATCGAAAGTCGACAACGCGCGCCGAATGCGCCTGCCCGCCTGCTCGAGCGCGGCTGCGTCCGCATCGGCCAACACAGTCTCGAAAAGGCGAGCGACGAACGCGTCGCCGCCGGGTTCGCCCGTTTCCATTGCGCGCGCCAGTTCGGCCAAACGTGACCGGATGCGCTCGTGCAATTCGGCTGTCGCCGCCTTCGTGAACGTGACGACGAGAATCTGGTCGGCGTTCAAGTCGCGTTCGAGTAAAAGCCGTACATACAGCGCGCAGATATTCCAGGTCTTCCCGGTACCGGCCGACGCTTCGATTTGATTGATGCCGCTGAGCGCGCACGTGAAGACGTCGAGCTCGGCGGGCGGCGGCAGGACCGGACCGGCTACTACCGATGCGCCGCTCATGCCGCGGCTCCTTCGAGGTGCTTCAAGAGCGGCTCGAACACGAGACGCGCGAGTACGGCGAACGGCTCGTCGAGCGTCAACGCCGCACCGCGCCAGGCGATCTCGAGTGCGGGGTCGTCCGATTCTCCGCGCACGCGATCGCTGATCCAGACGCCGAGCGCTTGTGCCTCGCTGCCCGTCACCCTCGCCCACGCGCTCTTCGGAAAGAAGCGCAGCGGCGCGCGGCGCCCCGCGAAAAAGAGGGCAACGAGCGGCGCGAGCATCTCGTTCGGCGCCGCCACGGGCGCGAAGGAAAAGCGCTCGCCGAGGCCTTGCCACGTCGTACGGCGGGGCCCGTCGGGCTGTGCCGCGCAATAGACCAGATGCGCGAGCCACGCGCCGAGGTAATCGCGCGCACCGGGGCGCGCATAGCGGTAGAGCACGAGCCCATTGCTCGTCACGTTCTCGAGCACGCCATGCAACTCGACAGGCCCTGCATCGCCGAGCCCCTGCGCGATCGCCGCATCGTGCTCGCCGAAAAGCGCGACACCGTGAACGTCGGGCCAACAGGGCGTCACGTGCACCACGAACGACAAGCGCGCCGCGCCAACGGCCAGTTGTGCACGCACATCGCCGGCCAGACGTGTCAACGCCGCGAGCTCGCGGTGCTTCATGACGTCCCCCGTCGCGCCCACCGGCAACTCGGGACTCGCCTCGGCGATACGCGCCGCGCGCGCCAGCATGGCGTCGTCGCCGTGCGTGATGAGGCGCGGCAGCAAACGCTCGGCGAGCGCATCGCGGGCCGCGTAATCGAGCTCGAACGGCTCCGTGTCGTCAAGCTCGCCGTCGGCGGCTTCGAGTGCGATGCCGAGCCGCTCGCGCAGCAACTCGCGCGCCGGGTGCCGCCAAAACCGCGCGAAATCGGTGAACGCGATCGGGCCGGCGGGCTCGGGTGCCAGCGGCGTGTAGAAGAATGGCCGCACCGGTGCGGCGTCGCCGGCCGCGAGCCGCTCGGCCAGTTGCGCACGCTCGCGATCGTACGTGAACAAGCCCGTCGCGGGCTCGAAGTACACCCGCGAGAACGGTTGCAACGGATGCTCGACGATGAATGTATCGCGCGCGGCCTGCGTCTGCGCAGGGGTGGCATCGGCGCCGGCCTGCGCGCGCGCCAGATGATCGAGCAGTTCGTCGACGAGCGCGGCCGGCGGCAGCGGCGCGTTATCGCGAATGCTGCGGCCCGTATAAGTGATGACGAACCGCTCGCGCGCCGCGAGCAACAGATCGAGAAAGAGATTGCGTTCGTCGGCGCGCCGCTGCCGGTCGCCCAACGCTGGCCGCGCGGCCATCAGGTCGAACTCGTCGGCACGCGAGTGCGAAGGCAGCACGCCGTCGTCCATGCCGATCAGGCAGATGACGCGATAAGGCAACCCGCGCAAGCTCGTCAGCGACGAAAACGTTACGCCGCCCCCAGGCACGCCACCGTACGCCCCGTCGTCGAGCGCCGCGCCGAGCGCCGCGCGCACGACGTCCGCGGGTATGCATGCGTCGCCGGCGCTTTCGCGCATTGCATCGAGCGTCGCATCGACGGCATCGCGCACGGCGGCAATCGAATCGGAAAACGCCGGCCCGGCATCGAAAAAGCGCTGCAATGCCTGCTCGAGCAGCGCAGTCCAGGCTTCGCAGCTGCCGGCCTCGGACGCGCGCGCGATGAACTGCTCGATATCGTCGACGAAACGCGCGAGTCGGCCGAGTAACTCCGCTTCGGCACCCGCCGCGCCGGGTACCGGCAACCAGGCGTCGACGGGCTCACCGCCATCCGGCATCGCGTAGCCGAGGAACAATCGCATGAGCGCATCGGCGAACGTATGGCGTTCCGGCGGCACATCGGGATCCATCGGCATGGCCGGCGCAAGCCCGCGGCGTGCGCCGGCCGCCGCCAGCCAGGCCTGCGCCGTGTCGAGCGCCCCCGCATCGATGCGGTATCGGGCGGCAAGCGCGTCGACGCGTAACCACTCGACGAGCTCCGGTGCGGCCACGTTTCGATCGGCGCGCGCCAGCCAATCGAGCAGCACGCGCGCAACAGGGTTGGCCTGCGACGCCGGCAGGCCGGTGATGCGATAAGGAATACGGCGGCGCTCGTCAGCGGGAGCGGTACCGAAGACGGCGTCGATGAGCGGTGCGGCGGCGACCAGATCGGGGCACGCAACGAGCACGTCGGCCGGCTCGAGCCGAGCCGAGGCGCCGTTGCCGCCGGATGTATCGCGATCGGCGTTGAACCAGTCCAGCAGCCGGTCGTGCAGCACCTCGAGCTGACGCGAGAGACTGTGGCATACATGCACTTCGATGCCGCGTTCGGGAGGCGGCTCGGCCGTCTCCGGCACGAGATCGAGCATGGCATTTTGCAGCTTCGCGAGCCAGCTCGCTTGCGGATTCGGGACGAACCGGGTCGCTTCCGCCGATGCCGCGCCTTCGGTCAGCTCGTGCAGCAAGTGCAATTGCGCCTGCGTTTGCCGGCCCCACTCCGCTAGCAGAGGATGGCCGACTTCATGAAAATCCAGTGTGCCTGCCGCTTCGAGCGCGAACGCCCTGCCTTCGCTCACGATGTCGAACCAGAACTGGCGGCATGGGTTCGCTACGTAAAGCCGCACGTCGATCCAGTGCGACAGCTCACGCAGCAACGCGATATGAAGCGGCGCGATGGTCGGCAGCGCGACCACGCTGACCGAAGCCGGCCAGCGCGCGCGCATGACCGCATCGAGATCGAGCTTGCGCGCCACTTCCAGAAAACGATGCGCGGGCGGCGATGCCTGCTCGAGCGCGCGAGGGTCGTCCGTGCCGGCCAGCTCGGCCAGCACCGCCCGCCAAAGCGCCGCCTGCCAACCCTCGTCCTCGCGCAACGAGCCGGCCAGACCGCCCGCGGAGGCAGGCGCGTCGGCATCGAAGATGGACTGACCGCGCTGCCAGCGCGCGAGCCACTCGGGGCGATAAGTGAGGTAATGATCGAAGAGTGTCGCGACCCGGCGTGCGAGCTCATAGCGCATGGCCTCATCTGCCCCCGCGAGATAAGCCGCAAGCCGTGGCGACGCTCGCCAGGCCTGGCCGAGCTCGCCCTCACGCGCGCCGAAAAGCCGATAACAGCGCCATTGCAGCCGCTCCACCGCGAGCGGCGAATGCACGGGCACGTCCATCGCGCGCCCGATCTGCATCCATAGCCACTGGGCCAGATAGCTGAAATTGACGTTCGCGCAGATCCCGCGCCGCCGGGCGAGCTCCAGTTCGAGATGCCGACGTACGGCGGCACTCGGCACGACGAGCTCCTCGCTCGACCATGGATCGGCCGGCATGGCGGAGAGGTCTTCGCTGAGTGCGTCGACGAGCGTCTCGTAGCGATTGGAATAAAGGAGCTGAAGCATGGACCCCGCAAAGCCGGCGGTACGCATTTTTCGAACGCGTACGGACAGCGCATAAAGGCGCGTTTCGGCGCAAAGCATGAGGATAGCAAACGCGAGCGCCGCTTCACCTCTTTCATCGCAAGAGCGAACCGAGCACATTGCGGCGCGGCCGTTCCTAGTGGCGGGCGCAGAGCCAAATACGTTAGACTCGACGCGGGCTCAAGCTTCAACCGTCCGGTAACCGGCTCATTCGCTGCCAGCTCCCACATCGATGCGATATTCGATAGAAATCAAGAAATTCCTCTACAGTCAGTATTTCTTCGGTGGACTGCGCATGGCGATCGGCGTCTCGCTGCCCGCCGTGCTTTGCCTCATCGTCTTTCGCAATACCGAGCTCGGCTTCACCATCGCGACGGGTGCGCTCGGGGCCTGCGTCGTCGACATGCCCGGGCCGCTCAAGTACAAGCACAACGAGATGTTGATCTGCAGCGTGCTCGGCTTCGTTGCCGCGCTCGCAACGGGGCTCGCCACGTTCAACGTCTTCGCGCTCGGTGCCACTGTCGCCGCGCTCACGTTCGCGCTATCGCTGACGGTCGCCTATGGCAATCGCTGGCCGCAGATCGGCTTCGCGACGCTGTTCATGATGGTCGTGACGCTCGAAGAGCACTTGAGCCCGCTCGCGGCGCTGACGAACGCCGCGTGGATTCTCGCGGGCGGCCTCTGGTACACGTACTGGGCCACCCTCGTGCTGCAATGGCAGGCGTATCGGGTCGAAAAGCAGGCGCTAGCCGAAAGCGTCTTCGCCTGTGCCGAATATCTGCTCGCGCGCGCCGCGTTCTACGATGTCGATGCCGATCTCGACGTCTGCTACAGCAATCTCGTCGAAAAGCAGATCGCGGCCGTCGAGCTCCAGGACGCCGCGCGCGCCATCGTGCTGCGCAACCTGCCGAAGCTGCGCCGCGGCAAGCTCGATCGAAAGCGCGTCACGCTTTTCAATCTATTCATCAACGTCGTCGATCTGCATGAACTCTTCGTCGGCGCGCATACCGACTATCCGCTATTGCGCCGCACTTTCGGCAATGCCGACCTCATGCTGTTCTACCGCGATCTGATCCGCAAAGCCGCGTTCGATCTCGACGAGATCGGCCTTGCGGTGCTGCAAAATCGCGTTTCCGAATCGCGCATCAGCGTGAAGGCCGAGCTGCGGGCGATCGAGTACGAGCTCGAGTTGCTGCGCAAGGAAGGCCAGGCGCAGCGCCAGGCGGAGGCCTACGCGGCCGCATCGGCTTCCTTCAGGCGCATCTGGAGCGGCATCCGGCTCATCGACAAGATGAAAAAAAGCCTGGCGGACGATTCGCCGACGGTTCGAACGGAACTGCGTCTCGATCCGAGCCTGACGCGTTTTCTCTCCGGCAGGCGCGTACCGTTGCGGCAGATCTTCTCGAACCTGACGATGACCTCGCCGAGCTTTCGCCATGCCTTGCGCGTGACGATCGCCGTCGCCCTGGGCTTCGCGCTGGGCCGGGTGCTGCCGCTCACGAACGCCTACTGGATCGTGATGACCACACTGATCATCATGAAGCCCGGCTATTCGCTCACGAAGCAGCGCAATCAGCAGCGTATCGTCGGTACGGCCATCGGCTGCACGGTCAGCATCGCGCTGATCTTGCTGGTGCACTCGCCGCACGTACTGCTTGCGGTCATGTTCGCGTCGATGGTCATGAGCTACAGCCTGCTGCTTTTCAATTACACGGCGAGCGTCGTATTCACGTCAGCGTACGTGCTGCTGCTCTTTCATCTGCTGGCGCCGGGCAGCCTGCATATCATCGGCGAGCGCGCGATCGATACCGTCGTCGGATGCGCGCTGGCGATTGCGGCAAGCCGCTTGTTTCCATACTGGGAGTATCGCGACATAGGCAAGCTCGTGACGGAGTTGCTCGCCACTTCGCGTCAACATCTCGAGGCGGCTTGGTGGTGGGGGGGCCAGCAGGGCGAGCCAGCAGGCGCCGCGGCGGCTGGCACGAACGCTGCCGTCGCAACAGAGCGCGGTGCGCCGGCCGACCGCGATTTTCGTTATCGGCTTGCGCGCAAGAATGCGCACATCGCGTTTGCCAACCTGGCGCAAGCGTTGCGGCGCATGCTGATCGAGCCCGAAGCCCATCGCAAGTTCGTGCCCGAACTCAACGATCTGCTCGTGCAAAGCCATACGCTGGCTGCGCAAATCACGGCAGCCATGCCGCTCATACGCAGCATTGCGGACAAGGAATCGGAGCGCCCGCTGGCGCTGCAGCGCACGCTCTCGGTCGTGCGCGAAAATCTTGCCAACGCGCATGCGGCCGATGCGCCCAGTGCCGACCCGGCGGAGCCGACGAAACAGCTCACACGCGAGCTCGATGCCATGGTGACCGATGCCGAACGCTCGGGCCAGCATGCGAACGAGTTCGTGCAGGAACTCAAGATGCTTGGGTTGCAAGCGAAACAGATGCTTGCCGCATCGTTTCTAATCCGCAAGGACGCGCGGACGATTCTGCTATCGGAAGACTGAAAGCGTTTCGTTCCGCGCGGATTATTGCGAGGCGGGAACGACGGCGGAGCCTGCGCGCATCGCGGCCGATGCGGGGACCTCTTGCGCCGCGCGCCGCTCGCGGTCGTACTCGAGTTTGCCCCGTATCGCGTTATAGAAGAGCGTGCCGATCACGAGCAGCACGGCGACGACGATCAGCACCGCGACGCGCATGGTCGGGTCAGGCTTCTTGCGAGGTTGGTTCACGATCGAATGCCGGAAAGGAAAGGGTTCGCGCAGACCGGGCGCACCCCCGCCTACGCGGGCCGCATTCTACGCTTTTCAGCAAAAGTCGGTGATCCGTATCGCGCCTTTCTCCGCGCTTACGCTCTCGCCCGCTCAGTAAGCCACCGTCGCGATCCGCCGCGCAAACCGTGCGCCCTCGATTTCGTCGACAAACGCAATGGCGTAGTCCTCGGCCGAAATCGTGCTGTTGCCGTTCTCGTCCGCAATGAGCTTGTCCGTGCCAACCCGGAACGTGCCCTTGCGCTCACCCGGCGCGATGACGGCCGCCGGTGCGAAAAACGTCCAGTCGATATCGGTCGCACTCCGGTAAAACCCCAGCGCGTCGCGGTGCGCGAGTGCATACGCCTTGTACTGCGGGGGAAATCCGTCCGTATCGACGAGTTGCTTGCCAGGCGCCACTTCGAGCGAGCCCGCGCCGCCCACGGCTACGATCCGCTTGATGCCTGTCGCCCGTGCGATCGCCACCAGTGCGCGCGCGGCATCGACCACCTTGCCTGCATCGTCGTGCGGCGGTGCGTACGCGCTGGCGATCACGTCGTGGCCCGCAACCGCGGCCGTCATCGCCGGCACATCGAAAACATCGCCCTGACGCGCCGTGATATGCGCGCCATCCTGCACACGTTCGGGATGTCGCGCAAACGCGCTGACCTCATGGCCGCGCCGTGCCGCCTCGGCGGCGATTCGCGAGCCGATCATGCCCGTTGCGCCCAAAAGCGCGATCTTCAGACTCTTTTGCATCTTTGCTCTCCTGATTAGTAACTGCATTGGTTACAGATTGCCGCGAAAAAACGGCGGGGTGCGAGCCCCGCCCGATTCATGCTCCATGGATGGCCGGCCGATGCCGGCTCCACCGCATTACCCCCGCCGCCGTTTTTGTTCTTCCTTTCGGTGTGCCGACAGCACGCCCGCCGTGACATCCGCCAGCGTACGCGAAGCAAGCGATGCTTCGAGCGCCCGCTCGGCGGCATCGACGACTTCGACGAGCACCGCTTGAATGTGTCTGCCGACCATGCAGTCGGGATTCGGCGTATCCCGATGCAAGCCGATCAATTTGCCTTCATCGACAGCGCGGTAGACATCGACCAGTGCGATATCCTTTGGCTCGCGAGCGAGCAGCGCACCGCCGCCCGCCCCCAATTGCGCGGTGGTCAGCCCGGCTGCGGCGAGCATCGAAAGCAGGCGCCGGATCAACGCCGGATTCGTGTTCACGCTGCCCGCAATGATCTCCGACGAAAGCGGTACACCCTCTTGCAGCGACAGCAACGCGAGCACGTGAACGGCGTAAGCGAAACGGCTGCTCGTATTCATTTCCCGCTTTCACTCCCGGTCCGGCGTCCGCGCCTCCAAATAGTGTAACCATCTTAATTACATTTTCCGGCTCTGGCAACTGCCCGGGGATAACTGCGCTGCTGCCACCGCTGCGTCGATGAGCCGGAGTACACTTTGCCGTGCTCGTTCCGTCCCAACGTAGGTACCGACAGGAGAAAGGCATGGCAGCGAAGAAGATTCTCTTTTTGACCGGCGATTTTGCAGAGGACTACGAAACGATGGTGCCCTTCCAGGCCCTGCAAGCCATCGGGCATACCGTGCACGCCGTATGCCCCGGCAAGAAGGCCGGGGACAAAGTGAAAACGGCGATCCACGACTTCGAAGGCGACCAAACGTACACCGAGAAACCCGGGCATCAGTTCGCGCTCAACGCATCGTTCGACGAAATCGACGCGCATGAATACGACGCGCTCGCGATCGCGGGCGGTCGCGCACCCGAGTACTTGCGGCTCGATCGGAAGGTGATATCGCTCGTGCAGCAGTTCGCGAACGATAAAAAGCCGATTGCGGCGATTTGCCACGCGGCGCAACTGCTGGCGGCGGCCGATGTCATTCGGGGCAAGCGCATTTCGGCCTATCCGGCCTGCTCGCCCGAGGTTCGGCTGGCCGGCGGCGAGTACGCCGATATCCCCGTGGATGCGGCCGTCACCGATGCGCCGTTCGTCACGGCACCGGCGTGGCCCGCGCATCCCGAATGGTTGAGACAGTTCCTCGTTTTGCTGGGCACGCGTATCGAGCTGTAAACCCGCTCGGCGTTCACAGCGCCCGGCGTTCCACGAGCGACACCGACATTGAGCCCCCGACAACGGGGGCTTTTCTCGAACTCCCGCCGCCCTTCGAAAACGACGCGTCCCAGCGCCCAAGCGTTGCTCGCTCCAGGCCACTTCGCTGCCTGTACACCGATACCTGCATACCTGCGGCGAAATAACGCGACACCCCGCGCACCCCCGCAAACATCGACGTTCCCGGATGCCGAACGTCCAGATCGCCCGCTTACCGACCGACATCGACCTTTACCTAGATCAAAAGGCGACTCTATGATGCCCGTTAACATGTATTTCAAATATATGTTTTAGCCACTGCAGACGGATCGACCCGCGGGCAATGGCATCCCTGCACTTCACCCTCCAGGAGAGAGGATATGCAATCGACACGACGCTTATGGAGATGGTTGGGCCTGGTCTGCCTGCTATCGTTCGCCGCTTTGCTTTGGCTCGGAAAAGAGATCTACCTGGCCGCTCCGCCGATTCCGAGCGCGGTTGTCGATCAGAGCGGTCAAGTGCTGTTCACCGGCGATCAAATCAAGCGCGGCCAGCAAGTATGGCTCGCGGCCGGAGGACAGCAACTCGGCACCGTTTGGGGCCACGGCAGCTACGTCGCGCCCGACTGGTCGGCCGACTGGCTCCATCGCGAAGCGCTGCAGTTGCGCGAGAACTGGGCCAAGCTGCAGTTCGGGCAACCGTATGCCGCGCTGACGGACGATCGGCAGGGCACGCTCGACGCACGCCTGAAGCGCGAAATGCGCGCGAATCGCTTTGACGCTTCGACAGGCCGCCTCACGCTGAGCAATGAGCGCGCGAGCGCAGTGCGCGATGTCGCGGCGCACTACGAAGCGTTGTTCGGCGACGATCGGTCGCTCGACGCGCTACGCGATCAATACGCGATGAATGCCGGTTCCGTCAGAGGTGCCGACGATCGGGCGGCGCTTGCCTCGTTCTTCTTCTGGTCCGCCTGGTCGGCCACCACCGATCGCCCTGGACAAACGGGTATCACCTATACGAACAATTGGCCACACGAGCCGCTCGTCGACAACAACCCGACCGTTGCCAACGGCATGTGGTCGATCGCCAGCGTGATCCTGCTGCTCGCGGGCATCGCCGGCATGATCTGGTACCACTCGGCACATAACGAAGGCGAAGCGTCCTTGGCGGCCCCCGCCAAGGATCCGCTCTTCAATGTCAAACCCACGCCGTCGATGAAGGCCACGAAGAAATACTTCTATGTCGTCATCGGCTTGCTGTTGACGCAAGTCGGCATGGGTGCGATCACCGCTCACTATGCGGTGGAAGGCCACAGTTTCTTCGGGCTGCCGCTTGCAGATGTATTGCCATGGATCGCGAGCCGCACGATCCATACACAGTTCGGCGTGCTTTGGATCGCCACCGCCTGGCTTGCAACGGGCTTATACATCTCTCCGCTGCTCTCGGGGCACGAACCGAAGCTGCAAAAGCTCGGCGTCGACGTGTTGTTCTACGCGCTGCTCGCGATCGTAGTGGGATCGACCGTCTGCGGCTGGCTTGGCACGCTACAGCATCGCGGCACCGATTACAGTTTCTGGATCGGCAATCAGGGGCTCGCCTACACGAGCATGGGCCGCGTCTGGCAGATCCTGCTGTTCGTCGGCCTGCTGTTCTGGCTCGTGCTGATGGGACGTGCATTGATGCCCGCGCTGAAGAACCGCGAAACGAACGGGCGTGGACTGATCGGCATGGTGTTCCTGTCGGCGGCCTGCATCGGCGCCTTCTATTCGACTTCGCTCGCCTGGGGCCAACACACGCATTACTCGATGATCGAGTACTGGAGATGGTGGCTCGTGCACCTGTGGGTCGAAGGCTTCTTCGAAGTGTTCGCAACGGCCGTGATCGCGCTGATCTTCTCCAGACTGGGCCTCATCCGCATCGAAACGGCCAATCGCGCCATCGTGCTCGAGACGATCGTGTTCCTGTTTGGCGGCATTTTGGGTACCTTGCACCACCTGTACTTCACCGGCGCATCGACGGCCGTCATCGCGGTGGGCTCGGTGTTCTCCGCCTTCGAAGTCGTACCGCTCGCGCTCATCGGCCTCGAAGGCTGGCAAACCTATCGCAAGACGCAGGCCGCACCGTGGGTTCAAACGTACAAGTGGGCGATCCTGTGCTTCGTCGCCGTGGGCGTGTGGAATACCGTCGGCGCCGGGCTGCTCGGATTCTCGATCAACCCGCCGATTTCGCTCTACTACGTACAGGGGCTCAACATGACGCCCGCGCACGGCCATGCTGCCCTGTTCGGCGTCTACGGCATGCTGGGCATCGGGCTCATGCTGTTTTGCCTGCGCGGCCTGTCGGCGCGCGAAGCGTGGGACGACACGCTGCTCAAGCCGGCATTCTGGATGCTCAATATTGGCCTGTTCATGATGGTGTTCCTCTCCATCCTGCCCTCGGGCATCTACGAAGCGTGGGCCAGCGTCAGCAAGGGTCTCTGGTATGCGCGCTCGCCCGAGATCGTGCACGCACCGATCATGCAGGCGCTCGTGTGGATCCGCGTCCCGGGCGACATCGTCTTCGCTGCCGGCGTGCTCTATCTAGGCTGGTTCGCGCTGCGTCTGCTGCGCCGCGTGCAGCCCGCACGTCCGGCCGAGGCAGCCGTCGAACGCGCGGCCCATCGGGTCTGAGATGACGCGAGCACTCGCCTGACGTCCTGACGGCCGGATGCTCGCGTCCGGCCGCCCAACCGTCCCACGTTCACTGAATGCCCGCGGAGAACCACTAATGGAGCCCTTACCCATCCCTACCAGCGCCGCGTCGGCGCGCGAGCACATTCGCGAGGCGCTGCAGCACGTGATCGATCCGGAGATTGGCGTGAACATCGTCGATCTCGGGCTCGTTTACGACATCGAGCAGCGTACTGAAGGCTGGCGCATCGCGCTCACCATGACTTCGCCCGCCTGCCCGATGGGGCAATCGATTCTCGACGACGTGCGTGCGGTCATCGACGCCGCGTTGCAGGTAGGCACGATCGTCGACATCGATCTCGTCTGGGAGCCGCCGTGGCAGCCCGAGATGATGAGCGACGCCGCGCGCGATACGCTCGGTTGGAGCGACGATTGAAGCGTACGTCGCCTGCCGCTACAGCCGAGACCGGCGCCCGCACATCGTGGAGACGCGCGGCGCAAACCGGCATGCGGCTCGCGTTCGCCGGCTCCATCGCTGTCGCGTTCATATGCGGCATTGCAGCCGGTCTCGCCCGCTTCGGCATCGCGCTGCCTCGCCATGCGCTGTCGAGCGCTGCTTGGCACGGTGTGCTGGTCCTGCCCGTCTTCTTCGGCGCAGTCGTCAGTCTCGAGCGCGCAGTCGCGCTCCGGGCAGGCCCGCACCTCTTTGCCCCCGCGTGCGCAGCCGCCGCGGGCCTCGTCCTGTTGGCCGGCGCGCCGCCCGCCTGGACACAGGTGCTTCTGATCGTCGCGGCCACGGCCGCGCTGGCGAGCATGATCGGGTTGCTTCGACGGCAGAGGGCATTGCATCTTTTCGTGCTCGCGCTCGGCGTGTCGAGCTGGTGGGCAGGCAATGTCGTTTGGCTTGCGACTCAGGCGCCGTTGCAGGCCGTGCCGAATTGGTTGGCGTTTCTCGTGTTGACGATCGCGGCCGAAAGACTCGAGCTCACGCGCATGCGGCGAACCCCACCGCGCGCGCGGGTCACGTTCGTCGCCATCGCCGTCGCCGTCTTCCTCTCGGCCAGTGCCTCGCCGTATGCGCCGGAGCCGGCATTGCGCGCATTCTCCGCAGCGCTGGTCGCGCTGGCACTATGGCTGACCCGCCATGACATTGCGCGCGTTACCGTGCGTCAACACGGACTCACGCGTTTTATCGCCGTCTGTCTGTTGTCGGGCTATGCCTGGCTCGCATTGAGCGGGGTGCTCGGCTTGTTCGGTTCATGGGACGCCGGACATCCGTGGCACGACGCGGCGCTGCATGCGCTCACGCTCGGCTTCGTCATGTCGATGGCGATCGGGCACGCACCGATCGTCCTGCCGGCGCTCGCACGGCTGCGCGTGCGTTACCGCCCTCTCTTCTATCTGCCGCTCGCTGCGTTGCATGCGGCGCTCGCCCTGCGCATCGGCGGTGCGCTCGCGCAGGCATTTTTGCTACACCGCGCCGGCGCACTCGGCAACGCCGCGGCGCTGGCACTGTTCATCGTCGTCATGTTCTCGTCGATGTCACTTCCACTCAGGAGCCCACAATGACAAATGCCAATCCCAATACGACCTATGCCTTCGATGTGCGCGGCATTGCCAAGCGTTTGCGCCATGCCGCCATTTTCGGGGCGCTCGAAACGCTCGATCGGGGGGAGACCATGCGCTTCATCAACGACCATGATCCTCTGCCGCTGCTGAATCAAATCCAACAGCGGTACGGCGATCAGGTCCGCATCGAATACCTGGAGCGCACGCCGGATCGTGTCGTGATCGACTTCGGCATCCGGCTCAGTGCGAACGAAAGCGCAGCGCCCGCGCAAGCGTCGGCTGCCGGATGCGCGGGCGGTGGAACCGGCTCGTGCGGTTGCAGCGGCTAATGGCCAAGGGCAATCGGCCGCGCACGCCACGGGCGCGGCCGGCTCATAAACTTAACGCAGGTCAAGTAGACGCAAGAATGTAGGCGAGCGACGTTGACCACGCTATATATGGTGCATACGATGAGCACCATCACAACATATTGTGCTCATCGAGGCTCACATGGACCACGGACCGGCTTCCGCTTCCCTTCTTCACACCGGCCGCCACGCACACACGGCGCAGGCGCAACGGCATGCCAAGCCGCAAATCGACGTGGCGTCCGCCATCGAGGAGTATCTCGAGCGCCGCGATTGGCGCGTCAATGCCAATGCCAACCAAGGCTATTCGCTCGGCGGTCTGATTGCCGCGCGTCAAACAAGATGAGAGCAGCGCGTCAATCAGGATGAGAGTACTGGCGTGGCGGCAGCGGTGAAGGGCGTAGCCCGGAACCGCTGCCGCCACGCCGCGCCGAGCAGTCCCCCGTCAT
>NZ_JAAAYE010000002.1 GCF_013282575.1 Paraburkholderia sp. NMBU_R16
AAAGGCCAAATGAAGGGTGACCACGCCACTCGAACGGTCGCCGCGCAGTTCTATTCGCTGCTTATGTAAGGACTCCTAAGCGAATCGCCGCTTGCTCGTCATGGCTCCGTTATCGCGACACAACCCTGAGGCGAGCGACCCTCTGGTTTGCTCCATCGCGTCCAGCATGGCCCGCATCGGTTGGGTCCGGGCCGTGTATTGGAGGTCCTGCATGACGGACGCAATCCCGGTCGAATCGACGGGCACCGTGCCGGGTGCCCGCCAGAGATCGAGCGCAATGACGAGCGTCGGAACCTGCGGCCAATCGAGCAGCAGACACTCGAGCGGCGTATTCGAGATCAGGCCGGCATCCCAATAGTGCGTGCCGTCGATTTCGATAGGCGCGAACCCGGGCGGTAATGCGCAACTGGCCAGGACATGCTCGGCCGTGAGCCGCGTACGCCGGTTATCGAAATAGACACATTGCCCGCTGCGCACTTCCACCACACCGAGCGACAGGCGCATCGAGCGTGCATCGTTGATGCGATCGAAATCGGCGAACCGTTCGAGCGTGTCGCGCAGCGGCGAGACGTCGTACCAGCTCTCGAATTCCGAGCCGTAATAGCGCTGCATGAAGGTCGGCACAGCCTTGGGCCGAAAAAAGCCCGCGCGGCCCCGCACGAAAGTGCTCCATGCCCGCAGCGCCGGAGGGTAGGGCAGCGCGGGCTGACTGATCGTCTCCCAGAACGCGCGCAGTCGCTCGAGCCGGCGCTCGGGAGGATTGCCGGCGAGAACGGTGGCGTTCAGTGCGCCGCTCGAAATGCCGACGGCCCATGCGGGTTCGATGCCGGCGGCTTGAAGCGTTTCGTACGCACCGCACTGAAAGCTGGCCAGTGCGCCGCCGCCTTGCAGCAGCAGCGCGATCTGAGTGGGCGCGAGCGCGGGCGCATCGGAGCGTTGGGCGGATCGGGGCATGGGACGTGACCGTTTTGGATTCTGAGCTTGTCACTGTGCCTGAGCGGCCGACGCGCCGGAGCGCGAAAATTCGCGGATTTGCCCCGTGCGGACCGCGTATCGCGGCGCTTGCCTCGAGAGTCAGCGCTCGCTCACATCCCCATCGACATAGCGCCATCGGCCGTCGTCCGAGCGCGCGAAACGGCTGAGCTCGTGCAGCCGATGGCCGCGCCCGCCCTGCTTGAACCGAGCGACGAATTCGACGCATTCGTGAGCCGCATCGAGCACCTCGTGGCGTTTGATCTGCAGCCCTAACCAGTTGGGCGCGTCGGGCGCCGACGGATCGACATCGAGATCGCGTGGGCAGGTGGCGGTTTCCCACGTTGCACGCAGATACGCCGTATCGCCGAGTACGTAGGCCGTATAGCGCGAGCGCATCAGTTCGAGCGCATTGGGCGCGTGGGCGGCACCGCTCAGATAGCGGCCGCAGCACTGCGCGAAAAGCGGGGCTTTCGCTGTCGGCGCACGGCCTGGCGCGGCGCCGCCGCACGGACAGACAGTCGTCGTAGCTTCGATTCGATCAGCCTTCATCGGATAGACGTATTACCGGGCAAGCGCGGCGCGCAGAAGGCCGCCGCGCGGCCGAGCGGAGTACTCAAGCGAGCCCTCGCGCGATCAAGATCTTCTGGATGTCGCTCGTACCTTCGTAGATCTGGCAAACCCGCACATCGCGATAGATGCGCTCCACCGGAAAATCGGTGACATACCCGTAGCCGCCGAAACTCTGGAGCGCGGCCGAGCAGATCCGTTCAGCCGCTTCCGACGCAAAGAGTTTCGCCATGGCCGCTTCGGTCAGACACGGCAGTCCCGCGTCTTTCAGCGACGCGGCGTGCCAGACGAGCTGGCGCGCGGCTTCGAGTTGGGTGGCCATTTCGGCGAAGCGGAACTGCACGGCCTGATGATCGAAGGTTCGTTGCCCGAAGCTCTCACGCTCGCGGGCATAGGCCAGAGCCGCGTCGAACGCGGCGCGCGCCATTCCCACGCTTTGCGCCGCGATGCCGATGCGCCCGCCCTCGAGCCCCGAGAGCGCGATCCGGTAGCCTTCGCCTTCGACGCCGATGCGGTTGGCGACCGGAATGCGGCAGTTCTCGAAGACGATCTGGGCCGTGTCGGACGAGTGCTGGCCGAGCTTGTCCTCGAGCCGCGCAACGATATAGCCGGGCGTCGCCGTCGGTACGATGAACGCGCTGATGCCTCGCTTGCCGGCTGCCTTGTCGGTCACCGCCAGCACGATGGCCGCGTCGCCTTCTTTGCCGCTCGTGATGAACTGCTTCACGCCATCGATGACGTAGCTGTCGCCATCGCGTCGCGCCGTCGTGCGCAATGCCGACGCGTCCGAGCCCGCCTGCGGCTCCGTCAGGCAAAACGCACCGAGCATCTCGCCACGCGCGAGCGGGGCAAGCCAGTCGCGCTTTTGCGCGTCGTTTCCATAGGTCAGCAAGATGCTGCACACCGGGCAGTTGTTGACGGAAATCGCGGTCGACGTCCCGCCGTCGCCTGCCGCGATCTCTTCCAGAATCAGCGCCAGCGCGAGTGCGTCGAGCCCCGCGCCGCCGTGTTCGGGTGGCACCATGACGCCGTACGCGCCGAGTTCGGCGAGCTGGCGATGCACGTCTTTCGGAAAGGTGCGGTCGCGATCCCAGGCTGCCGCCTGCGGCAGGATGGCATCGCGCACGAACGTGCGCACCGCATCGCGGATCATCGTGTGATCCTGATCGAGCACCATTGAATCTGTCTCCTCATCGATAACGATTCGACTCGCCTTTGTCATCGGGCAAGTCGGTGCGCGGCGTCTACCCGCGCGAGTCTCACCAGTCGATCGTCGTCCCGTCGTACTGCACGAAGTGCCCGTTGAATGCTTTGCGCGCGGCACCCGCTTGCGCGATCACGTTGCGCATGCCGGCCACGCTCGATGCAGGATCGAGCGCGGCTTGCGCACCGCCCATGTCGGTCCGTACCCAGCCGGGATGCAGTGCGATGCAGCTCGCGTGGCGCGTTTGCAGCGCGGAGATGCGTACCGCGCAATTGAGCGCCGCCTTGCTCGTGCGATAAAGCCAGCCTGTCGTGCCCGTTGCCTCGCCGATGCTGCCCATGCGGCTCGACAGCACGGCCAGAACCCCTTCTACCGATTCGACGAGCGGCAATAGCACGGGCATCAGCAGCATGGGCCCGCGCACGTTCGTCGTCATGACGTAGTCGAAGTCTTCGACCGAGAACGCTTCGACGCCTTCCGTCTGCGGTCCGTAGACGCCGGCCGCGATGATGGCGACATGCAAGCGCTCGCCCGCGAGTCGGTCCGCGAAGGCGGCGATTTCGTCGGGCTCCGTCGTGTCGAGCGAAACGGCTTCCGCGCCGAGCGTGCTTTCGAGTGCTCCGAGCGATCCGCCATCGCGCGCCGTGGCGATGACGCGCCAGCCTGCCTCGCGGTATTGACGGACGAACTCATGGCCGATGCCGCGCGATGCGCCTACGATCAATGCTGTTCTCATGTCATTCGTCCCTCGGAAAGCGCCGCCGCGGACCGCTACGCCTTTGGCAGGTCGGCGCGCAATGAACGCTCGAAGATCAGACGATCTCGATACCCATGGCGGTCGCCTCGCCGCCGCCGATGCACAAGCTGGCGACGCCGCGCTTGCCGCCGTACTTCCTGAGCGCGCCGATCAGCGTAACGAGGATGCGAGCACCCGATGCGCCGATCGGATGGCCGAGTGCGCAGGCGCCGCCATGCACATTGACCTTCTCGTGCGCAATCGCATGCTCGCGCATCGCGGCCATCGTGACGACGGCGAACGCTTCGTTGATCTCATACAGATCGACGTCATTCGCCTGCCAGCGGTTTTTCTCGAGCAGCTTGCGGATCGCGCCGACGGGGGCGGTGGTGAACTTCGACGGTTCTTGAGCGAAAGTCGAATGTCCGACGACGCGCGCAAGTGGGGTGAGCCCGAGTGCCTCGGCGTGTGAGGCCCGCATCATCACGAGCGCCGCTGCGCCATCCGAAATCGACGACGAGTTGGCTGCGGTGACGGTGCCCGTCTTGCTGAAAGCGGGCTTGAGCGTTGGAATCTTCTCGAGGTTGGCCTTGAACGGCTGCTCGTCGCGCGCGATGGTGGTCTCGTCGCCCTTGCGGCCCGCTACTTTCACGGGCGCGATTTCCCACGCGAACGAGCCGTCTTCGTTGGCGCGTTTCGCGCGCACGAGCGATTCCACGGCGAACGCATCCTGCGCCTCGCGCGAAAATCCGAACGAGGCCGCGCATTCCTCGGCGAACGTACCCATCAATCGCCCTTTGTCGTACGCGTCTTCGAGGCCGTCGTAGAACATGTGATCGATGACCTGCCCATGCCCCATGCGCATGCCGCCGCGCGCTTTCGGCAGCAAATAGGGCGCGTTGGTCATGCTTTCCATGCCGCCCGCGATCGCGACGTCGACCGATCCGGCCGCCAGCATGTCGTGCGCGAACATGGCCGTGCGCATGCCCGAGCCGCACATCTTGTTGACGGTCGTGCAGCCGGTCGAGAGAGGCAGTGCCGCGCCGAGCGCGGCTTGGCGCGCCGGTGCCTGGCCGAGGCCCGCCGGCAGCACGCAGCCCATCAGCACTTCGTCGATGGCCTCCGGCTTCAGGCCCGAGCGTTCGAGCGCGGCGGCAATGGCGGCCGCGCCGAGCTGAGGTGCCGTGAGCGATGCAAGCTCTCCCTGAAAGCCCGCCATCGGGGTGCGGGCCGCGCCCACGATCACGATCGCGTCGCGAGCGTTTGATTTCGCGTCAGTCATGTTTGATCTCCTGGATGACACCTTCGACGACGGCGCTCAGCTTTTCCAACTGGGCGGCGTCGGCGGCGACCATATCGTTCGCGTTCGAGCCGGCCCCTTTGGCCGACAGCGCGGCGATACAACGTTCGTAAGTCGCACCCACCATCTCGGCGTTCGAAATGGTCATGCCGAGATTGCGCATGCGTCCATCGTGCACGCCGTAGGTCCACCCGTGAACCGTCAGCGGTTGGCTGCGGGCCCAGGCATCGTTGACGATGGTGGTGCGGCAGACGTTGACGACCTGCTCGATGGTGTTCAGTTCGACGAGACGTCGATGACGTACCTCTCCCATCGGCCATTCGTCGAGCAGCGCCGCGTGTTTGGCTCGCACGTCATGAATGTGGTGCAGCCAGTTATCGGCCAGACCCACGCGCCGATCGAAGAGCGCCGCACCCACCCCCGAGCAGCCGTAATGTCCGACGACCATGATGTGCTTGACCTTGAGCAGATCGACGGCGAACTGGATGACCGACAGACAGTTCAGGTCCGTATGCACGACCACGTTCGCGATATTGCGATGGACGAACACTTCCCCCGGCGGCAAACCGATGATCTGGTTCGCCGGCACGCGCGAATCGGAGCAGCCGATCCACAGGTACTCGGGCGTTTGCTGGTCCGCCAGGCGCGAGAAGTACTGCGGGTCCTCGGCGAGCTTGCGCTCGACCCACGCCTGGTTGTTGACGAAAAGCTGTGCGAGGGGGTGGTTTTGGTCGATTTCGTTCATAGTCGGATCAGTGGTTGGACCTCGGCGTAGCGGCGTGTGCATGCCGCGGCGTTGGACGGGCGCTTCATCGTTCCGGGGACGAACAGCCCCGGCCGTTCACGCTGCCTGCTTGTCGTCATCGGACGCATTGCTGCCCGCTTCGCCCTCGGTTTCGCCGGCCGGGCGAAAACGGTGGGGGTAGCGGTTACAAAAGCGCACGCTCTGGTCATAGGGGAAAAAGTCGGGCAATTCGCCCCTGAGAAGCAGCTCCTTGTGTTTTTGCCACAAGGCGGGGTCGAAGAAGTCCGCATGGTGGCGTAGAAAATGGCGACGCACGGTAGGGTCGCCGAGCAAGAACGTGCCGTACGTTTCGGGAAAGATGTCGTTCGGACCGACGGTGTACCAGGGCTCCGCCGAAAGCTCGTCTTCCTCGGTTTGCGCTTGCGGCACATGGCGCACGTTGCAATCGGTCAGATACTCGATTTCGTCGTAATCGTAGAAGACCACGCGCCCGTGCCGCGTCACGCCGAAGTTCTTATAGAGCATGTCGCCGGGGAAAATATTCGCCTGCATGAGCTCCTTGATCGCATCGCCGTACTCCTTGATCGCATGATCGATGTCAGCCTCCGTTCCGTTTTGCAGGAACAGGTTCAGCGGCACCATGCGGCGCTCGATGTACAGATGGCGGATGATGAGGCAGTCGCCCTCGTATTCGATCATCGAGGGCGCTTCCCTTTCGAGCTCGCGGATCAGGGCGTCGTCGAGCCTCGACAACGGCAGTGCGACGCTCGAATATTCGAGCGTATCGGCCATGCGTCCCAGACGATCGTGCCGTTTGACGAGCAGATACTTTTCCTGGATCCGCTCGCGGGTCGTGTCCTTCGGCGGCGGAAAGTAGTCCTTGATGAGCTTGAAGACGTACGGAAAAGACGGCAGCGTGAACACGATCATCACGAGCCCCTTGATGCCGGGCGCGATGATGAAGTGATCGCTCGAATGCGAGAGGTGCTTGAGCAGGTCGCGATAAAAAAGATTTTTGCCCTGCTTTTGCAGGCCGAGCGACGTATAGATTTCGGCGTTCGGTTTGCCCGGCATCAGTGTGGCGAGAAAGTCCACGTACGCCGACGGCACTTCCATGTCGACGAGAAAGTACGAGTGCGAGAAGCTGAAAATGATCTGCAACTGCTCGCGCTTGAGCAGGACCGTATCGAGCGCGAGCACGCCGGGACGTACGTGGCGGATCGGCACCGCAAACGGCAGCAGCACCTCGCCGTTGATGATCCGTCCGACGATGTAGGCCGCCTTGTTGCGGAAGAAAAGCGACGACAGCACGTGCACCTGGAAGTTGAACGCCTCCGAAAACGCACCGTAGGTATCGTGAATCATGTCGATGATGCAAGCGACGTCGCGCGCGAGGTCATCGAACGGAATGTCGAGCTGGAAGTTCGTGACGATGCGCTCGAGTGTTTTCGCGAGACCGTCCTTGCCCGGGTAATAAGCGCGATAGGTCGGCTTGGCCGCGGGCTCCTCGTTCTCCAGATATTCGGTCGAGATGACGGGGCGCACGAACAGGAAGTCGTTGTTGAAATACGAACGGTGCAAAATCTTGCAGCAGACCGAATTGAAGAACGTTTCCGCGCACTCGGGCTGCAGATGATGCGTGAGCAGTCCGATGTAATGAAGCTTGATCTGCTGCCAGACTTCATCGTCGATATTTTCCGCGTCGTATTCGTCCTCGAGCCGCATCACGCATTCGTCGACGCGATTGTCGTACGAGGCGATGCGATCCCGGGCGAGCTTTTGCAAGCCGTGCCAGTCTCCCGCTTCGAAAAGCGTCTTCGCATGCACGGCCGCTTCCCGAAACGCGCCATAGTGGCGGTTGAATCCCTCGAGGATCGACTGCGCGACATCGAAGCCGATCTGCGAGGACAGCAGTTTCGGAAACTGATTCATGAGCGCTCCGCCTCGCTGGCTTCGTTCGTCTCGCTCTCGGCCAGCATCGAGCGGCACTGCGCCTCGTACTGCGCGAGGTCCTGAAGCGTTGCATTCAGATCTTCGAGCTGCTTTTCGAGCACGTCGCGATGCTGTGCGATGGTGGCGAGAAACGCCTGCAATTGCGGCACGGTGTCGGTCGGCGATTCGTAGAGGTCCAGCAAGTTGCGAATCTCCGAGAGCGTGAACCCCAAGCGCTTGCCGCGCAGCGTCAGCTTGAGCCGCGTGCGGTCCCGATTCGAATAGACGCGGCGCAGCCCGCTCGAACCTTCGCGGCGCGGCGCGAGCAATCCCTGATCTTCGTAGAAGCGGATGGCGCGCGGTGTGACGGCGAATTCTCGCGCAAGCTCGGTGATCGTGTAGTGCTGGCTCATAGGTCGGGATCGACCGAACGCCTGCGGCAACGGCCGCGAATGACGTTTCGGGCAGATCGGGTAAAATCGATCGACGTTTACGTTATCGTCAACTTCCGCAAAGCGCAACTGGCACGGTTTTCCGAGGGCGCGGCGACGGGACGGCCAAGAGAGTTTTCGACTGATGAATATCCTCGAGCATCAACTCGACTATCCGTTCGGCGACACGCTCGTCGAGCCGGGGCACACGCGTGAAGTCGCACCCGGCATCTATTGGCTGCGCATGCCGCTGCCGTTTGTGCTCGATCACATCAATCTGTGGCTGCTGCGCGATGAAATCGATGGGCGCGAAGGATGGACGGTCGTCGATTGCGGTATCGCCGACGAAACCATCAAGGCGCATTGGGAAACGATCTTCGATACGCAGCTCGATGGGTTGCCCGTGCTGCGCACGCTCGTCACGCACTGCCATCCGGATCACCTCGGGCTGGCCGACTGGATTTGCAAGGGCGGTGCGCGCGAGCGCTGGGACGTGCGGCTCTGGATTACACTCGGCGAGTACATGTTCGGGCGCGTCATGGCTGCGGGCGACGGCTCCAACGCCGGAGGTGCGGGTGCGGCGCGTCATTTCGCGCGGCATGGGCTCGCCGATGAGGACGCACTGGAGAAGCTGCGCAATCGCCGCGACTACTACAGCAGGCTCGTACCGTCGATTCCGTCGCAGTTCCGCCGGCTGCGCGACGGCGATAGCTTGAGAATCGGTGCGCATGAATGGCACGTGGTGGCCGGCTACGGCCATTCGCCCGAACACTGCGCGCTTTTCAGCAAAGACGCAGGCGTGCTGATTTCGGGCGACATGGTGTTGCCGCGCATTTCGACCAACGTGTCCGTGTTCGATATCGAGCCCGAGGGCAATCCGCTCGCGCTTTACCTCGAATCGCTGGGCCGCTACGAGCCGATGCCGGCCGACACGCTCGTGCTGCCTTCGCATGGACGGCCGTTTCGAGGGCTCGTCACGCGCATCGCGCAATTGCGCACGCATCACGATGCGCGTCTTGCGGAAGTGCGCGAGGCGTGCGCGCGTGCGCCGCAATCGGCAGCCGAGATCGTGCCCATGATGTTCAAGCGCGCGCTCGACGTTCACCAGTTGACGTTCGCGATGGGCGAAGCGCTCGCGCACCTCAACTTGCTTTGGCTGGCGGGCGAGCTCGAACGGGTGGAAGGAGCGGACGGCGTTGTGCGGTTCAGTATTCAGAACGCGTAAAGACCGAGCGCCGATTTGACCCACTCGAGGGTTTGCTGCGTCACGACGCGAGCCAGCATCGTACCGTTGCGAACGATGTCCCGCACGGTGTCCGGGTCGGCGGCATAGGCGGCGCGACGCTCACGCAGCGGGGCGATGACATCGATGAGGATGGCTTCGAGCCGTTGCTTCAGCACGCTGTCGCCGAGCCCACCGCGCCGATAGCGTGCCTTCAGTTCGTCGAGTTCGGCCTTGTCCGGATCGAACGCATCGAGGTAGGTGAAAACCACGTTGCCTTCAACGCGGCCCGGATCCGAAATGCGCAAGTGGTTCGAATCCGTGTACATCATCTTGACCGAGTGGCGGATCTCGTCGTCGCTGGCCGACAGCGCGATGGCGTTGCCCAGCGACTTCGACATCTTGGCTTTTCCGTCGATGCCGGGCAGCCTGCCGAACTCGGAAAGCAGCGCCGTTGCCTCGGGGAGGAGATTTCGTCCCGACTGGCGGTTCAGGCGCCGCACGATCTCATTGGTTTGCTCGATCATCGGCAATTGATCCTCGCCGACCGGTACCACGGTGGCGCGAAATGCCGTGATGTCGGCAGCCTGGGCGACGGGGTAACAGAGAAAGCCTGCCGGAATGTCGCGGGCGAACCCGCGGGCGTGAATTTCGTCCTTTACCGTCGGATTACGTTCGAGCCGCGCGACGGTGACGAGGTTGAGGTAGAGCATCGTCAACTCGCTGAGCGCCGGCAATTGCGATTGCAGACAGATGGTGACCTTGGCTGGGTCCAGGCCGACTGCGAGATAGTCCAATGCCACTTCGTCGACGTTGCGCGTAACGCGGGCCGGATCGTTCATATTGTCGGTCAACGCCTGAGCGTCGGCGATGAGCACGAACTGGCGATGGCTGTCCTGCAGCGCGACGCGATTACGCAACGAGCCGAGGTAATGGCCGATATGAAGGGGGCCGGTCGGGCGATCGCCGGTCAGTATCGTGGGCTTGTCCATGGTCGATGATGTCGCTTCTGAGGTCGCCCCCACATTGTGGTCGCTCCCAGCGGACCGGGACCGTAGAACTTTCTGACTTTGCGGCGCAACGCCGACGGCCGCCACGCCCCGGGGGGACGCGCAGGTTCCACCCTTAGCCGCCGCCGGCGCCAGCCTCGCTCATTTGCCTGGCCCGTTCGAGCAACAATTCGCGCTCGCGTCCGTTTTGCGTCATCGCGGCGGCGCGTTCGAATTCGGCGCGGGCCGCCTCGTGTCGGCCGAGCTTCGCGAGCAGGTCGCCGCGCACGCTCGGCAGCCAGTGATAGCGCGCAAGCGACGGCTCGCCCGACAATTGCTCGACGACGGCGAACCCTGCTTCGGGGCCGAACGCCATTCCCACCGCCACCGCGCGATTGAGTTCGACGACCGGCGAAGGCGCGACTTGCGCCAACGCATCGTAAAGCGCGACGATTTGGGCCCAATCGGTTTCGGCGGCGCTATGCGCCCGCGCATGGCAGGCCGCAAGTGCCGCTTGCAGTGCGTAGGGCCCCAGCGTGCCGCCGAGCGACTCCGCCCGCTCCAGTGCGGCCAGCCCACGCCGAATCAGCAGCGGGTCCCAGCGCGAGCGATCCTGATCGGCAAGCAGAACAGGACGTCCGTCCGCATCGGTGCGCGCGTGAAGCCGCGACGCCTGCAATTCCATCAGTGCCACGAGCCCATGCACTTCGCTTTCTTCTTTTGCCAGTTCGGCAAGGATGCGGCCGAGTCTCACCGCTTCATCGCATAGCGCGGGACGCATCCAGTCGTCGCCCGCCGTCGCCGCATAGCCTTCGTTGAAAATCAGATAGATCACTTCGAGGACCGACGCCAGTCGCGTTGCGCGTTCGTCGGCCCGCGGTACTTCGAACGGCACTTTGGCGGCGGAAAGCGTCCGTTTCGCTCGGACGATGCGCTGCGCGATCGTCGACTCGGAGACGAGAAACGCGCGTGCGATCTCATGCGTCGTGAGCCCGCCCAGCAGCCGCAAGGTCAACGCCACGCGGGCATCGGTCGACAGAACCGGATGACAGGCTGTGAACACGAGGCGCAAGAGATCGTCGCCGATGTCGTCCGCGCGCGCGGCATCGAGCCCGTCGACGAAATCGGGCGTGATATGGGCTTCGAGCGCGTCGAGGTCGCGGCCGATCGCTTCGTGCTTGCGCGCATGCAGCGCATCGAGCCGCAGCTTATCGAGCGCCCGGTGCTTGACCGTGGCCATCAGCCAGGCACCGGGATTGTCGGGCACGCCTTCGCGCGGCCAATGTTCTAGCGCGGCCACGAGCGCATCCTGCGCCAGTTCCTCCGCCACGCCGATATCGCGCACGAGCCGCGCGGCATGCGCCACGACGCGCGCGGCTTCGATGCGCCAGACGGCCTCGATTGCGCGGTGCGTCGCGTTTGTCGTTTCCATCGTGCTCACCGTCGATCAGCGCCGCGTCGTCTGGCGTTCATGGTCGTGCGCTGCTGCGCCGGCGGTGGCCGGCTCGAAGTCTTCCAGCTCGAACACCTCGCGCACTTCGATCGTTCCTTCTTTCGTTTCGCCGAACGGCGCGGGGAAACGCCGGGCCCATTCCATCGCCTCTTCGCGCGAGCGGACCTGAATCATCGTATAGCCCGCGATGAGCTCCTTCGTTTCGGCGAACGGGCCATCGATCACCGTGCGCTTGCCGTTGGAATAGTGCACGCGCCAGCCTTCGGCGCTGGGCTTCAGACCGTTCGCGTCCAGCAGCACGCCGGCCTTCGCCAGCGCTTCGTGATAGGCGGCCATCTCGGCCATCACTTTCGCGTCGACGCCTTCGCCGGGCCGTGTCTGCGCCTCGCTCGCCCCCGTCGCTCTCACCATGATCATGAATCGCATCGCATCGCTCCTTTATCGTTGACGACCCACGAGCCGCGGGCCTCCTTCGATACGACGATTCGGATGCGACCGGCTCGACGTCAACGGACTCGATCAAGGGATAACCCCTATTCGTAGCAAGGGGCGAGGCGCCGTACCTCGACCGTGCACCATTGCGCCGCCGGGCATTCGGCGGCGATGGCGATGGCTTCTTCCTCGCGATCGCAATTGAGCAGGTAAAAGCCGCCCACCATTTCCTTCGCTTCGGCGAACGGACCGTCGACCAGACGCCGTTCTCCGTCGCGCACCTGCACGCGCACGGACTCTCGCTGGTGTGCCAGCGCTTGGGACGCGACGAGCATGCCGCGGGAATTGAGGTCGTCGGCGAAGCGAAGCATGGCGTCGTAGGCGGCGCGCCCTTCTTCGGGCGTGCGTTCATCGCGCTGATCGGTGGGCTCGACGATAAGGAGCAGGTACGACATGGTGGACTCCGGGAAAAAGGCGCGGCGCGTCTGCTCGCACCTGAAAAGTGCACCAAGCATAGAACACCGGCGCGCGGCGTGCCATCAACCGCGCAAGCAGCCCTTTGCCGATGCGCTCGCAGTCGGCGCAGCGCGCACTGACCGATCGCAGGCTGCCGGCTGCCATCGGCTAAACTGCTTACCCGCCGTGCAACGTTCCCCTTTCTGCCCGCCTCATGACCGACCGCGCTCACCCGTCCGACTTCGATGCCCGACTCCAAGCCGCTTATGCGCATTTTCGCGATTCGCGTCTCGACGAAGCGGCCGCGCTGCTGCGCGAGGCGATCGAGGCCGATCCTCGCTGCGGCGACGCGCTGGAAGGGCTGGCCTATATCGCGGGGCGGCAAGGCGACGCGAATGCGGCGGCTGACTACTTCGAACGCGCGCTCGCATCGTTGCCGGCCACTGCCGTTCGCTGGCACGACGCGGGCCTCGCCAACCAGGCGGCGGGGCGGCACGCGCGTGCGCTGGCCTGCTTCGACGAAGCGCTTGCGCTATCGCCGCGTGCCATCGCGACGCTCCATGCGGCGGCACGCTCGGCCAGCGAGATCGAGGACCATGAGCGCGCCGCGAGATTGCTATCCACGGTGCGCGATCTCGAACCCCGGGCCTGGCAAAGCCACTACAACGTCGGCCGCGCGCTCGGCCTCGCGGGCCGCTACGAAGAGGAAATCGCCGCCTACCGCCGCGCGATCGAGATCGATCCGAAAGCCGTGGTCGCCTACATCAATCTCGGCGTTGCGTTGCGCGATTTGCATCGGTTCGACGAAGCGTTGCGCATGTTCAAGAAGGCCGTTCAGCTCGATCCCGATCATCCAGGCGCGCGCACCAACCGCGCGCAGACGAACCTGCTGCTCGGCCAGTTCGAGCACGGTTGGCGCGAATACGAATGGCGCTGGAAAGACGGCGAGCAAGTGCCGCCGCCCTGGCCTGACCCTTGGCGCGGCGAGTCGCCGGTCGCGGGCAAGACGGTACTCGTTTTCAACGAGCAGGGCTTTGGCGATACGTTGCAGTTCGTGCGTTACGTCGATTTGCTGACAGCGAGCGGCGCACGCGTCGTCTTGCGCGTGCAGGACGCACTGCTCGAGCTCGTGTCCGATTACCGCGGCGCGGCCGCAGTCATCGGGGAGAGCGAGCCGCTGCCCCCGTTCGACCTGCATTGTCCGCTGCTGAGCCTGCCGTTCGCCCTGGCCGCGCATCGCGCACCGATTCCTGCCGACATTCCCTATCTGCACGCCGATGGGGCAAAGCGGGCGCGATGGCGTGAACGCCTTGCGGCTTCGAATGGGCGGCTGCGCGTCGGCGTGGCCTGGAGCGGTAATACCGGCAACCTCAACGGCCGCCATCGTTCGACTTCGCTCGAGGCATGGCAACCCGTGTTCGACGCGTTCGCGGAGCGCGCGAGCTTCGTATCGCTCGTCAAGGATGTGAGGGCCGAGGATCTCGCGGTGCTGCGAAACGCTTCGGTGCTCGACGTCTCCGAAGATTTGCATACCTTCGCCGAAACGGCGGCGCTCATCGCCGAGCTCGACCTCGTGATCAGCGTCGATACCGCCGTCGCGCACTTGGCCGGCGCGCTCGGCAAGCCGGTATGGGTTCTGTTGTCCTATACGCCGGACTGGCGCTGGGGTCTCGAACGATCCGAGACGCCGTGGTATCCGGGCGCGCGATTGATACGACAGCCTGCGCGCGGCGATTGGGGCTCCGTCATGAATACGGTACGGGACGACTTGGCGGCAATCGCCGGTTGAGCGCCGTCGACCTACGTCGGACGACACAGTGCGAGCCCCCGCCGCGCGCGGCAGGGGCTGTGGCTCGAATCGCGCTACTGGACCTGCACCCCATCGAAGTTCTGCCGTCCGAATGGACTGACGCGATAACCGCTGATGTTGGCCCGCGTAATCGCGGCCGCTGTCGGATAACCGAGCGGAATCCACAGCGCCTCGTCGTGAATGATCTTCTGGGCAGCCTCGTAGTCCTTGGCCCGCTTGGCCTGATCGGGGGTGGAACGCCCATCGGCAATCAGCTTGTCGAGTTGCGGATCGCAATAGCGCGAGAAGTTGATGCCGGACTTGACCGCATTGCAACTGAAGAGCGGCGTCAGATAGTTATCGGGGTCGCCGTTGTCGCCCGCCCATCCCATGAAGAGCAGGTCGTGCTGGCCCTGCTTGGCGTCCTTGATGAGCTGGCCCCATTCGATGACCTTGATGTCGGCTTTCACGCCTATCTTGGCAAGATCGGCCTGCAGGAGCTCCGCGCTGGCCTTCGGATTCGGGTTCAGCACACTGCCGGTCGGGCGCGTCCAGATCGTGGTTTTGAAGCCGTCCGGGAAGCCGGCGTCACGCAACAGCTTTTTGGCCTGCTCGATGTTGTATCCGTACGGCACGATCGACTTGTCATAGCTCCAGGTATTGGGCGGATAGGGATTCGTCGCCGGCTGGGCCGTATTGTCGAAGACGGTCTTCAGATAGGTGGTGCGATCGAAGGCCAGATTGAGTGCCTGCCTGACCTTCTCGTTGTCCAGCGGCTTGTGCTCGGTATTGAGCGCAACGAAGGCCGTCATGAAAGCCGGAGCTTCCACCACTTTCAGCGCTTTATCGGCCTTGGCGGCCGCCACGTCCTGCGGTTTGGGAGACAGCGCAATATCGCATTCGCGTGCCCGGACCTTCTGCGCGCGCACCGTCGCGTCGGGCGTGATCGCATAAATGAGCTTGTCGACCTTCGGCTTGGGCCCCCAGTACCGGGGGTTGGCGTCGTAGCGGATGAGCGCGTCCTTCGTGTAGCTCTTGAGCACGAACGGGCCGGTTCCGACCGGCTTGCCGTTGAGCTCGGTCTCCTTGCCCGCCTTGAGCAACTGATCGGCATACTCGGCGGAATAGACCGACGCGAATCCCATTGTCAGGACCGGTACGAACGTCGCATTCGGTTCATTGAGCTCGAACTTCACCGTCGAGTCGTCGACTTTCGTCACCGCTTTCACGAGCTTCACGAGGCCCATCGATTGCGCATGCGGAAAGCCGTTCGGACCGGCGACCTTGTGCCAAGGGTTGTTCGCATCGAGCATGCGCGAGAACGTAAAGACGACATCGTCAGCCGTGAGCGGGCGGGTCGGTTTGAAGTAGTCGGTCTGCTGGAATTGGACGTTCGGCCGCAGATGGAACGTATAGGTGAGGCCGTCGCCGCTGACGTCCCATTTATCGGCGAGTGACGGCACGACCTTCTTTTGCGCCTCGTCGTACGACACGAGCGTGTTGAAGATGACATCGGCCGAAGCATTCGTCGTCACGAGCGAATTGTATTGAACGACGTCGAAGCCGTCCGGGCTCGACTCGGTACAGACGGTAAGCGGCTTGGCAAGCGAGAGAGCCGGCAAGAGAGCCAGCAAGGCAGCGAGCGGTTTGACGCGCATGGGTTCTCCGAGTGAGCGATGCGTGATCCGCGGCTTGGCGCGGTTTAGCGCAGTTTCGTGCGTTATCGTATTCGTTCGTGCGCCCGGGCGCATCCGCGGTGTTCCATTTACTGTCGCGCGGCGCCCGGCCGCGGTCAGCTTAGACCAATGCCACGAGCGCGACAACGGCATGAAAACTATATCGATATATCGAAACAGGTGGGTGGCGATGCGCGAGCGCGGCGCGAGACCGCTTCGCGCCGGCCGCCCTCAGGCCGCCGGTTGGCGTGGCTTGCGCGGTGCCTTTTCGAAGATCGCATCGTAGAGGACGCGCGGCAGCAGCCTGAGCAAGACAGCGACGACGCGCATCGGCCAAGGAAAAACCGCGAAGCGCACTCGTCGCTCGATCGCGCGGGCCGCCTTTGCGGCGAAGCGATCGGCGTCCATGAGGAAGGGCATCGGATAGGGATTGCGGGCGGTCATGGCGGTACGGACGTAGCCGGGCGCGATGGTCACGACGGCAACCCCATAGGGACGCATTTCGACGCGCAGCGATTCGAGGTAGGCGAGGGCCGCCGCCTTCGATGCGCTATAGGCGCCGGAGCCGGGCAGTCCGCGTACGCCGGCCACACTGGCAATGCCGACGATCGTGCCGCGACGCGCCTCGCTCATTCGGGCCGCAAACGGCTCGAACGTGGCCGCCATGCCGTAGCAATTGACATCCATCACTTCGCGAAACGCGGCGAGATCGCCGTGCCCCGTCGCGACACCCTTACTCACGCCTGCATTGGCGATGACGATATCGGGCAGCCCGTGGGCGGCCATGAACTGCTCGGCTGCGTCGGCGAGCGCGCGTGCGTCGCGCACATCGGCGCGGTAGGCGGCAACAGCTGTAGCGGGAAAGCGGCGGGCGAATGCATCGAGTACTTCGGTGCGCCGCGCGACGAGGCCCAGCACGGCACCGCGGCGCGCATATTCGGTGGCGAGCGCGAGCCCGATGCCGCTCGATGCGCCCGTGATGAATACTTTGAGCGGTACGTCCCGTCGGCGCACAGCCGGCTTACATCTTCTTGGCGCGGACCTGCGCGACGAGCGCATCGAGCACGGTCAGCGTCCCGGGCAGGCTGTTCGTCTGCGCGGGACCGGTCACGTACTTGCCTTGAACGACGAGCGTCGGCACGCCGTCGATATCGTAGTCCTTGACCATCTGGGCGGCGCGATTGGTTTCGCTCGTAGTCGAGAACGAGTTGTAGGCGCTCAGGAACTTCTGCTTGTCGATGCCTTGCTTCGCGAGAAAATCCGCCTGCGTTTCAGGCGTGAGCAGGTAGTCCTTCTTCTGATGGATTTCGTTGAAGACCAGCGGCGTGAGCTTCTCTTCGACGCCGAGCGTCTTCAGCGCGTAATAGAGCTTCGTATGCGGGACGAACTCGGGACGGAAAGCGACCGGCACGCGTTTGAAGACGACATCCGGCCCCTGCTTCTTGATCCACGATTCGAGATATGGCTCGAACTCGTTGCAGTGTGGGCAGCCGTACCAGAAGAATTCGACGACTTCCACCTTGCCGGCGGGCACGTCCGCTGGCTGAGGCGTCTTCATGACGGTGTAGTCCTTGCCGGCGACGAGCGCCGCGGGCGCGGCTTGGGTGGCGCCGACGACGGCGAGGCCGAATGCGAACAGGAAGGAACGAATCAGTTTTTTCATGGCGGTCGCGTTGATCCTGATTATTTACTGTTTCGTGAAGCGAATGACGGCCGTATCGACGCCGGCTTCCGAGAGCCGTTGGCGCGTCGCGTTCATGTCCTCGAACTTCGAGAACGGTCCGATGCGCACGCGGTAGTAGGTCGTACCGCTTGCGTCGCGTTGTGTCACTTTCGATTCGAAGCCCTGGAAGGCCAGGCGTGCGCGCTGCTGCTCGGCATCGGCCGCGGTACGGTACGAGCCCACTTGCAGGAAGTATCCCGTATTGGCCTGTGCGTTCGCGGCGCTTGCCGCGGCGGGTACCGACGCGTTGTTCGCGTGCTGCGGTGCCGGCACGCTGCCGCCTGCCGGTGCGTTGGCCGTTTGCGGCGGCTTTTTCGTCGGAGCGGCCGCGCCGCCGTTTTGCTCGGCCTGCGGGGGCTGCGCCGGTGTCGCGCTCGTTGCCGACCCGGCGGGGGGGACCTCGACGATCTGCGGCTCTTCGAGCAGGCCGGGCGCGTTCGGCTTGCCGGCTGGGGCCGTCGACTGGCCGGGCGCCGTATTGGGCGGCGGATTCTGGGCTGCTTGCGGTACGGGCTGGCCGGGCGACTTGCCTTGCAGCGCGCGGTTCGGATCGTATTGTTGATCGGCGCCTGCGCCCGAGGCGGCGGGCGGCGCGACCTTATCGACGAATGGCGTGGGGGCGCGCGTGATGTAAAGCGCCACCACGACAGCGATCGCGAGTCCGACGATGAGTCCCAGCACGATGCCCAGGAAAGTGCTCCCCGTTTGCCTGGACTGCTTGGATGCGCTGCGTGGCGAAGTGCGGCTCGGTTTGGCCATTGTCTGAATCACCTGCGAAAGAAACCCGGAAAACCCGTCGACTGAAAGCGCGCGGCGAGCGGCCCCCGATTATAGCGATGAGCCGCCTGCCGCCTCGGCGTTACATTTTGGCCGGCGCCGACACGCCGATGAGGGCAAGACCGTTGGCGAGAACCTGCCGCGTCGCGGCGATGAGCGCGATGCGCGCTTCGCGCTCGGCGCGTTCGTCGACGAGGACGCGCTCGGCATTGTAGAACGAGTGGAATTCGCCTGCGAGTTCGCGCAGATAGAAGGCGATCGCGTGCGGGGCCAGCTCGGTGGCCGCATGCGCGAGCATGTCCGGGTATTCGGCGAGTTTCGCGAGCAGCGCCATCGCGCGCGCGCTCGTGAGCGGCGCAACGTCGCAGGTGCCGAGCGCGGCTTCGTCGCCGTTGAAGCGCGCCTTCCACTCGGCCAGTACCGACGAAATCCGCGCGTGCGCATATTGCACGTAATAGACGGGGTTTTCGTCGTTTTGCTTGAGCGCGAGGTCGACGTCGAAGACGAATTCGGTATCGGCTTTGCGCGAGATCAGGAAGAAGCGCACCGCGTCGCGCCCGCGCCGGATCGTCGCTTCGTCGAGCAGGTCGGGCGCCGCTTCCGAGCCCGGGGCCGCGCCGCCCGACCATTCGATCAGATCGCGCACGGTGACATAGCTGCCCGCGCGTTTGGAGATCTTGACCTCCTGGCCGTCGCGCATGACGGTCACCATCTTGTGCAGCACGTAGTCGGGGTAGCCCTGCGGGATGCCCACGTTCAATGCCTGCAGCCCCGCGCGTACGCGCGCGATCGTGCCGTGATGGTCCGAGCCCTGGACGTTGATGACCTTGGCGAAGCCGCGCTCCCATTTCGTGACGTGATAGGCGACGTCGGGCACGAAGTAGGTATAGCTGCCGTCGGACTTGCGCATGACGCGGTCCTTGTCGTCGCCATACTCGGTCGTGCGCAGCCACAGCGCGCCTTCCTGCTCGAACGTCTTGCCGGCCGCGATCAGTGCTCGCACCGTCTCGTCGACGCGCCCGTGCGTGTAGAGCGACGATTCGAGATAGTACTGATCGAACTTCACGCCGAATGCCTGCAGGTCCATGTCCTGTTCGTGACGCAGATAGGCGACGGCAAACCGGCGGATCGCGTCGAGATCCTCGGGGTCGCCCGCGCCCTTGACGGGCTCTCCATCCTTGGCCGCTACCGTCTCGCCGTTCAGGTAATCGCGCGCGATGTCGGCGATGTACTCGCCGTTGTACGCCGATTCGGGCCAGCCCGTATCGCCGGGCTTGAGCCCGCGTGCGCGCGCTTGCGTCGAGATGGCGAGATTGCGGATCTGCACGCCTGCATCGTTGTAGTAGAACTCGCGATGCACATCGAAGCCCTGGCTTGCGAGCAGGTTGGCCAGCGCGTCGCCGAGCGCGGCCTGCCGCCCGTGGCCGACATGCAGCGGCCCGGTCGGGTTGGCCGACACGAACTCGACGAGCACGCGCTGACCGGTCGCGCGCCTGGCGCGCCCGAATGCCTCGCCGGCGTTCAGCACGGCCGCTACCGCTGCCTGTTTGGCAGCACTGGCGAGGCGCAGGTTGATGAATCCGGGGCCCGCGATTTCGGCGCTTTCGATCAGATCGCGCGCGCCGGGCGCGGCCATCAGCGCGTCGACGATGCGTTGCGCGAGCTCGCGCGGGTTCGTCTTGAGCGGCTTGGCGAGCTGCATCGCGGCATTGCAGGCGATGTCGCCGTGCGCGGCCACCTTGGGCCGCTCGAGCACGATCGCGGGCAGCGCGGGCGCGGCGGCGGCGCCGTCCGGCTCGGTCGTGACTTGGCGAATGCTCGCGGCGAGCAGGGATTCAAGCGTTTCTTTCTGATCAGGCAGCATGCTGTTTCGTGCGAATCGAGTGAGGCGGTCCCGCGCGTGCGGACCGGCAGGGAGGCAGGCGCTCGCTTGCAAGCTGGCGGCGCGCCGAACGCAGCCGGCGCGAGCCCTGGACGTCGAATGACGGTGCGACGCACCATACCATGCGACGATGCGTTTTTCGGTCTAGCCGGATTTTAGCAGGTGCTAATATCTCGAATCAGAAGCCCTCGCGCGGGGCCGCCAGTCGGAGTGCGCCGGGGCGTTTCGATTCGACAGAAAAACGTAAGGAATGGCTCATGTTGATCACCTTCAAATGCCGCTCGGCGCCGGACGTCGTCATGCTGGAAAATCTGGCCCAGTACCTCGTCGGCATCGTCGGCAAGAAACTGGGCGAGCGCGGCGTCATCACCCATGACGAACTCGATGCGGCCATCGCGCGGCTCGAGGCGGCCATCGTCGTCGACAAGAAGGAAACCGCCGAGCACGAAGGCCATTTCCACGAGGGCGAGGAAGGCCACGAGCCGCACGAGTTGCCGATCGGGCTCGCTCAGCGCGCCTATCCGTTTCTGGACATGCTGCGCGCCGCAAAAAAGGAGAACACGGACGTTCTTTGGGGCGTCTGACCGAGTTCCCTGACGTGCGCCGTCGCCTCGACGACGATGCGGTAAGGGTCGTGACGAAGAACCCGCTTCAGGGCTGCATCGCCGAAGCGGGTTTTTGCCTTTGAGCGGAGTCGACTTTCGCGCGGCGGGCAACGCGTCTATCAGGCGTACTGCTGCAAAAGGGCGTTCTCCGCCTGTTGCTGGCGCGCCTCCAGTTCCCTGAAGGCCGCAGCATAGTCGGCTTGCTCCTCGATGTGCTCGTCGCCGGCCGGTGGGATCGGGCGATCATAGAGCGGATCGCTCGCGAATTTCTCCTCGAGCTTGTCGAACGCCTCGTGATGAATCAGCCGGATGCCCGCGCGCCAAGTGTCGTGGCCGAGGCGGTAGGCGCGCATGACTTCGGGATCGGATTCCTGGTTCAGAACGGCTTCCGCCATTTTCCGCAGGTCCTGCTTCGTCACGGCGCTCGACAAGTCGAACTGCAGGCTTCTTGGCGTGCTCTCCGGCAGGCGTAACTTTTTATAAAGCGCAGCCTTTGCATGAAGCATGGTTTCGACCGGCTCGTAGGTCAAGCCGATCCAGCGCCGGGCAAGGTCGTCGTGCGTTCGCAGCAGCACCAACTGCGCTTCCATACGCTGCTTCTCGTCGGCGGACAGTGCCCCGCTTTCCATCCCGCTATCCAGTTGTTCGCGTATGTTCTCCTGCGCGTCTCGGAGCCGGGCCAGCATAGCCATACGTTCGTGGTCCGAGCGGTGCGGTTCGACCGATTGATTCGCCAGTTGCCCCAATTCCGGCGATATCTCGTTCAAGGCCCGGCGGTGCTCGGGCAGCAGCCGGTTGCATTCGGCAAGCGTCTCCTCGATGAAGCGATGAACCTCGGTCTCGAGTGCCGACAGTCGGAATTGGGCGTGGGCCCACTCTTTCAACTCTGTCTCGCCCATCCGTCCGGCCTCGATCTCCGCCAGTACCTTGTGCTTCTGAACGGCGTTGACGATCGACGAAAAGCCCTCGGCGACATTGTCCGAGCATGAGCCCAGGGCGTTGACCGACATCGCGAAGACAAATTCGCGCAGTTCGACATCCTGCGAGATGGCATGCAAGACGTCGGTGCCCGCCCGCATCGTCGGGTGGCTGTGGAGATCGGGCGTTTCCGTGTTGACCACGTCTTCGAGGGTGCGGGCCAACACCCGGGCAAAGGCGCGGGCGCCTACCGCGTCATCGAAACGGCCGGCATCCGGCATCGCGGGCTGGCGCGCAAAATACAGAAAGCGGTTGATCTCGGCGCCAAGCGGCCGTTGCTGAGCGTCGATGTCGTCGGATGCCGATCCGATATGCGACGCAATGTCGGTCTCGCTTGCATCGACGCGATAGCCTTCTTCCGCAAGCCCGGCCGGACCGCCCGCACGCAGCAACAATCGCTCCAAGGGCGCGATCGTCCCTTCCCTGCGCGCATGATAGGCCAGTCGCGACGCCGCGACGTTCCGCAGATCCTCGCTGACTTGCGGATCGTCGATCATCTTCATGAAGTTGTTGAACGCAGTGGCGTACTCGGGGCGCTCTGCGCTGGCGTAGTACCTGTTGCGCGTTCTGTAAAGCAGCGGCAACGCCACCGGCGCACCCACGATCGTTGTCAGCGGGGCGGCGATGTTTCGGTACTGCTCGGTCTTGTATCTGAGCCGCTGCACCGGGCTATGCGTGCGCAACCGGGCCTGCTGTACCGACAACCACATGGTCATCGCCTGACGGGCCTCTTCGTCCGAGCCGGACCTGATCGTGAACGCGAGTGCCTCCTCCAGATCCGTGCGCTCCTGTGGCGTCAGCCCTTTCGCATAGAGGTACTGCTGCGACGCCGATTTCTTGAACAAACGTTTCTCGCGCTTGGCGGACAACGCCGACATATGCTGGATACCGTTGTGGACGTCCCAGTAGCCGGGGCTGCTGTCTGCGGCAACGGTCGTGTCGAGGCGCGCACGCGCCGCTGCCATGGCCGACGAGGAAGCCGCAGCCGTTCGCGAAGCGACATGCGTTGGCGAAGCGGCAGGCGTTGTCGACGGAGTTGGCGCTGGTGTTCGCGGCGACCTGTGCAAACCGGAGAGTGCGCTCAGCATCCCGCTCGCAGAGCGCCGGGCAGGCGATGAGGCGGGCGGCTCAGGCGATGGCGGTCGCGGCGGGCTGTGCCGGACAGGCGGCGTCGGCACGGCCGAATCCGTGATCGAGGGACTCGCGGTCGGCGAAAAGTGAAAACGAGGCATCGAGTGGCTCCCCTCGGCCGGAAACGCGTGGCCGGCGAGTGCGGTGTGTTTATGGGCCGGCATCGCGGGGGGAAAAGCCGCTTCACGCTGCCGTCTCCGCAATACTCGGAATGCATAAACTACCGCGTGGCACACCAGGCCTTTGGGGTGGGCCGACGAAATCCATCCTCGCTGGGCGAAACGGCGGCCGCCGACGGGCGGCCCGCCGGTTCAGAGCTGCGGCGCGAGCGCGCGTTCGGCGTCCGCCATGGCAAGGCCCATGCGGCGCGCGTAATCCTCCAACTGATCGCGGCCGATCTTGCCCACCGAAAAGTAGCGGCTATCCGGATGCGCAAGGTAGAACCCCGATACGCTCGCGGCCGGCAGCATGGCGAGTGAATCGGTCACGCTCATTCCCACTTCTTCCGCTTTGAGCACCCTGAAAAGATCGCGTTTGACGAGGTGATCCGGGCAGGCCGGATAACCGGGCGCGGGGCGAATCCCGGTATAGCGCTCGGCGATGAGCGCCTCGTTGTCGAGCGCCTCGTTTGCCGCGTAGCCCCATAGATCGCGCCGCACGCGCGCGTGGAGCGCTTCGGCGAACGCTTCGGCGAGGCGGTCGGCGAGCGCTTTGAGCATGATCGCGCTGTAGTCGTCGAGGTCGGCAATAAACTGCTTTTCCTTGACGTCGACGCCGATGCCGGCCGTGACCGCGAACAGTCCGATGTAGTCGGCGATGCCGGAATCCTTCGGCGCAATGAAATCGGCCAGCGACCGATTAGGCCGCATCACGCCATCGACGACAGGCCGCACGCTTTGCTGACGCAGGTTGCGCCAGGTCAGCGCAACCTCGCGGCGCGAGTCGTCGGTATAGATCTCGATGTCGTCGTCTCCGACGGTATTGGCCGGCAACAGTGCCAGCACGCCGTTCGCGCTGAGCCAGCGGCCCTGGATCAATCGCGCGAGCATCGTCTTCGCATCGGAGAACACGCGGCGCGCCGATTCGCCGACGATCTCGTCGTTGAGGATCGCGGGGTAGGGTCCCGCGAGGTCCCACGTCTGGAAGAAAGGGCCCCAGTCGATGTAATTCACGAGCTCGTTCAGATCGTAGTTCTTGAACACGCGCCGTCCGACGAGCTTTGGCTTCACGGGCTCGAAATGGGCCCAATCGATCTTCGCCTTGTTGGCGCGGGCCGCCGCGAGCGTGACGAGCGGCTGCGTCTTTCGGTTCGCGTGCTGCTGCCTGATCCGCTCGTACTCCGTCTTGATATCTTCGAGGTACCGGGCTGCGCCTTCGTCCGAGAGCAGGCTCGAGGCGACCGACACCGAGCGCGACGCGTCGGGCACGTAGACCACGGGCCCTTCGTAGTGCGGCGCGATCTTCACGGCGGTATGCACGCGCGAGGTGGTGGCGCCGCCGATCAAGAGCGGAATCTTCTTCACGCGAAAGTATTCGTCGCGCTGCATTTCGGACGCAACGTAGGCCATCTCTTCGAGGCTCGGCGTAATGAGTCCCGACAAGCCGACGATATCTGCGCCTTCGACCTTCGCCTTTGCGAGGATCTCGTTACACGGCACCATGACGCCCATGTTCACGACTTCGAAGTTATTGCACTGAAGCACGACCGAAACGATGTTCTTGCCGATATCGTGGACATCGCCCTTGACGGTGGCGATGACGATCTTGCCTTTCGCGCGCACGTCGCCGCCCGCTTCGGCCAGCAGCTTTTTTTCCGCTTCGATGAACGGGATCAGATGCGCGACGGCCTGCTTCATGACGCGTGCCGATTTCACGACCTGCGGCAGGAACATCTTGCCCTGTCCGAACAGGTCGCCGACGATGTTCATGCCGTCCATGAGGGGGCCTTCGATCACGTTGATCGGGCGTCCGCCCGCCGCGTCGATCTTCTGGCGCGCCTCTTCCGTGTCTTCGACGATGAACGTGGTGATGCCGTGTACGAGCGCGTGCGCGAGGCGTGCCTCGACGGGCTGATTGCGCCACTCGAGGTTTTCTTCCTTCTTCGCGGCGCCGGTCTTGAATCGATCGGCGATCTCGAGCAGCCGGTCGGTCGCATCGGCGCGGCGATTCAGGATGACATCCTCGACACGCTCGCGAAGCTCGGCGTCGAGATCGGCATACACGCCGAGCTGACCGGCGTTGACGATCCCCATGTCCATACCCGCCTGAATCGCGTGGTAGAGGAACACGGTATGGATCGCTTCGCGCACCGGATCGTTGCCGCGAAACGAGAACGACACGTTCGACACACCGCCGCTCACCTTCGCGTACGGCAGGTTTTGCTTGATCCAGCGCGTGGCCTGGATGAAGTCGACCGCGTAGTTACTGTGCTCCTCGATGCCCGTCGCCACCGCGAAGATGTTCGGATCGAAGATGATGTCCTCGGGCGGAAAGCCCACTTCATCGACGAGGATCCGGTACGAGCGCGCGCAGATTTGCGTCTTGCGCTCGAAGGTGTCGGCCTGGCCTTGTTCGTCGAAGGCCATCACGACGGCCGCGGCCCCGTAGCGGCGAATGAGGCGCGCGTGATGGCGAAAGGCGTCTTCGCCCTCTTTCAGCGAGATCGAATTGACGATGGCCTTGCCCTGCACGCACTTCAGGCCTGCTTCGATCACCTCCCACTTCGAGGAATCGATCATGATCGGCACGCGCGCGATGTCGGGCTCGGAGGCGATCAGATTCATGAAGCGGACCATCGCCGCTTTCGAATCGAGCATCGCCTCGTCCATGTTGATGTCGATGACTTGCGCGCCGTTTTCGACCTGCTGGCGCGCCACCGCGAGCGCCTCGTCGAACTGGCCGTTCAGAATCAAGCGCGCGAATGCCTTCGAGCCCGTGACGTTCGTGCGCTCGCCGACGTTGATGAAAAGCGCGCCGGTCGAGACATTGAACGGTTCGAGGCCGGCAAGGCGCATCGTGTGGTCGGTCATGCTCATTCGGCCTTCTCCCGATAGTGGGCCCAGGTTCGTGGTCTGACGCCGGCAAGGGCCTTGGCGATCGCCGCGATATGCTCGGGTGTCGTTCCGCAGCAGCCGCCCGCGATATTGACGAGTCCGGCTTCGGCGAATTCCTTCAGTAGTCCTGAGGTATCGGCCGGTGTCTCGTCGAAGCCCGTATCGCTCATGGGATTCGGGAGTCCGGCGTTCGGATAGCACGAGACGTAGACGTCGCAGAGCTTCGCGAGCTCGGCGATGTAAGGCCGCATCAAGGCGGCGCCGAGCGCGCAATTCAAACCGAACGTCAGTGGCCTCGCGTGCCGTAGCGAATTCCAGAACGCTTCGACCGTCTGGCCCGACAGAATGCGGCCCGAGGCATCGGTGACCGTGCCCGAGATCATGATCGGCAAGCGCTCGCCGGTGTTTTCGAACAGTTCGTCGAGCGCGAAGAGCGCGGCTTTCGCGTTCAGTGTATCGAAGATCGTTTCGACGAGAAAAAGATCGACGCCGCCCTCGAGCAGCGCTTGCGCCTGCTCGTAGTAGGCGGCGCGCAGTTCGTCGAACGTGACGTTGCGCGCTGCCGGGTCGTTGACGTCGGGAGAGATGCTCGCCGTCTTCGGCGTCGGCCCGATCGCGCCGGCTACGAAGCGCGGTTTGTCGGGCGTCGAGTACTTGTCGCAGGCCGCTCGCGCGAGTTGCGCCGACGCCAGATTCATCTCGCGGGCGAGCGCTTCCATGCCGTAGTCGGCCTGCGCGATGGCTGTGGCACCGAACGTGTTCGTTTCGACGATATCGGCCCCGGCCGCCAGATACTGCTCGTGGATTTCGCTGATGATCTGCGGCTGCGTGATCGAAAGCAGCTCGTTGTTGCCCTTCACGTCACGCTGAAAATCCTTGAAACGCTCGCCGCGGTAACGCGCTTCGTCGAGCTTGTACCGCTGGATCATCGTACCCATGGCCCCATCGAGAATGAGGATGCGCGATGCGAGCAGTGCCGGCAGCGCGTGGGCACGCGTATAGGTCGTTGCGCCGGCCGCGGCGGTGTCGACGGATGGGGCGGCTTGCGAGGTCATGGCTAAAGGGGCGTGAGCCCGAGCACGTTGGGAGCCCGATATTGTAGCGGTTGCGGCTCGACATCGCCGGCACCGCCGGTGCGGGTCCGTGGCAATCGATAAAGACGAAACCCCCGCCGGCGAATGCCGGACGGGGGTTTCCAGTCGATTACGGGAGGAGAGGCGCTGCCCGTGCGCGGCTCCGCTCGTACGTCAGTGCAGCACGACGGGTTGGTTCATCAGGCTGTCGAACTGACCGAGGAACTCGTCCACTTCATCGAGGGTGGGCTCCTCTTCGATCAGCTTGCGGACGTGTTCGCGAAAACGTGCCGCCATCGCGCCGTCGATGAAGATCTCGCGCTGCGTGTTCTTGTCTACGATTTCATAGCCGCCCGCATTCATCGCGAGGTGGCCGGCCTGCGGCGCGAACTCGACGACACAATAATTAGGGCTGTTGTAGATCATTTGCATGGCGACACTCCTTATTCCGTTTGGCTCCTGGCCGTTTTCCGCCCTGTAATTGGAGCGTTGTGTATGGAATTTCAAGGGGTGGGTCTTAAACGGCGCTTAAACCGTGCAAGAAACATACATCGAATTCGAAACAAAGCGTCGCAGACCTGAAAGTTAGACCCCGGTCATACAAAACGTTCGAGCGGCGAAGGTACATTCGAGGCGTGCACCGTGGGCACGAGCACATTACTCGGATGCGTCCCTCCACGGCTGCTCAGGCCGCCGGTTTAGGGTTCTTCGCGTGTCGGAACTGGTACCGGCACAACGTCGGGGCGCTCGCCCGTCGTCATCTGCGTCGATGCATTTTCCGCGCCCGGCGCAGCGAGGGGGCCCCGCCAGACGAGTTCGATCTGCGTACCGTTCGGTTCACTCTGGGTAATTCTTGCCGGTAACCACCCGAGCGCAGGCGCGAGCCAGACATCGATACGGCGCAAATCGCCGGCGTGCCGAGGCGCCCGCGCGAAATGCCGCGCGCCGATGTAACCGGCGGCGGTACGCACCGTCTCGTCGCCGACCGTCTCGATCGGCCAGATTTCGCCGCTGTCGTCGTCGGCTACATAGAAATTGCGCGTCACGCCCGGTCTGTATGCGTCCGGATCGCCGCGCACGAGGCTCGCGAGCTGCATCACCATGCTGAAGCGGTCTTGCGCCCCGTCGGGCAACGCCAGCGTTGCGCTCGTGCGCGTGAAAGCGATGCGGCGGCTCGTGCGATCGAACGTGGTCACTTGCTCCGGGCGTCGGCCGCGACGCTCGACATAGCGCTCCGGCGCGAGGCCGAAGGCGTCGATGCGCCCCTCGCTGGCATAACTGAACGTGCCGACGAACGGCAGCGGCACGGAGACCACTATCCGATAGCCGGTGGCATCGCTAGTCCAATGAATCGTGCCAGGCGCGTTTTGCACGCCGTTGTAAAACGTGTCGTAGTTCAGGTTGCCCGACGGCGGCACCGAAAATTTCACTCCGACTGCTTTCTCGTGTGCCGTGCCCGAGCCTTCGGCCGACGCGCCGCCGGCCGCAGTCGCTGCCGATGCATTGCCCCATGTCGTGCTCGCCGAGGTAGCGGCGTCCGCGCTCGGACTCGGGGCGGCGGCTCGCGGTGCGTCCTGCGCGATGGACTGCAGCACGTGCTGCGGAGCTTTTTCGCGCCGAACACGCGCTGCGCGTGGCGCCGCCGGAGTGCGCGTAGCGGTGGGAGCCGGCTCGCGCGCGATGCGCTCGGGCGTAAGGAGCGCGACCTCGACGGGCGGCTTCGCGATATCGGGCGCAAACGCATCGCGATGGCGGACGACCCAAATCGCGGCAATGGCGTGCGCCAGCACGACGCCGGTCGCAACGAGGCCCCAGCGCCATGGCCGCGACGGCAGCGTCGCGGCGCCCGGCAGCGCTTGGGGCGAATCGGCGGCGTAACTGAGTGGCATGGCGATCCAACGCAAAAGTCAGATGAAACGAAGAGCGGCGGGATGCAGGCTTCGGCGTGCAACACGCCGCTTCGCCGCATGGCGAGGTCTCGTTCGACCGGCATGCGCCGCACCGTGTTCCGGCGTCGGGGCTGCCCGCCGCAGCCGGTGACCGCTGCGACTAACGGGGCTCGGCGCTGTATCCGAGCTCATACGAGAGGCGGTGTGCACAGCTTCGCAGCGCGGACGAGATCTGGCCCTGCCACGAAATGTCGAAAGTGCCTTCGTGACCGAGCGCAATGAGCCCGAGAGCGAGCCCGCCCGTCGAATCGAAGACGGGCATGCAAAACGCGTCGATCGTCGGCAGCAGCAATCCCTCGACGCGCGCGCCGCCATGCGCTCTGACATCGGCCAGCAAGCGCTCGAGCTCCTCGCGCGTGCGCGGCCCCGAACCGTGGGGTGAGCGCCGCGCAATGGATAATTCGCGGTCGATGAGCCGCTCCGTCTTTCCGCGCGGCAAATATGCAGCGAAAAGCAGGCCCGTGGCCGAGCCGATCAGCGGCATGACATCGCCGAGCTTCAGCGCGGCCTTGGCGGGCCGGCTCGATTCGATCCAGTGCACGACCGTCGGTCCCAGATTACCCCAGACGGCGATGCCGAGCGTCGCGTCGAGCGCTTCATGAAGCTCTGCCAGCGCGATGCGAGCCAGCTTCACGCCGTCGATGCGGGCAAGCCTCGCGAGCCCCATTTGCAGTGCGAAGCCGCCGAGTTCGTAGCGTCCGTTAAGCGGATCCTGTGTGACGACGCCGAGCCGCACGAAGCTGACCAGATAGCGATGTGCTTTCGCCGGGCTCATTCCCGCGCGGCTCGCAAGATCGCGCAGCATCATCGCGCGGGGCTCCTGCGTCAGCACGTCGAGCAGCCGGAAGCCAACTTCGATCGATTGAATTCCCGCACGCGCCTTCTCTTCGGTCTCGCGCGTATCGTCGGGCAGATCGCCCGGGCCGCGCTGACCGCCGGACGCGGCCGTGCGCGCAGTGGGATCTTCGGGGATGATCGGGGAAGCGGACATATGGCCTGAAACGTGTGCGGCGCATGATCGGAGCGATCGGGAAGACAGGGATGCTGGACGATAAGGCGCCGTTGCGGATTCACCATCGTAAAATAGATTTCCTCCATCGTCACTACAACGATTTCCATCCACTCATGAAACTTGCCACGCTCAAGGACGGTTCGCGCGACGGTCAATTGATCGTCGTCTCGCGCGATTTGCGCACGGCCTCGATTGCCGACGCCATTGCGCCCACGCTGCAGCGCGCGCTCGACGACTGGCCGTTTTACGCGCCCCAGCTTGCCGAGCGTTACGACGCCCTCAATCAGGGCCGTGCGCGCAATACTTTCGCGTTCGAGCCCAAAGACTGCATGGCACCGCTGCCGCGCGCCTATCAATGGGCCGACGCTTCGGCCTACGTGAATCACGTGGAACTCGTGCGCCGCGCGCGCGGTGCCGAGATGCCGCCCGAGTTCTGGACCGACCCGCTGATGTATCAAGGTGGCAGCGACGATTTGCTGGGGCCTTGCGATGACATCGTGTGCCCATCGGAGTCGTTCGGTATCGACTTCGAGGCCGAGGTGGCCGTCGTCACCGGCGATGTGCCCATGGGTACCGCCCCCGACGCCGCGTTGCGGGCGGTGCGACTCGTGATGCTCGCGAACGATGTGTCGCTGCGCAATCTGATTCCGGCCGAGCTTGCGAAAGGATTCGGCTTCTTTCAAAGCAAGCCTGCCACTGCGTTTTCGCCCGTGGCCGTGACGCCCGACGAGCTTGGCGAACATTGGCGCGAGGGACGGCTGCATCTGCCGATGATCGTGCATTGGAACGGCAAGAAGGTAGGACAGCCCGACGCGGGCACCGACATGGTTTTTCACTTCGGGCAGTTGATTGCGCATGCCACGAAAACGCGTAACCTGCGAGCGGGCGCGATCGTGGGTTCGGGCACGGTATCGAACAAGGATGCCCAGCGCGGTTATTGCTGTATCGCCGAGAAACGCTGCCTCGAGACGATTGCCGACGGCGCGCCTGTCACCGAGTTCATGCGATATGGCGACACGGTCAGAATCGAAATGTTCGACGAGCCGGGTCGCTCGATCTTCGGCGCGATCGAGCAATCCGTCGCGCCGCTCGATGCCGCTGCCGCGGCTTGACAGGCCCTAGCTGCCGTCGCGTTTGCCGCGCCGGGTTTCGCCCGATGCATGCGGCAGACAAGCAGCCTACACTGGTGGCGGCGCGCGGGGCGCGTCCCCGATAACCGATAGACCTTGAGAGGCTAGACGCAAATGACCGATAACCAAGGCGACCAGCCGTTTCCCGGGTTCCCGGGTTTTCCGCCCGCCGAGATGCTCGACAAGATGTGGAGCATGATGCGCCTCACCCCGTTCGGCTCGGCGTTTCCCGGCACGCAGCCAGGGACCGCGCAGGGCTTTCCTTCGCCGCTCTCGGCGATGTCCGACATGATGACGCCGCTCACGAACGTCGAAGAACTCGATAAACGCATCACCGATCTGCGTGCCGTCGAACAGTGGCTCAAGCTCAATCTGAATATGCTGCAGTCCGCGATTCAGGGGCTCGAGGTGCAGCGCGCCACGCTCGCCACGTTGCGCGCGTTCGGCGCGTTTGCGCAGGCGTCGATGACGCAGCCGGCGGCCGGCGAGGCATCGGCCGCATCGGCGGCGTCGGCAAAGCCCTCGGGCACCGACAGCGCGCCACGCGAGGAAAGCGCGGGTGCGAAGGAGGACGAGGCAGCGCGCGATGCCGGCGCGTTCGACCCGACGGCCTGGTGGAACGTGCTGCAGTCTCAGTTCAACCAACTCGCATCGTTCGCGGTCTCGCAGCCCGGCGCCGCGCCCGAGGCGAAGCCCGACGGCCCGGACGACGCGGCGGCCGGCGCGCGCAAAACGGCGACGGGCAGCTCGGCGAAGACGGGCGCGAAGAGTTCGCCCAAGCGGAGCTCGACGCGCAAACCGGCCGGCGGCGCCCCGGCTTCGTCGAACGAAAAGTAGGCGCTCACGCGACCGTACGAAGCGCGCGTGGCGTACGGGGCGCACGACTTGCGGGCTTGCATGAAAGCGCCGGTAAAGAAGTGAGAGAACAAGCCGATAAACCCGCTAATGAGAGACGCAACGGCGGGCCGAATGGCGCGAAGGCGGTTGACGTGGCAATAGCAGGCAGACGGGACGCATCGATGGGTGTGCATGGGGCGCTCGGCAAGGAGGCGCCGTGCGGCTCGCGCTCGTTTTGATGGGAGGTGGCGCGCGAGCCGCCTATCAGGCGGGCGCGCTGAAGGCGTTGGCCGAGATCACCCGCGAGGTCGATCCCGATCGGCGCACGATCGCGTTTCCAGTCGTTTGCGGCACCTCGGCCGGCGCTATCAATGCGGCTTCCATCGCGAGTCATGCCGACGATTTTGCCGAAGGCGTCGAGCGGCTCGTCGATTTCTGGTCCCATATCAGCGCCCGGCAGGTCTATCGGACGGACTGGCGTGGCGTCGCGGCGGCCGGCGCGCGCTGGCTCGCGGCGATGAGCATCGGTTGGGCGGTTCATCAAGCGCCGCGGGGGCTCTTCGACAACAGCCCGCTAGCCGAACTTTTGACCCAAGGACTGGACTTCTCGCGCATTGGCGCCGCGCTCGAATCGCGCGCGCTGCATGCGCTGTCGATCTCCGCGCTCAGTTATTCGAGCGGCCGGCATCTGACTTTTTACCAGGCCGCCGAGCCGATCCAGCAGTGGCGACGCGCGCAGCGCTCGGCGGCCATGGTGAAACTCGGCCCCGAGCATCTGCTCGCGTCTTCGGCGATCCCGTTCCTTTTTCCGGCCGTCCCGCTGCCGCTCGATGGGCGCACTGAGTATTTCGGCGACGGATCGATTCGCCAGATCGCACCGCTCAGCCCCGCCATCCATTTCGGAGCCGAGCGCATCGTCGTGCTCGGGGCCGCCGCGCCGCGGCCCGAAGTGCCGGTCGCACCCGGTGCGGCTTCCGGCTATCCGACGCTGGCGCAGATCGGTCAGCAGGTACTGGCCAGCGTGTTTCTCGATTCGATCGGCGCCGATATCGAGCGTATCGAGCACATCAACCGGATGATTCTTCACCTGCCGCATCAGATCGAGCCTGCCAGCGGATGGCGCCATATCGAGGTGCTGGCCATTGCGCCGTCCGAGCGCATCGAGTTGCTCGCCGCACGGCATCTGAAGCGGCTGCCGCTGACCGTGCGCGGGCTGCTCGGTGCCGTGGGGGGCAATCGCGCTGCCGGCGCGTCGTTCGCGAGCTACCTGCTTTTCGAGGCCGAATTCGCGAGCGAGCTGCTCGAGCTCGGCTACCGCGACACCCTGGCCCACAGCGAGCAGCTGCGCGCCTGGATTGCGGCCGCGAACCACCGCGGCGTGCGCGCGAGCCCGCCGCCTGCGAACGCGCCGATGCACGAAAGCGGCAGCGCGGCGCGTTGAGCGCTATGCGCATCGAGCGGATGCGACGGTTTGCCCGGACGCTGGGTCGCCCTCGGGGGGCTCCAAATGCCCCGCTGGCGGGCGGCGCCATGCTATCATTCCAAAGCTTTCGATCTTGTGGGCGATACCGAAAACCATGATCGCGGCAGTCCGTTGAGCCGCCGTCCGCCGGGTACACGAAAGGAAAGGCTCGGCGCCAGGGCGATGCCCCGCTCGACATCCGGCGGCCGACATCGACGAGCGTCGATAGGCCGTCCTCGCGGGAGGACTGCCGGGCCGATGCCGTGGGCTCGTGACTTGAGCTCGATCAACGATCGGCCAACATTACCGCGTAAAATAGTGAATTTGGCTGCTTCGATGTGCTCATTGGTGCATTTGCAGCAATAGTTGAGTGAACGACTGACGAGTCGCAATGGGCAGACGAGGGGTGGGACGATGAACACCATGCTTTATCCGGAACTTTATAAATCGCTCGAATCGGTTCGATGGGACATGGAAAAGGACATCCCCTGGGACACGTTCGATGCCTCGTTGCTGACCGACGAGCAGGCTGCCACGATCAAGATGAACGCGATCACCGAGTGGTCCGCACTGCCCGCTACCGAGATGTTCCTGCGCGACAATCATCACGACAGCGATTTTTCGGCTTTCATGAGCGTGTGGTTCTTCGAGGAGCAAAAGCATTCGCTCGTCCTGATGGAATATCTGCGCCGTTTCCGCCCCGAACTCGTACCGAGCGAGGAAGAGCTGCATGCCGTGCGCTTCCAATTCGATCCCGCGCCGCCGCTCGAAACGCTGATGCTGCACTTTTGCGGAGAGATTCGCCTCAACCACTGGTATCGCCGCGCGGCCGAGTGGCATACCGAGCCCGTCATCAAGCACATCTACGAGACGATCTCGCGTGACGAGGCGCGTCATGGCGGTGCGTACTTGCGGTATATGAAAAAGGCGCTCACCAATTGCGGCGACGTGGCACGTGCCGCGTTCGCCAAGATCGGCGTGCTGATGGCGTCGGCCCGCCGCACCGAAAAGCCGCTCCACCCGACCAACCTGCACGTCAATCGCGACCTGTTTCCGCGCGACACGATCCAATCGCGTCTTCCCGATCCCGAATGGCTCGAGCGCTGGCTCGACGAGCAGATCCGTTTCGACGACGGCTGGGAGAAGAAGGTCGTCGAGCGCATCCTGCACAATCTGTCGATCCTGTTCGAACGCACGTTCACGACGGCGCAGGAACTCAATCGCTATCGCAAGGAAGTCGCGGCGCGTTTGCAGTCGCAACAAGGCTCGGCCGAGCAGCAACCGGCCTGATGAGCGTTTCCTTCGAGCGCAAGATCGTCACGCGTGAAGCACTGGCTGCGCGCCGCGCGACGCTGGCGGCGCCCGTGGTGTTCACGAACGGCGTCTTCGACATTCTTCATCGCGGCCATGTGACCTACCTCGCGCAGGCCAAGGCGCTTGGCGCGTGCCTCGTTGTCGGCGTGAACAGCGATGCCTCGGTCCGCATGCTCGGCAAGGGCGACGATCGTCCGATCAATCGTGAAGCCGACCGCATGGCTTTGCTGGCCGCGCTCGAAAGCGTGGACTGGGTCGTCGCCTTCGAGGAAAAAACGCCGATCGATCTGATCGCGGCGCTCCATCCGGACATCCTGGTGAAGGGCGGCGATTACGACATGGACACGCTACCCGAATCGGCGCTCGTGCGCGGCTGGGGAGGACGTGCGCTGGCGATCCCGTTCGAGCACGACCGCTCGACCACAGCGCTGTTGACAAGGGTCCGCGCGCAATCCGGCGCGTAGTCCACCAGTCGTTTGCAGTACGTTTGGCTTGTGCTGCGCTGCCAACCGTAGCAAACGACTACAAACAAATCACATGCGTCATCGCCCGAGCGGCGTCGCCGCAACCAGCGGCGCCGGTGCCGGGGTTCCGACAACGGCTTGCTCACCGGCGTCGGCAGCCGTGATCGGATGCGCTTGCAGCCATTCCGGGTGAACCTGCCGGTTCAGGTGGCCGGGCTCGAGCGGCCCGGATGCCGGCAGGCGGCCGAGCATGCCGCTCGCGAAGCCAAAGGCGAGCACATTGGCTAGTAAAAGAATGACGATCAGCCAGCGCAACATTGCCTGTCTCCCTCGTAGTCAAACTCGAACGATCGCAAAAGCCGCAGGCGCCCAGCGCGCCCGCACCGCGCGCCGCATGGCGCGCTCGGCTTTCTCCCGTTTTTCTCCTATGCGGAACCCTCGGCCGCAATGAGCGCCAGCCCCGACAGCACCAGCGAATCGTGGCGCGTGCACGGCACGTTCAGCGCGCGCGCGACCGTATCGGCTGCTCCTCCGCCGAGCACGAGCCGCACCGGCGCGTTCCAGGCGCGCGCCAGTTCGTGCCAGGCTCGCTCGATGAGTGCCGTCTGGGCCAGCAGCGAGCCCGCCGAAATGGCCTGCGGCGTGTCAGTCGCGAACCACTCGCGAGCGTGAGCCGCGCTGGACGGCTCCTCTACGGAGTGGGCCGCGAGTATCGGTAGTTGCGCCGTGTGTTCGCCCAGCGAGCGCATCATCAACGACCAACCCGGGGCAATGAGGCCTCCCGTGAACATGCCGTCCGCGCGCAGCGCCTCGAGCGTCGTCGCAGTCCCGAGCGTCGCGATCAACAGGTCTTCGCCGGGAAAGGCCGCGCGCGCGCCGATCATCGCCGCCCAGCGGTCGCTGCCCAGCCGCGCCGGCTCCCGATAGCCATTCGTGACGCCGCACTGATGCGCCGATGCGCGGATCGTCGTACGCGGCAGGCCCGGCCAAGCGGCGTCGATCAGCGCGTCCAGACGTTCCCCGGCGGCGGCGCCCGCCACGTTCGATATCCATGCCGCCGAAGGACGCGGCGACGACGACTGCCACGCCGGTTCAGCAGGAACAGGCTGATCCGATTGCGCCTGCGCAGCGCTCGCGTGCCCGAATACCCCCGTTTCCAACATCGTCCCATCAGCCGTGGCCAACGCCCATTTGATGCGGCTGTTGCCGGCGTCGACCAGCAGAAACGGCGCGCTTGTCATGGTGTCGATGGTGCCAGGCGCAGCGAGACGTCGCCGGTCGCGATGGCCCGGATGCCGTCGGCCGTTTCGAGCAGCAACTGGCCGGCGTCGTCCACGCCAAGTGCCCTGCCGCGCGCGAACGGTTCGCCGTTTTCGAGCAGCACGACCTCGCGCCCCGCATAGGCGTGGCAGGCGCTCCAGCGCGCGCGAAAGCCCGCGAAACCCTGGCTGGAAAACGTGTCGACCATCGCGGACAGCCCCGCGAGGGCGGCGGCAAGTGTCAGCGTGAGGTCCGCGTCCGGCAGAATCTGTGAGAGCGCCGCCGGGGGCGTCGGCCGAGCCTGCTCGGGCAAGGCGGCTGCCGCTGCGGCGAGCTCGGCATCGAGCGCGGGGTCGCTGCGAACGTTGATGCCCACGCCGATCACGGCGGCGGTTGCCGAGGACGTGCTCCAGGCCGTTTCGACGAGGATGCCCGCGAGCTTGCCGCCGTCGAGCAGCACGTCGTTCGGCCATTTGAGGCCGATGCGCGCCGCGTCGCCGGCCGCCAGCCCGGGCAGCGCGCGCAGTCGTTCGACGAGCGCGGCGCCAACGGCCAGACTCAAGCCCGCGAGCCCGGAGAGAGGCCGCGGCACGATGCAGCCCACGGAGAACATCAGCGCATGGCCCGGCTGCGCCTGCCAGCTACGACCTTGTCGCCCGCGCCCGGCCGTTTGCCGGTAGGCTGCGCGCACCACGTGCACGCCGGCCACGGCCCGCTCGCGCGGCATCGCCTTCATGCGCTGCATCAGGTCCGTATTCGTCGAGGCTGTTTCGTCGACGATCTCGAGCATCGGCGAGGACACGGCGGGGCTGAGCGCCACGGCGCGCTCGCGATCGATGCGCGATTCATTTGGGCGGGACTCGCCTGAGGGCGTCGGGGACGACGCGTCGAAATGGGTATCGGTCATGACGCGTATTGTAGGGCCTGTCATTCGCTCGACGCGGCTAATGGCATCGGGCGGCATCGAGCGGCATCGTATGGAGCGCGGAGTCGCGCGACGCGAACGGTGCGCTTGCCCCTGTGGCTGGCTACAATGGCCGCTCACCATCGCGAAAGGAGCCTGTCGTCCTTGGACTTCGATACTCCGCCCGGGTTGCAGGTCATGGCCGGCAGCGCCGGTCCGCTCGTGCGTCTGTCGGGCCAATGGACCGCGCTGGCGCTCGCGCGCGACCGGGCCCGCGCCGGTGCGACCACACGCCTCGTCGGCCTGATGGGGAACACGACGGCGCAGTGGGACTTATCGGAGATCGCACGGATGGACCACGTCGGTGCGCAGGCGCTCTGGAGCGTTTGGGGGCGCAAGATGCCGGAGCGGCTCACGCTGACCGAGACGCAGCGCGACATTTTCGCGCGCATCGCGTTGCTCGAGAAACAGCGCGAGGAGCCCGAGCGCGTGGAGCGCATCGGTCCGGTCACGGCGCTCGGCGAAGCGATTTTCACGTTCGCAGGGCACGTCCAGGGCGGCGTGACGATGTTCGGGCGCGTGATACTCGATCTGCTCTCGATCGTGCGCCATCCGTCGAGCGCCCCGTGGACCGAGATCTCGGCCAATATCTATCACGCGGGCACACGCGCGCTGCCGATCACCGCACTCGTGGCGTTCCTGATCGGCATCGTGCTCAGCTATCTCTCGGCGCAGCAGCTTCGGCTTTTTGGCGCCAATCAGTTCATCGTCAACATTCTCGGGCTGGCGGTGATTCGCGAGCTCGGGCCGGTGCTCGCGGCGATCCTCGTCGCGGGCCGATCGGGGTCGGCGATCACGGCGCAAATCGGCGTCATGCGCGTGACGGAGGAGCTCGACGCCATGCGCGTCATGGGCATCCCGCATGGGCTGCGGCTGATTTTGCCGCGCGTCGTGGCGCTCGGCGTGGCCATGCCGCTGCTCGTGATGTGGACGGACGTGGTCGCGCTGGCGGGCGGCGCGCTTTCGGCGCAATTCGTGCTCGGCATCGATATCAGCTATTTCGTGCGCGCCTTGCCGAAGGTCGTGCCGATCGTCAATCTTTACATCGGTCTCGGCAAGGGCGTGGCGTTCGGTATCCTGATTGCGCTCGTCGCGTGCCATTTCGGATTTCGCATTCAGCCGAATTCGCAGAGCCTCGGCACCGGCACGACGTCATCCGTCGTGTCGTCGATCACGGTCGTGATTCTGGCCGATGCCATCTTCGCCATCATGTTTCAGAACGTAGGGATCTAAAGCGCCCATGACCGCGCCGCTTTCCGCCGCCGTACGCGACCGTCCGCCGCCGGCCATTGCCGAGACGGTCATCGACGTGCGCGATATCACGAAGCGCTACGGCAGCAACATCGTGCACGAGCACCTCGATTTCGCGGTGCGGCGTGGCGAAATCGTCTCGATCGTCGGGGGCTCGGGCTCCGGCAAGACGACACTCGTGCGGCAGATCCTCGGGCTTGAAGCGCCAAGCTCGGGCTCCATCCTGCTTTTCGGCGAAGACACGACGAAGGTCGATGCGAAAACGGCGAAGCTCATGCGCAGCCGCCTCGGGATGCTTTTTCAGCAGGGCGCGCTCTTTTCGTCGCTGTCAGTATTCGACAACGTCGCTCAGCCGCTGCGCGAACTCGGCCGGGTGCCGCGCACGCTGTTGCACGACTTCGTGATGCTCAAGCTGGAGATGGTGGGACTGCCTTGCAAGCACGCCTCGAAAATGCCGGCCGCGCTCTCGGGCGGAATGATCAAGCGCGTGGGCATTGCGCGCGCGCTCGCACTCGAGCCGGAGCTGCTGTTTCTCGACGAACCGACAGCGGGCCTCGATCCCCAGTCGTCCGAAGAGTTCGTCGAGCTGATCGCGACCTTGCATCGCGCGCTCGGCCTCACTGTCGTCATGGTGACGCACGATCTCGACACCATGGCCGCGATCTCGACGCGTGTGGCCGTCCTCGCCGATCGCAAGGTCCTCGTGGCGGCGCCCATCGAAGAGGCGGCGGGCGTCGATCATCCATTCATCCGCGAGTTCTTCCTCGGCCGCCGCGGGCGGCGCGCGCTGCAGGCGCTGCCGCCCGAGCGCCGGGCCAAGCTGCCGCCGGCCGCACTCGAGGCCGCGTCGGCCGAAGTGCCCCTGTGAGGCGCCGGCGCGGCGCCTCGCGACTTTGAGCTTCAAGGAATACGCGAATGGAAAACAAGTCGCATGCGTTCTGGACCGGGGTTTTCGCGATCGGACTGACCGTGACCATCGTGCTCGCGGTTTTCTGGTTCAACTTCGATCGCGCGGTGCGCATCCCCTACGATCTCGTATCGCGTACGAGCGTGACGGGACTCACGACCGATGCCGCGGTCCGCTATCGCGGCCTCGATGTGGGCAAAGTGCAGTGGATCCGTTTCGACCCCGCCCATCCCGGGCAGATCGTGATCCGGATTCTCGTGGACAAGAGCACGCCCATGACGCGCTCGACATTCGGCAGCCTCGCCTTGCAAGGCGTGACGGGGCTCGCGTTCGTTCAGCTGGACGACACCGGGGGCGACCCGGCACCACTGCCGTCTTCGTCGAAGCATGTCGCGCAGTTGCAATTGCGGCCCGGCTTGCTCGATCAATTGCAACGGCGCGGCGATGCATTGCTGGGCGAGCTCGAAAGCGTCGCGACGCGCGTCGACGCCATGCTTTCTCCCGAGATGCAGGCCCAATTGATGGCAACCGCCGCGAGCGTGCAGCACGCAGCGGACGCTTTGACGGTGCTCGCTTCGCAAGCCGCGCCCGCGGCGAAGCAATTACCGGACACCCTTGCGCAGACGAGGCGCACGCTGGCATCGGCCGAGACGTTGATGAGCACGCTCAGTGCGCCGCGCGGACCGCTCTACGCGAATCTCGACAAAATGGGGGCGGCGGCCGATCGTGCGGGCGCGGCCGTTGCGCAGATGGACGCGTCGATCGAAGCCATGTCGGCGCGCATCGAGTACGACACATTGCCGCGCGTGAACGCACTCGCGGCCGACGTCGGCGGCGCCGCGCGCTCGATCGACCATGCGGCGACGGTGTTCGGCACGAGCCCGCGCAGTGTGCTGTTCGGCGTCGGTGCCGCTACGCCAGGACCGGGTGAGCGCGGCTTCGCATGGCCAAAGGCGGCTGCCGCCTCGCGCTGAGCATCCGCGTTCGAGAAAGAAGGGAAGCAAAGGAAGCGATCTATGTCACGTATCACACGTTCGATGGAATCGATTTTGGATACCCGCGCAGGGCGCATCTTCATGCGCGCGCACTATGCGTCGGCAACGCTTGCGGCGTTGGGGGCGATGCTGCTTGCGGCATGCACGCTGGGTACGCCGGCAGCCGTATCGGATATCCGCTACGACCTCGGGCCCGCGCCCAAGACGCCTCCGTCGGTGGTCCCGTTGCCCGCGGTGAGAATGTTCGAAGTGCGCTCGCCGCGTGCGCTCGATAGCGACGCGATCCTCTACCGGATGAACTACGTCGATCCGCGCCAGACCTCGTCATATGCGCACAGCCACTGGACGATGGCGCCTCCGCAGTTGCTCACGCAACGCTTGCGCAGCGCGCTCGCCGCGCAAGGGGCCGTGCTCTCGGGCGACGAAACGGCGAGTGCGCCGCTTCTCACCGTCGAGCTCGATCAGTTCGAGCAGGATTTCGATAGCGAAGACCAGAGCCATGGCGCCGTCACCGCGCGCGCGACGCTGGCCCGCGGTGGCAAGGTCCTCGCGCAACGCACGTTCACCGCCCGCGCGCCGGCGAGGACGTCGAGCGCGGCGGGCGGGGTCGGTGCGCTGTCCGCCGCGAGCGACGAACTGATCGCGCAGTTGATCGCGTGGCTCGGCATGCAGGCCCCGCTAGCCGCGCAAGCTCAGTGACCTGGCCGCGGCCCAACGGGACGCGACTTCCTCACCTCGAATCGCGGCTACCCGCGATGAATGCCAGGTGGCTGCGATCGCGTGCGCCATATCGCTGCTTGATGTGGCGCAAGTGATAGTCGACGGTGTGCGCGCTCATATCGAGCCTGGCGGCAATCTCCTTGTCCGTCAGTCCGAGCACGAGCAAATCCACGATTTGCCGGTGCAGCGGCGAGAGCAAACCGAACGCCTCCTGCCGTTGGGCCGCGCGCAAGTAAGCCGCGCAACGCTGATGCAGCGACGAACCGAACGTCAGGCATTGAACGATGACATCCTCGGTGAGCCAGTCGGCTACGCTCTCGCGCGACGACGCAAGAATGACGATCGAACGCATCGACGTGTTGGAAATCGGCAAGCCAAAGGCCAGACCGCTTAGAAAACCGTTCTCGCGCATTTCATGGAGGAACTGACGGTCCTCGTCAGCGAACTCCCTCGCACCGGATGTGCGCATCGACGTCTTCAGCTCCCATGGCTGCGGCAGCTGACTGGTCAGCACGGTGCGCAGACGCGCGTTGCGTTCGAGCATGCCCGTACGCACCATGCGTTGCATGAGGCTCGGCGCGAAAGCGTTGCGTAGCAGATAGATGCGATCGATTCTGCCGTGTACGTCCGTCTTCACTGTCAGATAAGCGAGACGACGGAAACCCAGTACGTGGACGACACTGCCGACCAGACGCGTCAGTTCGTCGAGGTCGGCCGCCGCGCCAAGTTCAGCGGCGAGGCGCGTCTCGCTGCCGAGCTCATCGCTGCGCAGCATCGGCTCGACCTCGGATTCATCCACATAATGGATCTGGGGCGCGGAGCATGGTGCCTGCAAGGCCCTAACGGGCGCCTGGAACCCGGTACAGGCGTCGAACTCGCTTAGCAACATCGCACTCGCCCGCTCGTCATCGAGTGCTTCGTATGACATTACCGCCCTCCCGATTGCTGAAGCGCAGAGTAGGTTACCGGCCATGCGCCATGCAGCCGTTCGCGATGCCCGTGAGGACTCGTGCTTTACTCATGCAGAATCCGGCTCGCCATATACGCAAGCTGGACCCGATTCCGGGCGGCGTATCTGCGTTCCAACTGCTCCAAGTGGTACGCCACGACGTGAGTCGATAGCGATAAGCGCTCGGCAATTTCCCGATTGCTGACTCCCTGTGAGACGAAGCGCAGCACAGCCTGCTGCGCGTGACTCAACACGCCGGCTTCGGGATCTGAAATCAGATGCCGTAGCCGCGGTTCGACGAACTCATGCAGGGCAAGGGCGAGCGCATGGGCTTCGCCGATCACTCTATCGGTGATCCAGCGCCGATCGGCTCGCGCGCTCGATAACGTGACGATCGCCCGCTGGAACCTTCTGCCGGCAGGAAGCCCGATGGTCACGCCGCTGCGCACGCCGGCCCGCGCCGCCTTCTCGCTGAAATGCCGGATGGCGGGATCGGCATGACGGCCATGCCGGTCCGCGCAGAGCGAAGCGAGGTCCCAAGCAAATGGCCAGTCGCACCGGCTCGCCCGGTCGATGCGAGGATCGCCGCTGAGAAACCCGCTTCGCTCGAAACACGCACGCCAGCCCGGGGGCGAATACGTGTCGAACCATGCGGCATGTCGAACGCTCCCGCCCATGCGATGTATGCGCCAATAGCACAGCCATTGGAACCCTGCGTCTTGAATCGCGGCGCGAACCTGCCGTTCGCGCGCGGCGCCGTCGGGGCAACGTGTGAGAGCCGACAACAGCCTGGAGGTGCCGTAAATCGCGTCGTCCGGCGCGGGCACATTCGACAACCGGACATCATCGAGTTGTCGTTCGCCGAACGCCGCCACGTCGATGCGATGATCGTCTGCAAGCTTCATCCGCCAGGGTCCGCGATGAATAACGGATTTCGTTTCGATGGGTCGGTCCGACCGGACAGTTTCGCGCGGACGCTCACCATGGCCGCACGCGGTAGATCGCGTTGTTGCGATTCGCACTGAAGTAAACCGTGCCGTCGGTACCGACATCGACGCCTGTCGCCACATACGGGGGCGGCATGCCCGGAGCACCGGGCAGGCCGATGGGCAGCTGATCGGCCACGATGCGACGCTTTTGCGTGGTGGGGTTGATTTCGGTCAGGCGGCCCGCGCCCGCTTCGGCAACGACGAAGGTGCCCCAGGGCGTTTGAGCGACGCCTTCAGGCAGCGCGAGCTGGGTGGCCACCACACGCTTGTTGCCCGTCGTCAGATCGATCCTCGCAAGGTCGCCTGCGGCGGATTCGGTGACGTAAAGTGCGCCATCGCGGCCGAGCGTCATTTGCGCCGGCCCCGCCAGCCCCGTGGCCACGATTTTGCGCGTGGCGAACCCCGCACCGCTCGCCTGCGTGATATTGCCGGTGGCGAACTCGGCGACGAGCACGCTGCCATCCGCGAGCGGCAGCGCAGCGTAGGGCGTCTGCCAGCCGGTCGTCGTGGCGAGCGTCGTGTTGCTCGCGCGATCGAGCACCTGTACGGTACCGGTGATCCACGAGGCCAAAACGACCAGATTATCGGAGAGGCCGAGGGCGAACGGATATTGCAACGTAGAGCCGGCGGCCCACATGCGCATCACGTCTGTCACGCCGCCGCTTGCCAAATCGACCTTGCGGTAGCTGAAAATATCGGCAAGCCACATGTTCCCGCCCGACAGCTTGATGCCGGCGGGCACCGCAACTACCCCGCCGGTCAGCAGCCTCGACGAACCGCTCGCCATATCGACAGCCGTGATCGAGTTGTCAGCGAAGTTGGAGACGTAGATCGTGCCGTCGGATGCAAGCACGAGGTTATCCAGCGAGGGCTTCAGCGTCTTGAACACCGTCTTGCGGCCGGTTACCGGATCGACCTTGCTCAGTTCCCCGGTTGCGGCGTCGACGACCCAGAGGTTGTCCGCGGCATCGAGTTTGACGGCGCTGGGCGCGTTGAATTCGGCGTTGATCACGCTGAGCGCGCCGTTCGCCGGGTCGATTCTCACGACGCTGTGCTTGAACCACAGCGGGCCGTAGATCATGCCGTCGGCACCGACCTGAAAGCCGTCCAAGCCGCCGAGATCCTTCGCGATGAGCCGAGGCGCATGGGTGCCCGTCACGTCGATTTCCCAGAGCGCGTCGCCGGCGAAGACCTGGCTGACATAGAGCTTGCCCGTCTTCGGGTCGAAAGCGACTGAATTGATGCCCGGCAAGTTGCTGGCCACCACCTGTATCGGCGCGCGCGGACCCGCGCGATAGTGCACGACACCCATCAGATAGCTGGTCCATGCCATCTGGCCTTGCGGGCCGATGGCCACGTCGTCGGCCTGCCCATCGGGACTACCGATGAACACCTTTGCCTCACCGGTGGTGCGGTCGACTTGCCAGATCGAATTGCCGATGATCGTGCACGCAAGCAGGCGGCCATGCTCGTCGATTGCCAAGCCATGCACACCTGAGAAATGCGACGGCGCAACGATTGCCTCTGGGGCGCGCCAGCCATTGGGTTGGGAAGTTTGCGCAGAGGCGCATAGGCTCGCCAGCAGCGAGCAAGCGGTCAAGAAGCGGGCAAGGGCACGGTTCATGGTGGTTTTCCGGCAAGAACGCTGCGTCAAGGGGGGGCGGGACGCATTCCATGATCCGTAGAACGTGCCCGGCCGGCTTGAATCGGCGTGCCGTGCTTGACTCTGCGTGCTCTTATTTTTTATTTAATGGCTGTAGACTGGCTCGCACTATGCAATTCGCATTGTCGTATCCAGGGGCACCGCACGACGGTGCTGCCGGCTCGTTGTTACGAAGGCGCAACTTTCGCAAACTACTGTCATCGACGAAATGGACCCGCGCGAAAGATTACATACCTCTTACATCGGCGTGCGAGACACGCCGACGCTGTTCGTGACGACGTTGCAGAAGTCGACGATGTTCCTCAACAGGGAACGATGCGAGGTAGCCAACCACGGTCTCACTCCGGACTATCCGCTCGAGGACGCATTCGCCGTTTATCTGATGCTGCAAGCGATGCCCAGTTGGGACCTGTGGTGCGACGGCAAGCCTCGACCGGTGGTGGATCATCGAGCCGGGGAAGTCGCGATATACAACCTCGATCAGTTGTGGCGGGCCAACATGAGGGCGACATTCGATTGCCTGCACATTCATATCGCACGCGCAGCATTCGACGAAATCGCATGGGAAGCGGGCACTCAGCGGATCGAGGATCTTGTTTGCCCTCCGCACGAGAACACCCTCGATCCGGTGATTTTTTCCTTGGGGACAAGCTTGCTGCCGGCGCTCGAGCACCAGGAACGGGCGAGCCAATTGTTTGTCGAGCACGTCTCATATGCGCTGAATCTGCATATTGCCGTCACGTACGGGAAAATGCGGTTTCGGATCGCCAGAGTGAACGGTGGTCTCGCTCCGTGGCAGATGCGGCGGGCCACCGACTATCTGATGGAGCGCCTCGATGGTCAGGTCTCATTGCTCGAACTGGCCAATTATTGCGGTCTTTCGCGTAGTCATTTTTCACGTTCGTTCAAGCGGTCGACGGGACATGCTCCGCATCAATGGTTGGCACGGAAACGAGTCGACCGGGCGAAGGATTTGCTGACCAACACCACGCTGCCTCTTTCCGAGATCGCGATCCGGTGCGGTTACGCTGATCAGAGCCATTTCAGCCGTGCGTTCAGCGCGCAGACCGCGGTCACGCCGACCCACTACCGACGAGCCCGTTCATCGAAGCGCATCGACGCCGGCTTCGAGACGTCGGCGATCTCCGAAGGCTGATTCCGGACCGGCCCGTCGTACGCGGGACAGGCCGGCTGAGCGTCGGCATCAGTGCTGACCGTGCGCACGCCCTGCCCGAGCGGACAAGGCCGCTTACTGGCTATAATCGGCCGGGCCTCGTGGGCCGATGCCGCGGCGGCCACCGTCTGGCGCCGCTTCATTTTCTGGAAATCATGGATTCCTTTTTCAAGTACCACGTATTTTTCTGCGTCAACCGGCGCGAGCCCGGCGCCGATCGCCCAAGCTGCGCGAACTGCAACTCCGAGGCGATGCAGGCCTATGCGAAAAAACGCGTGAAAGAACTGGGGCTCGCCGGCCCCGGCAATGTCCGGATCAACAAAGCCGGATGTCTCGACCGCTGCGAACTGGGGCCGACTGTCGTCGTGTATCCCGAAGGCACCTGGTACACGTATGTCGACGAATCGGATATCGATGAGATCGTCGAATCGCACCTCCAACACGGCACGATTGTCGAGCGGCTCAAGATCGATTGACGGAACCACGCGCACCATGAATGCCCAAACGAAGAAATTTCTGATCGACGGGCCCGTCGGCAAGATCGAAGTCGCCGTCGATATGCCCGCCGATGCGCCGCGCGGCATGGCGCTCGTTGCGCATCCGCATCCGCTGTTCGGCGGCACGATGGACAACAAGGTTGCCGTGACGCTCGCGCGCACGCTGGTGCAACTGGGCTATGTCGTCTACCGGTCGAACTTTCGCGGCGTGGGTGCCACTCAGGGGGAGCACGATAACGGCGTCGGCGAGCGCGACGACTTGATGGCGGTCATCGAGCATATGCGCGCCGACCCCGACCCCGAGCACGGCACGCTGCCGCTCGTGCTGGCCGGATTCTCGTTCGGCACGGTCGTGCTCTCGCATGTGGCGGCGCGGCTGCGCGATGCCGGCGTCGCCATCGAGCGAATCGTGTTCGTCGGCACGGCCGCGAGCCGCTGGGACGTTGCACCCGTGCCGGAAAACACGCTCGTCATCCATAGCGAGTTGGACGAGACCGTGCCGATCGGTTCCGTTTTCGAATGGGCACGGCCGCAGGAGCTGCCCGTGGTGGTCGTTCCGGGCGCCGAACATTTCTTGCATCGCAAACTGCATATCCTCAAGCGGATCGTGACCGAGGCCTGGCGGTAGCCGGGCCGCTCGCCCGGTCCTGTACCGCTCGTCCGCGTTTGGGGGCCACAGGTACGCGGAAAATGCAAATCGACGCGATTGCGCCGCGTATAATGGGCGCAATTTTTTTGCACGAGCGTCGCCGCGCGACGGGCGTTCCACCGCTCGACGATCCGGCGCTCGAGCGCCGAACCGAACGCGCCACCGCCTGTCCAACGCTCGCTTTGCACCGGGCGGCGCGGCCGCCACGCTGACTTCTCTCGCACGAACTGAATCCTATGCGCTCTTCCTTCTTCGGCATGCCGTCCATTGCCTCGTCTTTCGTTTGCCCTTCGATCGTCCGCACGCTGCCTGCCACGCTGGCATCCGCCGCCGCATTGGCGGCTGCATGCTATGCGCCGGGCGCCGCGGCGCAAGTGCCGCCGCCGGCCGTGACGGCGCGTTCGTGGGTGCTCATCGATGCCACGAGCAACCAGGTTCTTGCCTCGGGCAACGCGAACGAACGCGTCGAGCCGGCTTCGCTCACGAAGCTGATGACGGCTTATCTCGTCTTCGAGGCCCTGCACACGAAGAAGATTTCGATGGATCAGGTCGTGACGCCGAGCCTCGCGGTGCGGCGCGTGCGCAACGACGAATCGCGCATGTTCATCGAAGCCGAAAAACCGGTGACCGTGCACGATCTCGTCTACGGAATGATCGTGCAGTCGGGCAACGATGCCGCGATCGCGTTGGCGGAACTCGTCGGCGGGACCGAAGGGCATTTCGTCGAGATGATGAATGCCGAGGCGAAGAAGCTCGGCATGACCGGCACGCACTATGCCGATGTCAACGGCATGCCCGACCCGCAGCACTACACGACAGCGGCCGATCTGGCGACGCTTTCCGCGCATCTGATTCGGGACTATCCCGAGTACTACTCGATCTTCGCGGTCAAGGAATTCACCTATAACAAGATCAAGCAGCCGAACCGCAATCGTCTGCTGTGGCTCGATCCGACCGTCGACGGTCTGAAGACGGGTCACACGCAGGCGGCCGGCTACTGCCTGATCGCGTCGGCGAAGCGCCCGTTGCCCGGTGTGCCCGATGCATCGCGCCGTCTCGTCAGCGTCATGATGGGCGAGCAAAAAGAGCACGAGCGCGTACAGGACAGCATGAAGATGCTGAACTACGGCTATAGCGCTTACGACGTGGTCCGGCTCGTGAAGGCGAATCAGGTGGTACAGACGCCGCGCGTCTACAAGGGCGCGGCCAACAGCGTGCCCGTCGGCGTGAAGAGCGACCAGTACATCACCGTGCCACGCGGCATGGGCGACAAGGTCAAGCAGCAGGTGGCGCTGAATGCGCCGCTCATCGCGCCGATCGCCGAGGGGCAGCCGCTCGGAACGGTCCAGATCGTCGGAGATGGCAAGACGCTCACCCAGTTCCCCATCGTCGCGCTTCAGCCCGTGCCGGCTGCCGGTATCGGTGGGCGTATCTGGGACTCGTTGATGCTGATGTTCAGTAAGAAGTGACGTGGAGCCAATCGAAATGAGCCCGGTCAATGAATCGTTGTTCGAGTTTCCATGCGACTTTCCGATCAAGGTGATGGGGAAGTCCCACCCCGATTTCGCGGAAACGATCGTGACCGTCGTGCGCGATTTCGATCCGACCTTCGAGGCGTCCCGCATCGAAATGCGGGCGTCGAGCGGCGGCAACTACATCGGCTTGACGGTGACCGTGCGCGCCACGAGCCGCGAGCAGCTCGACGATATCTATCGCGCGCTCACCGGGCATCCTATGGTGTCGGTCGTGCTCTGAGTCAGCGCGCTGCCCGCCGCCTCCGGGCCAGCCGCACCCCTACAGGCCTTCACATATAGCTCCCGGAAGCGCTCCACCTCCTCGAATATCCATGTGTGGAAGGCCTGCACCCGCGCGGTTGCGATGAGAGGCGGCGGGCATACGAAGTAATAGCTGTCGGTGCTCGGCGCATCGATGTCGAAAAGGCGTACGAGCCGTCCTGCCGCAAGTTCGTGCGTGGCGATCGACCGGCGCACGAGTCCAATGCCCTGGCCATCGATGGCCGCCTGCAGCAAATTCGACGAATCCTGATAGAGCACGCCCCGCCGCGGCTCGCTGATATTGGCGAGCCCCGCCACATCGAACCAAGGGCGCCAAAGCTCGTCATCCGACCGCAAAAGCCGCGCGTCCACCAGATCGGCCGGCGTCTTCGGCAGCGCGCCACCGTTGTAGGACGGCGCGCACACGGGAAAGAACACTTCATCCAGCAGTGGCTCGACATACAGATCCGGGTAGCGTCCGCTGCCGTAGCGGATGGCGAGATCGACATCGTCGCGCGTGAAATCGGTGAGCGCATTGGTCGACAGCAGCTCGACGTCGATTTGTGGATTGCGTTCGATGAAGCTGCCGATGCGCGGGGTGATCCACCGGGCGGAGAACGACGAAGCCGACGAGACGATGAGGCGCCGCTCGCGGTCGGACGAGCGTACGTCGTAGGTCGCATCGGCAAGCGCCATCAGCGCGGCGCGTACGGCCTTGGCATAGCGGGCGCCGGTCTCGGTGAGCCGGACGCGTCTGCCGTCGCGAGCGAACAGGAGGGTGCCGAGCTGCTCTTCCAATGCACGAATCTGGTGGCTGACGGCGCCATGTGTGACGAACAATTCGTTGGCGGCGCGCGAAAAACTCTCGTGCCGCGCCGCGGCCTCGAAGACGCGCAGCGCATTGAGCGGGGGGAGGTGTCGCAGGTCCATTGTGAATTTATTTCACATACCGGTGAGAATTGATCGTTTTACGCTGAGGTCCGCCACGCCTAGGATTCTAGTCATCGAAGGCCCCTTTTTGGAAAACGATCATGAGAAAAATATCCTCAAGCATCACGTTCGAAATCGAACCTGGCGAAACGGCTTCCATGTTGATCGGCGACAGCACCCGGCTGACAGCCGAGGGAGCGCCGCTCTGGGTGACGCGTAGCAACGACGTCGAGGATTATTGGCTCCAACCCGGCACTGCGCTGCATCTGCGCCGCGGTGAGCGCTTGTGGCTCAGCGTCGAAGGCAGCGAGAAGGCGCAGGCACGATTCGTCGCGCCGCTGACGAGGCGTGCGCTCGTCGGGGACTGGCTCGGGGCACTCACGGAGCGGCTCGCCGAGCGCTGGCGCGGTGGGTGGCACGCCGTCTGATGTCCAGGCGCGGCGCGCGGCGGCGGCGTCTCGCGGCCGCCCAGGTTACCTTGGCGCCGGGTCTGCCCGGCGGCGTCGGGCCGATTCCGGTAAACTGCGCGAATCATGTGCTCCGCGTCGACCCCCGAAACCGCCGTCTCTCCGGAATGCGTTCCGCACAGCCCGAGGGCCACGGTTGACGTCGGTCTGACCGTCCGCTGGCGTGGGCTCGAACCTTACGAGGCCAGCTTTGCCGCGATGCGCGAGTTCACCGAATCGCGTACCGACGCAACGGGCGATGAACTCTGGCTGGTCGAACATCCTCCTGTTTTCACGCTGGGCCAAGCCGGCAATCCGGCGCATTTGCTGGCGGCGGACCCTGCCATTGCGCTGGTCAAAGTCGACCGCGGGGGGCAGATCACTTACCACGGGCCCGGTCAGGTCGTCGCCTATTTGCTGCTGAATCTGAGACGGCGCGGCATTCTCGTGCGTCAACTGGTCACGGTGATCGAGGAGGCCGTGATCGAGACGCTCGCGGCGTATAATCTCGCCGGCGAGCGCCGTGCCGGTGCCCCCGGCATCTATGTGGCGCCCGGGCCCCGTGCGGGGACCCACGCCGGCGCGAAGATCGCGGCGCTCGGCCTGAAGATTCGCAACGGATGCAGCTATCACGGTGTCAGCCTCAACGTGAACATGGATCTGCGCCCGTTTCTCGCGATCAATCCGTGCGGCTACGCGGGGCTCGAAACGGTGGATATGGCCACTTTCGGCGTCACCGCCAGCTGGCGCGATGTGGCCGGCACGCTGGCCGCGCGCCTTGCCGCCAACTTCGACACCGCTCTCGCGCATCGCTCATCGACTGGATCTACCGAATGACAGACCTTCATGCCCAACCGGGCGACGCCGCCATGACAGGCGCCGCCGACGTCCGCGAGCCCGCCACCGCCGCTTATGACGCGAGCGCGAAGCAAAAGGCCCAAGCCAAGACGGCACGGATTCCGATCAAGATCGTGCCGATCGAAAAGCTGAAGAAGCCGGAGTGGATACGCGTGAAGGCGGCGACGGGTAGCTCGCGCTTCAGCGAGATCAAGCAGATCCTGCGCGAGCACAACCTGCATACCGTCTGCGAGGAAGCGAGCTGCCCGAACATCGGGGAATGCTTCGGCAAGGGTACGGCCACGTTCATGATCATGGGCGACAAATGCACGCGGCGCTGCCCGTTTTGCGACGTGGGCCATGGCCGCCCGGACCCGCTCGATACCGAAGAGCCCCTCAATCTGGCGCGAACGATCGCGGCGCTCAAGCTCAAGTACGTGGTCATTACGAGCGTCGATCGCGACGATCTTCGGGACGGCGGCGCGGCGCACTTCGTCGAATGTATCCAGAAGGTTCGCGAACTGTCGCCGCAAACGCGCATCGAAATCCTCACGCCGGACTTTCGCGGCCGGCTCGACCGTGCGCTCTCGATTCTGACGAGCGCGCCGCCCGATGTCATGAATCACAATCTCGAAACCGTACCGCGGCTTTACAAGGAAGCGCGACCGGGCTCCGACTACGCGCATTCGTTGAAGCTGCTGAAGGACTTCAAGGCGCTGCATCCGGAAGTCGCGACCAAATCCGGCCTGATGGTCGGGCTCGGCGAGACGGAGGAAGAGATCCTTCAGGTCATGCGCGACCTCCGTGCGCACGATGTCGACATGCTGACGATCGGCCAGTATCTGCAGCCGTCGGAGCATCACCTGCCGGTGCGCGCGTACGTTCACCCGGACGTTTTCAAGATGTACGAGGCCGAGGCTTACACGATGGGCTTCACGCATGCCGCGGTCGGCGCGATGGTGCGCTCGAGCTACCACGCTGATCTTCAGGCGCACGGCGCCGGTGTCGTGGCGGAAATATAAAGTGCTTCGTTTAAGGAGCATATGAGCGATTCTAGCTGCATTGTGCTACATTTATGAGGCATACGGAGTTGCCTCATGGATTGCACCCTCCAGATATTCCTGGATGATCGCTGGGTCGTTTGCGCGGAAATCGGATTCCAAGCCGGTATTTGCCGTTGGAATTATCCGGTCATGTATGCCGTCGAGCATCCGGATACGCCGCTCTCGCTGGCCGAGCCCGTGGATATGGATATCCGGGGGGATCGCGCTCTGCCGGCCTTCCTCTACGATCTTGTCCCGCAGGGGGGGGGGCGCCGCTTCCTGTTGGGCGAATTGAAACTGCCCGACGGTTCCGATGCGGATTTTCCGCTGATTTGCGCGGGCGCCTTCAACCCAGTGGGCCGGATTCGCGTCGCCGAAGCAGTCGACTACTTCGAGGCGCACGTGGCGCGGCATCCCGCCGCGCGTGGCCTGCCTGGGCTTACTATCGACGACGTCGTGGTGCGCAGCGACGACTTCAAGGAAAGGATGTTCCTGCTTGGAATGCTCGGCACCGGGACCACCGGTGTCCAGGGCGCGGCGCCGAAATACCTGTTTACCCGGGATCGAGCGGGCTTGCTGCACGGCGATGCAGTTCTCCCCGATGCCGAGGCCACCGAGCATTTCATCGTCAAACTGCCGCGGGGCAACAGCCCAGCCGATGAAAAGGTCTTGCGCAACGAGGCGGCCTACATGCGAGTGGCGGCAGCGGTCGGCATCCGCACGCACGCGCGATTGCCGGCCCTTCATGGCGACGTGCTGTTGATCCCACGCTTCGACCGCATTGCGCACGACGGGAAAGTCGTTCGACTCCATCAGGAAAGCGTGGCATCCATCTTGGGACTGGCCGGCTTCGACCTACGTCCGAGCCTATTCGACGTCGTAGCCGGAATCCGCAAGGTCGTGACCGATCCGGCGAAGGAAACGCTCGAATTCATCAAGCGCGACGTGCTCAATCTGGCGATGCGCAATACCGACAATCACGCGCGCAATACGGCCGTGCAGGTGCTCGATGGTGAAATCCGGCTCACTCCGCTTTTCGATTTCGCGCCGATGTATCTCGATCCACAAGTGGTCCCGCGGACGTTGAGATGGTATCGACCGGATACGCGGGTCGAACTCACGGAGTGGGCCGATGTGCTCGCCGCACTGCCGGTTACCGATGGCGAGCGCCGCACGCTTGCCGATGCGCTGGTCCGGTTTGCCGCGCAAACCGAGCGCTTGCCCGACATCATGGAGGCACAGGGCGTCGATCACGACATCATCGAATTCCTGATGACGTCCATCGATACCCAGGTCCGACAACTGAAAGCCCTTCAATCGCCAGAGGCCCATCATGCGGCGCCGGACCCGACTGACTCCTGACGATCAGAACGCGCTGCGCCGTGCCTTCTATGAAAGGATCGGCCGGGGCGACATGACGCTTCCCGAGGCCATGAAAGCAATGCGCGAGATGACGGGCCTGACGCAGGCGGAATTTGCCGCACACCGCGGCGTGAGCCGCAGGGTGATCCAGGACATCGAGCGCGGGACCGGGAATCCGACCGTCGAATCGCTCAATAGCATCGCGAAGCTCTTCGGCCTGCGCGTCGGGCTCGTCCCCATTAGAAAGAAAGAACTGGGCGAGCCGACCTCCGGTTGAATTTTTCGGCATTGAGGGACGGACGGAGCCGTCCAGCTATCCAGACGGCCTCCTTCCGTGATTCCGGAACTCCGGAATCGAAGGAAGCGCGTCCGGAAAATTCTCTATATAAATCAGATATTTAGATAGAGGTTAGCGTTGGCATTGACCTTGCAGATAGATGGCCCGCGGCCCCTGGGCCCTACCCATTAATTCAAGCAAGGAGACAGCCGATGCCCCCGCTCAAGAAACCCTTCTATCGAATCCTATATGTCCAGGTGATCGCTGCGATCGTCGCGGGCATCGTGCTCGGTCATTTCGCGAGCAAGCTCGCGATCGACATGAAGCCGCTCGGCGACGCATTCATCAGCCTCGTGAAGATGGTGATCGGGCCGATCATCTTTTGTACGGTCGTGACCGGCATCGCGGGCATGGAGGACATGAAGAAGGTCGGCCGCGTCGGCGGCAAGGCGCTCCTGTACTTCGAAGTCGTTTCGACGTTCGCGCTCGTACTGGGCCTGATCGCCACTCATGTGCTCAAGCCCGGCGCCGGCTTCAATGTGGATATCGCAACGCTCGACGGCAAGGCCGTCGCCACGTACGCCGAGAAGGCGGCGCATGGCGACAGCGCCGTCGACTTCTTCCTGCACATCATTCCGAAGACGTTCACCGACGCATTCGCGCACGGTGACATCCTGCAGATCCTGCTGATCGCGCTGCTCTTCGGCACGGTGCTCGCCACGATCGGCGAGCGCGGCAAGCCCGTCACGAACTTCATCGAAAGCTTGTCGCACGTCCTGTTCGGCATCGTGCGCATCGTGACCAAGCTCGCGCCGATCGGCGCCTTCGGCGCCATGGCCTTCACCATCGGCAAGTACGGCCTCGGTTCGTTGCTGCCGCTCATGAAGCTGATCGGCACGTTCTATCTGACGGCTATCGTATTCGTGCTCGTCGTGCTCGGGACGATCGCTCGCCTCGTGGGCTTCAACATCATCCGGTTCATCGCCTACATCAAGGAAGAAATGCTGATCGTGCTCGGCACGAGTTCGTCCGAAGCCGCGCTGCCGCAGCTGATGGAAAAGCTCGAAAAGCTCGGTTGCTCGCGCTCGGTCGTTGGACTTGTCGTGCCCACGGGCTATTCGTTCAACCTCGATGGAACGAACATCTATATGACGATGGCCGTGCTCTTCATCGCACAAGCCACGAACACGGACCTCACGCTGGCTCAGCAGCTCACCCTGATCGCGGTTGCCATGCTGACCTCGAAGGGGGCCAGCGGCGTCACGGGCGCCGGCTTCATTACGCTCGCCGCAACGCTTGCCGTCGTGCCCACGATCCCTGTCGCGGGCATGGTCCTGATTCTCGGTATCGATCGCTTCATGAGCGAATGCCGCGCGCTGACGAACATCGTCGGCAACGGCGTAGCCACGGTCGTCGTATCGGCATGGGAAAAGGAGCTCGACCGCGCGAAGCTCAAGCGCGCCCTGAGCGGCGGCGACGTCGAAGTAGGCGAGGCGGTCAAAGCTTGAACCTCGATGCGCCGGCGCTCCGGCCGGCGCCGGCGGATTTCGCGCGCTGTGCCACAATGGCCCTTTATCCTCGCCCGGAATCCGCTGCTGTGAAACGTCGTGCTGTCGTCGTTTTCGCGCTCGCCGCCGTGCTCATCGCGGCATGCGTCGTTACGTGGCGCATCACCTGGCTGCGCGGTGTCGACGACATCCAGCAACAAGCCGCCGTGCGAGCCGACCGCACGGCGAATGCATTGAGCAGCACGCTCGATCGCTACGAATCGCTTTCCTACCTCCTCGCGAGTCACCCGCTCGTCCAAGAAGCACTGGAACACCCGACGGCTGACGCCATCGCGCGTGCCAACCACTATCTCGAAGATGCCAACCGGCATGCGCATGCGACGGTGACTTACATCGTGCGGGCCGACGGGCTCTGTCTCGCGGCCAGCAACTGGAATCTCGCGGATACGTTCGCCGGCTCCAACTACCTGTTCAGGCCGTATTTCATCGATGCCATGAAGGGCCAGGTGGGCCGCTTCTTCGGTATCGGCACCGTCTCGCACGAGCCCGGTTATTTCATCTCCCAGCCGGTCTATCGCGACGGCCGCATCATCGGCGCCGCCGTCGTCAAGCTCAACCTCGAATGGTTTCCCGGCTCGGATGCGGGTGAGCCGTTGCTCGTTGCCGACAATCATGGCGTTATCTTCTTGTCCTCCGTGCCGGCCTGGAAGTACCGCGCCGTGGCGCCGCTGCCCGCGTCGGTCACCGCGGCGATCGAGCGCACACGCCAATATGCCCAACAGACGATCGCCGAGCTGCCGATGGCCACGGTTCGTACGATCGATGCCAATGCGCAGATCGTGCGCGTCGGCGACGCGCGCTTCGGCCCGCACTTTCTTGCGACCCGGCGGTGGCTTGGCTCGCCGGCGTGGCAACTGATTACACTTTCTTCGATCGACCCGGTGCGAGCCGATGCGCGCAACGCAACGGCAGCGGTTGGCTTCGGCTTCGCGTCGATCTGTTTGCTCGCGTTTTACTGGCGAACGCGACGCGCCCGGCTCGCCGAAATGATCCGAGGCCGTGCGATGCTGCAAGCCGCCTATGCGGAACTGAACGAGCGCGTAGCCGAGCGCACTGCAGATCTTTCCGCGGCCAACGCGCGATTGCAGACGGAGGTCGGCGAGCGGACCCGCGCGGAGCGCGAGCTGCGCGCGGCCCACGACGAGCTCGTCCAGACGAGCAAGCTGGCGGCCCTGGGCCAGATGGCAGCGGGCATCACCCACGAGCTCAACCAGCCGTTGGCGGCGCTGCGAGCCTTTTCCGACAACACGCGCGTGCTGCTCGAGCGCGGCGAGCAGAGTGCCGCGCGCGAAAATCTCGAAGCGATCGCAGCGCTGACCGAGCGCATGGGCAAGATCACGAACCAGCTCAAGCTCTTCGTCGGCAGGGCACAACCGCGCACTGCGCGCGCGCCTGTCGTGCGTGCTGTTTGCAACTCGCTGAACGTGCTGCAAAAGCGGTTGCAGGGTGTCGAACTCGATGTCACGCTCCACGATTCCGAGACGATGCCCGGCGGGTGCAGCGAGCCGCTCGACCTCGCCGCGGAGCATCCTGAGCTCGTTGCCTACTGCGACGATCTGCGGTTGGAGCAGGCGCTGATCAATTTGATCGGAAATGCGCTCGATGCGGTCAGCGGTGTCGACGCGCCGCGCATCGGCATCGAGATCGGCGCGTCATTCGCGAGCCTTTCGCTGACGGTGCGCGACAATGGTCCGGGCATTCCCGCCGATGTGCTACCGAGACTGTTCGAACCGTTCTTCACAACGAAGGGCATGGGACAAGGGCTCGGTCTCGGCCTGGCAATCGCGTCCTCGATCGCCAGGGATTGCGGAGGAACGCTGAGCGCGCGCAATATGCCGGAAGGCGGAGCGGCCTTCGTCCTGATGTTGCGCCGCGCCCTTGCATCGAATGCGCAGAGCGACGCGTCGGCGCGCTGATCCACCGCTCCACTGAGCGTGCGGCGTTTTCTCCTTCGGTTTTTACGATATCCGGCATGACAGCGACACCAGCGATGAGCGACAGCCTTCAAGTGATCTTCATCGAAGACGACGAACTCGTGCGCCGGGCGAGCGTGCAGAGCTTGCAGCTTGCCGGCTTCGATGTCATGGGATACCCCTCCGTCGAAGCGGCTCAGGAGGCTCTCGCCCGGGCTCAGGCAGCGGGCGCTGGCCCAGGGGTCATCGTGAGTGACATCCGGCTACCCGGCGCGAGTGGGCTGCAACTGCTCGAACGCTGCCGTGAGCACGTGCCGGACGTGCCCGTTATTCTCGTCACGGGTCACGGCGACATCTCGATGGCTGTGCAAGCGATGCGCGACGGTGCCTATGACTTCGTCGAAAAGCCGTTCGCTTCCGAGCGCCTCATCGAAACGGTGCGCCGCGCTTTGGAGCGACGGCGTCTGATGCTCGAAAACGACGCACTGCGACGCGAACTCAGTCAGCGCGACGCGCTCGTGCCGCGCATCATCGGACGAAGTGCCGCGATCGAACAGGTGCGGCGCCTCATTGCAAAGGTTGCGCCAACGGATGCCGCGGTGCTCGTCAACGGCGACACAGGCGCCGGCAAGGAACTCATCGCGCGCTGCCTGCACGAGCTGTCGCCCCGCCGCGCCAAATCTTTCGTTGCGGTCAATTGCGGTGCGCTGCCGGAGCCGATGTTCGAATCGGAGATGTTCGGATACGAGCCGGGCGCCTTCACCGGTGCGGCAAAACGCCGCATCGGGAAGCTCGAGTACGCCTCGGGCGGCACGCTTTTTCTCGACGAAATCGAAAGCATGCCGCTCTCGCTGCAGGTCAAACTGCTGCGCGTGCTGCAAGAGGGCGTGCTCGAGCGGCTCGGCTCGAACCAGCCTATTCGCGTCGATTGCCGCATCGTGGCTGCGGCGAAGGGGGACATGGCCGAGCACGTCGCGGCCGGCACATTCCGGCGCGATCTGCTTTATCGGCTCAATGTCGTGACAATCACACTGCCGCCGCTGGGCGAGCGCCGCGAAGACATCCTGCCGCTTTTCGAGCATTTTCTGCTCGATGCGGCCGTCCGCTACCAGTGTGCGGCGCCCGTCCTCTCCGAGCGCCAGCGGTCGCGCCTGATCGAACGGGATTGGCCCGGCAATGTGCGGGAGTTGCGCAACGCCGCTGAGCGTTTCGTGCTCGGCATCGCTGACGGACAAGGCGCGTTCGATTCGAGCGAGGAGGGCGCTAACGTGCCCGCGGCTGCGCTCAAAGAGCGTGTCGAGCAATTCGAGCGCGCAGCGATTGCCGATGCGCTCGAAGCGGCGGGCGGCTCCGTGGCGGCCGCAGCCGATCGACTGCAGATCGGCAAGGCGACGCTTTACGAGAAGATCAAACGATACGGCCTCGCCGAACGCGGCGAGGCCGGAAAAGAAACGGGCTGAGCGAATGGTGCGTTCCCGTGGGGGGCGCGACCTTCGCTCGCCTACGGCGTTTGCGCAGCGGGGCGGTCGCGCTGCCCGGTCAAGCTCCCAGAGCGTTCTGCAGCAACTTGTCGAGCTCCGCGAATTGCGGCTCGCCCACGTAGCGCTTCAGAATCGTGCCGTTCTTGTCGACCACGAAAGTGGTGGGTGTCAGTTGGACGTTACCGAACTGCTTGGCCGCACTACCGTCATCCATCGCGACTTTGAACGGCAATTGGCGCGTTTGTGCGTAATTCGCGACGTACATCGGTGCATCGTAGTTCATCGCGACGGCGACGAACTCGAGCCCGCGGCCCTTGAAACGATTATAGGTCTCGACCATCTGAGGCATTTCCTTGACGCAGGTGGCGCAGCTCGTTGCCCAGAAATTGACGAGGTACACCTTGCCCTTGAGATCGGCCGTGGAGACCTTCTGCCCCGACAGCAGCGTAAACGTTGCGTCGGGCACGCGTTGCGAGGTGCCGAACGTCAAATAGCCGGCGACGGCAATGGCAGCCGCGGCGAGCGCCAGCACGACATAACGCAGTGGGCTGCGGCGGGCGGGAGCGGGGGTCTGGCTCATGGATGAAACCTCGAAAGCGCGAAGCGCGGTAACGGCGCCGCAATTTTAACGCCATTTGCCTGCGGGCGCGTGCCGCGCAGGGCACGCTGGCGGGTGCTCTGGACTTCTATCCATCGGCTTCTGGTAAATTGCTGCCACTTCAAGGAGTTCAAGGCGGATACCGCTTGTTTATGCTTCGAATGACCTCCCGTCCTGCCGCGCTGCTCTTCCTGCTTGCCGCCTTCGTCTTGGCCGCCTGCTCGCCGCCCTACGATTGGCGCACCGTCACCGACGACACGAACGGCTACGCAATCGATTTGCCGGCCAAACCGCTGATCGACGAAAGACCGATCGATATCGCGGGCACCGCCATGCGTATGCACGTCCGCGCCGCCCGTGCTCAGAACGCCATGTTCTCTGTCGGCACCGTTGCGATGCCAAGCGATGACCCGAAGCTGCAGCGCGCGGTGCTCGACTCGATGCGCGACGCGTTGGCCCGCAATGTCGGCGCAAAACCGGACGCGCACGCTATCGACGTCCCGCTGGCCGATGGCGGCCATGTTCCCGCACTCGAACTGGAAGTCAACGGCCCCGTGGGGGCGACGGGCAGGAGCAAGACCATCCACGCTTGGCTCGTAGCCCGCGGCACGCACGTCTATCAAGCTGCCGTGATTGCTGACGACGCGCCTCCGAAAGAGCAAACCGACCAGTTTTTTCAGTCGTTCAAGGTGTTCTCACGATGATCGATCTGGCCGAGAGCAGCGCTTCGCGCGGGTTTTGGGACTATTCCCTCCAGGTTGTGGATAACTTTGTTGAAAACCGGTGTAACAGGGGCGCAAACGCTTGCGCGGCTGACTTGTAGTCAACCTATTCGTCCACTGCGTCCGCACAAGATTCCATAAAAATCAATGACGTGAGCGAATTTTCTCGGGTGACGCCTTCAAAACAGCGATGATCAATCGCAAATCCAAATATGTGTATAAGTCAAGCACTGCCAAAACATGGAGGCATGAACGCCGGCACGCGCTGCAGCACTCATGACAGCGCCGCGAGGCGCCGATATTGGATCGCTTCGGCCACATGCGCGCTGTTGGGCATGGCGTCGCCCGCGAGATCGGCGATGGTTCGTGCGACCTTCAAGACCCGGTAGTAGGCCCGCGCCGACCAGCCGAAGCGTTCGCTCGCTTCTCTCAGCAGGAGCTCGCCACCGGCGTCCGGGCGGCACACATCGTCGACTTCGCGTCCTGCGAGTTCGCGGTTGGTCTTGCCCTGCCGCGCGCGCTGGCGATCCCGGGCCGCGACGACGCGCCGAGCGATCGCGGCGGTCGGCTCGCCCGAGGCTCCTGCTCGGGCCGACAGCTCGGCTGCGCTCAACGCGGGCAACTCGATCTGAATATCGATGCGATCGACGAGCGGCCCCGACAGCTTGCGCATATAGCGCGTGGCCGCATCGGGCGTGCACCGGCAGCGACCCGCCGGGTCGCCCCGCCACCCGCAGGGACAGGGATTCATGGCCGCGACGAGTTGGCAGGCCGCGGGGAAATCGGCTTGCTGAGCCGCGCGCGAGACAGTGATGCGGCCCGCCTCGAGCGGCTCGCGCAGCGTCTCGAGTACGTGGCGATCGAATTCGGGCAGTTCGTCGAGAAACAGCACCCCCAGATGGGCGAGTGTGATTTCCCCGGGTTGAGGCGGATTGCGCCCGCCGACCAGTGCGGCGGCGCTCGACGAATGGTGCGGCGCGCGAAATGGACGGCGGCGCCATTGCGAGGGGGAAAAACCGAGCATGCTCGCCGAGAGCAGCGCGGCCGATGCGAGGGCTTCCTCGTCGGACATGGGCGGCAGCAAGCCGGGCAGCCTGGCCGCGAGCATCGACTTGCCGGCCCCGGGCGGACCGACCATCAGCATGTGATGTCCTCCGGCGGCTGCGACCTCGAGCGCCCGGCGCGCACCGGGCTGCCCGATCACGTCGGCCATGTCGGGTACGGGCGGTGCATCGTGGGCCTCGAGCGAGCGCGCCTCGATAGGCCGCAACGTTCCGTCTTCGGCTCCAGCGAGATGCGCGCACAGCGAGGGCAGATCTGGCGCCCCGTACACATGCACTCCCGGCACGAGCGCCGCCTCGCGCGCGCTCGCGAGCGGCAGATAGAGTTCCGGCAGGCCAAGACCCAGGCCCGGACCCAGCTCGGCCGCGGCGGCATCTTGCACGCCACCGTCGATGACCGCCCGCTCGCTGCGCGTGTCCCTGCTCGAATGACTGGCGCCATCGTGCCGCTGACGCCGCGCCGTCCCGCAAGCCATCGCGAACGCACCGCGCATCGGTCGCAAAGCTCCCGTCAATGAAAGCTCGCCGGCAAACTCGCGCGGGCCGAGCGCCGCAGCGGGAATTTGTCCGCTCGCCGCCAGGATGCCGAGCGCGATCGGAAGATCGAAGCGCCCCGATTCTTTCGGAAGATCGGCCGGTGCGAGATTGACGGTAATCCGGCGGACCGGAAACTCGTAGCCGCAATTCTGCAGCGCAGCGCGCACGCGCTCGCGGCTTTCGCGCACTTCGAGATCGGGCAAACCGACGATGGAAAACGACGGCAAGCCATTGGCAAGATGCACTTCGACCGTCACTTCAGGCGCGCGGCCGGCAGCCGGCGCGCGCGAACGCACCACGGCAAGCGACATGGATTCTCCGGGGAATGAAGCAGGCGGCTCGTGCGCCGCCTGCGGATACGGCAAGGAGCGATACGCCGCGGCAGCGTGTTACGCGCGGGCCGGGCGAAAAGAGGGAGGGTGACTCAGGATTCCTGCGAGGCGGCGAGCTTTTGCTCGAGCTCTGCCACCCGCCGCTCGAGTTCCTCGAGGCGCGTGCGCGTGCGCAGCAATACCTGCGCTTGTGTATCGAACTCTTCCCGCGTGACGAGATCGAGCTTGGAGAAACCCTGAGAGAGCATGGCCTTCACGTTGCGCTCGACGTCTTTCGCCGGCGAGTGCTTGAGCAGGTCGCTCATGCGCGCCTGGAAGTCCTGAAAGATATCGTTCGGTTGCTTCATGATGGTTCCCCTCGGACGCACAAAAAAAGTGCAGCCCATTCGAAAAGTAACGTCTATAACGCACCGATGACCCGAAACGGTGCGCGCGATGCGCCGATTCAGACAGTCATGAGCGGCGATGGTGCGTCGCTCTTGCGTCGACCGTGCGAACACTCTAGCAACGATCGACGGCCCGCGCCAGCGCGGCCAGCCGACGCTGGCCGTTCGGCCTGCTTTCAGACGTTCTGTCCGCTTCTCGTCCCGGCCATTTGCGTAGGGAGGTTATGGCACATAAGTTGCTCTACTGGGACCCGCATCGGCCGGCGCCCCATTTCGCGGCGGCTGGGCCGATATGGCCGGCATGCCACGGCGGCCGCACGAAAACGGGTTCTCGCAACGAAAAAGAGGATTTTCATGAAGCTCATTACCGCAATCATCAAGCCGTTCAAGCTCGATGAGGCGCGCGAAGCGTTGTCGGCGATCGGCGTCTCGGGCATCACGGTCACCGAAGTGAAAGGGTTCGGGCGCCAGAAGGGCCATACCGAGCTCTATCGCGGCGCGGAATACGTCGTCGACTTTCTGCCGAAGGTGAAGATCGAGGCCGCCGTATCGGACGACATCGTCGACCAGGCCATCGAAGCCATCGAGCGTGCCGCGCGCACCGGCAAGATCGGCGACGGCAAGATCTTCGTGACGCCGATCGAGCAGGTCATCCGGATCCGTACCGGCGAAACGGGCGCCGACGCCCTGTAAGTCAAAAAGTTAGCGATAAGAGGAAACCGAAAGATGCGCAAATTTCTGATGTCCCTGGCGATGGCCGCCTCGCTGCTGGCGGGCGGTATCGGCGCCGCCCTTGCGGACGACGCGTCGGGCGCCGCCGCCGCTTCAGCACCCGCCGCTGCGGCGTCCGCGCCAGCTGCCGATGCGAGCGCCGCGGCTCCCGCGTCCGCAGCCCCGGCATCGGCTGCAGCCCCGGCCGCGGCCTCCGAGGCCGCACCGGCCGCGCCGACCGCGCCGTTCTCCGTCGACTCCTCGAAGATCAGTTCCGGCGATACGGCCTGGATGCTGACCTCGACGGCGCTCGTGCTGTTCATGACGATTCCGGGACTCGCGCTCTTTTACGGCGGCATGGTTCGCAAGAAGAACGTGCTCGCCACGGTCATGCAAAGCTTCGCGATCACGTGTCTCGTGACGGTGCTGTGGACGGTGATCGGCTACACGCTCGCCTTCACGCCGGGTAACGCGTTCATCGGCGGTCTGTCGCGCACGATGCTCGCTGGGATGGCGTTCATCAAGGGCGATAAGGCGACCACGTTGACCGTGAGCCATCTCGCGCCGACGATCCCCGAATCGGTCTATTTCGTCTACCAGATGACGTTCGCGATCATCACGCCGGCGCTCATCACCGGCGCATTCGCCGACCGCATGAAGTTCTCGGCGATGCTCGTGTTCATGGCGCTGTGGTCGCTGATCGTCTACTCCCCGATCGCCCATATGGTCTGGGAACCGTCGGGCTGGCTCTCCGCCGCGGGCATCCTCGATTTCGCGGGCGGCACGGTCGTGCACATCAACGCCGGTGTTGCCGGGCTCGTTTGCGCCATCGTGCTGGGCAAGCGCGTCGGCTACGGTCGTGAGGCGATGGCGCCGCACAACCTCGTACTCACGCTGATGGGCGCCGCCATGCTGTGGGTGGGCTGGTTCGGCTTCAACGCGGGTTCTGCCGTGGCGGCTGACGGCCGTGCCGGCTTCGCGATGCTGACGACGCAGATCGCCACTGCCTGCGCCGCGCTCGCGTGGATGTTCGTCGAATGGATCGCCAAGGGCAAGCCGTCGGCGCTCGGCATCGCATCGGGCGCCGTTGCTGGCCTCGTTGCGATCACGCCGGCATCCGGTTTCGTCGGCGTGGGCGGTGCGCTCGCGATCGGCATCGCGGCCGGTGTCGTCTGCTTCTGGTCGGCCACTTGGCTCAAGATGAAGCTCGGCTACGACGACTCGCTCGATTGCTTCGGCGTGCACGGCGTGGGCGGCATTCTCGGCGCGCTGCTGACCGGCGTCTTCGCGGTCAAGGACATCGGCGGCATGGACGGCAGCCTGATTCTGCAGGCGAAAGGCGTGCTCACGACGGTGGTCTATAGCGGTGTCGTCAGCTTCGTGCTGCTCAAGGTCATCGACATGGTCATCGGCCTGCGTGTTGCCGAGGAGGAAGAGCGCGAAGGTCTCGACGTCGTCCTGCACGGCGAGCACGTCGAATAAGGCGCCCGCCTTTCGAACGACCAAGCAACAGCGATTCAGCCCGCCTTTTCAGGCGGGCTTTTTTTCGTTTTTCGCGTGTAAGGAGAATGGAACGACCCTTTCGCCAATCAGGTCAATAGAAAATATGGTGGCCGGCAGGGCTTGCGGAGGGTAAAACTGCCCCCAAATCGGCAGGGCAATTGCTCTACAATCTTTTTTCCCCTGTCTGCGAGTGCTCCATGGTTCCGCATCTAGTTACGGCGTTAAACGGTCCGCTGCTCGATCTCGAGCGGAAGATCCTCGATGCCACGCCGGCGATCGAGCGCTGGTTCCGGCTCGAATGGCAGGAGCATACGCCGCCGTTCTATTGTTCGGTTGATCTGCGCAATGCGGGTTTCAAGCTCGCGCCCGTCGATACGAACCTCTTTCCGGGCGCATTCAACAATCTTCCGAACGAAGTGCTGCCGCTCGCCGTCCAGGCGGCAATGGCGGCCATCGAGAAGATCTGCCCCGATGCAAAGAACCTGCTCGTGATTCCCGAGCACGAGACCCGCAACGCGTTTTACCTCGAGAACGTGGCGCGCCTCGCGACGATCATGCGTCAAGCGGGCCTCAACGTACGCTTCGGCACGCTCGACGAAAACATCGCGGGCCCGGTGACGATTTCCCTCAAAGACGGCCAGAAAATCGTCCTCGAACCGCTCGAGCGCACGCCGCGCAGACTTGGTCTGAAGAATTTCGATCCCTGCTCGATCCTGCTCAACAACGATCTCTCGTCGGGATTGCCGCCGGTGCTCGAGAATCTGCACGAGCAGTACGTGCTGCCGCCACTGCACGCGGGCTGGGCCGTGCGCCGCAAGTCGACGCATTTTTCCTGCTATGACGACGTCGCCAAGAAGTTCGCCAAGCTCGTCGAGATCGACCCGTGGATGGTCAACCCCTATTTCGCGCATGTCGAAGACGTCGATTTCGAGGCACACACCGGCGAAGAAGCGCTGAGCGACGCGATCGACGCCGTCATCAAGAAGATCGCGCGCAAATATCGTGAGTACGGTATCGGCGAAAAGCCGTATGTCGTCATCAAGTCCGATGCGGGCACGGGCGGGCGCGGGGTGATGACCGTGCATGACGCATCCGAACTCGCCCACCTTTCGAAGGGCGAGCGCACGCGCATGGCCGCGACGAAAGGCGGTCTGCCCATGCACGATGTGATCGTGCAGGAAGGCGTGTATACGTTCGAGCGCATCGGCGAAGAAGTGGCCGAACCGGTCGTCTACATGATCGACCGGTACGTCGTCGGCGGTTTTTACCGCGTGCACGGCTCGCGCGAGCGCGATCAGAACCTCAACGCCCCCGGCATGCATTTCGTGCCGCTCGGCTTCGAGCACACGGCGCTGCCGGATGCGCACGCGAAGCCTGGCGCGGCACCGCCGAACCGCTTCTATATGTACGGCGTCGTGGCACGGCTCGGCCTGCTCGCCGCGTCCGTCGAACTCGAAAAGACCGATCCCGAGGCCATCCAGGTCTGAGCTGCGCGCGCCGTCGCGCGCATCGCCCAGGCCGCGAGCGGCCCCTCTGAACAAACGACAACCCCGCAAGGGGGCGCAGGAGCTTCATGGATATCCTCTTCATCGCCGATCCGCTCTCACGCTTCAAGATCTACAAGGACACGACCTACGCGATGATGGCCGAGGCCGCACGCCGCGGCCATGCGATCTTCGCGTGCGAGCCGAAGCACCTTGCGTGGACGGGGGGCAACGTCGAAGCGACGGTGCATCGCGTCACGATCGTCGGCGACACGGCCGATTTGCATCGTCACGTATGGCACGAGAACGGGCCCAACGAGCACCGCTCGATGACGTCGTTCGGCGCAGTGCTGATGCGCAAGGACCCGCCGTTCGATATGGAATATGTGACATCGACCTGGCTGCTCGAACTCGCGGAACGCGCCGGGGCGCACGTCTTCAACAAGCCGCAGACGATTCGCGATCACTCCGAGAAGCTTGCCATCGGCGAATTCCCGCAGTTCGTCGCGCCGTCCCTCGTGACGCGCGACGCAGCGCGGTTGCGCGCCTTTCATGCCGAGTACGGCGACGTCATCTTGAAGCCGCTCGACGGCATGGGCGGCATGGGCGTATTCCGCGTCAAGAGCGACGGCATGAATCTCGGCTCGATCATCGAAATGTTGAGCCACGACGGGGCGAGGTCGGTCATGGCTCAAAAGTTCATTCCCGAGATATCGGCCGGCGACAAGCGCATCCTGCTGATCGGCGGCCAAGTCGTGCCTTTTTCGCTGGCGCGAATACCGCAGGGCAACGAGGTGCGCGGCAACCTTGCGGCGGGCGGCGTCGGCGTGGCGCAGCCGTTATCGGCGCGAGATAGGGAAATAGCCGAAACGCTGGCGCCGGTGCTCGCTTCGCGCGGACTCCTGCTCGTCGGGCTCGACGTGATCGGGGACTGGCTCACCGAGGTCAACGTCACGAGCCCAACCTGCTTTCGCGAGATCATGGATCAGACCGGCTTCGATGTGGCCGGCATGTTCGTCGATGCGCTGGAGCGGGCCGCGGCGGCATGACGTTGCGTTTCGCGCGAAAATGGACTGCTACAATTGCTGTATTGCAAAACAAGCCTGGGCGCACCTGCGTTTCCGGGTAGGCCTGCACCGGTTGTGCGCAGGTCGTCGTTTTTCGTTGCAGGGCTGACATGGCAGGCATTTTGATCATCGCACATGCGCCGTTTGCCACGGCGCTAAGAGAGTGCATCGCGCATATTTATGGCGGGATTCCGGCGCGCATCGGTGTGATCGACGTTTCGCCGGATTGCGATCCGGTACAGGTGAGCGCGTTTGCGCAATCCGAAGTCGAGCGCCTGCGCGAGGACAACGGAGTGCTCGTGCTGACCGACATGTACGGCGCGACGCCCGCCAATATTGCCAGCAGGCTTGCGAGCCTCGCCGATGTGCGTGTGCTGGCCGGTGTCAATCTGCCGATGCTCGTGCGGGCTGTCTGTTACCGCACCACGCCGCTCGACACGCTTGCCGACAAAGCATTGACCGGTGCGGCGAAGGGGGTACATGCAATCGGAGCCCAGACGTCGCCGGGCGGGGCCTGCGCGCCGTCGCCCTGTCTGCCGACGACCGGTGCGCCGCTGAGTGCCGCCGAGCCGTTGCCAGCCGCGGCCATGCAAGCAGCGCCGCGCACCGGTACGCGCGGCAGCGGCGCCTGATGCGCTTTATTTCGATTTCACCGACTCTTGCCAACGCCTACTCGGCTGCAGGGAACCGTAGATGCTTCAAAACGAAACGACGATCGTCAACAAACTGGGGCTGCACGCACGTGCGTCGGCCAAACTGACTCAGCTCGCGGGCAACTTTCAGTCGGAAATCTGGATGAGCCGCAACGGACGGCGCATCAATGCAAAGAGCATCATGGGCGTGATGATGCTCGCGGCGGGTATCGGCAGCACGGTGACGATTGAAACGGAGGGGCCGGACGAAGCCGAGGCGATGCAGGCGCTATTGAGGCTGATCGCCGACAAGTTCGGTGAAGGCCAGTAACGCGGCGCCGGCGCGTTAGCGACAAGCCGCGGCAGCCCGCGGTTTTTTTTTTACGGCCACAGTTAGCGCTTCAGCGCTTACTGGGGCCCAATGCAGAGCAACGATGCTGTCTTCAGCGCTATCCTCAGGCGCGGGCGGAACTTCGCGCGTCGCCGAGCACGCGGAAAAGTCTGTACATGCTGCAGCGCAAGCAGTCAGGCACGACAATCGAATTTATAATTCCACGTTAGGGTTACACGCCCATAGCAGCGGTATGGCTCCCGCAGCATTACATAATTCGAGGAGGTGCGCGTGTCGTTCTCGCTGCATGGAATCCCAGTGTCACGCGGCATCGCGATCGGGCGCGCTTATCTCATTGCACCGGCGGCGCTCGACGTCGACCACTATCTAGTCGAGCCACCTCAGATCGAAGGCGAACTCGAGCGCTTCCGCGCGGCACTCAAGGCCGTGCAACGCGAGCTGGAGCGCTTGAGCGGCGATCTCGCTGCCGACGCCCCGAGCGAGGTCGGGGCCTTCATCAACGTCCATACGATGATCCTCAACGACGCGATGCTCGTTCAGGAGACGATGGACCTCGTCCGCACGCGCCGCTACAACGTCGAATGGGCGCTGACCGAGCAGCTCGAGCGCCTCGTGCGTCATTTCGACGATATCGAGGACGAGTATCTGCGCGAGCGCAAGGCGGACATTCAGCAGGTGGTCGAGCGAATCTTGAAGGCGCTCGCGGGCGCACCGTCGGCGGTGGCGCTCGTCGATGGCGCGAACGGGGACGCGACCGACGAGATGATCGTCGTTGCGCATGACATCTCGCCTGCCGACATGCTGCAGTTCAAGACGCAAACATTCCAAGGCTTCGTCACCGATCTCGGCGGGCGCACGTCGCACACCGCGATCGTCGCGCGCAGCCTCGGTATTCCGGCGGCCGTCGGCGTACAGCACGCGAGTGCGCTGATCCGGCAGGACGATCTGATCATCGTCGACGGCGACCATGGCATCGTCATCGTCGATCCCGCGCCGATCGTTCTCGAGGAGTATACCTACCGCCAGAGCGAAAAAGCGCTCGAGCAAAAGAAGCTTCAGCGCCTGAAGTTTTCGCCGACGCAGACGCTTTGCGGCACAAAGATTTCGCTGTGCGCGAACATCGAATTGCCCGAGGACGCGCGCACGGCCGTGGAGGCGGGCGCGGTCGGCATCGGTCTTTTCCGGACCGAGTTTCTCTTCATGAGCAAGGACCATCTGCCCGAGGAGGAGGAGCAGTTCGAGGCTTACCGCCGGGCGGTCGATCTCATGTGCGGCCTGCCGGTGACGATCCGTACGATCGATGTCGGCTCCGACAAGCCGCTCGAAACGTTTGGAGGAGGCGAGGGCCACGAGGCGGCGCCCAACCCAGCGCTCGGACTGCGGGCGATCCGCTGGAGCCTGTCCGAGCCGCAGATGTTTCTGACGCAGTTGCGCGCGATTCTGCGCGCCTCAGCGTTCGGGAAGGTCAAGATTCTCGTGCCGATGCTCGCCCACGCCCAGGAGATCGATCAGACGCTCGATCTCATACGCGAAGCGAAGCGGCAGCTCGACGATGCGGGCCTCGCATACGATCCGGGCGTGCAGGTCGGGGCGATGATCGAGATTCCGGCTGCCGCAATCGCCTTGCCGCTCTTCCTGAAGCGCGTCGACTTTCTTTCGATCGGCACGAACGACCTGATTCAATACACGCTCGCGATCGATCGGGCCGACAATGCCGTCGCGCATTTGTACGACCCGTTGCACCCGGCTGTGCTGCATCTGATCGCGTTCACGCTGCGCGAGGCGAAGCGCGCGGGTGTGCCGGTATCGGTGTGCGGCGAGATGGCGGGCGACCCGCAGCTGACACGGCTGTTGCTCGGCATGGGGTTGACCGAGTTTTCGATGCACCCGAGCCAGCTGCTCGTGGTCAAGCAGGAGATTTTGCGCGCCGATTTGCGGGCGCTCGAAAAACCGGTGGCGGAGGTACTGGCCGCTTTCGAGCCCGAGGAAGTGCAAGCAGCGCTCAAATGCGTCGCTCAGGTATGACGCCTGCAAAGGTCGTGGAACGCGCGCGAAGCCGTATCGGCTAGTCCGCGTGGCGAGTACCGTCGCCCGGCGCGCTCGACAGGCGCCCGCGGTCTTTGCACACGGGGCAATCGGGCTGCCGTGCGATGTTCATCGTCGTCCATTCCATGCGCAGCGAATCGAGCATCATGAGACGCCCAACGAGCGTTTCGCCGATACCCGCCACGACACGCAGCGCTTCCGCTGCCTGCATCGCACCGACAATGCCGACGGTGGGTGCGAACACCCCCATCGTTGCGCATGCAACTTCTTCGAACGGCTGGTCCTCGGGAAAGATGCAGGCGTAGCACGGGGAGTGTGCATCGCGAAAATCGAACGTGCTGATCTGGCCGTCGAAGCGCAACGCGGCGCCCGACACGAGCGGTATGCCGTGCTTGACGCAGGCGCGGTTGATCGCATGGCGCGTCGCGAAGTTGTCCGTGCAATCGAGCACCACGCTTGCGCCCGGCACGTGAGCGTCGAGCCAAGCGTCGTCGATACGCTCGTCCACCGCATTCACGATGACATCGGGGTTCAGCCGTGCGATTGCTTCGCGGCCCGACTCGACCTTTTTTCGGCCGACCGACGCGGTGACGTGCAGGATTTGCCGTTGCAGATTCGTCAGATCGACGGTATCGGCATCGACGAGCGTCAGCCTGCCGACGCCCGCTGCCGCGAGATAAATAGCGGCCGGCGAGCCGAGGCCGCCGGCGCCGACCACGATCGCGTGCGCATCGAGAAACCGCTGCTGCGCCTCGATACCCAGTTCGTCGACGAGGATATGCCGCGAGTATCGAAGCAGTTGATCGTCGTTCACGGCACGCGCAGCAACGGGGACTACTTGGCCGGAGCCGAGGCCGGTGCGGGCGCGCCGGGTTTGACCGCGACCGGTGCGGAGGCCGACGTGGGGACCTTGCGCTGAGCGAGGTTGCGCTCGGCGATCGACTTCGACTCCTGCACGGGCTTGCCCTGCAGCTTGTTCAGCGCCTGCTGCAGCATGAAATCGTCAGCCGAGCCGAACTCGACGGGCTTGCGCTCGCGATCCTTGGCGCGCTGCTCGGGCGTCTTCTTGTCGTTTTCCTGCTCGAGCTGCTGCAACTGTTGCAGCCGGTCGTTTTCGCGCTGCTCGTGTTCCTTCTTCTCGTTCGGATCCTGCGTATTGGCAAGGTGGTTCGTGTAGTCGACTTCGCGTGTGACGAAGGCGTCGTCAGGATCGCCGTCCGCATATTGATCGACCGGGATGTCTGGGCGAATGCCTTTGTTCTGGATCGAGCGGCCGCTCGGGGTGTAGTAGTACGCCGTCGTGAGACGCAGCGCGGTATCCGAGGTCAGCGGACGCACGGTCTGCACGGAGCCTTTGCCGAACGTCGTCTTGCCCACGATCATGGCGCGATGCGCATCTTGCAGCGCGCCGGCCACGATCTCCGACGCGGATGCCGAATAGGCGTTCGTCAACACGATCATCGGCACCGTCTTGAAGATGCCGGGCAGATTCCTGAGCGGATCGGAGTCGAACGACGGCAGCCGGTAGTTCGCGTAGGTATCGTGATAGACCTGCTTCGAATCGGCAATCTGTCCGTTCGTCGAAACGACGACCGAATCGGGCGGCATGAACGCCCCGGCCACGCCCACCGCGCTTTGCAGCAGGCCGCCGCCGTTATTGCGCAGATCGAGGATCAGGCCTTTCAGATTCGGCTGCTCGCGCGCGATGTCGCCGAGCTTGGTCGCGAGATCGGGCACCGTGCGTTCCTGGAAGCTCGTGATGCGCACGTAGGCATAGCCCGGGGCGACGACCTTCGCCTTCACGCTCTGTACGCGGATGATCGCGCGCGTGACGGTGACGGGGAAGGTGCGGTCCTCGCTCTTGCGAAACAGCGTCAGCGTGACCTTCGTGCCCGGTTCGCCGCGCATTTGCTTGACGGCCTGGTCGAGCGTCATGCCGCGCACGGGTTTGTCGTTGATGCGGGTGATCAGATCGCCGGGACGGATGCCGGCGCGAAACGCGGGCGTATCCTCGATCGGCGAGATCACCTTGATGAGCCCGTCTTCCTGCGAAATCTCGATACCGAGGCCGGCGAAGCGCCCCTTCGTCTGCTCCTGCAGTTCCTGGTAATCGGTCTTGTCGAGATACGAGGAGTGAGGATCGAGGCTCGAGACCATGCCCTTGATGGCTTCGGTCAGGAGTTTCTTGTCATCGACCGGCACGACATAGTCATGCTTGATCTGGCCGAACACTTCCGCGAAAAGGCGCAACTGCTCGAGCGGCAGCGGTGTAGAGGTGGCCTGCTGCGCCGCGGCAGAAAATTGCAGGGTTGCGAACACGCCGGCGGCGAGGCCCGCTGCGATCAGGCCGATATTCTTGAGTTTCGTGCGCATAGAGTCGGTTGCGTTCGGAAAACGGGTGTAAGCGCCGGTGGCGAAGGACGGTCAAGTATAACTGCTGGATCAGCCCGGTGCGGCGGTACTCATGTCTCGGTGTTCGACAGCCGGGGGCAACAAACGCTCCCGGCCCTGCCTGTGCCGTGCCGCGTTTACCGTGCCGCCCCCGGGTAATCGATGGTGCTCAGCCTGCCTTGCCTTGTTTGGCAACGGCGGCTTGCGCCTTGGCGATGGCGTCGGCGTCGCCGAGATAGTAATGGCGTATCGGCTTGAGGTCATCGTCGAGCTCGTACACGAGCGGCACCCCGTTCGGGATGTTCAGGCCGACGATGTCGGAGTCCGAAATACCGTCGAGATACTTGATGAGCGCGCGCAGCGAGTTGCCGTGCGCCGCGATCAGCACCCTTTTGCCCGCCTTGATGGCTGGGGCGATCGATTCGTTCCAGACCGGCAGCACGCGCGCGACGGTGTCTTTCAGGCACTCCGTGAGCGGCAGCGCTTCGCGCGGCACCTTGGCATAGCGCGGATCGTCGTACGAGGCGCGCGGGTCGGTCGGCTCGAGCGCGGGCGGCGGCGTGTCGTAGCTGCGACGCCAGATCAGCACCTGATCGTCTCCGTACTGAGCGGCCGTTTCCGCCTTGTTCAGGCCGGCCAGCGCGCCGTAGTGACGCTCGTTCAGGCGCCACGAGTGGACGACGGGCAGGTACATGAGATCCATCTGATCCTGCACGTGCCAGAGCGTACGGATCGCACGCTTGAGCACCGAGGTGTAGGCGATGTCGAACCGGTAGCCGGCTTCCCGGAGCAGCCGGCCCGCCTCGTTGGCTTCGCGAATGCCTTGTTCGGTCAGGTCGACGTCGACCCAGCCGGTGAATCGGTTTTCCTTGTTCCACGTCGATTCGCCGTGGCGGATGAGGACGAGCTTGTGCATGAGCGTAAGAGGTCGGTAGTGAGGAAGCGCCCGATGCGAGGCCGGTGCACCGTCCGAGGAGCACCCGCCATCGCGTCAAGCGGATATTTTATAATGGTCGGATTGCCCGTTTCCTTTTCTTCCCTTTTTGGCGGATATTTCGTGACGTTTCTAACCGATTACACGAACCTCGTGCTCATCGCGGCGCTTGTCGTCTCGGGCGGCCTGCTGCTTTGGCCGGCGCTTTCGGGTCGTGGCCGCGGCGGCTTGTCCGCGGCCGAGGCGACGCAGCTGATCAATCGGCGCAACGCCGTGATCGTCGATCTGCGTCCAGCCGCCGACTACGCGGGCGGCCATCTGCCGTCCGCCCGCCATCTCGAGTTCGCGGACCTTCAAGCAAAAATTGGCCAGATCGCCAAGAATAAGGGCAATCCGGTGTTGCTCGTCTGCCAGAACGGTTTGCAGTCGAACAAGGCCTTGCGCGTCGTGCGCGAGGCCGGCTACGCCGAAGTCCATGTGTTGCAAGGCGGTTTGAACGCCTGGCAGCAGGCCGGCATGCCGGTCGTCAAGTAAAGGAGTGGCAAGCGTGAATTCGGTCGTGATGTACAGCACCCAGGTCTGTCCCTATTGCCAGATGGCCGAGCGGCTCTTGAAATCGCGCGGCGTCGAGCACATCGAAAAAATCCTCGTCGACCGCGATCCCGCGCGCCGTGAGGAGATGATGGAGCGCACGGGACGGCGCACGGTACCGCAGGTGTTCATCGGCGATAAGCATATCGGCGGTTACGACGATCTTGCCGCGCTCGATCGCGCGGGCGGCCTCGTGCCGCTGCTCGAACCCGCGTGAACGCCGCCACCGCGTGACGGGCGCCAGCCGCTCACCGCGCCACGGGCGCGCTGAGCGGTCGCCGTGCGCGCTCGCGCGCATACTCAAGGGTGTGCCTCGGGCTTGTGCTCGACGTCGCGCTCAGCGCCTCATACATTCCCTGCTTGGCCGGCGCGCTGCCGGCCAAGATGAATTCATCCATCGGAGCCACCATGTCGGACCAGAACAACCAGCCGTTCTTCAACATCCAGCGCGTCTATCTCAAGGATCTGTCGCTCGAGCAGCCGAATTCGCCGGCCATTTTCCTCGAGCAGGACATGCCGTCGGTGGAGGTCGAGGTCGATGTGAAGGCCGACCGTCTTGCCGAGAGCATCTTCGAGGTCGCGGTGACGGGCACGGTCACGGCGAAAGTGGCCGAGAAGGTCGCTTTCCTGATCGAAGCCAAGCAGGCCGGCATCTTCGACATCCGCAACATTCCGGCCGATCAGGTCGATCCGCTCGTCGGCATTGCGTGCCCGACGATCATCTTCCCGTATCTGCGCTCCAATATCGCCGATGCGATCACGCGTGCGGGATTTCCCCCGATCCACCTCGCCGAGATCAACTTCCAGGCGCTCTACGAGCAGCGTCTCGCGCAGATGGGTGCGCAAAACGAAGCATCGAACGGCGCCACGCACTGAGCGGCGAGGGCAGTGCCCGCCATGAAAGTCGCCGTTCTCGGCGCGGGCGCATGGGGTACGGCGCTCGCCGCGCATCTGGCCGCACGCCACGATACCCTCTTATGGGCGCGCGAGCCCGCGCTCGTGGCCGAGCTCGCCGCGCGCCGCGAAAATGCGCACTATCTGCAAGGCGTAGCCTTGCCGACTCAGCTGCGCTACGAAGCCGGGCTCGCAACGGCGCTCGAGCATTGCGGCGCGGAGGATGCGCTGTGCGTCATCGCCACGCCGGTGGCTGGGCTGCGCGCGCTTAGCCGAGCATTGCGCGAGCTTGGCCGCGTTCCCGCGCACTTCGTCTGGGTCTGCAAAGGGTTCGAAGCCGATACGCAGATGCTGCCGCATCAAGTTGTCGCCTCCGAACTCCCAGGTCACGTCAGCCATGGCGTGCTCTCGGGGCCGAGCTTCGCGCGCGAAGTCGCGCTGGGATTGCCTGTTGCGTTGACCGTCGCCAGTACCAGTGCGGCTTGCCGCGATCTCACCGTGTCCGCGTTCCATCACGGCGCCATGCGCATCTATACGGGCGACGATTTGATCGGTGTGGAAGTCGGTGGCGCGGTGAAGAACGTGCTGGCGATCGCCACCGGCATCTCGGACGGTCTCGCGCTCGGCTTGAACGCGCGCGCCGCGCTCATCACGCGTGGGCTCGCCGAAATGTCGCGCCTCGGCGTCGCGCTGGGCGGCAGGCCGGATACGTTCACGGGGCTCACGGGGCTCGGCGATCTGATTCTCACCGCCACGGGCGATCTTTCACGCAATCGCACGGTCGGGTTGCAACTGGCGGGCGGCCGCTCGCTCGACGATATTCTCGGCGCACTCGGCCACGTGGCCGAAGGCGTTCGCTGCGCTCAGGCGGTCCTCGGCATCGCGCGCGAGAAAGGCGTCGATATGCCGATCACCGAAGCGGTCTGCAGCGTGCTGTTCGATGGCGTCGCGCCGCGTGCAGCCGTCAGCGCCCTGTTGCGCCGCGACGCCCGTGCGGAATCGCACCGGATCGATCGTGCGTAGCGCGGCGCTCGCGCGTCACTGACCTCCTTCGAAGCCAGCCTGGCGCCAGGCCTCGAATACCACGATCGCCACCGTATTCGAAAGATTGAGACTGCGGTTGTTCGGACGCATCGGAAGCCGGACGCGTCGTTCGGCGCCGAAACGATCGAGCAGGGCAGGCGCGAGGCCGCGCGTTTCGGCGCCGAATACGAACCAGTCGCCGGGATGAAAGCGGTGTCCATGAAACGGGGTGGCGCCGCGCGTCGTAAATGCGAACATTCGCTCGGGATCGGGCGAGGCGGTGGCGATGAAGCTCTCCCAGTCACGGTGAACCTGCATCCGTGCGTATTCGTGATAGTCGAGGCCGGCGCGGCGCAGCTTTGCATCGTCGAGCGGAAAACCCAACGGTTCGATCAAATGCAGCTGTGCGCCCGTGTTGGCGCACAGGCGGATGATATTGCCGGTGTTCGGCGGAATTTCGGGTTCGACGAGAACGACGTTGAACATGGTATCGGTTGGAGCGTTGGCTCGTAATCAGTCTTTCGCGGTGCGCAGGGCGACGAAATTCGTCACCTCGCGCGCGCCCGCGGTCTTCAGTGTGCGCGCCGCGGCTTCGAGCGTCGCGCCCGATGTCATCACGTCGTCGACGAGCGCGACGTGCATGCCGCGTACCTCGCGCATCGCGCGGAAGGCGGCGCCCACATTGCGTTTGCGCGCGTCGAGATCGAGCCGGGACTGCGCGGCCGTGTGGGTCGTGCGCCGCAGCAGCGCCGCATCGGCGGGCACGTTCAGCGCGCGTGCGAGCGGCTTGGCGATCTCCCAGGCCTGATTGAAACCGCGCTCGACGAGCCGCTCGTGCGCGAGCGGCACCGGCGCGACGAGGTCCGGCCACGCGTCGGGCGCCAGGCGATCGACGGCCAGTGCGGCGAGGCCCCGCGCGAATTCCTTCGCTACGAGAAGCCGTCCGCGAAACTTGAGGCCGAGCGCGAGGCGGTCCAGCGGCGGCCGGTAATCCGCGAGCGCGAGCGTTCTCTCGAAGGGCGGCCGGCGCGTCACGCATGGACTGCAGACGTAGCGGCTCGAGCCATGCGCGCGTGTGCCGCCCAGCGTGAGCGGCGTGGCGCACAGCAGGCACCGCAGGCGTGGTTCGTTCCAGTATTGCGCGTCGCATCCGCGACACATTGGCTGTTGCGACATATTGACGCATAACGCGCCGCACAACACGCACGATTGCGGGAGCGCGCAATGCGCGACACGCAGCGCGACGCGCGCCGCGAACGCAAGCGGCGCGCGCTCGCGGCTCGTGCGTGCCGCTTGCGCGTAACCGGTGCTCGGCATCGCGCTGCCGGGCTTGCACATGGGCTTTCCCCTCGCTGGACTCGACCGAGCGAGCGAGTATACTTCGGGCTCTTCGCCAGATCGACCGTCATGTCCCCCACTCCCGCTAAATCTGGCCGTCCGGCCTATGATCCGAGGCTTGCACGGCGAATATTCGATCGCCGCGCAGCGGCGTTCGGGGACGTTGCATTCCTGCCGCGCGAGATCGCGCAGCGCATGCGCGAGCGGCTCGAGTACATCCGAACGAAGCCGGCGAACGTGCTCGACGCCGGTTGCGGCACGGGCGACGATCTGCCGGTCTTGCGCGAGCGCTTTCCCGATGCGCCGGTGTTCGGCGTCGATCTGTCCCACGCGATGCTCGCGCGCGCCGTGCCGCACGCGCTCAGCGATACGAGCTGGCGCCGCCTCTTGCCCGCGCCCCTCGCGCGCGCGCTCGGCAACGCGGGGCCACGCATCGCTCAGGCCGATTTCTCGGCGTTGCCGTTCGCGGGCGGTGTTTTCGACGTCCTGTGGTCGAACCTCGCACTGCACTGGCATCCCCGTCCCGATCTCGTGCTTCCCGAATGGCAGCGCGTGCTCAAAGTCGGCGGGCTGCTGATGTTCAGCACGCTCGGGCCTGACACACTGCGCGAGTTGCGCAGTGCCTTCGTCGAAGTGGAGGCCGCGCATGGCGTGGCAAGCCGGGCTCACGTACTCGATTTCGTCGACATGCACGATCTCGGCGACATGCTCGTCGAGAGCGGCTTCGAAATTCCCGTGATGGATCAGGAGACGCTGACCATTACCTATCGGTCGCCCGAGACACTCCTGGCCGACGTGCGCCGTTGGGGCGCCTATCCGTTTGCGCGTGATTGCGGCCAAGCGGGCAGTGCGCTGGGCGCGCCGGCATCGAAACGGCTTCATCGCGCGCTTGCCGCGGCGCTCGACGCGCGCCGCGGCAAGGACGGCACGATCGCGCTGACATTCGAAGTGATATACGGCCACGCCTGGAAGGCGGTGCCGCGTACGACCGCCGAAGGGCACGGTATCGTGCGGATAGAGGACATCGGTCGAAGGCGTCCGGGCTGAGTCGCGGCACCCTCGCGAAGCGCATGTGAAAAGCGCGCAAAGGCTTGCCAGGACTGGGTTGCGGGGCGATAGGCGTTTGCTTGTGGATGCCATTGATCGCGCCTATAATGCGTCAGTTTGTCGCCGCGAAGACCCACGATACAAGGCGGCGAGCCCCGGGCGCTCGGTATGCGAGCGGCATGCGCGGGAGGTGGCGATGGCGGTGCAAGCCCTGCTGACGGATGCGGAGCCGGTCATCGAAGACTGGCTCATGAAGCGAAACTGTTCGGTGTCGCCGAAGCAGTTCGTGTGGTTCTATGTGTCGCTGACGTTGTGCTCGTCGGCGATTGCGCTGTTGCTGGTCGTGTGCGGTGCATGGCTGGTCCTGCCGTTCACGGGTATCGAGTTGCTGGCGGTGGGCATCGCGTTCGTGATTTACGCGCGTCATGCGGTCGATTACGAGCGCATCCGGCTTTTCCCGAACCGGCTCGTGATCGAGCAGGTAAGTGCCGAGCGGTTGACGCAGTTCGAATTCAATCCGCGCTGGGTGCGGGTCGAGCAAGGTGCGTCGCTGCGCGATCCGATCAAGCTCGTATCGCGCGGACAAGCTGTCGTGATCGGGCTGCATCTCGCGCATCATCGGCGCGCGCAGTTCGCGAACGAGCTGCGCCTGACGCTCAAGCGGTGCGGTTGAAAGAGGTGGCGAAGGGGCGAGGATTTGAATGGAAATTTTAGCTAAGGAAGCTATGAAAACAATCAAGCGAGCCCTCTGGGGCGTGCTGGCCGCAAGTGGGCTCCTTTTCGCCTCGGGCGCATGGGCGGTCGGCGACAGCCCGGGCGGTCCAGCCGTCGGCGAGATCAACTTTCAACCGCCCGCCACGAAACTCGCCGAGGAGCTTTACCACCTCCACATGTGGATGTTGGTGCTTTGTACGGTGATCTTTCTCGGCGTATTCGGCGTGATGTTCTATTCGATCTTCATGCATCGCAAGTCGAAAGGACACAAAGCCGCCAATTTCCACGAAAGCACCACCGTCGAGATCATCTGGACGATCGTGCCGTTCATCATCGTCGTGCTGATGGCGCTGCCCGCCACACGCACGGTCGTGGCGATGAAGGACACGAGCAATGCCGACGTCACCGTGAAGGTCACCGGCTACCAGTGGAAGTGGGGCTACGACTACGTCAAGGGTCCTGGCGAAGGCATCAGCTACTTCTCGACGCTCACGACGCCGCGCAGCGAGGTCAACGGCCAGGCGCCGATCACCGACACCTATTTGCAGGAAGTGGACAATCCGCTCGTCGTGCCCGTCGGCAAGAAGATCCGGGTGATCACGACCGCCGACGATGTCGTGCACTCGTGGTACGTGCCGGCATTCGGCGTCAAGCAGGATGCCATCCCCGGCTTCGTGCGCGACACCTGGTTCAAGGCCGAAAAGACCGGAACCTTCCGCGGTTTCTGTACGGAGCTTTGCGGCAAGGAGCACGCCTACATGCCCGTCGTCGTCGTCGTGAAGTCGGATGACGATTACGCGAAGTGGGTCGACGAGCAGAAAAAGAAGATGGCCGCCAGCAACGACGACCCGAACAAGACCTATACGCTCGCCGAGCTCAAGGCTCGCGGCGAAAAAGTCTATACGGCGAACTGCGCGGTCTGCCATCAGCCGACCGGCAAGGGCGCCGGTGTGTTTCCGGCGCTCGACGGCAGCAAGATCGTGAACGGCCCGATCGCGCAGCATGTGAGCATCGTGCTGAACGGCAAGAACGCCATGCCGAACTGGGGCAAGACGCTCAACGACGTGGAGATCGCTTCGGTCATCACGTTCGAACGTAACGCCTGGGGCAATCATACGGGCGACATCCTGCAGCCGCGCCAGGTTGCCGATGCGCGCAACGGCAAGCTGCCCGAAGGCGGTGGCGCCCAGACGGCCGCGCCCGCAAGCGGCGCGCCGGCCGCAAGCGCGCCGCAGGCAAGTGTCGCCCCTTCGCAGGACAAGCCGGAAGCGGCGGCAGGCAATGCGCGCGCTCGCGTCGCGGCGCGTGCCGCTGCTGCCCCGGCGGCTTGACGTGTCGCTGTGTTCGTCACAGTCGGTGCACTATTCGCTCTAGGAGATTCACATGTCTAGCATCGGACACGATGTAGCCGGTCACGGCCACGCGCATGACGACCATGCGCATGCGACGCCGCATGGCTGGCGCCGGTGGCTGTTCGCCACCAATCACAAGGACATCGGGACGATGTACCTGGTGTTCTCGTTCACCATGTTCCTGTCGGGTGGGGTGGCGGCGTTGATGATTCGCGCCGAGCTGTTCGAGCCGGGCTTGCAGATCATGCGTCCCGAGTTCTTCAATCAGCTCACCACGATGCACGGCCTCATCATGGTGTTCGGCGCGATCATGCCGGCGTTCGTGGGTTTCGCGAACTGGATGATTCCGCTGCAAATCGGCGCAGCCGACATGGCGTTCGCGCGGATGAACAACTTCAGCTTCTGGCTGTTGCCCGCCGCGGCGGCGTTGCTCGTCGGCTCGTTCTTCGCGCCGGGCGGTGCGACGGCGGCCGGCTGGACGCTCTATGCGCCGCTTTCGACGCAGATGGGCCCCGGTATGGATTTCGCGATTTTCGCGGTCCACATCATGGGTGCGTCGTCGATCATGGGCAGCATCAACATCATCGTGACGATCCTCAACATGCGCGCACCTGGCATGACGCTGATGAAGATGCCGATGTTCGTCTGGACGTGGCTCATCACGGCCTATCTGCTGATCGCCGTCATGCCGGTGCTGGCCGGTGCGATCACGATGTTGCTGTTCGATCGTCATTTCGGCACCTCGTTCTTCAACGCGGCCGGCGGCGGCGACCCGGTGATGTATCAGCACATCTTCTGGTTCTTCGGCCACCCCGAGGTCTACATCATGATTCTGCCGGCGTTCGGCATCATCTCCCAGGTGATCCCGGCGTTCTCGCGCAAGCCGCTGTTCGGCTATAGCTCGATGGTCTATGCGACGGCTTCGATCGCGATCCTCTCGTTCATGGTCTGGGCGCACCACATGTTCGTGACGGGCATGCCGGTCACGGGTCAGCTGTTCTTCATGTACGCGACGATGCTGATCGCCGTGCCGACGGGCGTAAAGGTGTTCAACTGGCTGGCCACCATGTGGCGTGGCTCGTTGACGTTCGAAACGCCCATGTTGTTCGCGATCGGCTTTCTCTTCGTGTTCACGATGGGCGGCTTCACCGGTCTCATGCTGGCGATGGCTCCGCTCGACATCCAGTACCACGGCACCTATTTCGTCGTCGCGCACTTTCACTACGTGCTCGTTGCGGGCTCGTTGTTCGCGCTGTTCTCAGGGTGGTACTACTGGGCGCCGAAGTGGACAGGCTGGATGTACAACGAGACGCGCGGCAAGATCCACTTCTGGGCGTCGATGATTTTCTTCAACCTGACGTTCTTCCCGATGCACTTCGTGGGTCTCGCGGGCATGCCGCGCCGATATGCTGATTACCCGGCGCAGTTCACGGATTGGAACCAGGTTGCGACGATCGGCGCATTCGGCTTCGGTCTCGCGCAAGTCTATTTCCTGTTCGCTGTCGTACTGCCGGCCTATCGCGGCGGTGGCGAACTCGAGAAAGCATCCGACAAGCCGTGGGACGGCGCGATGGGCCTCGAGTGGACGGTGCCGAGCCCGGCTCCGTTCCATACGTTCGAGAATCCCCCGACGGTAGAGTGAACGGCCGGCCCCCGGTGGGCCGCATAGCATGCGCGCCGGGCGGTATGGGCCGCCCGGCATGAACGAGCAGTACGAAGGATGACTCTGGATCCACAAAAAAGACGATCGCCGGCGCAGATGCGCGCCGGCAACCTGCGGCTGGCCTTGATCCTGATCGGTGTCGTCGCCGTCTTCTTTTTGGGTGCCGTCGTCAAGCAGTGGCTGGTCCGTTGATGGAGGCGGCCATGGAACAGAAGGGCAAGAGCAGTTTCGCTCGGACGATGAAAGCGGTGATGTGGTCATTTTTCGGCGTACGCAGGAGCCGCGACCACGCGGCCGATGCGACGCAGTTGAACCCGCTGCATGTGATCGCGGCGGCGGTGATCGCGGCGGCCGTATTCATCGGTGTATTGATCGCAATCGTGCATATGGTGGTCAGTAAGGGCTGAAGCGCTCACTGGCACAACAAATTGGACTGACTGGACTGAAGTGGAGAATCAACAATGAGCGGTCAAAACGATAGCCCGTATTACTTCGTGCCGAATCCGTCCCGGCACCCGGTCACTGCGTCCGTCGGCGTCTTGATCATGCTCGGATCGCTCGGGCTCTGGCTCAACGAAAGCCCGTGGGCGCCCTATACGATGTTCGCCGGGCTGCTTTGGTTGCTGTTCGTGTTGTGGCACTGGTTTGGCGACGCCATTTCCGAATCGGAAGGCGGGATGTACGGCAAGCGTGTCGATACGTCGTACCGCTGGAGCATGAGCTGGTTCATCTTCTCCGAAGTCATGTTCTTCGGCGCGTTCTTCGGTGCGCTCTTCTACGCGCGCGAAATCGCGATGCATCAGCTCGGCAGCCTCGACTACAAGCTGATCTGGCCGGATTTCAGCGCCGTATGGCCGAACGAGGGTCCGGCAGCACTCGCCGGCCACTTCAAGTCGATGACGCCGTGGCCGGTGCCGACGATCAACACGGCCTTGCTGCTGAGCTCGGGCGCGACGCTGACGGTGTCGCACCACGCGCTGCGCGACAACCATCGGACGAAGGCGATCGCGTGGCTCGCCGCGACGGTCCTGCTCGGCATCACGTTCCTCTTCATGCAGGGCTTCGAGTACTTCCATGCGTACAACGAGTTGAACCTGACGCTGGCCTCGGGCGTGTACGGCTCGACCTTCTTCCTGCTGACGGGCTTTCACGGCTTCCACGTGTTTCTTGGCGGAACGATGCTCTCAGTCGTGCTGGTGCGGTTGATCCGCGGTCACTTCACGGCCGATCACCACTTCGCGTTCGAAGGCGCCGCGTGGTACTGGCACTTCGTCGACGTCGTCTGGCTGGGGCTTTACGTCGTCGTCTACTGGCTTTGATCCTGGCTGGCGGGCACGTGCCTCGCGCGAGGTGCCTGCTCCGCCGCAGCCCGCGCTTCGAATATCGGACTGCCCAGGCTTTGACGCCGCCTTCGAGACGATCGGGGCGGCGTTTGTCTTTATAGTCCTCGATGGACCCCGGCGTGCAACGAACCGGCGATCAATGTCCGAGCGGAATTCGGTTGTACTGAATCCAGCCGAGCCAGTGCGCGATCAGGATGAACAGGAAAAGCGAGATCGACAGGCCCACGCGCGTGGCAAGCGACCAGACCATGCGCTTCGTGCGCCCCCGGTCATGCATCATGAAGTAGAGCGCCGATGCCATGCTGGCGATGATGAGGACGAAAGCGATAGCGATGATGATGTGCATGGAATCAACGAATATTCGGCATTACGAAGCAGTAGCCGCAATTATCTCACCCGTTCGCCGCGCATGGGCGTGCGATGACCGTATAGCGGACGCCGCATGAAATTCCGCCTGATTCCCACGCTGTTGATCCTCTTCGTGATGGCGGTGACGATCCGGCTCGGTTTTTGGCAGCTCGATCGCGCCCATCGGAAGGAAGCGATCGAGTCCCGAATCTCGCGTTACGAAAGCGCGCCGCCGCAGATCGTGACAAAGGCACCGATCGCGGCTCAGGCGATCGAATATCACCGCGTGCGCGCCTACGGACGCTTTGTGCCGCAGCGCGTGGTCTATCTCGACAATCGACCGTACCGCGATCAGCCGGGCTTTTATGTGGTGATGCCGCTTCAACTGGCCGACGGCGGCTATATTCTCGTCAACCGCGGCTGGTTGCCGCGCAACGCCGATGTGCGCACGGCAATCGCTCCATACTCGACGCCCGCTGGCGACCTCTGGATCGAAGGCATCGCCCGCGGCAACGCTTCTCGTGCATTCGAGCTTGGCGAGGGCGGCTCGGCGGCGCATCAGCCGATCCGGCAAAATCTCGACACGGCCGCCTATGCGGCGGAGACCGGATTGCCGCTTCAACCGTTCGTGATTCAGCAGACGAACGATACCGGCGATCGGCTCGTGCGCGATTGGCCGGCCCCGACCACCGGCGTCGAGCGCAACTACGGTTATATGCTGCAGTGGTGGGGCATGGCCGCCGCGGCATTGGCGTTCGGTCTATATGCGGCGCGACGTGCCGCGAAGAAAGCGACTTGAAGAGGTTTTCGTTTGTCTATGCCGTCCACTCGTTCCCCGAATTCACCTGAGCGCGCCACACGAGGTTCCTGGCGGCGCGGCCGCTGGGTGTTGCTGCTGCTTGCGCTCGTGAGCGCCGCTCCGGTCATTGCGTCGTATCTCGCTTATTACGTATTCAAGCCAAGCCTCGGTACGACCAACTACGGCACGCTCGTCGAGCCTCAACGTCCGATCCCCGAAGGGCTCGTCGTGACGGATGAATCGGGCAAGCCGATGAAGCTCGCTTCGCTGCGCGGCGTATGGCTGATGATCGCTGCCGATACGAGTGCGTGCGACAAGGCGTGTGCAACGAAGCTCTATTTCATGCGCCAGATTCGTGCGACGCAGGCCGGCGAACGGGAGCGCATCGTCACCATATGGCTGCGTACCGATCAGTCGCCGGTGCCCGATGCCATCAAGACGGCTTATGCCGACACGCGCATGCTCGTCGCCGACCCGGCTGCCGTCGCCGCTTGGTTGCCTGCCGAAACGGGCACGCACGATACCGACCACATCTATCTCGTGGACCCGAACGGCAACCTCATGATGCGTTTTCCGAAGAACCCGAACCCGAGCAAGATCAAGGGCGATGTGACGAAGCTGCTCAAATGGTCGAGCATCGGATGACGCGGGGGCTGCCTTGGCGGGCGCAGTGATTAGGGATCCGAAATGTTTTTAGTTCAACTTGCGCTGATCGGTCTGTGCATCGCGCTGCTGCCGCTCAGCTATGTCTGGGTCAAAGCCAGCGACGACAAATTTCGCAAGCTCGTCTGGGTGACGACATTCCTTACGCTCGACCTCGTCATGTTCGGCGGCTTCACGCGGCTGACCGATTCGGGGCTCGGTTGCCCAGATTGGCCGGGCTGCTACGGCACGGCGTCGCCGTTCATCGCGCATGCGCAAATTGCCGCGGCCCACGCGGCGCTGCCGACAGGACCGGTCAGCATGACCAAGGCCTGGATCGAAATGATCCACCGCTATTTCGCGATGGCTATCGGTGTGCTGATCGTCGCGCAGACGCTGATCGCCTGGGTCGCACGTATCAAGCGCCGCCCGCTCGGCGTGTCGCCGTGGTGGCCGACCGCGCTCTTTGCGCTGATCGGCGTGCAGGGCATCTTCGGTGCCTGGACGGTCACGATGAAGCTTCAGCCCATCATCGTCACGACGCACCTGCTGCTCGGCCTCGCATTGCTGGGCTCGCTGGGATGGCTCGCCGCGCGCGTCACGCCGATGCCGGCGTACGAGCCGGGCGCCGCACGCTATCGCACCGCGGCACTCGTCGGGCTGACGCTGCTCGTCGTGCAGATCGCCTTGGGCGGCTGGGTCAGTACCAACTATGCTGTGCTGGCGTGCACCGATTTCCCGACCTGCAACGGGCAATGGATTCCGTCGATGGACTTCGCGCACGGTTTTCATCTCTGGCGCGCGCTCGGCATGACGAGCGACGGAGACGCCATCACGCAAGACGCACTCGTGGCGATTCACTGGACGCATCGCACGTTCGCGTTCGTGGTGATTGCCTATCTGGTCTGGCTGGCGCTCCAATTGCGGCGGTATGCCTCGCTCGCGCGTCCCGCGATGGGCGTGCTGGTCGTCATCGCGGTGCAATTCGCCACCGGCCTGTCGAATATCGTGCTAGCGTGGCCGCTGCCGATCGCGGTCGCGCATAACGGCGGCGCTGCCGTCCTGCTGCTTTTGCTCGTTGTGCTAAACTTTCGAACCGCTTCCAGCCGTCCCGGCCGCGCGGCGCTTGCAGCGCGCGGCACCGCAACCGCGTGACTCTCATGGACAGCACAACGCTCCCTCATACTCTCGGCTCCCGGTTTTCGCAGTACTTCGCGCTGACGAAGCCGCGGGTCACGCAGCTCGCGGTTTTCTGCGCGGTGATCGGCATGTTTCTGTCGACGCCGGGCATGGTGCCGTGGACTGTTTTGATCGGCGGCACCGTCGGTATCTGGCTGCTCGCGGGCGCCGCGTTCGCGATCAACTGCCTCGTCGAGCAGAAGATCGATTCGATGATGCGGCGCACGGCATGGCGGCCTTCCGCGCGCGGCGAGATCACCACGACGCAGATCCTGCTGTTTTCGGCTGTGCTCGGCGGCCTGGGCATGTGGACGCTCTATACCTTCACGAATGCGCTGACGATGTGGCTCACGCTGGCCACCTTCGTCGGCTATGCCGTGGTCTACACGCTGCTGCTCAAACCGGCCACGCCGCAAAACATCGTGATCGGCGGCGCATCGGGTGCGATGCCCCCCGCGCTCGGCTGGGCCGCGGTGACGGGCGCGGTCCCCGGGGATGCCTGGATTCTCGTTTTGATCATTTTCGTCTGGACGCCGCCGCATTTCTGGTCGCTTGCGTTGTATCGCCGCCAGGACTACGAAAACGCCGGCCTCCCGATGCTACCGAACACGCACGGGGAGCAGTTCACGCGTCTGCATATTCTGCTTTACACGATCGTGCTCTTCGTCGTGACGCTGATGCCGTTCATTTCGGGCATGAGCGGAGCGGTGTACCTGAGTGCGGCCGTCCTGCTCGGCGCCATCTTTCTCGCCTATGCGTGGAAGATCTATCGCGAGTACTCCGACGCGCTCGCGCGCAAGACGTTTCGCTATTCGATCATCTACTTGTCGCTGCTCTTTGCCGCGCTGCTCGTCGATCACTATGCGCGCGCACTGCTCGGTGCGTGACATCGAGGCCATGTTCGTCCATTTCCTCGCGCGTCGCACGCGCATCGTGCTCGCTGCATGCGCGGCCGGTATCGTGCTCGCGCTGACCGGTTGCGGCAACAAGGCGCCGGCGTTCGACAATCTCGATATCACGGGTAACTCGCAATTCGGCTCGGCGTTCGCGTTACCCGACACGAACGGCAAGACGCGCACGCTCGGCGATTTCAAAGGCAAGGCTGTCGTTCTCTTTCTCGGCTACACGCACTGCCCCGACGTTTGCCCGACCACGATGGCCGAACTCTCGCAGGCGATGCAGCAACTCGGCTCCGACGCGGCGCGCGTGCAAGTGCTCTTCGTGACCCTCGACCCGGCGCGCGACACGCCGGAAGTGCTGTCGCAATACGTGCATGCTTTCAACCCGTCGTTCATCGGTTTGCGGCCGAGCGACGCGCAACTGGCCCGGTTCGCCAAGGACTTCCGCATCTACTACGCGAAAGTGCCCGGCAAGACGCCCGATAGCTACACCATGGACCATACCGCCGCCAGCTACGTATTCGATCCCTCGGGCAAACTGCGACTCTTTGCACGCGATGGCCAAGGCGCTGAGCCTTGGGTGCACGATCTGAAGTTGCTGCTCGACTGATTTCCAGTTGAGCTTTTCGTCGGCCGATGCCGTGATAAACACGGGTCGTGTTGCGTCGCGACAGTCGGTGCGCTAGCCGGAGAACGCCGCTCTGGGCCGCGCCCTCGCGCCGCATATCGATATGCCATCATCGTATTTTGCGGTGCAGCACGCGTGTGAGACGATGGACCTCGCTGTATCGAACGTTCATCCATCAAGAAAGCGAGTTCCCCATGCAGTCCAAAACGCTTCCCCAAACGCTACTGAAATTCCTCCTCGCCGCGACGACGGGTGCGGCGCTGGTCATGAGCACCGGCGCGTGCGCGCAAGACAAGCCGATCAAGGTGGGTGTGATCGCAGGCCCCGATTCGCAGACCTGGCAGGTTGTCAAGAAGGTGGCGAAACAGAAAGAAGGGCTCGATATCAAACTCGTCGAATTCAACGATTACGTGCAGCCGAACGCGGCGCTCGACGCGGGCGATCTCGACGCCAACGCGTTTCAGCATCAACCTTATCTCGACAGCCAGATCAGGCAACGGGGCTACAAGATCGTCAACGTCGGGCTGACCTATATCTCCCCGCTCGGCATCTATTCGAAGAAGCTCAAATCGCTGAAGGACCTGCCGCAGGGTGCGAAGGTATCGCTGCCCAACGACCCGTCGAACGAGAACCGCGCGCTGCTGCTGCTACAAGCGCAAGGTGTCGTCAAGCTGAAGGCGGGAGCCGGCGCGAACGGCACCAACGCGACGCCGCTCGATATCGAATCGAACCCGAAGAAGATCAAGCTCGTGGAATTGGACGCCGCGCAGTTGCCGCGCTCGCTCGACGATGTCGATGCGGCCGCGATCAACACCAACTATGCCCTCTCGGCAGGGCTCCAACCGGTGAAGGATGCGATCGCCCGGGAGGATGTGCATAGTCCGTACGCGAACCTCATCGCGGTGCGCACGCAGGACAAAAGCAAGCCTTGGGTGAAAAAGCTCGTGGCGGCGTACCAATCGCCGGAAGTCCGCCAGTTCATCAACAGCGAATTCAAGGGTGCGGTCGTGCCGTCGTTCTAAGCCCCAGACGTCGATCCGACGCGCTGAGAAAGCCAGCCCTCCCGGGCTGGCTTTGTTTCGTTGTGCGGCGGCAATCGGTGACCATCGCGGCCCCCTTGCAACGTCCACTGGGCTCCGGGTTCGGGTAAATCCCGATGCCCGGTCATGGCGACCATCGGCCCCGTCGTGAGCCTGAAATCCTTTCCAGACAAGGCTTTCGAGCATTTATCGGTGCTCCGTACGCGTGAATTGACTGGTATTATTGTGGTTATATAATGGGCTCCAATTCGCAGCCCAGCCACGCACGTCCCAGCGCAGCTTGCTGCCCTCGAACCGCCGATGTTCGCGCTGGCCTGGATCGTGCGCCCCCATCCGCTGTTCCCCGCAATATCGAAATCGAATATCCCATGCTCAATGGAAACATTCTGACGCCCGACGGTTGGATTCACGGTGCGCTCCAATTCGAAAACGGCCGCATCACCGTGCTCGACGGTGCGCGCGTCGATCCGTCGACGAACGACAGCTGCTATATCCTGCCCGGCTTCATCGATCTGCACGTTCACGGCGGCGGCGGCGCCGACGTCATGGAGGGCGGCCGCGCCATCGAGACGATCGCGCGCACGCATGCCCGTCATGGCACGACCAGCCTGCTGGCCACGACGATGACGGCTCCACGAGCGGAGTTGATGGCCGTGGTGGCCGAACTCGGCGATGTCACGCGCTGCCGCACGCCCGGCGGTTCGCGCGTGCTCGGCGTGCATCTCGAAGGGCCGTACATCAACCCGGGCAAGCTCGGGGCACAGCCCGATGCGGCCGTGTCGGCCGCGCTCGACGAAGTGCTCAAATATCTGTCGATCGCACCGATTCGCGTAGTCACGCTGGCGCCCGAGATCGCGGGTCACATGGAGATCATCTCGGAGATGGCTGCACGCGGCGTACGTGTGCAACTGGGCCACTCGCTCGCGACTTACGACGACGCTGTCGCGGCGCTTAAGCACGGCGCTTGCGGGTTCACTCATCTGTTCAACGCCATGTCGCCGATGCATCACCGCAACCCGGGGCTCGTCGGCGCGGCATTCGCGCATGCCGAGTTCGCCGAGATCATCCCCGATTTACTGCACGTCCATCCCGGCGCGATCCGGGCGGCGCTGCGCGCGATTCCGCGCCTTTATGTCGTGACCGACAGCACGTCGGCCACGGGCATGCCGGACGGCGAGTACCGGCTCGGCAGCCAGCAGGTGACGAAATGCCTCGGCGGCGTACGGTTGTCGGATGGCACGCTGGCGGGCAGCACCCTCACGATGGACGATGCGCTGCGCAACCTCGTTTCGCTCGGCTTGCCGCTGGCGGATGTCTCCGACCGCATGTCGCGCCATGCCGCCGATTATCTGGGCCTCGAAGATCGCGGGCGGCTCGTGCGCGGCGCATGGGCGGACGTCGTCGTATTCGAGCGCGATCTCACGCTCGCAGCGACCTATGTCGAAGGAGAGCAGATTGTCGAATATGCTTGACGAGGCGCTCGCCGCCCGCCATGCGGTTGCAGCGCAGTGCGCCGACACCGACCGCGTCGAGGCGCTGGCCGCGTCGCTGGCCGAAAAGTCGCGCCATGTCGCGCTGACGGTCGCGCGCGGCAGCTCGGACCATGCGGCCAGCTATTTCGCGAGCTTGGCCATGAGCCGCATCGGCGTGCCTGTCGCATCGCTGCCGATGTCGATCGCAACGCTGCAGGCCGCGCCGCTTCGTGTGGCCGGCGAGTTCGCCATCGCATTCTCGCAATCGGGCAAAAGCCCCGATCTCGTCGAAACGATGACGACACTGCGGCGCGCGGGCGCGCTCACCGTCTCATGTGTCAACGCGCCCGATTCGCCGCTTGCGAGTGCATGCGAATGGCAATTGCCGCTTCGCGCGGGACCTGAGCGTTCGGTCGCAGCGACGAAGAGCTATATCGCCATGCTGTCGCTTTCGGCGCAGCTCGTCGCCTTCTGGCAACGCCCGGAGCGCGATGAGCCGTTGATCGAGGCGCTGCGCGCGTTGCCCGACGCGCTCGACGAAAGCGCGCATCTCGACTGGTCGCGCGCAATCGAAGCATTGGTCGGTGCCGAGCGCATGTTCGTGATCGGCCGCGGCCTCGGACTCGCGATCGCGCAGGAGGCGGCGCTCAAGCTGAAGGAGACGTCCGGGATTCAGGCCGAGGCCTTTTCGAGCGCTGAGGTGCGTCACGGCCCGATGGAACTCATCGACGAGAACTATCCGCTGCTGATATTCGCGCCGCGCGGACCCGAACAAGCCGGGCTCGTGCGCCTTGCCGCAGATATGCGTGCGCGCGGCGCGCGCGTATTGCTGGCAGCGCCGGGCGATGTGGCCGAGGCCACGCTGCCGCTCGCGACGACGCGGCATCTGGCGCTCGATCCCATCGCCGCGATTCAGACCTTTTATGTCATGGCTGCGGGACTCGCCGTCGCGCGCGGGCGCGACGCCGATCAGCCCCGTTATCTCAACAAGATCACCGAAACCCACTAGCGAGAAATCCGCATGGAACTTGCGCAAGAGTCCCGATTGAAGAGCGAGACCCAGGACTCGATCGTCCTGCTCGCGCCTATGACCGGCCTGGTCGTGCCGCTTGCCGACGTGCCCGACCCTGTCTTTGCGGAAGGCATGCTTGGCGACGGCATCGGTATCGATCCGCTCGAGGGGAAGCTCGTCGCGCCCTGTGAAGGTGTGGTGACGCATCTCGCCCGCACGGGCCATGCGTTGACCCTGCAAACGACGCAGGGTGCGGAAATCCTGCTCCATATCGGCATCGATACCGTCGATTTGAATGGACAGGGGTTTGCTGCGAAAGTCGCGCAAGGCGCGCGCGTGAAAGCCGGCGACATCCTGATCGAATTCGATCAGGACTTCGTTGCGACGAAGGCGCCCAGTCTCGTATCGATCGTCGCCGTGGCGAACGCCGATGTCTTCGAGATCGTCGAGCGGCCCGGCGAAACCCGCCGCGGCATGATTCGGATTGGCGAGCCGCTACTCGTGCTGCGCTCGAAGACTGCCGTGTCGGGCGCCTCGAAGGCCCACGCGCAAGCGCAGCCTCTACATGCGGCCGACGTACCGCAAGCATCGCGTGAGATCACGCTCGCGGTCGCGGGCGGGCTCCATGCGCGTCCTGCGGCGCGTGCGCGCGAGGCCGCGCGCGGCCTCGATGCCCGAATCGAAGTCTGCCATGGCAGGCGGTGCGCGAGCATCGAGAGCGTCGTCGGACTCATGGGGTTGGGCGCCGGCGAGGGCGCGGCCGTCGAAGTGCGCGCCGTCGGCGCCGATGCGGCGGCGGCCGTGGATGCGGTCGTGCGCGAGCTGCTGCGCGAAGTGCACGGCGAGCTCGAGGAAACGCCCGCACGCGTTGCCTCCCCCGCACCGCGCCCCGCTGCGGTCATGGCAGGCGTGCCGGCCGACCCGAACACGCTCGCCGGCGTGTGCGCGGCGCCAGGCATTGCGGTCGGCACGCTCACGCGCTGGGACGATACGCAATTCGATCTGCCCGAGGCCGGAAGCGGGACCCCCGCGGCCGAAAGCCGCCTGCTCGATCGCGCGTTGGCGACCGTCGACGCGCAATTGAACTCGACGGTGCGCGACGCCTCGCAACGCGGCGCCGTCGGCGAAGCGGGCATCTTCGCCGTGCATCGCGTGCTGCTCGAGGACCCGACGCTGATCGATACCGCGCGCGATCTCATCAGCCTCGGTAAAAGCGCGGGCTTCGCGTGGCGCGAGGCCATTCGCGCACAGATCGGCGTGCTCGCGAACGTGGAAGACATGCTGCTCGCCGAACGCGCCGCCGATTTGCGCGATATCGAGAAGCGGGTGCTGCGTGAGCTCGGCTACGGGCAGCAGAACGCACGCGCGTTGCCCGACGATGCCGTGCTCGCTGCCACCGAGTTCACGCCGTCGGACCTGTCGTCGCTCGACAGAAAGCGCGTGGCGGCGCTCGTCATGGCCGGCGGCGGTGCGACCTCGCATGCGGCCATCATCGCTCGGCAGCTTGGCATTCCGGCGCTCGTCGCTGTCGGCGACGCGCTGCATGCGATTCCCGACGGCACGCAAGTCGTCGTCGACGCTAGCGCGGGGCGCATCGAGTACGCACCGACGGCGCTCGACGTCGAGCGCGCGCGTCTCGAGCGGCAGCGTCTGGCCGGCGTGCGCGAGGCCAACCGCCGGGTATCGCAGGAAGCCGCGTCGACGGCCGACGGTCGGGCGATCGAGGTCGCCGCCAACATCGCGACGCTCGACGATGCGCGCACCGCGATCGAAAACGGAGCCGATGCCGTTGGCCTATTGCGAACCGAGCTGCTTTTCATCCATCGCGAGACGGCGCCGAGCGCTCGCGAGCATTGCGCAAGCTATCAGGCGATCGTCGATGCCTTGCAAGGGCGCTGCGCCATCATCCGCACGCTCGACGTCGGCGCCGACAAGGAAGTGCCTTATCTGACGCTGCCGCCCGAAGCGAATCCGGCGCTCGGGCTGCGCGGCGTACGCCTCGCGCAAGTGCGGCCCGATCTGCTGGACGATCAATTACGCGGCTTGATCGAAGTCGAGCCTCATGGCTCGGTGCGGATTCTGTTGCCGATGGTGACCGACGCCAACGAGCTGATGCGCCTGCGTGCCCATATCGACGAGCTCGGCCGTGCCGCGGGACGTACCGATCCGATCGAAGTGGGCGTGATGATCGAGGTGCCGTCTGCGGCGTTGCTCGCCGACCAGCTCGCACGCCATGCCGATTTCCTTTCGATCGGCACGAACGACCTCACGCAATACACGCTGGCGATGGATCGCTGCCAGCCCGATCTCGCTGCGCAGGCGGACGGCCTGCATCCGGCCGTGCTGCGTCTCATCGAGGCGACGACGCGCGGTGCCGCGAAGTACGGCAAGTGGGTCGGCGTCTGCGGGGCGCTCGCGGGCGATCCGCTTGCCGTGCCGCTGCTCGTCGGCCTCGGCGTGACAGAGCTTTCGGTTGATCCGGTTGCCGTACCGGGCATCAAGGCGCGTGTGCGCCGACTCGATTATCAACTGTGCCGCCAACGCGCGCTGGATGCGTTGGAGCTCGACTCGGCACAGGCGGTAAGAGCAGCAAGCCGCGAAATCTGGCCGCTCGACTAGGCGCGCCGCGCTTTTTCGAGCAGCCGGCATCGCACCCAAACAAGCATCGACGACGAGAAGACATTGGAGGCACTCATGGACGGAAATCCATTTTTGAAGGTCCAGCGGCTAGGGCGAGCGCTGATGCTGCCGATTGCGGTGCTGCCGGTCGCGGGCATTTTGCTGCGCCTCGGCCAGGCCGACGTGCTGAACATCAAGATGATTGCCGACGCGGGCGGCACGATCTTCGACAATCTGCCGTTGCTGTTCGCGATCGGCGTGGCGGTGGGCTTCGCGAAGGACAACAATGGCGTTGCCGCATTGGCGGGTGCGATCGGCTATCTGATCGAAATCGCCGTGATGAAGGACATCAACGACAAGCTCAACATGGGCGTGCTGTCGGGAATCATCGCGGGGATCGTGGCGGGGATGCTCTATAACCGCTACAAGGACATCAAGCTGCCCGATTATCTGGCGTTCTTCGGCGGCAAGCGCTTCGTGCCGATCGTGACCGGGCTGGCCTGTGTGGTGTTGGGCATCGTCTTCGGGTACGTCTGGCAACCCGTGCAGGCGGCCATCGACGCGACGGGCCACTGGCTCACGACGGCCGGTGCGATCGGCGTATTCGTCTATGGCACGCTGAACCGATTGCTGCTCGTGACGGGCCTGCATCACATCATCAATTCGCTCGCCTGGTTCGTATTCGGCACGTTCACGCCTCCGGGCGGCGGCGCGGCGGTGACGGGCGATCTCCATCGCTTCTTTGCGGGCGATCCCACCGCGGGCGGCTTCATGACGGGCTTTTTCCCGATCATGATGTTCGGCCTGCCGGCGGCGTGCCTCGCGATGCTGCACGAAGCGCCGAAGGAGCGCCGCGCGATGGTGGGCGGCCTGCTGTTTTCGATGGCGCTGACATCATTTCTGACAGGCGTGACGGAACCCGTCGAGTTCAGCTTCATGTTCCTCGCACCGGTGCTCTATGTGATCCACGCGTTGCTCACAGGCCTTTCGCTCGCGATCTGTCAGGCGCTCGGCATCCACCTGGGCTTCACGTTCTCCGCCGGCGCGATCGACTACGTCCTGAACTACGGGTTGTCGACGAAAGGCTGGCTTGCGATTCCGATCGGACTCGTCTACGCGGCGGTCTACTACGGGCTCTTCCGGTTCTTCATCCGCAAGTTCAACATGGCCACACCGGGGCGCGAACCCGCGACGACCGACGCCCAGGTCGAACCGTTCGCGGCTGGCGGTTATGTCGCGCCGACGGCGGGCGCGGCAGCGCCGCGTGCCGTGCGCTACATCGCTGCGCTCGGCGGTGCTTCGAACCTGACGCTCGTCGACGCCTGCACGACGCGCCTGCGCCTTTCGGTGGTCGACGCCGAGAAAATTTCGGAGCCGCAGCTGAAGGCCATCGGCGCACGCGGCGTGCTCAAGCGCGATGCGCGCAACGTGCAGGTCGTCATCGGGCCGGAAGCCGACATGATCGCCGACGAGATCCGTGCGGCCATGGCGGGTCCCGCAGGGAAATCCGCGCCGGCCGCTGCGGGGGCCGAGCAGGGACCGAGGGGACCGCTCGATCCCGATCCGATGCGCTGGCTCGCAGTGTTCGGCGGTGCGACGAACGTCGCGGCACTCGATGCCGTTGCGGCCACGCGGTTGCGCGTAGTCGTACGCGATCCGGGCGCTGTCGATCGCCAGCGACTTGGGGAGCTCGACGTTGCCTGGGTATCGGCCGATACGTTCCACATCGTCTGCGGTGCTGCCGCGCAGCGCTACGCCAAGCAACTGGCCACGCGCCTGCCGCCTGCCGCGGGCGCGTCGCCGCAGCCCGTCTGACGCCCGTGCGCGCCCGAACTCGCTTCGGGCAATGAAAAAGAGCGGCCAGGGTAACCTGATGCCGCTCTTTCTTTTAGCCCGCCGAAAGGGCGGGGTCGACGAGAATCAAGCGTACGCGGCCAGCGCGTTGCGCATCTTTTTCATCGCACTCGCTTCGATCTGACGAATCCGCTCGGCCGACACGCCGAACTCTGCGGCGAGTTCATGCAGCGTCGAGCCGCCCGATCCGTCATCATCGACGTTGAGCCAGCGCGCTTCGATGATGCGGCGGCTGCGTGCGTCGAGCGAATCGAGCGCTTCGGCGATGCCGTCCGTTTGCAGCTTGTCGCGTTGGCGGGCGGCCAGCACGGCGGTGGGCTCGCTGTGCGCGTCCGCCAGATAGGCGATCGGCGCGTACGATTCCTCGCCGTCTTCGACGTGCCCTTCGAGCGCGATGTCCCCGCCGGAGAGCCGCGTTTCCATTTCGGTGACTTCTTCGCGTTTGACGTTGAGCTCTTTCGCGAGGCCTTCGATCTCGTCGGGCGAGAACGCTTGCAGCCCTTGCTTATGGCTGCGCAGATTGAAGAACAGCTTGCGTTGCGCCTTCGTCGTCGCGACCTTCACCATGCGCCAGTTGCGCAGAATGTATTCGTGGATCTCCGCTTTGATCCAGTGGATCGCGTACGACACCAGGCGCACGTTTTGCTCGGGATCGAACCGTTTGACCGCCTTCATCAGCCCGATGTTGCCTTCCTGGATGAGATCCGCATGGGGCAGACCGTAGCCGAGATAATTGCGTGCGATCGACACGACGAGACGCAGGTGCGACAGCACAAGCTGACGCGCGGCATCGAGGTTGTTGTGCAGGCGAAATTCGGTGGCGAACCGGCGCTCTTGCTCCGCCGTCAGCATCGGAATGCGGTTGACAGCCTGGATGTAGGCGTCGATGTTGCCCAGCTGGCCGGGCAGCATCGACGTTGGCGCGAGCGTCAGAGCACCTGCCGAAGCGGCCATGGCGGACGCCGGGGCGAGAGGGCTCGGAAGGGTCATTGCGTTGCTCACGTAGGAAACTCCTTGAAATCGGACTACCGCTCAGTCACAAGTACGACTCCGGGGGATATTAGCACTCCCGGAAGCCGAGTGCTAAGTCTTGGAGTCTCAAATCGCGCCGGAAGTTCCATGATGCTATCGATTCAGTAGAGTCGATAGCTGATTCTACTCCATTGGTCGTGGATGGGCCGCGGATCGGGGAAAGCGGGCAGTGCAATTGGGGCGGAATCGAACGGGCGGACGCGCTGTTTGCGAGATTGTGTATTGCGCGAGACGATACGACGCGCCGAAAAACCATACCGTAAGATAGACGCGCTTCGGGCCGCATGGCGCGTGGTAGTGGCCCGATCATCAAAGAGCCCCTTCGGAGTATGCGAATGAAAAAGAAGAACCGGATCCGGCAACGTCCCTCGAGCGTTTTCGTCATAGCGGCACTGGCGGCGGCCACCACGCTTGCCGCGGCACCGGGCCTCGCGCGGGCCGATACTTTCGGCGTGCAGCTCGGAGGAGGATTTGGCGAGCACGATGTCAACAAGCTCGACCTGGGCCTCGTCTGGGACCCGGGCATCAATTGGTGGGAGATGGGCGGCTGGCATTTTTCTCTCGTCGGCGAAGCCCATGTGGACTATTGGCACCCGGGCAATGGAACGTCGCGTCATGACGTCTACGCGTTCGGTGTGCAGCCCATGATCCGCTTCATCAAAAGCGCCGGCGCCGTTCGCCCATTCATCGAAGCGGGCGCGGGTGTGCGCGGGCTCTCACGTGTGACGATCAAGGATGGATATTCGATGGGGACGGCCTTTCAGTTCACCGAGATCGTTGGCGTCGGCGCGCAATTCGGCGGCCACCAGCAGTACCAGGCCGGCTTTCGATTTCAACATGTGTCGAATGCCGGTATCAAAGAGCCGAATCCTGGTATAAATTTCAGCCAGCTATATCTGCAATACAACTTCTGACGCGAATGTCCCGTGCGGCATTCGGGTGCATGGGAGCTGAGCGATGGCGGCAAAGATGATCGAAGCGATTCGCGTGCTCGAGCGCGACCGGTTTCGTGCGATGGTCGACGGCGACGTGCCGATGCTCAACGAGCTGCTGTCCGAGAACGTGAGCTTCGTTCATACCAACGGCAAGCGCGAGACGAAGCAGCAATTCATCGACGCCATCTCCGCGGGTCGACGGCGCTACCGGCAAATCGAAGTGCAATCGCAAGACGTGCTGCCCGTCGGCAGCGAGACCTGTGTGGTGACGGGGCGCGCACTGATCGAAATGGAAGCGAACAACGGCGCCTTGCTCTATCCGATCGCCTATACGGCCATTCAGGCGCAAGAAGGTGGCCAATGGCGTCTCGTGGCGTGGCACGCGACGCGCTGCGCGCTCGAATGACGCGCCGGCGCGTGCGTGCCCTCTTACCGGCAGCGTATTCGCCTCACGCTGCCGCCTGACGCTCGTCGTCGCTCCACTCGAACCTGTTCACCGCGCTGATGAGCGCGTCCACCGCGGCTGTCGCGGCATCGGCATGCACGCCGACGCCGAAACGCAGCGGCGCGCTGCCCGCACGACAGCCGACGAATGCGGCCCATGCACCGTCGGCCGTGCGTGCAGTCTCGTACGAGCAGACATCGATTGGGCAGGCTGCCTCGGCGCTGAGTGCACGCGCCACCGCTTCGACGAGTGCATCGCCCGTCGCTTGCGCCGAGTCCGCGCCGATACGGGCCGCTTCGCGACGCTGCCAACGTACCGTGGCCGCGTCAGTGCGCGTGGCCGGTCCCCGCACGCCGAGATATTCGCGGGCGAACCGTTCGCAGATCGCTTCGCCCGTGACTTCGACGCCGGATTCGTCGGCGATTTGCTGCACCACATGACTGAATTCGATTTGCAGGCGGCGCGGTGGCGCAAAGCCGAGCCCGCGCTCGAGCAGGAATGTCGAGCCGCCTTTGCCCGATTGGCTGTTCACGCGTATGACGGCATCGTAGCTGCGACCGAGGTCCGCCGGATCGATGGGCAGGTACGGCACTTCCCAAGCTCCCTCGGCCGATCGCCGCGCGAAGCCTTTGCGGATCGCGTCCTGGTGCGAGCCGGAGAAGGCTGTGAAGACGAGATCGCCCGCGTAGGGGTGGCGCGGATGTACGGGTATTGCGTTGCAACGCTCCACGACGCGGCGCACCGCATCGATATCGGAGAAATCGAGGCCCGGATCGATGCCTTGCGTATAAAGGTTCAGCGCAAGCGTCACGAGATCGACGTTGCCCGTGCGCTCGCCGTTGCCGAACAGGCACCCTTCGATGCGCTCGGCTCCCGCGAGCAACGCCAGCTCGGCCGCTGCGACTGCCGTGCCCCGATCGTTGTGCGGATGCACCGAGAGCACGATGCTGTCGCGCCAGGCAAGGTTGCGATCCATCCATTCGATCTGGTCGGCGAACACATTGGGCGTAGCGGCTTCGACCGTGGCTGGAAGATTCAGGATCATCTTGTGCTCGCGCGTCGGCGCCCACGTTTGCGCGACAGCGTCACAGACTTCACGCGCGAAGGCGAGTTCGGTCATGCTGAACGTCTCCGGCGAGTATTGAAACGTCCAGCGCGTGCCGGGCCGTCGTTGGGCCTCTTCCTTGATGAGCCGTGTGCCCTCGACAGCGAGCGCTTTGACGTCTTCCTTCGAAGCATCGAACACGATGCGCCTGAACGAGGGGCAGATCGCGTTGTACAGATGGACGATGGCGCGTGGGGCGCCTTCGAGTGCTTCGAATGTGCGCGCGATGAGATCGGCGCGTGACTGCACGAGGACTTCGATCGTCACGTCTTCAGGAATCCGCTGCTCGTCGATCAGCTTGCGTACGAAGTCGAAGTCCGTTTGCGAAGCCGACGGGAAGCCGACCTCGATCTCCTTGAAACCGATGGCAATCAGCATCTCGAAGAACTCGAGCTTCTGCTCGATGGTCATCGGGTCGATCAGCGACTGATTGCCGTCGCGAAGATCGGTACTCATCCAGATCGGCGCGGACTCGATCGTCCGGCTCGGCCACTTGCGCGTGGCGAGGCGAACAGGCTGAAACGGTCGGTACTTCCCGGCGGGATTGCGGAGCATGGCGAACCTCTTTCGTTGCGTCGTCTGCGAAACGCGAGGCAGGCTCGGCGGCTGGCCAGGCGTACCGGGGCGCACAATGCGCCGGCGCTTTTCGCGATTCGCCCGAACGGTATTCGGCCGAATGCTGACGACTACGGTTTGTAGGGAACTGCGGTTTGGGCGAAACGGAACTGCGGGAACTGCAGGAGGACCGCGCAAACGACACGCGGCGCTACGGCTGGCTTACGCTAGTCGTAGCGATAGAGGCCGCGCTAGTCGGCCGGAGGTAATTCGGAGGGTGTTCGAAATGGAACGCATGAAGCGCACTGTATGTCAGCGACGGCGACGCTGTCAACCGTCGCCGTTCGGCTAAACCTGCCGCACCACCCGCACGATCGTCTCCACCTGGCGCGCGAGCGTGGGCGGCACGGGCTGCCGGCCGTCCAGCACGGCCTGGGTCCAGGCTGCCGTCGTATCCGCATCGCGCGATTCCGGCAGAGCGGCCGGTTGCGCTTCGGACGAACTGCGCTCGGCCGCGACGAGCGTTTCGGCCACGCCGTCATGCAGCCAGTCGATCTGGACCTGACGGCGCGTGTCGGCCACAGCCTCGCCCTCGGTGCCGCGTGCGAGCAACGCGCCGCCAACGGCTGCTGCGGGATGCGCGACGAAAAGTTCGGCAAGGCTCTCGCGATACTCCGGATGCGTATAGTTGACGAGCCGCAGGCCCGGGGACGCAAACGGCTGCAGGATTTTCACGAGCGTATGCGTCGAATTGCGCACGCCCATGATCCGGCGCAGTGCCAAAAGGCGCGCGAGCTTCGGCGCCAACACCTCGATCGGCGCGAAGGCGAGCGCGCGGTTGGCCAACTGCGCCTCGATCTCCGGATGCGAGTTGGCCGCTGCGATGCCCAGCCTCTCGAAAATCTCCGCGCTCGTCACCCGCCCGGCATCCGTGCTCACGCCGTGCACGAGTGTCGGCACGCCCTCGCGCGCGAGCAGCAGCGCGAGCAGCGGCACCAGGTTGGGCTGCTTGCGCGCGCCGTTGTAGCTCGGAATGGACACGGGCCGGCTTTCGCCTCCCGGCACGCGCAGTAATGCGAACGACGCTTGCGCGGCCTCGAGCATGGCCGCGAGTTCCGCAGCCGTCTCACCTTTGAGCCGGTAGGCGAGCAAAACCGCGCCTAGCTCGATATCCGAGACGCGGCCATCGAGCATCGCGCCATACAACGCGTGCGTGTCTTCCGGCGAGAGAGCGCGGGCTCCGTTCGGACCGCGTCCGATTTCCTTGATGAAACGGGCGCAGGCAAAGGTGCCGGGCGAGGCGGCGGATTCGGTCATGTCAGAAAGCGGGTGCAACGAGAACCCGTCGAAATTAAGTAGGCTGTGCAACCTCATTGAGTACAGCATTCGCCGCGATCTTGCAAGCCGTAGCACCTGCACGCGCGTTAAACTCGTTTCTTTCATTGCAGGGAGAGGGGAATGGATTACGTGTTTGCTCCGGCGCCCACCGTCTCGGTGCCGGTCGCGGAAACGACCGGCACTTCGGGTACTGGCCGGCGCTTCCCCGTGCGCCGCGTCTATTGCGTCGGACGCAATTACGAGGCGCACGCGCGCGAAATGGGCCATGATCCGGACCGCGAGCCGCCGTTCTTTTTCTCGAAGCCGGCCGACGCAGTCCTGAACGTGGCGCCGGGCGCAACGGCCGAATTTCCGTATCCGTCGTGCTCGGCCAATGTCCATTACGAAATGGAACTCGTCGTTGCGATCGGCAAGGCCGGGCGGGACATTCCCGTCGAGCGCGCGCTCGAGCACGTCTACGGTTACGCGCTCGGGCTCGACATGACGCGGCGCGATCTCCAGGCCGAAGCGAAAAAGCTGGGACGGCCCTGGGAAACCGCAAAAGGCTTCGATCATTCGGCGCCGACCGGCCCGATCCACCCAGTCGCGCGAGTTGGCCACATCGATCGGGGCGCCATCTGGCTCAAAGTGAACGGCATCGAGAAACAGCGCTCCGATGTATCGCAACTGATCTGGTCGACGCCGGAAACGATCGCTTATCTGTCGACGTTGTTCGAGTTGCACCCGGGCGACCTGATCTTTACAGGCACCCCCGAAGGTGTGGGCGCGATCGTCAAGGGCGATTCGATGACGGGTGGCATCGATGGTCTCGGAGAATTCAGCGTACGCGTTGTGTGAGCGTGCGCATCGTCGGAGTCGACCATGAAGCTTTACAGCTACTTCCGGAGTTCGGCCGCATACCGTGTGCGCATTGCGCTCAATTTGAAGAATCTGCCGTACGAGTACATGCCCGTGCATCTGCTGCGCGCGGGCGGCGAGCAGCTCACGGCCGATTACCGCAAAATCAGTCCGGACGCCATCGTGCCGACGCTTGTGGACGGGGACGACGTGGTATTGCAGCAGTCGCTCGCGATCATCGAATACCTCGAGGAAACGCATCCGAGTCCACCGCTTTTGCCCGCGGCGGCCGTGGATCGAGCGTATGTGCGGGCCATTGCTTTGCAGATCGCCTGCGAGATCCATCCGCTCGATAATCTGCGCGTGCTGCGCTATCTCGTGCGCGAAATGGGTGTTTCCGAGGAGGCCAAGAACGGCTGGTACCGGCATTGGATCGAAAACGGTTTCGCGTCGCTGGAGGCACGGCTATCGGCGGATCCGCGTACAGGCACGTTCGTATTCGGCGATACGCCGACGCTCGCCGATATTTGCCTCGTACCGCAAATATTCAACGCGCTGCGGTTCAAGATCGATCTCGCGCCCTATCCGACATTGCATCGTCTCTACGAGCACGCAAGCGGGCTCGATGCGTTCGCGCGTGCCGCGCCCGGCGCGCAGCCGGACGCGGAGTGAGGCCGCAGCCCCGGCCACAGGCGGCAACATTCAGCCGAGCAGGGCGTCGGCGAACTCTTCGGCGCTGAAGGGCTGCAAGTCATCGACTTTCTCGCCCACGCCGATGAAGTAGACCGGCACCGGTCGTTGGCGCGCGATCGCGACCAAAATGCCGCCTTTTGCCGTTCCATCGAGTTTCGTGACGATGAGGCCGGTCAGTGAAAGCGCATCGTCGAAGGCCTTCACTTGCGCGAGCGCGTTCTGCCCCGTGTTGGCATCGATCACGAGCAACACTTCTTGCGGCGCGCCCTCCATCGCCTTGCCGATCACGCGTTTGACCTTGCGCAACTCCTCCATCAAATGAAGCTGCGTGGGCAGACGACCTGCCGTATCGGCCATGACGACATCGATCTTGCGGGCGCGCGCAGCGCTTACCGCATCGAATATCACGGCCGCCGGGTCGCCGCTTTCCTGCGATACGACGGTCACGTTGTTGCGCTCGCCCCAGATCGTGAGCTGCTCGCGGGCGGCTGCGCGGAAGGTGTCGCCGGCCGCGAGCAACACCGACTGCTCGAACCGTTGCAAATGCTTCGCCAGCTTCCCGATGCTCGTCGTTTTTCCGGCGCCGTTGACGCCGGCGATCATCATGACCATCGGCTGCGCACGTCCCAGCACCAACGACTTTTCGAGCGGACTCAGTAGCTCGACGAGCAGCGAACGCAGGGCCGACTTCACTTGCTGCGGATCGGTGAGGCGTTCGGCACGGACCTTCTCGCGTAGGGCTCCGAGCAGGTATTCCGTCGCTTCGACCCCGGCATCCGACATCAGTAGCGCGGTTTCGAGCTCCTCGTAGAGCGCATCGTCGATCTTCGTCCCGACGAAAATACCAGTCAGCCCTGCGCTCGTCTTCGACAGGCCGGCCTTCAGCCGTGAAAGCCATGATTGCTTTGCGGCAGGCTCGGGGGCGGGGGGAGGGACGATCTCGACGACCTCGTTTGCGGACTCGTCCAATGGCTCCGCCCGCTCGAGGAACGGTTGCGCCCCGGCGCCGGACATCGGTTGCAGCGGCGGCTGAGCCGGCTGCGGCTGCGGCTCCGGTTGCGAACCGCGCGCGGTTGGTGTGTCGGCTCGCGGCAGAGCTTGCGGCTCGGCTTGCGGAGCGCGCACTGGGTCGTCGGTGGGTGTACGAGCAGTTGCCGGGGCCGGCGTGGGCGCCGGCTCGGCGGCCGGTTGTTCGGCGGCGGGCGCTGGTGGCGCCTCGACGGTTTCGGGCGCTTTCGAGCCCTTGAATCGCTTGAGAAAACTGAACATGGCCTGGACGGTGGATTGGGCTTGGTGCGCCGCGACGCTTGCGGTGGCGCGTGTCGCCGGCGGGACAGATGACGCGGCCCGCGCTGCGCGATAAGAGATCGCTATTTTATCAGGCGCCGTCGAGGCGGCTTGCATCGCCCGCGCCGAACGGCGCGTCACGGTAGATGCTGTGGTAACGTGGGCGCCGTTGCGTACTGAGCGGCGCTGTCGTCGTGTGCGCTTGCCTGTTTCACTCGAGTTCCGTTCGATGCCTCGCTCCACTTCTCATTCGCGCACGCCGCAGCAAGCAGCCGCCCGCGGCAAAGGCCATACCGTCCGTATCATCGGCGGCGACTGGAAGCGCACGCCGTTGCCCGTGCTCGATCTCGAAGGTCTGCGCCCGACGCCCGACCGCGTCCGGGAAACGCTCTTCAATTGGCTGGGCCAGCGGCTCGACGGTCAACGTTGTCTGGACCTTTTCGCGGGCAGCGGTGCGCTGGGGTTCGAAGCCGCATCGCGAGGGGCCGAGCGGGTCGTCATGGTCGAGCGCAACGCGCGCGCCGCGAGGCAGCTACGCGAGAACCAGGCGCGTTTGGCCGCGCGCGCGATCGAGATTGCCGAGGCCGATGGCCTGAAGCTGGCTGCAAGCCTCGCTCCGCAATCGTTCGACGTGGTTTTTCTCGATCCGCCCTTCGGTGAGGGGATGCTTTCGCGTGCGTTGGAACTCGCCCTACCGCTCGTCGCGGACGACGGCTGGCTGTATGTCGAGTCGGGCGAGCCGCTCGACGAAGCCGATCCATTGCTCGCGGGGTGGCACATTGTCCGCCGCGGCAAAGCCGGCGCGGTCCACTATCATTTGCTGCAGCGCGAAAATGATGAATAATGCCCGTTTCGAACGCGATACCGGGCGGGCAGTAAGCCGCTCCCGGTCCGCAGCGGCCCGCGGATGGCGGGGCGCCCCGCCGGATAACGAGAGGAGATGTCCATGGTAGTCGCCGTGTACCCGGGTACGTTCGACCCGCTCACCCGAGGTCATGAGGACCTCGTGCGCCGCGCGGCGAGCATATTCGACACGCTCGTGGTCGGTGTTGCGGACAGCCGCAACAAGAAGCCGTTTTTCGCACTGCAAGAGCGGCTGGACATCGCTCAAGAGGTGCTCGGGCATTATTCCAACGTGCAAATAATGAGCTTCAGCGGGCTGCTCAAGGACTTCGTACGGGCAAACAACGCACGCGTGATCGTGCGAGGGCTGCGCGCGGTCTCCGATTTCGAATACGAGTTCCAGATGGCCGGCATGAACCGCTATTTGCTGCCTGACGTGGAAACGATGTTCATGACGCCGTCGGATCAGTATCAGTTCATTTCGGGCACGATCGTGCGCGAGATTGCACAGCTGGGCGGCGACGTGAGCAAGTTCGTGTTTCCCTCGGTCGAAAAGTGGCTGAAGGACAAAGTCGCCCAGATGGGGCCGCATTCTGGGGTGCCGTGACGCTCGCGGCCCTGCGCCGTCATCGCCGTCCATCGGGCCTGGAACGGTGAAGCTATAATGGGGAGTCTTTCAGGAAGGTTTGCGGCAGTATGGCCCTGATTATTACCGACGAATGCATCAATTGCGACGTGTGCGAGCCCGAGTGTCCGAACGACGCAATTTCGATGGGACCGGAAATCTATGTGATCGACCCGTCGAAGTGCACGGAATGCGTTGGCCATTTCGATGAGCCGCAGTGTCAGCAGGTTTGTCCCGTCGAGTGCATCCCGCGCGATCCGCAACATGTGGAAAGCGCTGACGAATTGCTGGTCAAATATCGCAACCTGCAGGCGGCGAAAGCCGCAGCAACGAACGGCGGCGGCAGCGGGAACAACAGCGCAAACAAGAACGAGAACGACGCCGATAACAAGGCCGGGTGATTCGCGGTTCGTGTCGTCCCGCCTACACACGCAGCAGCCGAGCGGACCTGCTCACACGCACCGTATCACGCTGTACGATGCAACTGCATCATCGCCCGCTCCAATTCCCCTTTCACCACGTGCGGCATGACGGCTAGCGCCCGTTCGACTGCCGTATCGATGACTTCCTGCTCGTCCTTGCGGGGGGGCTTCAACACATAGTTCGCGACATCGGGTTTTGCGCCCGCGCGCGAAGCCTCGGGAATGAGGTCGCGCGGATGTCCGATGCCGATGCGCAGGCGCCAATACTGCTGCGACGAGAGATGCGCGGAAATGTCCTTGAGGCCGTTATGGCCGCCGCTGCCACCACCGAGCTTGAGCTTGACGGCGCCGGGCGGCAGATCGAGTTCGTCGTGAGCGACGAGGATCTGGTCGGGCAGTATCTTGAAGAAATGCGCGAGCGCAACGACCGACTGACCCGAGCGGTTCATGTAGGTTTGCGGCTCGAGCAGATGGACTTCTTCGCCGAAGAGTCGCGCTTTGGCATAAAAGCCGTGAAAGCGCCGCTCGTCGCGCAGCGTCGCGCCGGCGTCACGCGCGAGTTGATCGACGAGCCAGAAGCCCGCATTGTGGCGTGTCGCGGTGTATTCGGCACCCGGGTTACCGAGCCCGACGATCAGCTTGATCATGGTTCGTCTCAGCCATCAGCCCACAGCCCACAGCTATAGCCACCGGCCGAAAGATGATAAAAAAACCCGCCGGGCATGCCGCGGCGGGTCACGTCGTCCGTCCTATTGAAACGGATCGAGAGGATATCGATCGACGAAATCCTTAGGCGGCCGGCGTCTCGCCTTCGCCTTCGGCAGCGGCTTCGCTCGACACGGCACCGGCCGGCACCGCAGCAGCGGCGATCACCGGATTGTCGGCTTCGATGTGAGCCGTCAGCGACACGCCCTTGGGCAATACGATGTCCTTCGCGTGCAGCGACTGGCCCGCTTCGATCTTCGCGAGATCGAGTTCGACGAACTCAGGCAGATCGCCAGGCAGGCACTCGATTTCCACTTCGGTCACGACGTGCGAGATCACCGCACCGCCGAGCTTCACGGCAGGGTTCGTTTCCTGGTTCATGAAGTGCACGGGCACCTTCGTATGCAGCTTCTTGTTCGCATCGACGCGCTGGAAGTCCACATGGAGCACGATCTGGCGGAACGGATGGTATTGCACATCGCGCAGCAGCACGGCTTGCGACTTGCCGGCCACTTCGAGATCGAGGATCGACGAGTGGAACGCTTCCTTCTTCAGGGCGTGCCAGAGGGCGTTGTGATCGAGTTCGATCAGTTGCGGCTCGCTGTTGGCGCCATACACGATTCCCGGCGTCTTGCCGGAATTGCGCAGGCGGCGGCTCGCACCCGTACCTTGCTTGTTGCGCTCGAAAGCGACGACTTTCATGTTCAATCTCCATAACTGCCCGCGACCAGGCAGTGAAACGGGGCATCGGCGCATTTGGCGCATCGGCCCCATGGTAACGCGGCACATCCGATAGGAAGGTGCCTCTCAAGCCAAAGGCGCTGCACGAAGCAGCGCCTCCAGTCATGTCTTGTTCGTGATGCTCAGCTTTCGGCGAACAGCGACATCACCGAATCGCCGCGGCGGATGCGCGAGAACGTCTCCGCCAGCAGCCCCGCGCACGAGAGCGAGCGGATTTTCTCGCAACCGCGAGATTCGTCGCTGAGCGGAATCGTGTCCGTCACGACGAGCTCGTCGAGCGCGGAATTCGTCAGCCGTTCGGCCGCGCCGCCGGAGAGCACCGGGTGCGTTGCGTAAGCGACGACCTGCTTCGCGCCGCGCTCCTTGAGCACCTGTGCGGCCTTGCACAGCGTACCGGCCGTATCGACCATGTCGTCCATGATCACGCAGGTCCGGCCCTCGACTTCGCCGATGATGTTCATCACTTCGGCGACGTTCGCTTTCGGACGGCGCTTGTCGATGATGGCCAGATCGCAATTGAGCTGTTTCGCGAGCGCACGCGCACGTACCACACCGCCGACGTCGGGCGATACCACGAGCAGGTTCTCGTAGTTCTGCTTGCGCAGATCGCCGAGCAGCACCGGCGTCGCGTAGATGTTATCGACGGGAATGTCGAAGAAGCCTTGAATCTGGTCGGCGTGCAGATCCATCGTGATGATCCGCTCGACACCGGCGATTTCCAGCATGTTCGCCACGACCTTCGCCGAAATCGCCACGCGCGCAGAGCGCGGGCGGCGATCCTGCCGGGCATAGCCGAAGTAGGGGATGGCGGCGGTGATGCGACCGGCCGAGGCGCGCTTGAGCGCATCGACCATGATCATCAGCTCCATCAGATTGTCGTTCGTCGGCGCGCAGGTGGACTGGAGCACGAACGTATCCTTGCCGCGCACGTTTTCCTGGATCTCGACCTGGATCTCGCCGTCCGAGAAACGGCTGACCATGGCTTTGCCGAGGGGTATGCCGAGAATTCTGACGACTTCTTGCGCAAGCGCCGGATTCGCGTTGCCAGTAAAAACCATCAGGCCGTCATGGCTGCTCATCATGCACCTGCTGCTGGAGGCGGGGACTGCGGGAATGTTTGGCAGGGGAGGAAGGACTCGAACCCTCGCATGCCGGAATCAAAATCCGGTGCCTTGACCAACTTGGCGACTCCCCTACACTGACTCTGAGCTTCGCCGGATTGCGACTGACCTCCGGCGAGGCGAAAACTCATGACGCGAAAGCGAGGAGTGGATGCGTATCCAGACTCCGTACCACGGCGCTCGTCCAACCTGCTGGCAGTTTGGCTTGTGCCGCTTCCGCTTCGGCGATGCTGGTGAAGGCGGCAAAAACGCTTGAACCCGATCCAGTCATCCGCGCGGGTGCGACGCGATCGAACCACTCCAGCACCTGCGCGACTTCCGCGTATTTTCCCACGACAACGGGCTGCATGTCATTCCGGCCGAAGCTGTCAGGCCATCTTGCATCGCAACTTTGCTGTGCGAGAAAGTCCGTAATTGTGACGGGTTCGGAATCCCGTGTCAACGACTTGTCGGAAAAAATCGCTGCCGTCGGCACGTGGACTTTAGGCGTCACGACGAGAAAGTAGCGCGATGGCAGGGCGACGGGCCGCAGGGCCTCGCCGACGCCTTCGGCGAACGCATTGCGGCCGAAGACGAAAAACGGAACGTCGGCGCCGAGCGTAAGCCCGAGCGAGCAGAGCGTTTCGCGCGACAAGCCGAGCTTCCAGAGCCGATTCAGCGCGAGCAGCGTCGTTGCGGCATCGGAGCTGCCGCCGCCCAGCCCGGCACCCATCGGCAGCCGTTTCTCGATTTCGATATCGATCCCGAGGCGGCTCCCCGTTTGCGCTTTGAGCAGTTTCGCCGCGCGGACCACGAGATCGCTTTCCTCAGGCACTCCGGCAATGGCGCTCCGGCGGCGTATCTCGCCGTCGGAGCGCAGCGTGAAATGCAGCGTATCGCCCCAATCGAGCAGCTGAAACACCGATTGGAGCGCGTGATAGCCGTCCGGCCGACGGCCGGTGATATGCAGGAACAGATTGAGCTTGGCGGGGGCCTGGCAGTCCCGCAGCGATTCGGTCGTTTCGATCATGCTTCGCGTGTAGGGTTCGCGCGGGGTGGTGTCATCGGTCCAGGACCAGCTTGATGTCCAGTGGCGGTTCGCGGCGCGTCAGATCGACGCGCTTGACGCCAGTTTCGGGTGCATCGGCGTAGCTTACGTACTGGATGGTCCAACCGTCCTGATCGATCTCCTTGAGGCGCGACTGGACCTGCGGATCGGACACCGTCTTCGCGTGCGAAGTCGGCGCCGGCGACGGTTGCAACCAATAGCGCAGGCCTTCGACGGGCAGCGAAAAGCCGAGCGCGTTGCGCATCAGCGTCCCGACATCGTCAGCCGTCATCGGTTGGCGATTCGGCAACTCGAGCGTCGCGGCGGAAGGCGACGACGTCACGATCGCGAGCGTCTGGCCGAACGGGTTCAGCAGTTGCAGCGTGACCGTGTCGCCTTGCTCCTGCCAGTCGAAGTTGCCGTATGCATTGCGGGGCCGGCCGTTGACATCGGTGTAGCTGACCGAGAAGCGGCCCCGGTAGGCGCGGTTCGTCTGTGTCGAGAGCGATGTCGCCGCGTTCGACGTGGAGGGCCCGCGCGTCGGCGCGACGGAGCAACCGGAAATCGCCGCGACCGCAAGTGCCGCCGCGACGAACGAACGAAGAGGAGAACGAAGGGGGAAACAAAAAGCCATCAGAGATCGTTGGTGTTGACCTGGAAGCGTTTGAGTGTCTTCACGAGCGTATCGTTGTCAGGCTCGAGCTTGCGGGCGTCGCGCCAGGCGGCCTTCGCTTTGGCCTGGTCTCCGCTCTTCCAGAGCACTTCGCCGAGGTGTGCGCCGATTTCGGCGTTCGGCTGCAGATCGTATGCCTTGCGCAAAAGCCGCGCCGCGTCGTTCGTGTCGCCACGGCGGTACTTGACCCAACCGAGGCTGTCCATGATGAATGCGTCGTTCGGCGCGAGCGAGGAAGCTTTCTCGATCAGCTTTTCGGCTTCGTCGAGATGTTGATTGCGGTCCGCAAGCGAATAGCCGAGTGCGTTATAAGCTTGGGGATTATCGGGCTGGTCCTTGATGAGCTGCCGCAGCTTCGACTCCATGAGCTCGAAATGCCCGTTTTTCTCCGCGGCCATGGCCAGGTCGTAGAGGATTTCGGGATCGTCGGGGAACGCGTCGTTAGCGGCCGTGAGGCGCGCTTCGGCCTCGCCGTAACGCTTCGCATCGAACAGGATTGCGGCGTCGGTGCGCGCGATGAGCGCCTGCGCGCGAGGATCGGGGCTTTGCAGATCGGCGAGCATCTTGCGCGCATCGTCGATCTTGCCTTGCTTCGCAAGCAACTGCGCGCGCGTGACACGGGCCGAAACATAGCGCGGGCTGTCCGGCGTAACCTTATCGAGCCACTTGGCGGCTTGCGCCTCGTTCTTCTGCTCGATGGCCAACTGCGCGAGGAAGATGTAAGCCTGCCCGGCGTCGGCACCCGGGGTCTTCTCCGTGAGATCGGCGTACTGCTTCAGGTATTTCTGAGCCGCGTCGTACTGCTTTTGCTGGATCTTGATGAGACCCAACGCCATGAGCGGCGTCGGATCGTGCGGATCGAGGCTATGCATCGCTTCGAACTGCTTTTGGGCATCTTCGACGCGTTCGCTCGACAGATAGAGCTGCGCCAGCGCGAGCCGCGCATCGTGCGATTTCGGGTTTTGCTTCACGACCGACTCGAACGAGGCGATCGCTTCGTTGCGCGCGTCCGGGCCCATTTGCGCAAGCGCGAGCGCCGCAGGCAGGTAATCGGGCTTCAGTTTGAGTGCCTGCACGAACGAAGTCCGTGCACCCGGCTGGTCGTCGGCCAGCAATTGCTGGCGGCCGATCGCCGTCAATGCCTCGGGCCGATCGAGGTCGTGCTTCAACAGGTTCTGCAGCACATGCAATCCGCCCACGCGGTTGGGCCCGCGCGAAAGCAGGACCTGGAGCGCGAGGATCGAGCTGCCGCGCTCGGCGGCGGGAACCTTGGCCAACTCGGCCGCGAGCATCGGTTCGGCGTCGTCGGGCTTGCCCGACAGCACGAGCAGCGACGCGTCGAGTTGCGCGGCGCGCTCGGAGTTGGGCGCGTATTGCCGCCACAGCTGCGCGGCGGCGAGCGCATCGGTCGGGCTTTGTGCGGCAATGGCGATTTCGGCGGCGCGCTGCGCCATGCGCGGATCGTGGGTGTCCCGAGCGAGCGCCAGATACGTCTGGTAAGCCGGCGCCGGTTCATTGCGCTGCAATGCGATTTCAGCCGCGAGTACCTGGAAAACGATCTGGCTCGTGAGCGGCACGTCCGGCAAGCCTTTTGTCTCCTCGGGCAGCGAGGAAGAGAAAAGGTCGGTGCTCGATGAGGCCGTGGCCGAATCGTCGGACGGCGCCGGATCTTGTGCGAACGCGGGATACGCGGCGAGCGCGAATGCGGTGACAAGGCCCGCGGCGATCCGGCCGACAGGGGCGCCGCGTCGGGCTGAGCGCACGCTGTCCGGGCGCGTCGAAGGCAGCTTCAGGGACAAAATCATGGAGATCCGTTCGAGGGTTTCAGTCGATTGTAACGCGCTCGCTACAATACACGCAGATTCGACCGCGCAAGTAGCGCCCTATCTCCAGTGATTCACAGCCAATTGACATGCCAGAGCTGCCAGAAGTCGAAGTGACCCGCCGCGGTATCGAGCCCTACGTGCGCGGGCGCCGCGTGGAGCGCGTCGACGTGCGCACGCCGGCTTTGCGCTGGCCCATTCCGGCGCAACTCGCGGCCACGCTGGCCCGGCAGCAGATCAGGGCAGTGGGGCGACGCGGCAAGTACCTGCTGTTCGAGATCGACGCCGGCTGGTTCATCGTCCATCTCGGCATGACCGGCACGCTGCGCGTCTTGCCGCACGCCGGCATTCCGGCGCCAGCCAGGCACGACCATATCGACTGGATCTTCGATGAATTCGTGCTGCGCTACCGCGATCCGCGCCGCTTCGGGGCCGTCCTTTGGCATCCGCGCACCGCTGGCAGCATCGATACTCATCCGCTGTTGGCCGGCCTCGGGGTCGAACCGTTCTCGCCCGAGTTCACGGGTGCGCTGATTCACCAGCGCACGCGCGGGCGCAAGGTGTCGATCAAGCAGGCGCTCCTGGCGGGAGACATCGTCGTAGGCGTCGGCAACATTTACGCTTCCGAGAGCCTGTTTCGAGCCGGTATCCGGCCGACGACCGCGGCCGGTCGCCTGTCGAACACGCGCTGCGAGCGGCTCGCGCAAGCCGTGTGCGCCACGCTTGCCGCGGCGATCGAGCGCGGCGGCAGCACGCTGCGCGATTTCGTCGGCAGCGACGGCGAAAGCGGCTACTTCCAGCTCGATTGCCATGTCTACGACCGGGCCGGCTTGCCGTGCCGCGTTTGCGGCACCCCTATCCGGCATCTCGTGCAGGGGCAGCGCTCGACGTATTTCTGTGCGCATTGCCAGCGCTGACTTCAACTTTTTCTCTCATGTCCGACCTTGCTCTGATCGCGCCCGATTGCACGGCGCCTGCCCCAGTCGAGATGCGTGCCGTCTTTGCCGAGCGTCTCATCGCCTGGCAGCGCCGGCACGGCCGTCATGACCTGCCGTGGCAAAACACGCGCGACCCTTATCGGATCTGGCTCTCCGAGATCATGTTGCAACAGACGCAAGTCGCAACGGTGATTCCCTACTACGCCCGGTTCCTCTCGCGCTTTCCCGATGTCGCCGCGCTGGCCGCGGCGAGCGTCGACGACGTCATGGCGCTTTGGGCGGGCCTCGGTTACTACACCCGTGCGCGCAATTTGCACCGCTGCGCACAAGTCGTCGTCGCGCAGCATGGCGGCGAATTTCCGGCATCGCCGGACGCGCTCGCCACGCTGCCCGGCATTGGCCGATCGACTGCGGCTGCGATCGCGTCGTTCGCATTCGGCGCGCGTGCGACGATCCTCGATGGCAACGTCAAGCGTGTGCTCGCCCGCATCTTCGGCATCGACGGATTTCCTGGCGACAAACGCGTGGAGATAGCCATGTGGGCGCTGGCCGACACGCTGATGCCGGGCGCGGACGCCAGCAGCGCCCAAGTAAGTGCCTACACCCAAGGTCTGATGGATCTTGGCGCGACGCTGTGCGTACGCGGCAAACCCGATTGTGCGCGCTGTCCATTTGCCGCCGAATGCGTGGCCAACTTGACGGGGCGGCAGCGCGAGCTACCCGTCGCGCGCCCGAAAAAGACGATTCCCACTCGCCGTACCTGGATGTTGATATTGCGCGACGGGCCCGCCGTGCTGCTCGAACGGCGTCCGCCCACGGGCATCTGGGGCGGACTATGGAGCTTGCCCGAAGCGGCCGATGAAGCCGCGCTCGCCGCGCGGGCGGGCGAACTCGGCGCGACGAATGCGCTGGCTCGCCTCGCGCCGCTCACGCATACGTTTACCCACTTCAGGCTCGATATCGAACCGCGCCTGGCGGTCTACGATGTGCGCGCGGCGCAAGGTGCGAGCGAGCTACGCGACGAACAGAGCGAATGGGTGCCGCTGGACGAACTCGACGCCTATGGCGTGCCTGCGCCGGTGCGCAAGCTGCTCGAGGGGCTCAAGGGCCTGACGGGCTCGTTGCTATGACGCGGGGGCCCCAGCGCCATGGCGAGCTATTCACGTAAAACACGCGCTTCGAACATCGACCGTCCGGCTAGAGCAACTGATGCTGCTGCATATAGTGGTGGACGCAATCGATGCGAGCGTTGACGTCGACGAGCTCCATGAGTCTCTGGCGCGCCCGCAACGGGATTTGCAACACTTCCGAGAGCCGATTCGAGACCCACGTGGGATCGTCGAAGCGCAGCGGCTCGCCGAACGGCTGACACTCCGGGTCGCGCTCGCGAAGCGTTTCGATGATGCGTTCGAGCACTTCCGCGCAGGCACCGAACTTCGCCAGGGCGTCGGCGCCTTCGAGCGGAATGTCCGGGGCGAGCGGCTCGGCCATGCCGACGAGCAGACCGCTCGCTTCCACCCGGTGCGAGAGCAGCCGGAAGCGCCCGGTGCCGCGGGCGCGAACGTGCAGCATGCCGAACTCGTCGACATCGCAATGCTCGATGCGCGCGAGACAACCGATTGCTTCGGGCACGGCGGGCTCGTCGCCGTGCGCCACTTCGCTTCCGCTTTTCAGCAGGCACACGCCGAAGGGGGCATCCTCGCGCAAGCACGTTCGTGCCATGTCGAGATAGCGCGCCTCGAAAATCTTAAGCGGCAAGGTCCCGTCGGGGAACAGCACCGTGTGCAGGGGAAAGAGCGGTAGATCGGCGTAGACGGCAGGATTGGAGGACATGGCGCAACGCTTCGAAAGAGCCGCTGCCTTGAGCGCGGCGGGTTAAGCCACTAGTCTCGACGATTCGCCGATTTGAACCGGCGCGTCCCGGTGCCGCACGATGACGGTCGCTTCGCGGGCAAGACGCGCGGCGAGCGTCTCCGCGATGAACACGGAGCGGTGCTGCCCGCCCGTGCATCCGATCGCGACGGTCAAGTAGCTGCGGTTGTCTTCGCGGAACCGCGGCAGCCACTTCATCACGAAGGTATGAATATCGTCGATCATCTCGTGAACGATCGGCAGTGCATCCAGGTAATCGATGACCGCTTTATCGCGTCCGGTCAGTGGACGCAGACGATCATCGTAGTACGGGTTCGGCAAAGCGCGCACATCGAATACGAAGTCGGCGTCGAGCGGCAAGCCGCGCTTGAACCCGAACGATTCGAACATCAGCATCAAGCCTTCGCGCTGATCTTCGATGAAGCGGGTCACCCACGCCCTCAACACGTTCGCGCGCAAGCTGCTGGTATCGATCTGATGCCCGAACTCCGCGAGCGGCGCCACCAGGTGCCGCTCCCGCTCGATCGCTTCTTCGAGCGAGGCGAGCAATCCGACATCGGCATCGTGCGCCGGCGTGCCCGAAAGCGGATGACGGCGCCGAGTTTCGGAAAAGCGCTGGATGAGCGACTGGGTGCTCGCATTGAGGAACAGCACGCGCACATCGTGTTCGCTGGCCAGATCGCGGATGATGCCGGGCATCTCGTCGAGCGAGGCGCTCGAACGGGCATCGATGGCGACCGCGAGCCGCTCCTGCCCATCGTCCTCGGTTGCCAGGTATTGCACGAGCGACGGCAAAAAGCGCGGCGGCAGGTTGTCGACGCAGTAATACCCCGCGTCCGCGAGCGCGTTCAGTGCGACAGATTTGCCGGAGCCGGAAATGCCGGTGATCAGGACTATACGCATGGGAGAAGAGTCGTTCGTCTCATCATATCACCAGCATCGGGCCTCGTTCGATCGGACAATGGGCGGGGGCGGCATGCGCCTGTCCGGCCATCGATCACATGAGCTTGCCGGGCAACTGGCTGTCGGGATCCTGCATTGCGAGGCGTTGGCGGTCCATGAAATCGCGCAGCGTGTCGATACCGCGCAACTGCAGGATCGTATTGCGCACCGCGGCCTCGACGAGCACGGCGAGGTTGCGCCCGGCGGCCACCTGGATCGTGACTTTGCTGATCGGCAGGCCCAGCACGTCGACCGTCTGGCTTTCGAGCGGCAGCCGTTGGAATTCGCCGTCCGGGCGGCGTACGAGCTGGACGATCAGTTTCAGCTTCATCTTCCGGCGCACCGCCGTTTCGCCGAAGATCGTCTTGATGTCGAGCAAGCCGAGGCCGCGCACTTCGAGCAGGTTTTGCAACAGCGGCGGGCAGCGGCCTTCGACGAAATCGGGGCCGAGTCGGACGAAGTCGACGGCGTCATCGGCCACGAGTCCGTGGCCGCGGCTGATGAGTTCGAGACCGAGTTCGCTTTTGCCGAGACCGGAGTCGCCGGTCAGCAATACGCCCATGCCGAGGATGTCGAGAAATACGCCATGCAGTGTCGCGCGCGGAGCAAGAATGCGCGACATGTAAAGGCGCAGATTGTCGATGACGGCGGCGGCCGACACCGGCGTCATGAAAAGCGGCGTAGACGAGCGCGTACAGCGCAGCACGAGCTCGGGCGGCGCGGCGACTCCGCCCGCAACGACGAGAAACGGCGGCTCGAGCGCGATCAGCTCCGCCATATGGCGCGAGCGGTCCTCGTCCGTTTGCCGCTGATAGTAGTTGACCTCGGCATCGCCCAGCACCTGGATCCGGTTCGGATGGATGAGATTCAGGTGGCCGACGAGATCCGCGCTCGAGGTTGCATTGGCGACGGTCTCCGCCGAAAAGCCGCGTTCCCAGCCTTCATGCCCCGTCAGCCAGCTCAATTTGAGCGAGGCTGCGTTGTCGTCGAAGATGCTCTGGGCGTTGATGCTGGAAGTATCCATGAATCCCTGACTCCGTCCAAATAGACTGCTACAGCCCGCCGGCCGTCGACGCGCGCCGCCGATCGACGGGCTGCGCGTCCGTGCCGTGTGCGAATGCCCTCCCGGGCGAGTTCACGATAGTTTCAAGGGTGCCACTGGGTGAGCAGCCGATGCAACTCCTCGCGGCTTGCTTCCGTATGCAGTCGTTCGCGCGTTTCGCGATCGGAGAGCAACTGGGCGATCTCGGACAGGATTTCGAGGTGCTGCTGCGTGGCCTGCTCGGGGACGAGCAGGAAGATCAGGAGCGAAACGGGCTGGCCGTCCGGGGCTTCGAATGGAATCGGCTGCTCCAGGCGCACGAAGGCGGCGAGCGGCTGCTTGAGGCCTTTGATCCGGCCGTGCGGAATGGCGACACCTTCGCCGAGACCTGTCGAGCCGAGGCGTTCGCGCGCGAACAGGTTGTCCGTCACTGCGCTGCGTGCGATTCCGTTCTGGTTTTCGAAAATCAGCCCCGCTTGCTCGAATACGCGCTTCTTGCTCGTGACGGATAGTTCGATGACGACGTTTTCGAGGGGAAGGAATTTGGCTAAACGATTCATGTTGGCAGGCTAACGCGTCGCCTGGGCGCTCCTCGCGGCAACTGACGGGTTGTCGGTTTCGACCGGGCCGGTCGGATTCGTGGCCCGTGCCTCGAACGGCGACTTGGCCGGCTGCCCCGCAAATGACCGGCACATTATAAATCAGCCGGATAGGGTGTTGCACTGCGCAAACGTGCGGACGAACGCGCAATTCGAGCGGTTCGGGCGGTGCGGCGCACGCATGAAAAAACCGCCCGTTTCAGGGCGGCTTCGCGGGGTGAGCGGCGCGCGTCCTGCGTGTCGCCCGCTCGACTCAGGGCTGTGGCTGCTCGCCTAGCGGCGCCTCCTGGTGCTTGATGGCGTCGTGTTGATGTTCCTGGATGCGCTCTTTGTGGCGCATGACCTGCCGATCGAGCCGGTCGATCATGAGATCGATAGCGGCGTACAGATCGCCGTTGGCGCTTTCGATGAAGATGTCTTTGCCCTTTAGATGGAGATTGATTTCCACTTTTTGCCGCTTGTCCTTTTCCTTCTGATTGTCGACCGAGAGGACCACGTTGCCATCAATCACCTGATCGAAGTGTCGTAGCACCTTGTCCAGCTTGGTAACCACATATTCGCGCAGTGCTGGCGTTACTTCGAGATGGCGTCCACTGATCTTCAGATTCATAGGGCTCTCCAAACAAATGGCCTTCTCACGCACATGGGCGCGACGTAACCGGTCGGAAAGCGGCCCGCTCGAACATCACCCCGCGTGACTGACGAGCGGCGGGTCGTCTCGGCCGGCCCTCGCGCCAATGGCATCGCGGCCGGAAAATGCCTTCCGCGTAAACGCGAAAAGCTACAGAGACTTGCGCAGGTTGACTGCCGGGATCTTCAGCGCTTCGCGGTATTTGGCGACGGTTCTACGCGCTACCACGAAGCCCTGTTCGGCCAGCAGTTCGGCTATGCGGCTGTCTGAAAGAGGCGTTTTCGAGTCTTCTGCTCCTATCAGTTGCTTGATGAGCGCGCGAATGGCCGTGGATGAGGCGGCCCCCCCTGTGTCGGTCGAGACGTGCGACCCGAAAAAGTACTTGAATTCCAGCGTCCCGAATGGGGTGAGCATGTACTTGCCGGTAGTGACGCGCGAGACCGTCGATTCGTGTAAGCCCAGCGTATCAGCTATTTCCCGCAAAACCAAGGGGCGCATGGCGATTTCGCCGTGCACGAAAAAGCTCTTCTGACGCTCGACGATGGCCTGCGCGACGCGCAGGATCGTTTCGAAGCGTTGCTGGATGTTCTTGATCAACCAACGGGCTTCCTGCAGTTGCTGGCGCAACGAGCCGCTGCCCGGGTCGCCGCGATTGTTGCGCAGGATGTTCGCGTAGAGGTGGTTGATCCGCAGCCGGGGAACCACCTCCGGGTTCAGCTCGGCCTGCCATCCCTGGCCGGTCTTTCTCACGATGATATCCGGCACCACATAATCGGCTTCGGCTTTGCCGTAGGCCGCGCCTGGAAAGGGCTCGAGCGAGCGGATCAGCGCGTGCGCTTCACGCAGCGCGTCATCGGTCGTCTTAAGCTGTTTCTTCAAACGCGTGAAATCGCGCGCGGCCAGCAACTCGAGATGCTGCCCCACGATCTCCAGGGCGAGCTTGCGTGTCGGTGTATCGGGCAGCCGCAGCAACTGCAGCCGCAGGCACTCGGAGGCGGAGCGCGCACCGACGCCGGCGGGATCGAAGCTGTGCAACAGCGCGAGCGCGGCATTCAGCTCGTCGAGATCGACTTCCAGCTCTTCCGGCAGATCGGCGATTACTTCGTCGAGCGACGCGGTGAGGTAGCCATCGTCATCGAGCGACTCGATCAGGAAAGTGATCAGTGCCCGGTCGCGCAGGCCTGCCTGCGTGACACGCAGCTGCGCCATCAGGTGGTCGCGCAGGGTTGTCGTCGGCTCGTGGATCTGCAGCGGCGGCAGGTCGTCGTCGTCCGAGGGAGTCGACGAGCGGCCGTAGTCGTCCAGGTTCCACTGCGACGCATCGCCGCTGTCCGACGAGGATAGGCCGTTGTACTCGTCCGTGGGACCCGAGTCGCTCGTTCCCGCGTGCTCCGACGCGCCGTCGGAGGCGTTGCCGCTCATCGGCTCCGGCGCGCTGGGTCCGGGCGTCTGGGCGATCACGGAGCCGTCACCGGCCACGCGCAACGGACTCGCGATCCATTCCTCCTCGCTTTCGAGCAAGGGGTTTTGCGCGACCGCCATCGCCACTTCCTGCTGAAGTTCGAGCGTGGACAGCTGCAGCAGCCGAATGGACTGTTGCAGTTGAGGGGTCAGCGCAAGATGCTGCGACAGGCGAAGTTGAAGGCTGGCTTTCATGGCAAGTTGGGTTTCATTGTAGAGACTTTGCCACAAGCGCGAAACCTCGCCGCGCGCGGTTTTTCCCGATCGAGGTCGGGCCGCGCGCCCCGGGGCGCGGGAGGGGGTAAAAATTGCAGACGGACGGAAAAGGCCGGGCCGATCGGGCCGACAGGGTGCCGCGCCCCGGCCCGAGCACGTTACATGCGGAAATGCTCGCCGAGATAGACGCGCCGCACGCTCTCGTTTTCGATGATTTCGCGCGGCGCGCCGGCGGCCAGCACGCTGCCATCGCTGATGATGTAGGCGTGATCGCAGATACCGAGCGTTTCACGCACGTTGTGATCGGTGATCAGTACGCCGATGTTGCGCTGCTTGAGGAATTTGACGATTTTCTGGATTTCGAGCACCGCGATCGGGTCCACACCGGCAAATGGCTCGTCGAGCAGGATGAAGCTCGGATTCGTCGCGAGCGCGCGCGCGATCTCGACGCGCCGGCGTTCGCCGCCGGAAAGCGAGAGCGCCGGGTTTTCGCGCAGATGGCCGATCTGCAGCTCGTCGAGCAGCGCCTCGGTGCGGGCCTCGATGGCTTGTTTCCCGAGCCGCTTGCCGTTCTCGTCATGCAGCAGTTCGAGCACGGCGCGGATATTCTGTTCCACGGTCAGCTTGCGAAACACCGACGCTTCCTGCGGCAGATAGGACAGACCGAGCGCCGCGCGCTTGTGGATCGGCATGAAGCTGATCGGGTTGCCGTCGAGCATGATGTCCCCCGCGTCGAGCGGCACGAGACCGACGATCATGTAAAACGATGTGGTCTTGCCCGCGCCGTTGGGGCCGAGCAGCCCCACCACCTCGCCGCTTTTCACGTCGAGCGAGACGTCTTTCACGACGGTGCGCGAACCGTAGCGTTTCCTCAGGTTGCGCACGACGAGCGAGCTCGTTTTTGCGGGTGCGGTGGCGTGAGCGGCGGCATTCGCCCCGGCCTCGGTAGTGGAAAGCGTATTCACTGCTGCGGTGTCCCTTGAATTCCCGTGGCCGGCGCGAGCGTGGCGGGGCTGCCGTTGAGCGGCCCCGGCGCGCCGTTGCGCGGCGAGAGCATCGCGCGCACGCGTCCGGTCGGATTGCCCGGTCCCGCGACGTCCTTGCCCGCGCGCGCGGTATAGAACTCTTTCTGGCCGTCATAGGTGATGACGCTGCCATGCACCTGATCCATCACCGTCGAAAGGCCCTGCAAGCGTCTCACCGTCGCATTCGTCGTCAGTGTCGTCAAGTCCTGTTTGCCGTCGTAGTCGATGCGTTCAGCGGTGCCGTCGACGTATTCGTCGACGCCATCGCGCTTTTGGCGGAAATAAGCGAGCCCGTGGCCCGTCATCGTGCCCGTCGCATATTGGTAACCCTGAGGGTCCTGCTTCACTTCGACGCGGTCGGCCTTGATGACGATCGTGCCCTTCGTGGCAACCACGTGACCCGTGAAGATGTTGACCTGCTTGAGGTCATCGTAGGTCATGTTGTCCGCTTCGATATTGAGCGGCTTGTCGCGATCGGCGCGCTCGGCATGCGCGAGCGGCGCGCCGCCGAGGCCGACGCCGCAGGCGGCGGCCAGCAGCACGGCCTTGAGACAGGCGCACGCGCGGCGGTACTCGGAAAAAAAGAACGATGGGTTCATGCGGTCACGCTACGTTTGGGATCAACCGGTCATTTCGGCGCGCTGCCGGACTGTTCAGACGGGGCGATGGCGCCGCGTACATTGCCGAAGAGCTGCATGAACCGGGTGACGTTGTTGTACTTCATCGCGCTGGCCGTCATGACGGACTGGCCGCGCCGCAGTTTAACCGGCTTTTCCGTCTCGATCACATCGTCGTTCACGAGCACGCGAAAGTGCGACGAATCCGCCTGCATTTCCGGGTCGCCCATGCCGGCCGCGCGCAGAATCCGCGCGTTGTCGTAAAGATCGACGACCGAGGCATCGGCGTTCACGGTGCCGCGCTCGCCCGTCGCCGTCACGACGGGCTTGCCGGGCTGGAAGGCGCGGATCGCGGGGTGCGTGAGGTCGCTTTTTTCGTCGTCCTCGTAGTGCACCATGCGGATGGCGGTGAGCCGGTACTGCGTCAAGCCCGAGTTATCGAGCTCGGATACCGAGAAGTTATCGGCGAAATAGTCGGGCGAATGGGTCTTCGGAGCCGCGGTCCCGGCCGCGGCGGGCGGCCGCGTTGCCTGCAGCAGCCAGTAAGTGCCGCCGGCCAGTGCCGCCATCGCGACGAGCGAAACCATCGACGTGAAGCGCGAAGCATTCATGCGCTGCGCACTCCGCATGCCGCTGCGAGCAGCGCGTCGTAGCGATGCTGTGCGTGCAGGATCGTCTCGCAGAGTTCGCGGACGGCACCGTAGCCGCCGCGCGCCTTCGAGACCCAGTGTGCGCGCGCGATCACCTCGGGATGCGCGTTGGCCGGAGCGGCCGCGAAGCCGCATTGGAGCATGGACGCGAGGTCGGGCCAATCGTCGCCCATATAGCCGCAAGCGTCCGCCGAAACCCTCGTTGCGCGCAGCAGTTCCGCAAGCACCGTGGCCTTTTCGTCGGCCCCTTGGTAAAGATGCGAAATGCGCAGCTCTTCAGCGCGCCGTGCCACGATTTCCGAGCGCCGTCCCGTGATGATGGCCGTTTCGACGCCGGCTTCGCGCAGCAGCTTCAGTCCATGGCCGTCCATCGAATTGAAGGACTTCATGAAGTCGCCTTCGGCCGTGAAGTGCAATGCGCCGTCGGTCAGTACGCCGTCCACGTCGAACACCATCAGCTTCACGCGGCTCGCGCGTTCGGTAGCGCTCAGCGGTGTTGCGGTCATCAGATCACCTTCTTCGAAAAGAGGTCGTGCATGTTGAGCGCGCCGATCAGCTTGCCGGCGTCGTCGATCACGAGCATCTGATTGATGCGGTGGCGCTCCATCAGTTCCACGGCTTCCACGGCCAGGCGGTCCGCACCGATCGCGCGCGGCGAGCGGGTCATGACATCGGCGATCGGCAGCTCGCGGAAGTCGCCCGTGCGCTCGAGCACACGACGCAAATCGCCGTCGGTGAAGATGCCCGCGACGCGGTCGTCCTCGTCGACGATCGCCGTCATACCCATGCGCTTGGCCGTGAGCTGGAACAGGGCGTCGCGCACGGTCGCGGCCGTCGCAACCTTCGGCACCTGATCGCCGGTACGCATGACATCGCGCACGTAGGTGAGCAGCCGCCGGCCCAGGGCACCGCCCGGGTGCGAGCGCGCGAAATCGTCGGCGCCGAAGCCGCGGGCATCGAGGACGGCCACCGCGAGCGCGTCGCCGAGCGCGAGCGCGGCCGTCGTGCTCGCCGTCGGCGCGAGATTGAGCGGACAGGCTTCCTTTTCGACGCCCGCGTTCAGGTGGACATCCGCGAGGCGGGCGAGGCTCGATTCGGGACGGCCCGTCATGGCGATGAGCTTGGCGCCGATGCGCTTCACGAGCGGCAAAATGGCAACGAGCTCCTCCGATTCCCCCGAGTTCGACAGCGCGATGAAGACGTCGTCGGCCGCGATCATGCCGAGGTCTCCGTGGCTCGCTTCGGCCGGATGCACGAAAAACGCCGGCGTGCCCGTACTCGCGAGCGTGGCCGCGAGTTTGCGCGCCACATGCCCCGATTTGCCGATACCCGAGACCACGACACGGCCGCGGCAGCTCAGAAGCAGATCGATCGCGGTGACGAAGCTCTCGTCGATGCGATCGCGCAAGGCGCGTACGGCGTCAGCCTCGATCTCGAGCACCTCCCGGGCGAGCGCCAATGCCCGGTTGCCATTGATTTTCGCTATCATTCGCGGAGTATAACAAAGGCGTTCGCCGCGCCCGGCCAGCCTGCGCGAACCTCGGCAAGCGGGCGGGAAGTCCTGAGGCGCAGGCACGCCTTTCTCAACGCGCGGCGCTCATCCGCAGACAAAGAGGACGCATCGCACGTGATATCCCCGCTCGAGATGACGCTGTTGCTGCTCCTGGCATCCGTGGCAGGGGTCGTGCTGTTTCGCTATCTCAATATGCCTCCGATGCTCGGCTACCTGGCCGTCGGCATCATCGTCGGGCCGCACGCGCTCGGCATCGCACCGAATACGGAACGGGCTCAGAATCTGGCCGAATTCGGCATCGTCTTCTTGATGTTCTCGATCGGGCTCGAATTCTCGCTGACGAAGCTGCGTGCGATGAAGACGCTCGTTTTCGGGCTGGGGCTGCTGCAGGTGATCGGCACGGTCGCGCTTGCACTGCTGGGCGGGCTCGCGCTCGAGCGCTGGATGCACGTTCCGTGGCAAGGGTGTATCGCGCTCGGCGGCGCGCTCGCGATGTCGTCGACGGCCATCGTCAGCAAGATGCTCGCCGAGCGGCTCGAGATCGAGACCGAGCATGGACGCAACATCTTCGGCGTATTGCTCTTTCAGGATCTCGCCGTGGTGCCGCTGCTCATCATCATCGCGGCGCTCGGCGGCGATTCCCGCAACCTTGCTGCGACGCTCGGCGTGGCCGCGCTGAAGATCGTGGTCGCGCTCGCGGTCCTGCTGATGGTCGGGCAGCGGTTCATGACGCGCTGGTTCGATCTGGTGGCGCGCCGGCGCTCGCAGGAACTCTTCGTTCTGAACCTGTTGCTCGTGACGCTCGGTGCCGCGTTCATCACCGACAAGTTCGGGCTCTCGCTTGCGCTCGGGGCGTTCATTGCCGGCATGCTGATCGCGGAGACGCCCTATCGGCATCAGGTGGAAGAAGACATCAAGCCGTTTCGCGATGTGCTGCTCGGACTGTTCTTCGTGACGACGGGTATGCTGCTCAATCCGCGCGTGCTCGTTTCGCATCCGTTGCTGGTGCTGGCGTTGCTCGTCGGACCGGTGCTGCTGAAAGCTGTCATGGTGACAGGGCTCACGCGGCTTTTCGGCGCGACACCGGGCGTAGCGATGCGTACCGGGCTCGGCCTCGCGCAGGCCGGCGAATTCGGCTTTGTGCTGCTGAACCTGATCGAGGACAAGCACCTCGTCGATCCGGTGCTGCTGCAGGTGATTCTCGCTTCGATGCTGCTGTCGATGCTGGCGGCGCCGCTCATCATCCAGAACGCCGACCGTATCGTCCTGCGGCTTTCGTCGACGGAATGGATGCAGCAGTCGCTGCAGATGACCCGTATCGCGACGCAAAGCCTGCGGCAGCAAGGCCATGTCATCATCTGCGGATACGGCCGCTCGGGGCAGAACCTCGCGCGCATGCTCGAGCATGAAGGGCTGTCGTATGTCGCGCTCGATCTCGATCCCGATCGTGTGAACGCCGCCGCAGCGGCCGGCGAGTCCGTCGTGTTCGGCGATGCCGCGCGCCGCGAATCGCTCGTTGCGGCCGGTATTCACCGCGCGGCGACCGTTGCGATCACCTACGCCAATACGTCGTCCGCGCTGCGCGTACTGCACAACGTGCACGAGCTCGAACCGGCGCTGCCGATCATCGTGCGCACCGTCGACGACGCCGACCTCGAACGGCTGCTCGCCGCCGGCGCGACGGAGGTCATCCCCGAGATCGTCGAGGGCAGCCTCATGCTGGCTTCGCACACGCTCGTGCTGATGGGCGTGCCGATGCGGCGCGTCGTGCGGCGCGTCGAGGAAATGCGCGATGCGCGCTACAGCCTGTTGCGCGGCTATTTCCGCGGCGCCGACGATCTGGGCGATGACGACGGCCATGAGCAGGTGCGGCTACAATCGGTGCCCGTCGACGGCAACGCCGAGGCTGTCGGCCGCACGCTCGAGGAACTTGGCTTGAGCGAGCTCGGCGTCGAGGTGACGGCCATTCGGCGGCATGGCATTCGCGGTGTCGAGCCGGGTCCCGAAACCAAGCTGCGCGAGGCCGATATCGTCGTGCTGCGAGGGGTGCCCGAGGCGCTCGCGCTGGCCGAGGCGCGGCTCTCGAAGAACCGCCGCGCCGGGGCGGCGACCGTCTGACGCGCGGCGCCGGCGAGCGCATTTTCGTTTTTGATCGATCGGGCCTGCCGGGCGAGGCGGGCCGTCCTTCGGAGAGTTTCCATGTCCAACCCGCCCGAGCACGAGCCGCACGACGCCGCCGCGTTCATCAAAAGCCAGATCCGCACGATTCCCGACTGGCCGATGCCCGGGGTCCAGTTCCGCGATATCACGCCGCTCTTGCAGCGCCCGAAAACGCTGCGCGTGCTGATCGACCTGTTCATCGAGCGTTATGTCGAGGCGAAGCTCGACTACATCGCCGGGCTCGACGCACGCGGCTTCATCATTGCGCCGATCGTCGCCTATGAGCTCAATCTGGGGTTCGTTCCGATCCGCAAGATCGGCAAGCTGCCGTTTCGCACGGTGTCCGAATCGTATTCGCTCGAGTACGGCACGGCCACCGTGGAAATTCACGAGGATGCCTGCAAGGCCGGCGATCGCGTCGTCATCGTCGACGATCTCATCGCAACAGGCGGCACGATGATGGCAGGCAAGAAACTGCTCGAGCGGCTTGGCGCGCACGTGATCGAAGGCGCCGCGATCATCGATCTGCCCGATCTCGGCGGCTCCAAGCTGTTGCGCGACAACGGGCTGCCGCTCTATACGATCGCCGAATTCTCGGGCCATTGAGCCGGCGCGGCGTTGCTTCGGCGCACGAGCTCGTGTGCTGCCGCGGCTTCGCCCGTCGACTGTCCCACCTAGACAGGAAGCCAACGGATGAACCAGATAGCGCTTTTTGCCGCGGCCTCGGCCGCCATCACCGTCGCGCCCGGGCCCGACAATCTGCAAGTCATTGCGCGCGGCATCTCGCAGGGGCGGGCGGCCGGCTTGGTTGCAGCGCTCGGATTCGCGGCCGGCGTCGTTTTCCATACGACGCTTGCCGCTTTCGGCATTGCCGCGCTCTTGCGCGCCTCCCCGTTCGCGTTTCATCTCGTCAAGCTTGCGGGCGGCGCATATCTGATCTGGATCGGCGTGAAAGCCCTGATGAGCCGCGGCCTCAGCGAGGCGCATGCGAGGCCGCAGCAGCGGCTTTCGACCGTCTTTCGGCAAAGCGTGCTCGGCAACATGCTCAATCCGAAGGTCACGCTCTTTTTCATCGTGTTTTTACCGCAATTCGTCGACCCCGCCGCGGCGACGAGCGTGGCCGTGCAGATGATCGGGCTCGGTCTCGTGTTCATGCTCGAGACGGTTGTGATCTTTTCGCTTTTCGGGCTGTCGGCGGGGGCGATCGACGCATGGCTCAAGCGCCGGCCACGCATCGGCGTCTGGCTCGACCGGCTGGCCGGTGCGACCTTCGTCGCGCTCGGCTTGCGCGTCGCGCTGCGCGATTGAGCGGCAACGGAGGAACCATGAGCTTGCCTTGTATCGCCGCCGCGCGGTGTTTCGACGCGCGCGCCCATCGACCGTTCTGGCTCGCCGGGCGGCAGGTCGGGTGGATTCGCGAGTCCGACGTCTCGCTGCTCGCGCGTTGGCCCGACGTTTTCATGCTCGAGGCGGCGCGCGTCACGCTTGCCGCGCGCTTCGACGAAAACGCCGACACGCGTTCGGCGGCGCTCGGGGCCGTCATCGGCGCGCTGGCGGCCGCCGGCCGGATCGTAGGCTGGCGCGACGAGATCTACGCAGTGCGCAACAGGTTCGACGAGCCGCCGCTCGCCTATATCGAACGCGCCGCCGCGCGCTTTTTCGGCACGATGACGTATGCGGTGCATCTGAACGGCATCGTAAAATACCCGGATCGCGCACCGCAGCTTTGGATCGCGCGCCGCAGCGACACCAAGGCGACCGATCCGGGGCTGCTCGATAACGTCGTCGCCGGCGGCATTGCGTGGGGGCTCGGCATCGAGGCGACGCTCGCCAAGGAGTGCTGGGAAGAGGCCGGCATCGGCGAGGCGCTCGCTTCGCGCGCCGTCGCTGGGCGCGCCGTGCATGTGCTGCAGACGATTCCCGAGGGCACGCAGTCGGAGCAGATCTTCGTCTACGATCTGATGCTGCCGCAGGACTTCTCGCCGCGCAATCAGGACGGCGAAGTCAGCGAGCACCGTCTGGCGCGCGTCGATGAAGTCGCGCGGTGGATCGAGGAAGGCGCGATGACGGTGGACGCGAGCCTCGCCAGCCTCGAATGTTTCTTGCGGCACCGCTGGATCGACGAAGAGAGCTGCGCTGGCATCGACACGCTCTTCATTGCGCCGCCGCCCGCATCGATTTAGCGCGGCGCGCGCTATCGAATCAACAAAGGAGTTCGCAGGTCATGTCGACCGAACACAGCTTCATCCTCAAACTGTCCTGTCCCGACCGGCCCGGCATCGTTCACGCCGTTTCCGGATTCCTGTTCGAGCGCGGCAGCAATATCCTCGATTCGGCGCAATTCGGCGATAGCCGTACCGGCGAGTTCTTCATGCGCGTGCATTTCCAGCAGGTCGGCGGCGGACCGGCGCTCGACGCGCTGCGCACTGCTTTTTCGGAGCTGGCCGAGCAGTTTTCGATGCGCTGGGAGGTGCACGACGCGACGGTGAAGCCGCGCGTCGTCATCATGGTGTCGAAGATCGGCCATTGCCTGAACGATTTGCTGTTTCGCTATCGCACGGGTCAACTGCCGATCGAAATCCCCGCGATCATTTCGAACCATCGAGACTTTTATCAACTGGCCGCGAGCTACGACATACCGTTTCATCATTTCCCGTTGACGGAATCGACGGACGCCGCGAAAGCCGCACAGGAAGCGCGCGTCTATGAAGTGATCGAGCGAAGCGACGTCGATCTCGTCGTGCTCGCGCGCTACATGCAGATCCTTTCGCCGGCGCTGTGCGAGAAGCTCGCCGGTCGCGCGATCAACATCCATCATTCGTTCCTGCCGAGCTTCAAAGGCGCGAAGCCTTATTACCAGGCGTTCGATCGTGGCGTGAAGCTGATCGGTGCGACGGCGCATTACGTGACGACCGATCTCGACGAAGGCCCGATCATCGAGCAGGAAGTCGAGCGGGTCGATCACAGCATGACGCCCGACCAGTTGACGGCGATCGGAAGGGACGTGGAGTGCGTGACGCTCGCGCGTGCGGTGAAGTGGCATGTCGAGCACCGCATCGTGCTCAACGGAACGAAGACCGTCGTGTTCCGGTGAGCGGCTGCCAGCGTCTCAGATCAGCCGCAAATAGATGAGCTCGCGCTTGATATAGGCGTAGAAGATGGGCGCGGCGACAAGCCCCGGTATGCCGAACGCCGCTTCCATGATCAGCATGGCGAGCAGCAACTCCCAGGCGCGGGCTTCGATCTGTCCGCCGACGATGCGCGCGTTCAGGAAGTACTCGAGCTTGTGGATCGCCACGAGAAAGCCGAGCGAGGCGATAGCCGTCGGCAGGCTCACGGAGAGCGAGACAGCCACGATCAGCGTATTCGAGATCAGATTGCCGATGACGGGCAAAAGGCCCGCGATGAACGTAATGAGGACAAGCGTTTTCGACAGCGGCAGCCGTTGATGAAAGATGGGCAGGGCGAGCAACAGGTAAAGCGCCGTGAACACGGCATTGATGGCCGAGATCTTGATCTGCGCGAAAACGATGCGCCTGAAGGCATCCGCAAAGCGGGCGACGCGTGTCGCGAACGCCCGCGCGAGCGGCAGCCGCTGAACGTGGCGCTCGGTCGTGATCGCGATCATCGCGCCGATGATCATGCCGAAGAGAACATGTCCGAACCCGCGCGCGACGTTTTTCCCGCCTTGCTGGAGCTGGCCCATGTGCGTATGCACGAGCATGCCGGCCTTTTCCTTCATTTGCGCGGCATCGACGGGCAGCATCGCCGAGATCCATTCTGGAGCGCGCCCGCGGGCCTGCTCCACGATCTGCATCACCTGATCGAGCAAAGTCTGGATATTGGGCACCGTATGCTCGAAGTGCTCGATCATGCCGATGGCCAGGCTCGTCAGGCCGCCCACGACGACCATTGCGAGGATGACGACCGCCAGCCAGCGCGCCCGCTGGCTCGACATATGCCGCTCGATCGCGGGTGCGATCGTATGCACGAGCTGGTACACGAGCATGCCGGCGAGCAGCGCGCCCAGCAGCTTCCATTCGATCACCGCCCACATGCCGAACAGCACGACGGCGTAGCTGCCAATTTCGACCGCCGACAGCCTCGGCAGGCTCATGTCGCTCGTAAGCCGCACCTGACGCGGCGGCTGCTCCCGTACGGGCAAATCTTCCTGTGCTTCATTGCGCTTGACCATGACGCCTTTCGTCTCCAGCCAGTTCAGGCCGCGATGCCTATTTCTTGTGCGTTGCAGCGCAATATGCCGCGTTAGCGGCGCGCGAGCAGCGGCGCAAGATATTTCCCCGTGAAGCTCGCTTTAGATCTCGCAATCTGTTCGGGCGTACCCTGCGCGATGATCTGCCCGCCTCCGGCTCCGCCTTCGGGACCGAGATCGATGACCCAGTCCGCAGTTTTTATGACATCGAGATTATGCTCGATGATTACGACACTATTGCCATGATCGCGTAACCGGTGGATGACTTCCAGCAGCAAGGCGATGTCATGAAAATGCAGGCCCGTCGTCGGTTCGTCAAGGATATAAAGTGTTCGTCCCGTATCGCGCTTCGAAAGTTCAAGCGATAGTTTGACGCGTTGCGCTTCGCCGCCCGATAGCGTGGTGGCCGATTGCCCCAGGCGGATGTACCCGAGGCCCACATCGAGCAGCGTCTTGAGCTTGCGCGAAATGACAGGAACCGCGCCGAAGAATTCGTACGCATGCTCGACGGTCATGTCGAGCACCTCGCTGATGTTCTTGCCCTTGTATTGAACTTCGAGCGTCTCGCGGTTGTAGCGCTTGCCGTGGCAGACGTCGCACGGCACATAGACATCGGGCAGAAAATGCATCTCCACCTTCAGCACGCCGTCGCCCTGGCAGGCTTCGCAACGGCCGCCCTTGACGTTGAACGAGAATCGTCCCGGGTCGTAGCCGCGCTCCTTGGCCGTGGGCACGCCGGCAAAGAGCTCGCGGATCGGCGTGAACACGCCCGTGTAGGTGGCAGGATTCGAGCGCGGCGTGCGGCCGATAGGCGATTGATCGACGTTGATGACCTTGTCGAAGTGCTCGAGCCCCTCGATCGATTCGTAGGGCGCCGGCTCGGTCGTCGAACCATACAGATGTTGCGCGACTGCGTTATAGAGCGTGTCGTTGATCAGCGTCGATTTGCCGGAGCCCGACACGCCCGTCACGCAGGTGAGCAGGCCGACCGGCAGGTCGAGCGTCACATGCTTGAGGTTGTTGCCATGCGCTTCGACGATGCGCAGATGTCGCTCGTCCGGGTCCTTGCGCTCATCGGGAAATTCGATTCGGCGCGCGCCGGCGAGATACTGACCCGTCATCGAAGCGGCATCACCCTCGACCTCGTCGGGTGTGCCCTGCGAGATGATCATGCCACCGTGCTCGCCCGCGCCGGGGCCCATGTCCACGACGTAGTCGGCCATGCGGATCATGTCCTCGTCGTGCTCGACGACGATGACCGAGTTGCCGAGATCGCGCAGATGCTTCAGCGTCGCGATGAGCCGGTCGTTGTCGCGCTGGTGCAGGCCGATCGACGGCTCGTCGAGTACGTACATGACGCCGGTGAGGCCCGAGCCGATCTGCGAAGCGAGGCGGATGCGCTGCGCCTCGCCGCCCGAAAGCGTATCCGCGCTGCGTTCGAGCGAGAGATAATCCAGCCCGACGTTGTTGAGAAACATGAGCCGGGCGACGATTTCCTTGATGACTTTTTCGCCGATCTCGCGTTTCGCGCCTTCGAGCGACAAGGTCTGGAAATAGCCGAGCGCATCGCGCAGCGGCGAGCCGCTGATTTCATAGATGGCGCGTGCCTGACCATCGGTGCCGAGCCGCACGAAACGCGCCTCTCGGCGCAGCCGCGAGCCGTCGCATGACGGGCACGGCTGATTGTTCTGGTACTTGGCGAGTTCTTCGCGCACCGCGGCCGAGTCCGTTTCGCGGTAGCGCCGCTCCAGGTTCGGGATGATGCCTTCGAAGACGTGTTCGCGCACGCTCGCGCGGCCGCGCTCGTTGATGTACGAGAACGGGATCGTCTCCTTGCCCGAGCCGAAGAGAATCAGTTTCTTGATCTTCTCGGGCAAGTCTTCGAACGCCGTATCGATATCGAATTCGTAATAGGCCGCGAGGCTTTGCAGCATCTGGAAATAGAACTGATTGCGCCGGTCCCAGCCTTTGACGGCACCCGCCGCGAGCGAAATCGACGGGTAGGCCACCACGCGCTTCGGGTCGAAGAAGGTGATCTGGCCGAGCCCGTCGCAATCCGGGCACGCGCCCATCGGGTTGTTGAACGAGAAAAGACGCGGCTCGAGTTCGGGCAACGAATACGAGCAGACGGGACACGCGAACTTCGAGCTGAACATATGCTCTTGTCCCGTATCCATTTCGAGGACGACCGCACGGCCGTCGGCGAGCCGCAGCGCCGTTTCGAACGATTCCGCAAGGCGCTGCTTCATATCGGCGCGCACTTTCAGGCGGTCCACGACCACGTCGATCGAATGCTTGTCGTTCTTCTTCAGCTTGGGCAGCGAATCGACATCGCAGACCGTTGCGCTGCCTTCGTTGGCGGTGCCGCCGCCCGAGCGGATCCGAAAGCGGATGAAGCCTTGCGCCTGCATCTGCTCGAAGAGCTCGGCATGTTCGCCCTTGCGGTTCGCCACGACGGGCGCGAGGATCATCAGCTTCGTTTCCTCGGGCAGCGCGAGTGCGGCGTCGACCATCTGCGAGACGCTTTGCGCCTCGAGCGCGATATTGTGATCGGGGCAGTAGGGCGTGCCGACGCGGGCATAGAGCAGGCGCAGGTAGTCGTGGATTTCGGTGACCGTGCCGACCGTCGAGCGCGGGTTGTGCGAGGTCGCCTTCTGCTCGATCGAGATGGCGGGCGACAGCCCCTCGATGAGATCGACATCGGGCTTCTCCATCAACTGCAGGAACTGCCGCGCGTAGGCCGACAGGCTCTCGACGTAGCGGCGCTGGCCTTCGGCGTAGAGCGTATCGAAGGCGAGCGACGATTTGCCGGAACCCGACAGGCCCGTGATCACGATGAGCTGATGGCGCGGCAGGTCGAGATTGACGTTTTTCAGGTTGTGGGTGCGGGCTCCACGGATGCGAATCTGTTCCATAACCTGGCGAGGGAGAAGGCCAAACCTGCTACTATAACGACTTTTCCAGACCGCCGTTACGGTGTCCTTACAGCGCGCGAGAAGGTGTCAACGGCGGGCGTGAATGCCGTCGCTTTCGGCGATTCCCAGACAAGACCCCCTGCAGATCTCCGGCTCGCCTTCGATGTCGAACGCTTCCGTTACCTCCTCACGCATGAGTGCGCCCGAGTTGCGCGCGACCGTGGCGCTCGCGGGCATTTTCGCGTTGCGCATGCTTGGTCTATTCATGATCATGCCGGTCTTCTCCGTCTACGCGAAGACGATTCCCGGTGGCGACAACGTGCTGCTCGTCGGCATCGCGCTCGGTGCGTATGGCGTGACGCAGTCGATGCTCTACATCTTTTATGGATGGGCATCGGACAAGCTTGGGCGCAAGCCCGTCATTGCAGCCGGTTTGCTGATTTTCGCGATCGGCAGTTTCGTCGCGGCGATCGGCCATTCGATGGCCTGGATCATCGTGGGCCGCGTGATTCAGGGGATGGGCGCCGTCTCGTCGGCCGTCATTGCCTTCATCGCGGATCTCACGGCCGAGGAACATCGGACGAAAGCCATGGCCATGGTGGGCGGCAGCATCGGCATCTCGTTCGCCGTTGCGATCGTCGGCGCGCCTATCGTCTTTCATTGGGTGGGCATGAGCGGGCTGTTTACGCTCGTCGGCGTGCTGTCGGTGCTTGCGGTGGGCGTGGTGCTGTGGATCGTGCCCGATGCGCCGAAACCCGTGCATGTGCGCGCACCGTTTGCCGAGGTGCTGCGAAACGTCGAGCTCTTGCGCCTGAACTTCGGCGTGCTCGTGCTGCATGCGACGCAAACGGCGCTCTTTCTCGTCGTGCCGCGGATTCTCGAGAGCGGTGGCCTGCCCGTTGCATCGCATTGGAAGGTGTATCTGCCCGTGATGGGCTTGTCGTTCGTCATGATGGTGCCTGCCATCATCGCGGCCGAAAAACGCGGCAAGATGAAGCCCGTGCTGGTCGGTGCCATCGGGCTTATCCTGTTCGGCCAATTGCTGCTCGGTACCGCACCGCATACGATTCTCACTGTGGCGGCGATTCTCTTCGTCTACTTTCTCGGCTTCAATATTCTCGAGGCGTCTCAGCCGTCGCTCGTGTCGAAGCTGGCACCGGGCACACGCAAGGGGGCGGCAGCCGGCGTCTATAACACGACACAGTCGATCGGGCTTGCGCTCGGGGGTGTCGTGGGGGGATGGCTCATGAAGTCGGCGGGGCCGAACGCCGTGTTTTTTGCGTGCTCGGGTCTGGTACTGGGGTGGCTTATAATCGCCGCCAATATGAAGACGCCGCCGCGCAAGGTACAAGCCGCAGGCCGCGGCGAAGCGTGAGTTAACTGGAGAAACACATGGCATCCGTGAACAAGGTCATTCTCGTCGGTAACCTGGGCGCCGACCCGGAAGTGCGTTATCTGCCGAGCGGGGACGCCATCGCGAACATCAGGCTGGCGACGACCGATCGCTACAAGGACAAGACGAGCGGCGAAATGAAGGAAGCCACCGAATGGCACCGAGTGGTGTTTTTTGGGCGCTTGGCCGAGATCGTCAACGAATATCTGAAGAAAGGGTCGGCCGTGTATGTCGAAGGTCGCTTGCGCACGCGCAAGTGGCAGGGCACGGATGGGCAGGATCGCTATTCGACCGAAATCGTGGCCGATCAGATGCAGATGCTCGGTGGCCGTGGCGGTTCGGGCGGTAGCAGCAGTGGCGGCATGGGCGATGAGGGTGGATATAGCCGCGAGAGCGCTGAACGTGGCGGTGGCCGTTCGGGTGGCGGCGCAGGTGCTGCGCGCAGCGGTGGCGGTGGAAGCCGCCCGAGCGCGCCGGCCGGCGGTGGGTTGGATGAGATGGATGACGATATTCCGTTCTAAACGGAATCCGTCCATCGGCTGCTGAACCCGGGCCGGAACACCAAGCGCAATCGAACGATTACGTGCGGTTTTCCGGCCTTTTTCTTGATGGCCCGGTTTGGACGTTACTCGGACCAGCGGTGTGTCTGGTAAATCCAGCAAGTCATCGAGCAGCGACTCCCCTATCAAGTCAATCCTAGGCTGCCGCATAACTTCGGTCGCGAAAGGATCGCGTTGCGCGAGCAAGGCTCGAAATTGCTCACTCGTGAAAACGGTGGCGTTGAACGGACGATTATATTTGCGGGCGAGTGGGCGCAGGAGCGCATTTGTCCTAAGTTCGGACACTTCACCGAGCACAAGCACGTCGATCGATATCACTCTCCGCCTTTTCGTCATGCCGCGCGAACGATCCAAAAATGAAGGCCGCTTGTACGCCAGGTCTCTCGCGCAACACGTGCTGGAGATCCGCGACAAGTGCGCTGCTTTGATGAAAGAGTGTGATTAGCGGTGCGAGGGCCGGGTCTCGCGCGACCCGATAGGCAGCGTTCGTCGTACCGTGCCTCACGAGTCCGGCAGCCTGCCAGCGCTGCAACCATCGGTGCATATCACTAGGGTCCAGTTTGGCTTTGGTAGCCAGTTCCCTGGCGCTGAATTCTTCGTTCGGATGTTCGAACAGGTAGCGGAGGGCTTTGAAGCGACCCGCCCCACCGAAGAGCTCGGCAAACATCGTCTCGTTCCATGCCTTTGACTCACCTTGGGACGCCGTCTGTCACCGTGCCGCCGACGGACGACTTATCGCCGATCAATAGAAAGCTACGTTTCATACTGATGATGCTCTCGGTATTTTTGTATTCAGGGCGAATAAATAGTACAGGCCAGTGCGGCCGTTAACTGGCATATGTGCTCGTCCAACTCGGGGGTGCGGCCCTCGAAATTCTCGTGCTTCTTTAGCGACGAGCGCCGTAAAGCCTCACATGCGGCCCCACTGAATCTGGGGCACGAGCGCGAAGACCCGCTTACAAAAGGAATCCAGGGAACGCACAGTCTACGCTCGCCGCATTCAGCGTAGATTCGAATAATAAAATAAATCTGGCCTCGGTCGGTTAATCGACTTATTATAATATAATAAGGTTGCGCAAATACGTTGCTCGACCGATTTGCCGCCGGAGATTCACCATGGCTAACCGCAATTTGTTGAATAAAGAAGCTGACCGTCCCCTGCACATACGAACTCTAAAGTTTCTTCTCGGAGGTGTCGGCTTCGCTGGGGTATTCGCCTTTGGTCCTCCGTCAGCCGTCGCAGCCACAGCCACAGCCACCATGGCCGTCAGCGCGACGGTTCTGGCGACGTGTGCCATCTCGGCGGCCCCGCTGGCTTTCGGCGTCTATACGGGAGTACAAAACGATGCCGCGACTTCCCTCTTGGTGACCTGTACCAACACGACCTCCTATTCTATCGGCCTCGGTGCCGGGACGAGCGGCGGAACCGCGACAGCCCGGCAAATGGCTGGCACTCCCGCAGGCACGCTGTTGTATGCGCTGTTCTCGGACAGCGGGCGGACGGTCAATTGGGGTGACACCGGCGGCACCGGCCTCGTATCTGGAGTTGGCACCGGCCTGCCCCAGACGATCCCAGTCTATGGGCGGGTGGCGGCAGGGCAGCTTGTCGCGCCGGGCGCGTACGCCGACACGATTACGGCCACCGTCACCTACTGATCGATGTCGGTGACGCGAAATGATGCCTGCTACGATTGCCCGACGTCTGGCGGTCGGGGCGCTCACGGTTCTCATCGTTGCGCTGCCGGGCCGCGCAGCCCGGGCGCAGTCGCTCACGGTGCTGCCGATTGCCGTTCAGATGGTGCCAGGACAAATGACGAGCATCCTGAGAATCATCAATCAGGGGGACAGCGAGACTACCATCCAGATCCGCACCTTCGCCTGGAGCCAGCCTGAGGGCAAAGACCAGCTTACGACCTCCGATGAGGTGCTGGCCAGTCCACCACTCGCCATGATCCCACCGGGTGACACGCAGATCGTGCGTCTGGTGCTACGCCGCCGGCCGTTGGGACGCGAGGCCACCTATCGCATCCTGCTCGACCAGCTCCCGCCGCCGGCTGCGCCGGGGACAGTGCGTATCGCGCTGCGCTTGTCCATTCCCATCTTCGCCCAACCGCAGACCCGGGCCGTCCCACACTTGCAGTTTCACATCGAGAGCAACGCCCGCCAAGCATCCCTCGTAGCACTCAATGACGGAGGAAGCCACGAAGCGATCCGCGACATCGCGCTGACAGCGAGCGATGGCAGCGGGTTGAAGGTCGAGACCAACGCCTCACCGTATGTTCTCGCCGGCACCACACACAGTTGGCGCATTGTCGCGCAGAACCTTCCCGTACCCGGTGCAATCGCGCGTCTGAGCGCACGTGCGGATAGTGGTGCCTTCGAACAAGCGGTTCCCGTGGTTGCGGCGCCTTAGTCATCCGCGGGCGGGCATCGCGTGGCTCGGCCGCGCGGCAATCGTCGTGCTGATGCTGATCATCATGCCGCAACTAACCCGAGCCGCCGACCAAATGTTGTTACTGGAAGTAGAGGTCAATGGGCACTCCACCGGCAAGATTGGTGAGTTCACGCTGCGCGACGGTGCACTGATGGCGCGGCACGACGAACTGCGCGACCTTGGGTTCCGGGTTCCCGGCGCCCTCGCCATCGGGGCTGACGGCTTGATCGCTCTGTCGAGCCTGCCCGGGTTGATTTGGCGCCTGGATCAAGCGAGTCAGACCTTGTACGTCACCGCCCCCAACGACCGTCTGCTGCCGACGCTGTTGACGACTGGGGCAAGTGCCGGAAGCAGTGGTGCGGTCGAGAGCGGCACGGGTGCGACGCTCAACTATGACATCGCCGGCACCTCCACCGCCGGCCAGGACGTCGCCAGCGGACTACTCGACCTGCGGATATTCTCGCCTTGGGGCGTTGCCAGCTCCGGATTGCTGGCCTATGCGGGCAGAGGCCAGGGGGGCCGCAGCATGCCATCGACGATACGCCTGGACTCGAGCTATACGCTTTCGAACCCCGAGACGCTGCGTCGCTATCGTATGGGCGACTTGATCACGGGGGGGCTCGCCTGGACCCGTTCGGTTCGCCTCGGGGGAGCCCAGTTGACCTCGGATTTCACCATGCGACCCGATCTGGTAACTTTCCCGCTGCCCTCGATTAGCGGCGTCACCGCAGTTCCCACCACCGTCGACGTACTGGCCAACGGCACTCGATTGTTGTCGCGTCAGATCCAGGCGGGCCCCTTCGAAATTTCGCAACTACCGGTGGTAACAGGCGCCGGCACAATCTCGATGGCGCTGACCAACGCGCTGGGCCAACAGGTGGTCACGACGCTACCGTTCTACGCCAGCGCCGCGTTACTCGCCCCCGGTCTGCAGACCTTCTCGATGCAAGCGGGTGCGGTGCGGCGCAACTGGGGCGTGCTCAGCAACGACTATGGCCGCTTTGCGGGCACCGCAACCTATCGTCGCGGACTGTCCTTGGCGGTGACGGCCGAAGCCAGCACAGAAGCCACTGCGGGCTTGTTCATGGCAGGCGGCGGTGCCGTGATGAACCTCGGCAATTTCGCCGTATTCAATGCCGCGATAGCAGCCAGCGCCGGCTCCGCAGGCGCCAGTGCGCAGCTCTCCGCCGGCATCCAGCGTATCGGCAGGATATTCAGCTTCAGCGCCGCCGTATCGGTGGCCGGCCACAACTTTCGGGATGTCGCGGCGATGAACGGCGACCCGGTTCCACGCGTGCGGCTGAACGCCAGCGTCGGCCTGTCGCTGGGGCGATTGGGCTCCGTGGGGCTAGCGTATGCTGGAGTGGACCGCGACACCGCCCCCACTATGGTCAGGCAGTACGTTCCGCCGGGCAGCGCGCTGGCACAGAGCACCTCATCGAGCGGGACCGTCTTCTTCCAGCCGGCCCAACACACGCATATCCTCTCCGCCAGCTATTCCGTCCCGGTGCGCTCCATGTCACTCTATGTCACGGGGTATCGTGATTTCGCCAACGGCGGTGGCAGCGCAATGATGGTCGGATTTGCGATGCCGATCGGCAAGCGCAGTTCGGTTGATGCGAGCGTGGGGGTTGCCACGGGCGGCAGCTATAAGCAGTTGCAGGCGGCGCAGTCACCGGTGTCGATCGGCGACTGGGGTTACCAAATCTACGGCTCAGACAGCAGGTTCCGGCACGAATTCGCCCAACTGCGATACAAGTCGCCTTGGGCTCTCCTCGAGGCTGGCGCAGACCGGATCGACGGGCAGACATCGGCGCGCCTGGAATCCCAGGGTTCGCTTTCGTTCGTCGATGGCGGCCTGTTTGCGTCCAACGCGATCGACGACAGCTTTGCCGTGGTCGACACCGATGGACTTGCACATGTCCGCGTCCTGTACGAGAACCGCGACGCGGGCCGCACCGACTCCGCCGGGCGGCTGCTGGTGCCCGACCTGCGTTCGTTCGATGTCAATCACATCGGCATCGAGCCGACGGATATCCCGCCGGACGTCACAATTCCGTTCATCACGCGCGACGTGCGGCCTCAGGACCGCTCCGGCGTAGTGGTCAGATTCCCGGTGCGGAACAGTCATGGCGCATTGCTGCGACTGGTCGACGGCGCCGGCACACCGTTGGACGCCGGCAGCGTCGCCACGCTGCGTGCAACGGGCGCAGTCGTCCCCGTGGGCTATGACGGCAATGCGTATGTGGAGGACCTCCAAGCCCACGACGAACTCGACGTGGAGCAGCCAGACGGCCGGCGCTGTCATGTCGCCTTCGACTACCGGCCCATCCCGGGCGATATCCCGACGATTGGACCACTGCCTTGCCTGGAACAACGGCCGTGAGGCGGCGGCTCAGCCTGACGGCGCTGATGCTGCTCGCGCCGGCGGCGGCAAAGGCCATCTGTACCGTATCCTCCCTGGGCGTCGCGTTCGGCGTGTACAACCCGTCCGTCGCCACGCCCACGGATGCCACCGGTGCGGTGACGATCATATGCAGTGTGGCGTCCGGCCTTGGGAACTACAGCATCGCGCTCAGCGCCGGCGGTGGCGGCAGCTACGCCGGGCGGCGGATGAGCAACGGTAGTTCGGTGCTGCCCTACCAGCTTTACTCCGATGCGGCGCACAGCCAGATTTGGGGCGACGGCACCGGCGGCAGCTCTGTCGTTGTCGGCACCGGTAGCATTCCGCTGCTGGGTGGCACCTCGACCCATCAAGTGTACGGTCGCATCTCGGCGAACCGCGTGGCCAGCCCCGGCGCCTATACCGACGTCATCATTGTGACGGTAACGTATTGAAAGTATTCCGAACGGACGGCTATGACCGATGAGCGCAGGCTGTGCGGCTCCAAACCCGCAGACGCGGGGCGCTGTTCTCCAGGCCGGCTCATTGCGCTGTGCGAGAAGCTCTCCAACGTCCATTTGCAGGCGTAAGCGCGAGTTTGCACGGCGGGTTATCACTGTCTTCCGAGACGCACCGATCGAGTCGATGTAACGCTGAGCATCACGGATCGCGTAACTGCATCAAAACGAGCAGCTCGGCACGCTACCTGTCGTCGTGAAGCTCGACGTGGCCACGCCCGTTCCCGCGGGGACATCGTTCGAGTTATACAGGCCGACGTTCGCATACTGGTCCCCGTTTTGGCCTGTTGCATCGAGATTGATGTTGGCCAGATACGCGCCGACCGGATAACTCGAATTGAGCCCGGCTATCTTCGTATAGGCGCCCGACACCGATTGGATCGAGTAAGCCCCATTGACGAAGATGTTCGACAGCGCAGGACTACCGCCTGTCGTGCAACTGTTGTAGTTCGTATCCATGACGATCATGTGCTTGACATGGATCATGCATGTATTGACGTAGCTCACGTTCTTCACTGTCAGCGAACACGGTCCAGTCTTGACGTTGATACCGTTGTCGTTCGTCGACAGCATGCCGTTCAAGTCATAGCCGTACACGTAATTGTCCGTGAACAGAATGTTCGAGACCGTGTTTTTATCGATGCTGCCGACGGACAAACCATGGGTGCCGTAGAGCCTCGTGTCGGATACAGTGACGTTCGAAATGTTTCCGGAATTGGTCTTGATGGCGATGCCGTCGTCGCCGGCCTCGATGGTCGAATGGATGACCGTAGCGTTGGTCAGGCTATCGATGTCGATACCGTCGGCGTTCTTGCGCGTTGCGGGTGTACGAATGGACACGCCCCACGCTGTAAATCCGTTGCCGCCCTCGACGTACAGGTTCGGGTGCGCGGCCTGTGTCAGCGTGATGTTATAGACGATGAAGTTCGAGATTTTGCTGGCCTGCACGAGCCTCGGCGTTCCGGAAATGAGATCGCCGCGGCCGTCGACCGTACCCGGTCCCATCAACGATGCATGGGTGCCCGAGAATGCCAGTAGGTTGGCGTTGCTCGCATAGTTGTTCCCGATCAGCGTTGCGCCGGGACCGATGACGAGGCCCGCGCCGTTGATCGTCAGGCTTCCCGTGTAGAACGCGTCGTTGGAGCCGGACGGTGCAAGCACCACGCTTTGTCCCGTACCCGCGCATGCAGTTAACGCATCCTGAATGCGGCTCGTATCATCGGTGCTCGGCGGCGATGAACGCAACGAACTGGAGAAATTCGCATAGAGCGTCTTGCAGACGGCAGGATAAACCGGTTCAGTCACAGTGCGACTATCGCCGGTCGCCAGGGTCTGCGCGTGCGCCGATCCGGCAACGAACAGAATTCCAGCAAACAGCAGGCCCAATTTACGTTTTGTTTTCATTGTCACCCCTATCGTGGTCGAGCTTCTTTATTGCGTGCGAGACAATGCGCGCAGTTGAATGCCTGCCATTGTTCCGGCGAATTGTATTCGTACGAATGCTGCGTTTTAACGTTTGCGCGCGTAGGGAAATCCGGCAATTGGTGTAAGGGTGGCGGCAGACGTTCGGATGGAACTTGCGTTACCGAAGGTGCGCGGGTTTCTGCGGCTTATTCAGGCAAGGGCCGGCTGCTTCGAGGTGGCAGCCGGCTCGGTTTCATTTTTGAAACAAGGGTTATTCGTTGCCAACTGCAGAGCGGTCGTTGCGGATTCACTCGTCGGAGGGGCTACTGAACTCCTGTTTTGCGAGCCGGACCTCGAGCTGGTCCAAATGTGTCCGGAAGAAAGCTCGGATCGCATCCAGACTTGGCGCATCGGTTAGCAATGGTTCGTAGCCTTCGTCGCCGGCATCTGCTTTACACCTTCGCAGTCGCATTTGCGCATTCTCGAACTTAGGCATTGCGTTGTAGCGCAAAAAGACTTCATAGAAGTCGACGACCGAAAAACCGTGCTGCGTCATCAGGATATACAGATCGAACCAGTCCCGAGTTTTGGAGCGCTCAGCGCAAACGAGGCTCTTGAGCGCAAAGATCTCGTCCGGCGTAGCGACGCGAAGAGGCCGTGCAGAGTCGCCGGCGATAACTAGCTGTTCCGGAGGATCGGGTGCAATGAATGACACCTTGACGGTGTCATTCGCCAAGAAGTCTTGTTGGTAATTCGCGAGTTCGAGCCCTGCATCCAGAAAGTCCTCTTCCGCCTGCGGATTTTGGTTCAGTGCGAACTTGATGCCCCTGTCGCGCATCGACCGAGCAAGCACGTCAAGCTTGTTGCGAGGTAGATGCCCACCCGCCGCGTATGCGAGGTCCAAATCCTCGCTTACACGGTGTCCGATGCGCAAGGTGAGCGCGGTGCCGCCGATCAACACGAACCCTCTCAGAAGGGGGTGACCGTCCAGTTGCTCCCATACGGCGCGGGTATCAACGCGAAGCTTGCTCGAATCCACAGCGAATGTTCCTCAAGATGCGGCTTGTTACCGGTTGTGCGCGCCGAACCTCGCTATTGGGCGAGGCCGTGAGCATTTCCCACTCGCGTTCAAGCCTGCCGATGCCGAATTCCCGAGCCGCGTCGAGTAATGTCGTGAACCGGGGATCTAGTAATGCGCGCTGGATATAGACCGCATCGTCGGCTCCACGATTTGACCACACGAGTTCGGGGTGGCGATCGCGAAACCGTTTGGGTTGCCCCGCTGCCGCGTGGCGTTCCGATATCGGAGGACTGGCTGTCGAGTGCGACGCTTCGGGAATGATGGCGACGCGCACGCCGGCAGCGCGAGCCAGTTTCAAGACCGCGGACAGACGAGCGGAGCCGCGTTTTTTTATACGCGACAGGGCTTCCTCCGAGAGTTCGGCTCGCGAGGCCAGCACCTTTTGCGACAGATTTTTGCGTGCGGCGGCCCGGAAAATCTCCGCGATGAGCGCGCCATCGTCAAATTGAGTTGCCATGGTCTGCTTCCTGGTGTCCCCCCACCAGCAACTAGTTTACAGGAATTGATCGAATGATCAATTCTTGCGTTGGACGCCCCATGCTGAGCCGCTCTCGGCACGCGATCCATCTGCGCCGAGACCGCACTCTTTTATCGCCATCGCCGCGCACGCACCCAGCAGGCAACACGCAACGAGATACCAGCCGACCGACAAAGGGTCCGCTGTCCATTTCATCGACGCTGTCACCGCGAGGGGCGCGGTGCTCCCGAATACGCCGGCGCCGAGCGCATAGGCCGCTCCATACGCCGTCGCACGTTCCGAGCGCGGCACGGCCTCCAATAGCAATACAGTCGACGCACATCCGCCAAGAACGATCAACGCCGTAATAGAAGCGATGCCGATGACGAACGCCGCAGCACCAGTGGCTTTCGTCATCGCGGCGAAGAGCAAGTAGACACCGAGCGCCGTCCCGCCGATGCAAACGAAAAGCACCGGCTTGCGTCGCGCCAGCTTGTCGATGACCATGCCGGCCACCGGAGACAATGCAGCGATCAGAGCGCCAGAGAACGCTGCCGCAAGCAAACCGACCTGCATCGGCTTATCGATGATGCGGTTCGTGACGTATGCCAGGACGAGATGGACGATTGCATACAGCGGCGCCGTACGAAAGCCCATCAGAATCGTCGCGCAGATGAGAAAGACGCGGCGATGGCGGAAGAGCTGCACGATCGGCCGGAATCGATCGTCGGGCGGTGCGATGTCTTCGAACGCGCCGCGCGCCTGAAGCTGGAGCCGCAGATAGTAGGCGACGCCGATCAGCGGCAGGCCCATGGCAAATGCGAGGCGCCACCCCCAGTCAAAAAGCTGCGCCGGCATGAGCACGTTGCCGAGCAGTGCGCACAGCGTCGCCGCGAAAAACGGCGCGAGTCCGTGACCCGCCAACTGGCAGCCCAGGAGAAACCCGCGTCGCGATGACGGAGCGGCTTCGATCATCAGCGCGGCGGCGCTGCCGATTTCGCCCCCGACCGCGAACCCCTGAAGCAACCGGGCCACGACAAAAGCAAGCGGTGCGGCCATGCCGATATGCTCATACGTCGGGCAGACCGCGAGCGCCGCGGTGCCCAGCGCCGCGAGCCAGCAGCTCAGAATCAATGCCCGCAGCCGCCCACGACGATCCGCGTAGGCACCCAGCAATAACGCCCCGAGCGGCCGAGCGAAAAAGCCGACACCGAACGTAGCCCCAACGAGCAGCAGGGAGGTCATCGGCTCGGTGAAAGGAAAGAATCGATCGCCGATGATCGCGGCGAAGAAGCCGAACACGGTCAGATCGAAGAGGGCGAGGCCATCGAGCAGCGATGTCGCGAAAACAGCTCGAAGCAGTCGCGGATCGATGTGCTCGTCTATCGCCATGTCGTTGCCTTTCGCATCGTGGATGAATTCGATATGCAAGTGTCCGATATAAAAATCGAACAAGAAATACGAACACGAAATCAACCCAGCCCGGATATGACGATTCGTCACGAGCAAAGCTGAAATCAATCGTTCACGCCGAGCCCATCGTTTTCTAGACTGGCTCTTCCGGTTGCGCTCGCAACGGTGCCTTTGTTCCGATCAATTTGCACACCTGAATATTTTGACTGGCGCGTAAAAACGCTCCATGGGGAATCTATGTCTTCAGCAAACGACAACCAACACGTGGCGGGCCGCCGCCGCTGGCTCAAAGCCGCAGCGGTAGGCGGTGCGATGCTCGCGTCGGGGGCGGCTGCCGCCGGCTTCGGACCCGCCGTATTCGCGCAAGGGCCTGCGAAAACATTGCGGATCGGTTATCAGAAATACGGCACCCTCGTACTGCTGAAAGCACGCGGCACGCTCGAAAAGCGCGTTGCAAACGAGGGCGTCACGGTGAAATGGCTCGAGTTCCCCGCCGGGCCGCAATTGCTCGAGGGCCTCAACGCGGGGGCCATCGATTTCGGCACGGTGGGCGAAACGCCGCCGATCTTCGCGCAAGCGGCAGGGGTCGATTTCGTCTATGTCGCCAACGAGCCGCCGGCACCGACGTCCGAAGCCATCGTCGTCCCACGCAATTCGCCGATCAAGACGGTTGCCGATCTACGCGGCAAGAGAGTCGCGCTGAACCGGGGCTCCAACGTTCACTACCTGCTCGTGCGTGCGCTGCGGCATGCCGGTCTCGATTACGCCGACATTCAGCCCGCCTACCTGGCGCCGGCGGATGCGCGCGCGGCATTCACGCAAGGCAGCGTCGATGCCTGGGTGATCTGGGACCCGTACTTTGCGGCTATCCAGCGACAGGCCGAAGCGCGCGTGCTCGTGGACGGAACGGGCCTCGTCGACAACACGCAGTTCTATCTCGCCGCGCGCAAGTTCGCGGCGGCCGAGCCGAAGCTCGTGCATGCGGTCCTCGAAGAGCTCGCCAAGGCGGACGCGTGGGCCAAGGCCCACCCCGCCGAAGTGGCGCGGGAGCTTGCGCCGCTCGTCGGCCTGGACGCGTCCACGGTCGAACTCGCGGCGCGCCGCGCGGCCTATGGCGCGACGCCGGTCACCGCTCAGGTGCTGGCCTCGCAGCAGGCGATCGCCGATACGTTCGGCGAACTCAAATTGATTCCGAAGCGCATCGCCGTGCATGACGCACAGTGGCTCGCATGAAACCATGAGACGAGAAGGAGAACGATGATGCGGGTGTTCTGGTTCATTCCGACGCATGGCGATACGCGTTACCTGGGGACGTCCGACGGCGCGAGGGCGGCGACCTACGATTACTTCAAACAAGTCGCGGTGGCGGCCGATACGCTCGGCTACGACGGCGTGCTTCTGCCGACGGGGCGCTCCTGCGAGGATGCATGGGTCGTCGCATCGAGCTTGATCCCGGTCACGCAGCGCCTGAAGTTTCTCGTCGCGATACGGCCGGGGTTGAGTTCGCCGGCGCTCTCGGCGCGCATGGCGGCCACGTTCGATCGTCTCTCGAATGGGCGATTGCTCATCAACGTCGTCACGGGTGGCGACTCGGCGGAACTCGAGGGCGACGGTGTCTTTGCCGATCACGACACGCGTTACGAGATCACGGACGAGTTTTTGACGATCTGGCGAGAACAGCTTCGGACGGCTCACGAAGGCGGCACAGTCGACTATCTAGGCGCGCATCTGGCATCGAAGGGCGGCAAGCTGCTGTACCCCAGCGTGCAGCGCCCGCATCCGCCGCTGTGGTTCGGCGGTTCCTCGCCGGCCGCGCACACTATCGCTGCCTCGCACGTCGACACCTATCTCACTTGGGGCGAGCCGCCGCAAGCCGTCGAAAAAAAGATCGCCGACGTACGCGCCAAGGCGCGCGAGCAAGGCCGCGAACTTCAATTCGGCATTCGCTTGCACGTGATCGTGCGCGAGACGGCCGACGAAGCGTGGGCCGCGGCTGACAGGCTCATCAGCCGCCTGGACGACGAAACGATCGGCCGCGCGCAAACGGCGTTTTCAAAGATGGATTCCGAGGGGCAGCGCCGCATGGCGGCACTGCACGGCGGCAAGGGGCGTACAAGGGCGGACCTCGAGATCTACCCCAATCTCTGGGCCGGCGTCGGGCTCGTGCGAGGCGGCGCGGGGACGGCCCTCGTCGGAGACGCGAAGCAAGTTGCGGCACGGATGAGCGAGTACGCCGAGCTTGGCATTGGGACATTCATTCTGTCGGGCTATCCCCATCTCGAGGAGGCCTATCGCTTTGCTGAACTCGTCTTCCCACGGTTGCCTGGGCGCGTTCGGGAACGTATCGAGGCGCCATTGTCCGGCCCATTCGGCGAGGTGGTGGGTAATCACTATTTGCCGAAGGTTTCGCAAAGCTGATGACGGGCCGATAACCGCAACTGCAATCCTGGGAGAAAGCATCGTGAAATGGCAAGGAGTCCTGATCAAACGCATTGCGCCATGGATCGTGCCGGCGCTGATCGTTGCGCTATGGGAGGCGAGCGCACGCGCCGGATGGCTCGCTGCGCGCGTGTTGCCCGAGCCGCTTGCGGTGGCCGATGCGGCATGGAGGCTCTGGCGCAGCGGAGAGATATCGGCCGACGTGAAAGTGAGCGCGTGGCGCGCGCTCACGGGGTTTGCGATCGGAGGCGGTGCCGGATTCGTATGCGGCCTGGCCTGCGGACTGTTCAAGCCGGTCGAGGCGGCGCTCGATTCGACCGTCCAGATGATTCGCAACATTCCCGCCCTGGCGATGATTCCGCTCGTCATACTCTGGTTCGGCATCGAAGAGCAGGCGAAGCTTTTTCTCGTCGCGCTCGGCGTATTTTTCCCGATCTATGTGAATACGTTTCACGGCATCCGTTCGGTCGACGCGAATCTCGTCGAAATGGCGAAGAGCTACGACGTGCGCGGATTCGCACTGTATCGCGACGTGATCCTGCCGGGCGCGTTGCCCACGATACTGCTCGGCGTACGGTTTGCGTTGGGCCTCATGTGGACGATGCTGATCGTCGCCGAGACCATTTCGGCGCAGTCCGGTATCGGCTATATGACGATGAATGCGCGCGAATTCATGCAGACCGATGTCGTGGTATTGGGCATCTTGCTATACGCAGTGCTGGGCAAGCTGGCCGATGTGCTCGCCCGCTGGCTCGAGCGGCAGTTGATGCCGTGGCATCCCGCATTCGCCGCAGCTGCGCGCAGTGCCGGCGCGCGGCACCGTGTGTTGCGCTGGGCGAGAGCGATCCGGCGGCCATCGGGCTCGTTCAAGGGAGCGAAGGCATGACGGCAACCGCACTGGAAGCCGCGGTCCGGTTACGCGCGGTGACGAAGCGCTACGGACCGCGCACCGTTCTCGACCGTCTCGATCTGACGATCGACAAAGGCAGTTTCATCGCGGTCATCGGGCACAGCGGGTGTGGAAAGTCGACGCTGCTGCGGCTCGTGGCCGGCCTCGACACGGCCGACGAGGGCGAGGTCGATATCGGTGCGCGCGAGCACGATTCGGCGCACGACGAGGACGCGGCGGCGCCGCGTACCCGGATCATGTACCAGGACGCACGTCTGCTGCCGTGGAAGAGCGTGCTCGGCAACGTAATGCTCGGTCTGCCTCGCGCCGCGCGTGACGATGCGCGCGCGGCGCTGCAGGAGGTCGGGCTGGGCTCGCGCGAACACGATTGGCCGGCGCAGCTTTCCGGCGGACAGCGCCAACGTGTGGCGCTCGCGCGCGCACTCGTTCATCGCCCCGACCTGCTGCTACTCGACGAACCGCTCGGCGCGCTCGATGCGCTGACGCGCATCGAAATGCATGAGCTCATCGAGCGGCTCTGGCGCGAATACCGTTTCACCGCGCTGCTCGTCACGCACGACGTTCACGAGGCGGTGGCATTGGCGCAGCGCATCGTGCTCATCGAGCACGGACGCGTGGCACTCGAGCGAGCAGTCGACCTGCCGCGACCGCGGGCGCGTGGCGCCGCCGCTTTCGCCGCGATCGAAAACGATGTGTTGCAGCGTGTGCTGCACCCGGCATTCAAGAGGACATGAGCGATGACGAAGCAATTGAAATTGGTTGCGGTATCGGGCGGACTTCAGCGGCCCTCGCGCACACTGGTACTTGTCGAAGAGATCGTGGCGGCGTTGAGTGCGGTCGTCGCGCTGGACGTTCGGCTCGTCGAGCTTGGCGAAATGGCTCCCGCGCTGGGACGGACCGTGTACCGCAATCAATTGCCGTCGGAGGCGAGGGCGCACGTCGAAGCGATCGAAGGGGCCGATGCGCTCGTGGTCGCGAGTCCCGTGTTCCGCGGCTCTTTCACGGGCCTTTTCAAGCATTTGTTCGATCTGGTCGGCCAGGATGCACTCGTCGATAAACCGGTCTTGCTTGCCGCCACGGGCGGAAGCGAGCGTCATTCGCTCGTGATCGAACATCAGCTGCGACCGCTTTTCGCGTTCTTTCAAACGCTTACGTTGCCCCTCGGTGTCTATGCCTCGGAGCACGACTTCGATGGCTACGAAATCGCGAGCACGGCCCTGCGACAACGAATTGCGCTGGCCGTCGAGCGCGCCGCGCCATGGCTCGAAGGAAGGGCTGCGTCGGCTGCCGCCGCGAGCGAAATTGTCGCGGCCTGACGAGTCCCTCGCCAATTCCGCGATCGATTTTTGCCGCCTTCGGGAGGTAAGTTACTACTTAAATCGAGCTAAACATTCCTTTAGCGCATCGCTATGACGGTCATCGAATGGCAAACAGTGCGCTATCCAAAAGGATCGATATCGCTATAATGCGGGGCGCTCATTCATATTATGTTTCATGCTCCGAACCCTTCGAATCTTATGCGCATCGCTGGTTTCGCTCGGCTCTTTCACGCACGCGATTGCTGAGGAGCCCGAAACGATTCGCGCGATCGCCGCTTCGTCGCCCCAGGCACCGGGCGATGCGCTCGCGTCTGCGCCGGCCGCTGCAAGCGAATCGGCCGCCGTCGGGGAGATGCACAAGCTATCGAGCATGCTCGTGCGCAAATTCGGTCTTGCGCGAGCGAAGGCGGAGCAGATCACTCAGGCCGTCATGGCTTCCGCCTCGAAGTACTCGCTGCCTCCGGCACTGGTGCTGTCGATCATTTCGATCGAATCGAGGTTCAAGGAGACGGCGCACGGCGCGCACGGCGCGACGGGCCTCATGCAGGTCGTTCCCGCGGCGCACCGCCGGCTCGTGCAGCATATCGATCTCACGCAGCCGGCCGCCAATATCGATGCGGGCTCGGCCATCCTGCGCGGCTATATCGAATCTGCTCAGGGAGATGTGGCCGCCGCACTCAAGAATTATGGCGGCTCGACGGCTTATGCCCGCAAAGTGAGTCTGCATGCGCACGATTTCGAATTGAACGCCGGCGCGAGTGGCACAAGCGCAAGCGCCGACCGCTAAAACGGCTTTGCACAGCGGCATTGCCGCGCTTCGCGTGTCGTGTGAATTTCTCGTATCCCTGGGTGTCATGGCAGATCGCTCTGCTAGAATCGATCGACGTCGTGCGCCGCGCGCATAAGCGAAAAGCAGTAAAAACGATAATTCAATCGACGTAGCTGGGCCAATTTCGCACAATCGGAACCACCAATGAAATTGCTCCGTCGATTGCTCGTCTGTCTGATGCCCCTCGGCGCCATGGTTCATGCGCAAGCCACACAGTGGAGCTACCTGTCGGGCGAACGCGATCTCTCCTATGCAGTGGATACCGATAGCGTCGCCACCGATGCCGACGGCTACATCGAATACATCGGAAAGACGACGTGGAAAGTCCCGGAGAAGGTGCAGGGAGCCGCTCAACCCGTCGCCGTTTCGCTCACCCGCTATCAGATCGATTGCAGCCACAAGCGATGGCGCGCGGTCGATACGCACTATCTCGCCGCCGACGGCACCCCAGCAGGCCTCGTCCATCCGACCAACCCCGAGTGGACTGCAATCGGTCCCGGCACCGTCGTCGACATCATGTTCCGCAAAGCCTGCTGAAGCGCAGGGCGCGCTGTCGGTCGGTCCAAGGGCCCAAGACGCCCAAGCGTCTCGAAGAAATGTTCCGGGGTATGGCCTACTATGTGGACACCGCTTCGCGGGCGCGTCGTTCCGGCGTGGGCGGCATCCACTGAAAGGAGAACAAGATGGGACTTATGCGCAAACTGAGCATGGCCGTGCTGCTTTCGGTCGCGGCGACCAGCGCCGTGTATGCCGAGGAAGTCGCATACAAGGCGACGCTGACAGCCTCGGCCGAGGTGCCGCCCACAACGAGCCCGGGCAAGGGTTCGGTCGACGCTACACTCGATACGGCGACAAAAGCATTCAAATGGACGGTCAGCTATGAAGGACTCACTGGGCCCGCGATGGCGGCGCACTTTCATGGGCCCGCGGCGGTCGGACAAAACGCAGCGCCCGTGATTCCGGTGAAAGTGCCGGAGGCGGCGTCCGGCAATGTGTCCGGAACGCAGACGCTGACCGATGCGCAGATCGCCGACCTTGAAAACGGCAAGTGGTACTTCAACGTACATACGGCGAAGAACAAGGGGGGCGAGATCCGCGGTCAACTGCTGCCGTCGCACTGAGCGGTGAATCCGTGAGCTGGCAAAGCCGGGTCGCCTGCTGGCTTCTCGAACGGCAGTTTCGTCCGGAGACCGAAAACCCCCATGCGAGCGTGGAGCGCGCGCGGGCCAGGACGGCCGCGCGTATATGGTCGCCGCGCGTACCGGCCGGGTGGCGCTTCATCGACAGCAGCGGGCGAAACCGCGCGCCGCTTGCTGGGGAATGGCTCGAGCCGATCGCGGATATGGCGCGCGCCGCACCGCTGCGCACACTGCTTTACCTGCATGGCGGAGGGTACTACTTCTGCTCGCCCAGCTCGCATCGGTCGCTCGTGTTTCCGCTCGCGGTGCACACCGGTGCCCGCACGTTTTCTCTCGACTATCGGCTCGCACCGGAGCACCCGTTTCCGGCAGCGCTCGACGATGCGCTCGCAGCGTATCGGCAATTGGTCCAGGACGGCACACCGCCGGAGTCGATCGTCGTGGCCGGCGATTCGGCCGGCGGCGGCCTCGCGCTGGCGCTGCTCGTGGCGCTGCGCGATGCCGGCGATGCGTTGCCCGCGGCGGGCTTGCTGTTTTCTCCGTGGACCGACCTCGCCGCGACAGGCGCGACGCTCGTCAGCAACGACGGTCTGGATCCGATGTTCCGGGGCGCGGCCATTGCGCGCGCGGCCCGGTTCTATCTCGGCGCGACGAGCCCCACGCATCCTTACGCCTCGCCGCTCTACGCCGATCTGACGGGCCTGCCGCCCTTGCTGATCCAGGTCGGCAGCACGGAGGTGCTGCTCGATGATGCCCGGCGGGTGGCCGAGCGGGCGCGGGCGGTGCAAGTCGAAGTGGATTTCGAAATCTGGCCGAAGATGCCGCATGTCTGGCAATTGTTCGTGCCGTTCATCCCCGAGGGGCGCGCGGCGCTCGAGCGGGCTGCCGCGTTCGCGCGCCGCCACGCGAAGGCGTGCCGCGTTCAGCCGCGTGCCGAGCGTTCGATCGCCTCGTAGGCGAGGCGCACCGCGTCGGTGCCGTATTGACGTTCGAGGCGGCGTACCGTGAAATGACCGTGGGCTGTCTGCTGAAAGTGATCGATGAAGGCCGTATTGACGAGTGCGCCGAGCACTGCGCCGATGGCCGGAATCGACTTGGCCGCGACCTGTTCGCTGACCTGCACCGAAAAGCGCGCGGCAATCGCATTGGTGAGCCTCATCAGCGCGGACGCGCCGTGCGCCGCGGCCCCTTTCGACGCCAACTCGGACGACGCTTTCGAGATCGCCTGCGCGAGCGCGCCGCGTGCGATGAAATAGCCGAAATCGGCATCCTCGTCGGTGCTGGCGTGCCGCGCCGCACCGCCGCCCAGCCCGAAAACCGATAAACATTGGAGCCGCGTTTCGGCCGAGTTCAAGTCTTCCCCTTCGCTGCGCGCGATGTCGCAGATCGAGCGAAACATGAGGGCCGTCGTCACCGGCAACTCTGCCGGCAGCGCCACGAGGCCGAATGCGCCGCCGGCCGCGCCGGTCGTCGCTACGGCCACCTTGTGCCAGATGTCACGCGCGGGGCGCAGCGGCCCGGGCGCACTCCGCCCTGGTTTGGGGACGCTCGCCAGCGCCACGTGAAGGCATTTTTCGAGCGCCGCGCGCGTCGCGGCGGCTACCGTATCGTGCGCCGCCGCCGGCAGACGCTCGATCAGCCGCTCGATCGGGGCGCCGACGGCAGCGGCAAGCTTCATTGCAAGCGGCTGGCGCTCCAACGCTTCCTTCGCGCGCGTCAAAGCGGCGCGGTCGTCTTCAGTCAGCGTTGTAGCAGTGATTGGAATCGTTTTCATCGTCAGAAGAACTCGCTCGAATACGAAACGGCCCGCGCAAGCGGTGGTCCGCACGCTCGCCAGCGCCGTCGCCTGCCTCATGCTAGCATTACGATATCTTTGACGGCTCAACGATTGTATCGACAAAAAATGGCTGTCCATACCGCCGCTCATCATTCCCGTGCGCAGGTACTGCCGTTTCGTGAGTCGTTGCTCGCGATGCTCGGCATCTCTTTCGTGACCATGCTCGTCGCGTTCGATCAGACAGTGGTCGGCACGGCTTTGCCCACCATCGTGGCCGAACTCAAAGGCTTCGAACTCTACGCGTGGGTGGCCACGTCGTATCTGCTCACCTCGGTCATCACCGTCCCGATCTTCGGCCGGCTCGGCGACTATTACGGGCGCAAGCCTTTCGTCCTTGTATCGATCGCGCTTTTCACCGGCGCGTCGGCGCTATGCGGCGCGGCCAACAGCATGCTGTTCCTCGTGCTCGCGCGAGGCCTGCAGGGCGTTGGCGGCGGCATGCTCGTCGGCACCGCGTTCGCCTGTATCGCCGATCTTTTCCCCGATTCGGTCGTGCGCCTGCGCTGGCAGGTCATGATGAGTTCGGCCTTCGGGATTGCGAATGCCATCGGCCCTTCGCTCGGTGGCTTTCTCACGCAGTACTGGGGATGGCGGTGGGCGTTCTTAGTGAATCTGCCCGTCGGGTTGCTCTCGCTCGTCTTCGTGTGGCGCTATTTGCCGCATCTCCGGCATATGGCGCATACCGCACGCGTGCGGCTCGATTGGATCGGGGCGCTTTTGATTGCCGTTGCGCTCAGCGCGCTGCAGCTTTTCGTCGAATGGGGCGCGCACGATGGATTCACGCCGAGCGTCGTCGCGCTGGCAGTGGTGGGCCTCGGCTCAGCGGTTGGCTTGCTGAAGTGGGAACGCTCGAACGCCCAACCGATCCTTCCGCTCGACATGTTCCGCAATCGCTCGCTGGCCGCACTGTTCTCGCTTTCGGTGCTCGGCGGCTTTTCGATGTTTTCGCTGCTGTTCTATGCGCCGCTGTTGCTGCAAGGCGGCTTCGGCCTTTCGCCGCGCGATGCCGGTCTCGTCGTCACGCCGTTGGTCGTGTTCATCACGATCGGCAGCATCGTGAATGGGCGGGTCGTCACGCGCGTTCGCAATCCGAATACGATGCTCTACGCGGGCTTCATGCTCATTGCACTGGCGTGTTTGGGCACCGTGCTCGCCACGCGCACCATGCCGCACGCAGTACTGATGGCATTCATGATGGCGGGCGGGCTCGGCTTGGGCTTCGTGCTGCCGAACCTGACGGTGTTCGCGCAACAGACCGCGGGCCGCGAGCATCTCGGGATCGCGACGGCGCTTTTGCAGTCGTTGCGCATGATCGGGGGTATGATCGGCACCGCATTCACGGGGACGCTCGTCACGCGGATGTACGAGCATGGCGTGCGCGACGCGCTTGCGACGGACCGTGCTACGGAATGGATCGCTCGATTTCGCGATCCGCAGATCCTCGTGAATATCGATGCTCAGCGCTCGCTCGCGCGAGAGCTGGCCGTTCGAGGCTTCGATGGCGCTGCGTTGATCGAAGCTTCGCGCGAGGCGCTCGTCGCAGCCATCCATGCCGGCATTGCCGTCGCACTGGTGGTCGCCGTATTTTCGATCTGGCAGTGCCGGCGCGTGCCGCGCATCAAGATTACGAGGGCCGCCGAGCCGGTGCCCGCCGCAGAGTGAATTTGGAAGTCAGCCACCACGCCCCATGGAAGAACACGATTACGTCGCCACCGTCCAGCAATTCGGGCGGACCTACCGCGCATTCATGTCCGCGTTCGAAGCGCAAGTCGGGCATCCGATGACGCGTTGGCGGATCTTGCGCGCGCTGGCGTCGGACGAAGGGGAGTGGTCGCAAAAGCGGCTCGTCGAACAACTCCGTATCGATCCGGGCGCGCTCACGCGGCAATTGAAGGCACTCGAACTGCTCGGCTGGGTCGCGCGCAGCACCGATGCGCGCGACAACCGCATCACCAACGTCGTGCTGACGCGCGCGGGTGCCGCCGCCGTCGACGAGAGCCTGCCGCGGCGCAACGCGTTCTTGCGCGAGACGATGGGAGCGCTACCCGCCGACGCGCGAGCCGCGCTGTCGTCGGCGCTGTGCCAACTCGAAGCGCGCATCGCACAAACCGTCGAACCGGCTCAAAAGCAGGTCTCCACGACCTCCGTCACACGATAGTCGGCGTCGACGACGAGGATTTGCCGCCATTTGTCGAACGTCAGGCATGGATGCGAGATGTCGAATGCAAGCATGTCGCCCACTTTGAGGTCGGTACCCGGCGCAATGCGCAGGTAGGCATGCTGATCCATCATGTTCGTGACTTCGAAGCCTTCCTCGAGCGCGATGTCGCGCGGTGCCTGTGTTCCCGGGCGGTAGTGGCGCGCGGCAACAGGCGCGCCCGCATCGAACGCCGTATCGCGTTTGCCGAAGCCGACGATCGCGCGATCAGGTTCGGGAATCGATTGCACGTAGGCCCACAGCTGCAGCGCGGGCAGCAACGCTTGCCCCATTTTGCGGGCAATCGGGTTGCGCGCGAGTACACCCGCCTGGGCTTTCGCATAGACGCCGGCATCGTGCGTCAGATAGCAGCCGGGGCGCAACACCACTTCGACGCGTCCGCTGGCCGATTCGTGGGCGAACTCTTCGGCCACGACGTCGTACCATGCCGAGCCCGCGCCCGAGAGAATGGCCGGCGTGCGGGCGAACCGTCCTTGCGCCGCGAGCAGGCGGGTCGTATCGAGCGCTCGGCGCAAGAACGCGCGCACGGCTTGCTCGTCGGCGAGAATGCCCTCGTAGAGTTCGACGCCCGCGAGCTTGACCGTATCGGCGTTGCGCTCGAGCGCGGCCAATACGGCGTCGCGCTGTACATCGTCACGCACGCCCGTACGTCCTCGGGGCACGCCCAGCTCCAGCAGCACCGGGAGCGGCTTACGCACGGAGCGGAAGAACGCGCCCAGCTGATCGACACCGTCGGCTGAATCGACGAGGCAGAAAAACTCGAAATCCGGATCGGTCAACAGCTCGGCGATCATGGCCATATTGCGTCGCCCGACAAGCTGGTTCGCCATCAGCACGCGCTGCACACCCGCCGCATAGGCCGCGCGCGTCTGGTGCGCGGTGGCGAGCGTAATGCCCCAGGCGCCCGCGGCTAGCTGGCGGCGAAAGAGCTGCGGCGCCATCGTCGTTTTGCCGTGCGGCGCGAGCTTCACGCCGTATTCGGCCATGAAGGCCTGCATCCATCTGAGGTTGTGCTCCATGCGCTCGGCGCGCAACACCGCGGCGGGCAGGCTCACGTCCTCGGCCAACAGATTCCACTCGAGGTTGACAGCCTGGTTCAGCGGCACGCTGGCGCTCGGCACGGCGCCGAGCCCCTTGCCGTAAGGGTCGATCGTGGCGGTTTGGTAGGCGATTTTCATGGCGATCCTGGTGGAGCGTTGCGAATGCGGCGCTGGCATGGATCCAGGCAGGCCGCTCAGACGCCGATGGTACGAGGCCGGCCGGCCATCCGCCAGCGGAAACGGCCGCATTGCGTGCATCGGGCGTAATGGTCGAGTACGATCGTGCGCATGGCGCGCCCGTGTCCCTGCCGGCGCCGCATCCGCTGTAGGAGCTCGTGCATGCATTCCCATCCTGAAGCCGCAGATACGCTGATCCTCGGCGCGATGCTTTACGACGGCACCGGCAACCCGCCCGTCGAGCGCGACGTGGCCGTGCGCGACGGCCGGATCGCCGCGATCGGCAACCTGTCGAACTGGGTTGCCGAGGAGTTCGTCGAAGCCGAAGGGCGCGCGCTGGCGCCCGGTTTCATCGACGTGCATACGCACGACGACATCCACGCGATCCGCTCGCCGCAGATGCTGCCCAAGCTGACGCAGGGCGTGACGACGGTGATCGTCGGCAATTGCGGCATCAGCGCTTCGCCCGTCACGCTCGCGGGCGATCCGCCCGACCCGATGAACCTGCTCGGCGGCGCCGACGCCTTTTGCTATCCGAGTTTCGCGGCCTACCGCGCCGCCGTCGATGCGGCGCGGCCTGCGGTCAATGTCGCGGCGCTGGTCGGTCATACCGCGCTGCGCAACAATCACATGGACCGGCTCGATCGCGCCGCCTCGCAAGAAGAGCTCGCGGCGATGCGCGCGCAGCTCGAAGAAGCACTTGCACATGGCGCGCTCGGCCTGAGTTCCGGGCTCGCGTATGGGTCGGCCAATGCGGCCCCGACCGAAGAGGTGATGGCGCTCGCCGAGCCGCTCGCGGCGGCCGGCGCGATCTACACGACGCATATGCGCAGCGAGTTCGACGCGATCCTCGATGCATTCGACGAAGCCTGCCGCATCGGCCGGCATGCGCGCGTGCCGGTGGTCATCTCGCACCTGAAATGCGCGGGCCCGCGCAACTGGGGCCGCAGCAAAGAAGTCCTCGCTTCGTTCGACTCCGCACGGCGCTTGCAGCCGATCGGTTGCGACTGTTATCCGTACGATCGCAGCTCCACGACGCTCGACCTCGCGCAGGTGACGGGCGATATCGAGATCACGGTGACGTGGTCGACGCCGCATCCGGAGCAGGCGGGCAAGCGCGTGTCGGCAATCGCGCGCGAATGGGGTGTCAGCGAACGGGAAGCGGCTGCGCGCCTGCAACCGGCGGGCGCCGTCTATCACAACATGTCGGAGGACGACGTGCGCCGGATTCTGTCGCATCCGGCAACGATGATCGGCTCGGACGGGTTACCGAACGATCCCCTGCCGCATCCGCGTCTATGGGGCGCATTTCCGCGCGTGCTCGGCCATTACGCGCGCGACGAGCAACTGCTGCCGCTCGAGGAGGCCGTTCGCAAGATGACCGGTCTTCCGGCTCGGCGCTTCGGTCTCGAGGGGCGCGGCGAAGTGCGGCGCGGCGCGCACGCCGACCTCGTGCTGTTCGATCCCGCGCGCGTGCTCGACGCGGCGACGTTCGAGCGTCCGCAGCAGGCTGCCGTCGGGATCGACGCGGTCTGGGTCAACGGCGTTGCAAGCTATCGCGGCGGCGAGCCGACCGGGGAGCGGGCCGGCTGCTTCGTCGCACGTGGTCCGAGGGCGAGCGGCGACGACGCGCCGCAGGCCTTCTAAGCGCCGGGCGCCGCAGACCCTCTAAGCGCCGGCGTCACTGCCGCGCGGTGCGCGCATTGTCCGGCATCGGCTGGTTGTAGTTGGTACGAAACGGATTGATGTCGAGCCCGCCGCGGCGCGTATAGCGCGCATAGACGGCGAGCTTGACGGGCCGGCATTCGCGCAGGATGTCGACGAAGATGCGCTCGACGCACTGCTCGTGAAACCCCGTGTGATTGCGATACGAGATGATGTAGCGCAAGAGCCCGGCGTGATCGATCTGTGGTCCGACGTAATGAATCTGGAGGCTGCCCCAGTCCGGCTGGCCCGTGACCGGGCAATTCGATTTCAGCAGATTCGAGACGAGCGTTTCTTCGACCGGCGCTTCACCATGCGCTGCGCTCAGCAGCGCGGGCTCGGGATGATAGACGTCGGCTTCGAGATCGAGCCTGTCGAGCGAGAGCCCGTCGAGTTCGTCGAGCGCGAGCTTGTGGAACTCCGCCGGTGTGGCGAGACGCACCGACACGCTCGCGCCGCAGGCCGCCGATACGTCGCGCTTGAGCATGTCGCGCAAGGCATCGGCGGATTCGATGCGGGTTTGCGCGAACGATCCCAGATAGAGCTTGAACGACTTCGATTCGACGATGTTCGGCGATTCGGCCGGCACGAGAAACGTCGCGATGGCGATTTGCGGCTTGCCGCGCGCGTTGAGCCACGAAAGCTCGTAGGCGTTCCAGATGTCCGTGCCGAAAAACGGCAACTGCGCGCCGATGCCGATCGCCTCGCGCGCGAGCGCGCGAGCGATCGGAAACAACAGCGACGAATCGTACTGTTCGGTATACGCGGCCGGTTTGCCCAGCGGCGATTGTTCGGGAGTCATGGCGATGCTCGATACACGGTGCCCGGCACGCGAAAGCGCGCTCAGGCCAGAAACAGGCGATAAACGGGGTTGCTGCTCTCGTCCCAATACGGATACCCGAGCGTCGACAAAAAGCGCACGAACGCCTCGTTGTCCGCAACGGGTACCTGGATACCGACCAGGATCGAGCTGTAGTCCGCGCCCTGGTTCCGGTAGTGGAAAAGGCTGATGTTCCAGTCCGGCGCCATCGACGAGAGGAAGCGCATCAATGCGCCCGGGCGCTCCGGAAACTCGAAGCGAAAGAGGCGCTCGTCGTGCGCGAGCGGCGAGCGCCCGCCCACCATATAGCGGATGTGCTGCTTCGAGAGCTCGTCGTTGGTCAGGTCGACGGTGGCGAAGCCGTGCGCCTCGAACGCGCGCGCAATGGCGGCCGATTCGTCGCGGCTTTTGATCTGCACGCCGACGAAGATATGAGCGGCGCTCGCGTCGGCGATGCGGTAGTTGAATTCGGTGACGCTGCGCTCGCCGACGAGTTCGCAAAAGCGCTTGAAGCTGCCGCGTTCCTCGGGAATCGTGACGGCGAAGACGGCTTCGCGCGCCTCGCCGACTTCGGCACGCTCGGCGACGAAACGCATGCGGTCGAAATTCATGTTCGCGCCCGACGTGACGGCGACGAGCGTTTCGTTTTCGATGCCGGTGCGCTCGGCGTATTGCTTGGCGCCCGCAACGGCGAGGGCGCCAGCCGGCTCGAGCAGGCTGCGCGTATCCTGGAAGACGTCTTTGATGGCGGCGCAAAGCGCATCGGTATTCACGATGAGAACGTCGTCGAGATACTCGCGGCACAGCCGGAACGTCTCGGTTCCGACGAGCTTGACGGCGGTGCCGTCCGAAAAGAGCCCGACTTCGGCGAGCGTGACGCGCTCGGACGCCTTGATCGACTGCGCCATGGCGCACGAATCCTCGGTCTGCACGCCGATCACCTTGATTTCGGGACGTACCGCTTTGACATAGGCCGCTACGCCCGCCGCGAGACCGCCGCCGCCGATCGGCACGAAGATCGCGTAAATGGGCGCCTGGTGCTGGCTCAGGATTTCCATGGCGATCGTGCCCTGGCCCGCGATCACATACGGGTCGTCGAACGGATGGACGAACGTCAATCCGCGCGCTTCCTGCATTTCGAGCGCATGCGCGTAGGCATCGCTATACGATTCGCCGACTTGCACCACCTCGACGGTCGGGCCCCCGTGGGCGCGCACCGCGTCGACCTTCACCTGCGGCGTCGTGACGGGCACGACGATGACGGCCTTCACGCCGAGGCGCGCGGCCGAGTAGGCCACGCCTTGCGCATGGTTGCCGGCCGAGGCCGTAATGACGCCGCGTGCGCTCGCGTCGGTCGGAATATGGACCATCTTGTTGTAAGCGCCGCGCAGCTTGAACGAAAAGACCGGCTGGTTGTCCTCTCGCTTCAGATAGACGCGGTTCGCCAAGCGTGCCGAAAGGTTACGCGCGGGTTCGAGTTCCGTTTCGCGCGCCACGTCGTAGACGCGGGCCGTGAGGATTTTTTTGAGGTAATCGTGGGACGAGGAGGTCATGGGACGGTGCGCGCAAAGCGCTTGCAGTGCCGGCAGAGGCGGAAATAGTCAATGATAGCGCCAACGGCGGTGGTTTCGGCTCTCCGCACCTCGTCATCTGCCGGCCGTCCGGTCGGTCGAGCAATGCGTGGCGCGACGCCCGGCGGCGCTGGCCGATGCAAGCAGCGGCCCGTTCGATGCGGTAGAATTCCAGTTTGAGACCAGGACCGGAAAATGCGCTGGCAGCCTCGGACCGCCCACTTGATCCCCGCTCCGCGAGAAGCGCGTCCCGCGGCGGAAAAGTATGTCCGTCACGCGCGATCGCGTCACGCATGAGCCTTTAGCCCATGAAGGCTTGCCGGCGCCGCATCGAGCGGCAGCCAAACGCTTTCAAGCCCAGTTTCCAAACATTGCGCGTGACGCGCGCCGCCGTTTGCGTGATCGACCCGATTCGCAAGCCGGCCCATCGACCCGTCCGACCATGAACGCACCACAAGTATTCGACCCGCACGGCGCCGCCGCCGCATTGGCCGCCGATCCCGAACCGCGGCTGCGCGAGATTCCCTACAACTACACGTCGTTTTCCGATCGCGAGATCGTCATCCGGCTCCTCGGCACCGAAGCCTGGAGCATCCTCGACGAACTGCGCAACGAGCGCCGCACCGGCCGCTCGGCCCGCATGCTCTACGAGGTGCTCGGCGACATCTGGGTCGTGCGCCGCAACCCGTATCTGCAAGACGATCTGCTCGACAATCCCAAGCGGCGCACGCTGCTCATCGAGGCGCTCGAGCATCGGCTCAATGAAATCGAGAAGCGGCGGCACGCCGATCTCGCCGAGCATCGCGACGACGCGGGGCGCGAGCGGGCCGCGCGCGTGGAAACATTGGTCGCCGCCGCGCGCCGCGCGGTGGACGCGTTTGCCGGCGAATTCGCGGCGCTGGCGGACTTGCGCCGCCGTGCGCTGAAGGTGCTCGGACGCTGCACGCAGAAAGACAACATCCGCTTCGACGGCTTGTCGCGTGTCTCGCACGTGACCGACGCGACCGACTGGCGCGTCGAATATCCGTTCGTCGTGCTCACGCCGGACACCGAGCAGGAAATCGCGCGTCTCGTGAAGGCGTGCTTCGAACTGGGCCTGACGGTGATCCCGCGCGGCGGCGGCACCGGCTATACGGGTGGGGCTGTGCCACTCACGCCGTTTTCGGCCGTCATCAATACGGAAAAGCTCGAGCAACTGGGCGCAATCGAGCTCATGGAACTCCCCGGGCTCGCACTCAAAGTGCCGACGATCTTCTCGGGCGCGGGCGTCGTCACGCGTCGCGTCACGGAAGCGGCCGAGGCTGCCGGCTATGTGTTCGCGGTCGATCCGACTTCGCTCGACGCCTCTTGCATCGGCGGCAACATCGCGATGAATGCGGGCGGCAAGAAGGCCGTGCTCTGGGGCACGGCGCTCGACAATCTCGCCTGGTGGCGCATGGTCGATCCGGAGGGCAACTGGCTCGAAGTGACGCGGCTCGGCCACAACCTCGGCAAGATCCACGATGTCGACATGGCGCGCTTCGAGCTGAAGTGGTTCGACGGCGAACACGCGCCGGGCGAGCGCCTTTTGCGTACGGAAACATTGGCGATCGAGGGTCGGCGCTTTCGCAAGGAAGGTCTCGGCAAGGACGTCACCGACAAGTTCCTGTCCGGGTTGCCCGGCGTGCAAAAGGAGGGCTGCGACGGCCTCATCACGTCGGCGCGCTGGGTGCTGCACAAGATGCCCGCGCATACGCGCACGGTCTGCCTGGAATTTTTCGGCCAGGCGCGCGAGGCGATACCGAGCATCGTCGAGATCAAGAACTACCTGTTCGAGACGTCGAAGCGCGGCGGCGCCATCCTTGCGGGCCTCGAGCATCTGGACGAACGCTATTTGCGCGCGGTCGGTTATGCAACCAAATCGAAGCGCAATGCGTTCCCGAAGATGGTATTGATCGGCGACATCGTCGGTGACGATGCCGATGCCGTGGCCTCGGCCACCTCGGAAGTGGTGCGCATGGCCAACGGCAAGAGCGGCGAGGGGTTCGTCGCCGTCAGCGCCGAGGCACGCAAGCGTTTTTGGCTCGACCGCAGCCGCACGGCGGCGATCGCCAAGCATACGAACGCGTTCAAGATCAATGAAGACGTGGTGATTCCGCTCGATCGCATGGGCGAATACACGGACGGCATCGAGCGGATCAACATCGAGCTGTCGATCAAGAACAAGCTGCAGCTCGTCGATGCGCTCGAAGCATTTTTCAAGGCCGGCAAGCTGCCGCTCGGCAAGACCGACGATGCCAACGAGATTCCGAGCGCGGAGTTGCTCGAAGACCGTGTCCAGCAGGCGCTGGCATTGCTGGCGCATGTGCGTGCGCGCTGGGTCTTCCTGCGCGAGAGCCTCGATATGCCGCTTCGCGAGGCGCAGCATACGCTCGTGCAGCTAGGCTACGAGGCGCTTGCCGAGAAGTTCGCCGACCGCGTCGACAGCCAGCCCGATGCAACGGTCTTTCACGTGACGCAGGATCGCACGGTGCGCGTGTCGTGGAAGCAGGAAATCCGCGCCGAGCTGAGGCAGATCTTCAACGGCGGCGAGTTCAAGCCGATCCTCGAAGAGGCGCAGGCCATCCATAAGCAGGTGCTGCGCGGGCGTGTCTTCGTCGCGCTGCATATGCACGCGGGCGATGGCAACGTGCATACGAATATTCCGGTGAACTCGGACAACTACGCGATGCTGCAGGATGCGCACGCGGCGGTCGAGCGCATCATGAAACTCGCGCGCTCGCTCGACGGCGTGATTTCGGGCGAACACGGCATCGGCATCACCAAGCTCGAGTTCCTGACCGATGACGAGATTGCCGAATTCCGCGCCTACAAGGAGCGGATCGACCCGCAAGGCCGGTTCAACAAGGGCAAGCTGCTGCCTGGGGCGGACTTGCGCAACGCCTATACGCCGAGCTTCGGCCTGATGGGTTACGAGTCGCTCATCATGCAGCAGTCCGACATCGGCGCGATCGCCGATTCGGTGAAGGACTGCTTGCGCTGCGGCAAGTGCAAGCCGGTGTGCGCGACGCACGTGCCGCGGGCGAACCTGCTCTACAGCCCGCGCAACAAGATTCTGGCGACGTCGCTGCTGATCGAGGCGTTCCTCTACGAAGAGCAGACGCGCCGCGGCGTGTCGATCAAGCATTGGGACGAGTTCAACGATGTCGCGGACCATTGCACGGTCTGCCACAAGTGCGTGACGCCGTGTCCGGTGAAGATCGACTTCGGCGACGTGTCGATGAACATGCGCAACCTCCTGCGCAAGATGGGCAAGAAGAAGTTCAACCCGGGCACGACCGCCGGCATGTTCTTCCTGAACGCGACGAATCCGCGCACGATCAACCTGGCGCGCACGGCGATGATGGGCGTCGGCTACAAGGCGCAGCGACTCGGCAACGATCTGCTCAAGCAGTTCGCGAAAAAGCAGACCGCGCATCCGCCGGCGACGACGGGCAAGCCGCCTGTCGTCGAGCAGGTGATCCACTTCATCAACAAGAAGATGCCGGGCGATCTGCCGAAGAAGACGGCGCGCGCGCTGCTAGACATCGAAGACAACAAGATCGTGCCGATCATTCGCAATCCGAAGACGACGACGGTCGATTCGGAGGCGGTGTTCTACTTCCCGGGCTGCGGCTCCGAGCGCCTGTTCTCGCAAGTAGGCCTCGCGACGCAGGCGATGCTGTGGGAGGCGGGCGTGCAGACGGTGCTGCCGCCGGGCTATCTATGCTGCGGTTATCCGCAGCGCGGTGCGGGCCAGTACGACAAGGCCGAGAAGATCGTGACCGACAACCGCGTGCTGTTTCACCGGGTGGCGAACACATTGAACTATCTCGACATCAAGACCGTGGTCGTCTCGTGCGGCACCTGCTACGACCAACTGGCCGGCTATGAATTCGAGAAGATCTTCCCGGGCTGCCGGATCATCGACATCCACGAATTCCTGCTCGAAAAGGGGATGAAGCTCGACGGCGTGAAGGGCACGCGGTACATGTACCACGATCCTTGCCATACGCCGATCAAGACGATGGATCCGGTCAAGCTCGTCAACGAGCTGATGGGCGCCGAGAAGGACGGCTACAAAATCGAGAAGAACGACCGCTGCTGCGGCGAATCGGGCACGTTCGCCGTGAGCCGCCCCGACATCTCCACGCAAGTGCGCTTTCGCAAGGAAGAGGAGATCAGAAAGGGGGCGGCCAAATTGCGCGCGCTGCCGATCGTCGATGCGAACGCCGGGGCCGCTGCGAACGGCGAAGCCAACGTCAAGATTCTCACGAGCTGTCCTTCATGCCTGCAAGGGCTGAAGCGCTACAACGAGGATGCGGACATCGAGGCTGACTACATCGTCGTCGAAATCGCGCGGCGCACGCTCGGCGAGGACTGGATGGTGAACTACGTGCGCCAGGCCAACGATGGCGGGATCGAGCGCGTGCTGGTGTAATAGCGATAGCGGCCATCGGCGGCTCGATCGGTGACGATCGGGCCGCAACGACGCGAAAGGACGACCATGGACTGCGTGTTTTGCCGTGAGGAAGGGGGAACGGTGCTTTGGCAGGATGACGCCATGCGCGTCGTGCTGACCGACGAGATCGATTATCCGGGCTTTTGCCGGGTGATCTGGAATGCACATGTCGCCGAATTCTCCGATCTTTCCGCCGCTCACCGCGAGCGGTTGATGCGCGTGGTCTATGCTGTCGAACGAGCATTGCGCACAGTCATGCAGCCGGCCAAGGTCAATCTCGCAAGCCTTGGCAATCAGGTGCCGCACCTGCATTGGCACGCGATCCCGCGTTTCACGAACGACGCGCATTTCCCCTTGCCGATCTGGGCGCCGCGGCAGCGCGCGGTGTCCGAAGCGCTGCTCGCATCGCGCCGCGCACAAGCGACGCTGCTTGGCGATGCGGTGCGCCGCGAGATCGTGCAGGCGTTTGCCTGATCTGCGATCCGGGGCGCGCTGCGGGTGCCGGCGGCACTGAACACAACGAATATCGAGGCGGTCATGAGCGGACTCAATCCCGATACCCCGGTTCCAACCGGCGTCGTCGTCCATGCGAAATCGCGTGTACTGGAATTGCAATATGCGGACGGGCAGAGCTACCGGGTGCCGTTCGAGCTGCTACGCGTCTATTCGCCGTCAGCCGAGGTGCGCGGGCACGGACCGGGCCAGGAAACGCTCCAGACCGGCAAGCGCGACGTGACGATCGTCTCCATTGCGCCGGTCGGCAACTACGCACTGCAGCCGACATTCTCGGATGGGCACTCCACGGGTCTTTACTCATGGGACTTGCTCTACGATCTGGCCACTCGCCAGGATGCACACTGGAGCGAATACCTGGGCAAGCTCGCGGCGGCAGGAGTGGACCGCGATGCGCCGATGAGCGAGCCCGGCACGTCCGCTGCGCCGCATGGGCATTGCCACTGAACCATTGAATAAAAAGCGGAGGATATTCGCGATGAGCAAGACCCACTTCGGCTTCGAAACGGTCGACGAGCGGGACAAGGCCAGGAAGGTCGCGGGCGTGTTCCACTCCGTCGCGTCGAATTACGACTTGATGAACGACCTGATGTCGGGGGGGCTGCACCGGGTCTGGAAGCAGTTCACCATCGCGCAGGCGAACGTGCGTCCGGGCGCGAAGGTGCTCGATATCGCGGGCGGCACGGGCGATCTGTCCAAGGCGTTCGCGAAGCGGGCCGGTCCGACGGGCGAAGTGTGGCATACCGACATCAACGAATCGATGTTGCGGGTGGGGCGGGACCGGCTCCTCGATGAAGGTGTCATCACGCCGGCCCTGCTGTGCGATGCGGAGAAGCTTCCGTTTCCCGATAATTACTTCGACGTGGTCACGGTCGCTTTCGGGCTGCGCAACATGACGCGCAAGGAAGTCGCGCTTGCCGAGATGCGGCGCGTGCTGAAACCGGGCGGTCGGCTGCTGGTCCTCGAGTTTTCGAAAGTTTGGGAGCCGCTGAAAAAAGCGTACGACCTCTATTCGTTCAAGGTCTTGCCTTGGCTCGGCAACAAATTCGCCCGCGACGCCGACAGCTACCGCTACCTGGCCGAATCGATCCGCATGCACCCGGACCAGGAAACACTGAAAACAATGATGGAACAAGCAGGCCTCGACGCCGTCAAACATTACAATTTGTCAGCTGGCGTGGTAGCCTTGCACGTGGCGACTAAATATTAGCGCCGCTAACCGCTTGTTTTTCGTGAGGAATTTAGAGATGGTCGATCCCCTTCCTGTTGCTTCCAAAAACCTTTCTAAGTCGCTCGCGAGGCGGATCGGGTCCGTTGCGCTGGTTGCGGTGCTTGCCGTGACCACCGTTGTTTCGCTCGATGCGCAAGCGAAGCGATTGGGGGGCGGACGCACGGTCGGGCGCCAGGCCCAGACCACGCAAATGGCGCCGTCCACGGCAACGCAGTCGCAGTCGTCGACGCAGCAGAACTCGATGCAGTCGGCGCAACCGGCGGCCGCCGCGCGCACGCCGTCGAGCCCGGCGCAGCCGGCGCCGGCGCGTTCGCGCTGGCTCGGCCCCATCGCCGGGTTGGCGGCCGGCCTCGGCATCGCAGCATTGCTTTCGCACTTCGGGCTCGGCGGCGCGTTTGCCAGCATGATGGCAAACGTCATCGTGATCGCGTTGTTGGCGATGGCGGGTATCTGGCTCGTGCGTAAATTCATGTCGCGCCGTCGGGAGCCGGTGCCGGCTTATGGCGCCGCGGCGGCGGGCGCCGGTGGCGCGCCGACGCGGGACTTCGGGGTATCGCGTATGCAGACGGCCGAGCCGGTCGCTTCGAGCGGAGCGATGCCGGGCGTCGCGATGGGTGCTGCATCAAGCGCCGCGTTGCCAGCCGGGTTCGACACCGAAACCTTCCTGCGCCACGCGAAGGTCAACTTCGTTCGATTGCAGGCGGCGTGGGACGAGGGCAATCTCGCCGACATCCGCGAATTCACGACCCCCGAAATGTTCGCTGAACTGAAGGTCGATATCGATGCGCGAGGCCGCGAGCGCGATCAGACCGACGTCGTGCAGCTCAACGCCGAGCTCATCGGCGTCGAAGATCGCGGCAGCGAATATCTGGCGAGCGTGAGGTTCAGCGGCTTGATTCGCGAGTCGGCCGGTGAGTCGGCCGGGCCGTTCAACGAGGTCTGGAATCTCTCCAAGGCGGCCCGCACGGGCGAGGGCTGGCTGCTGGCCGGCATCCAGCAAATCGCGCATCACTGAGCGCGGCACGTCGTTCGGGTGCGGCGTTGCCGCCGCACCATCGCGCGCGATGCGGCGGCGGCCGTGCGCGAACCGACGTTACAATAGTGGCCCGCGCAGGTAGCCGCCTCGCGCGGGCTTTTTTGTCGACCGCAGTTGCTGCTTTAGCTGTTACTGCGGTCACGAGCCATGTCGATCCCGATGATCCTTGCCGCCAAGCCCTTTGCCGCAGCCGTCAATCACCTGCTCGCCCGCGAAGCCTGGGCGCGAGAGCGGCTCGTGCCATATTCCGGGAAAACGGCACGTCTCGTCTTCTCTTCGCTTTCCGTGACCTTGGCGGTGCAGCCCGAGGGCTATCTCAACGCGGTCGACGAGCACGAGGGCGCGCTTCCCGATGTCTCCATCGCGGTGCCGGCCGAAGCGGTATCGGCATTCGTGCAGGGTGGGCAGGCTGCGGTCATGAAACATGTCAGGATCGAAGGCGACGCCGAATTCGCGACGCAACTCGGCAAACTGGCCGAGCATTTGCGCTGGGAGCCGGAAGAGGATCTCGCGCGGCTGATCGGAGACGCCAGTGCTTACCGGGTGGCGGCGCTCGTGCGCACGGCCGGCGAGCGGGCACTGCGTGCGGGACGCAATTTGCGCGACGCGGCGGCCGAGTATTGGCTCGACGAGAACCCACAGCTCGTGCGGCGCACGTTGCTCGAAAGCTTCAACAGCGAGCTCGCGCGGGCGCGCGATGCCCTTGCGCGCCTGGAAAAGCGCATCGAGCGCATCGAGACCCGAGCCGGCGTCGGCCGCGCTTCGATTTCGCGCGGCACCCGCTAGCGAGGCCACGGACTTTTCCATGCGTTTTCTGCGCTTTATCAAGATCGTCTATACGGTCATCCGGTTCGGCCTCGACGAAATGATGCTGGCCCGCATCAACGACCGCCGTGTGCGGTTCCTGCTGCGCATCAGCACGATCGGGCGTCGCTTCAAGTCGCCGCCGGCGGTGCGGCTGAGGCTCGCGCTCGAGAGCCTGGGCCCGATTTTCGTCAAGTTCGGTCAAGTGCTGTCGACACGGCGGGATCTGCTTTCGCTCGACGTGGCGATCGAGCTGGCGAAGCTGCAGGATCAGGTGCCGCCATTCGATTCGGATGTCGCCATCGAGATCATCGAAAAATCGCTGGGTGCCAAGGTCGACGCACTGTTCGACGAATTCGAGCGCGTGCCGGTGGCGAGCGCATCGATTGCGCAAGTGCACTTCGCGAAGGCCAAGGCGGGGCAGCATGCAGGCAAGCCCGTCGCCATCAAGGTGCTGCGGCCGAACATGCTGCCTGTCATCGATTCCGACCTGGCGCTTTTGCGCGACATCGCGGTCTGGGCGGAGCGGCTATGGGCGGACGGCAAACGTCTAAAACCACGCGAAGTCGTCGCCGAATTCGACAAGTACCTCCACGACGAACTCGACTTGATGCGCGAGGCCGCCAACGGCAGCCAGTTGCGCCGCAATTTCATCGGGCTCGATCTGTTGCTCGTCCCGGAGATGTACTGGGAGTTCTGTACGCAGAACGTACTCGTCATGGAGCGCATGGTCGGCGTTCCGATCAGCCAGGTCGAGACGCTGCGCGAGGCGGGCGTCGATATTCCAAAGCTCGCGCGCGAAGGTGTCGAGATTTTCTTCACACAAGTTTTCCGGGACGGCTTTTTTCATGCCGATATGCACCCGGGCAACATTCAGGTCAGCCTCGATCCAGCGCATTTCGGGCGCTATATCGCGCTCGATTTCGGCATCATCGGCGCGCTGTCGGACTTCGACAAAAATTATCTGGCGCAAAACTTCCTGGCGTTTTTCAAACGCGACTACCACCGCGTGGCGACGCTTCATTTGGAATCGGGATGGGTTCCGCCCACCACTCGCGTCGAAGAGCTCGAAAGTGCGATTCGCGCGGTGTGCGAGCCCTATTTCGACCGGGCCCTGAAAGACATCTCGCTCGGCCAAGTGCTGCTCAGGCTGTTCTCGACCTCGCGGCGCTTCAATGTCGAGATTCAGCCGCAGCTCGTGTTGTTGCAAAAGACGATGCTCAATGTCGAGGGGCTCGGGCGCTCGCTCGATCCGGAGCTCGATCTGTGGAAGACGGCGAAGCCCTACCTCGAACGCTGGATGAACGAACAGATCGGCATACGCGGCTGGCTGGATCGGCTGCGCGTCGAAGCGCCGCAGTGGAGCAAGACGCTGCCACAGTTGCCGCGCCTCATGCACAATGTGCTGGCCGCCCGCCACGATGGTGCGCGCGGGGCGCAGGACGCGGTGATTCAGATGCTGCTCGTCGAGCAGCGCCGTACGAATCGGCTGTTGCAGGCGCTGCTGCTGTTCGGCGTGGCAATGGGCGTCGGCGCCGTGGCCGCGCGGTTCTGGCTCGTGCTGGCATACGGCGGGTGAGACCGGAGCCTCCTCTATGAGCAATCCGACGCAGCGCGGCAGCGAGCCGCCCTTCGATTCCCGCGATCCCGGCTCGGCCCAGTTCTGGGACGAGCGTTTTCGCAAGGGGGTTACGCCCTGGGATCAGGCGGGGGTGCAGCATGCGTTTCTCGCTTTCATGGCGCGCATCGAACGGCGCCCCGTATTGATCCCGGGTTGCGGTAGCGCGTATGAGGCACTCGCGCTCGCTCGAGCCGGCTGGACCGTGCGCGCGATCGATTTTTCGGCCGATGCGGTGGCGGCCGCCCGCGCGCAGCTTGGAGAATTTGGCGCGCTGGTCGAGCAGGCCGATTTTTTCAGTTACATGCCGCCGTTCGAGCCGGGGTGGATCTACGAGCGGGCGTTTTTCTGCGCGCTGCCGCCGGCACGCCGCGCCGATTACGTCCAACGTATGGCGCAGCTCCTCGCGCCAGGCGGCTTGCTCGCCGGCTTCTTTTTCCACGGCTCGACGCCAAAGGGGCCGCCGTTCGGTATCGAGCGCGCCCAACTCGAGGCGCTCTTCGCGCCGTCGTTCGAGCTCGTCGAGGACGCGCCGGTCGACGACTCGCTACCCGTCTTCGCCGGGCGCGAACGCTGGCTCACGTGGCGCCGGCGCTAAGGCCCTTTCCGGGGCCTTGAATTTCGCGCCGACGCCCCCATCTCGGAACGGCCCGGCCCCCGGCTGCCTGAAATCAGACCGGGGGCCGGTTGCGGTTATAATTCAACGCTTTGTACGCACCGAACCGTTTTGTCGGAATTGCCGGGAAGAGAATCATGCCCATCTACGCTTATCGCTGCGAATCGTGCGGATTCGAAAAAGACGTGCTTCAGAAAATGAGCGACGCACCGCTCACGCAGTGTCCGGAGTGCAAGAGCGAGGCATTTCGGAAGCAAGTGACGGCCGCGGGCTTTCAATTGAAGGGCTCCGGCTGGTATGTCACCGATTTCCGTGGCGGCTCCAAAGGCGCGGGTGCCGCGGCGAATGGCCAAAAAGACAGCGGCGAATCGAAGACGGCGTCGGGTGATTCGGGTACCGGTACGGGTACCGCTTCGTCGGCTTCCGCGACGTCCGCGGCTTCGACGGGCGCGAGCGGCTCGACCGGCTCCGGTACGACGGCCCCCAGCACGGCGGACGCCTGATCCGCGGCATCGCGCCGATCGGTGACCGGGCAGGCAGCCGGGCGGCTTCCGGCGTGCTCGAGGCTGGCCGTCCTCGAATGCGCTTTCGGACGCCGCGCCGAACCTTTTCCGCGGTTTTCTGGCGGTATACATGAAAAAGACGACGCTCAAATCCGTATTCCTGACCGGTCTGTTGGTTCTCGTGCCCCTGGCGATCACGCTATGGGTGCTCGGGCTCATCATCGGTACGATGGACCAGACGCTGCTCTTGCTGCCGGCCTCGTGGCAGCCCGAGAAGCTCTTCGGCTTCCATCTGCCGGGCATCGGCGCGCTGCTGACGCTGGCGTTCATCTTCATCGTCGGTCTGTTTACCCAGAACTTCGTCGGTCAGAAGCTCGTGACTTGGTGGGACGCTATCGTGCGTCACATTCCAATCGTGGGTCCGCTCTATACGAGCGTGAAACAAGTCTCGGACACGCTGCTGTCGAGCAGCGGCAATGCGTTTCGAAAAGCGCTCCTGATCGAATACCCGCGGCGCGGCTCCTATACGATCGCTTTTTTGACGGGCGTGCCGGGCGGCGATGTCCTCAACCACCTGAATACCGAGCACGTGAGCGTCTACGTGCCGACAACGCCCAACCCCACCTCCGGTTTTTTCCTGATGGTGCCGAAAAGCGAGGTCATCGAGCTCGATATGAGCGTCGATGCGGCGCTCAAGTACATCGTCTCGATGGGTGTGGTCGCCCCCGCGGCGCCGTCCGCGGCCGCGCTGGCGCGCCGGCCCGTCGAACCGCCTCTTTAAATACCGGGCGAAACGCGTAGCGTTCATCGCTCAATCATGCAAACGATAGACGAACACCATGTCGATGAGATCTGAATACTGCGGTCTGGTGACCGAACACCTGCTGGGTCAAACCGTTGCGCTGTGCGGGTGGGTGCATCGCCGGCGCGACCACGGCGGCGTCATTTTCATCGACCTGCGCGACCGCGAGGGCCTGGTCCAGGTCGTTTGCGATCCCGATCGTGCCGACATGTTCAAAGCTGCCGAGGGTGTGCGCAACGAGTTTTGCGTGCGCGTTGTCGGCGTCGTGCGCAATCGCCCTGAGGGAACGATCAACGCGGGCCTGAAGAGCGGCAAGATCGAAGTGCTCTGCCACGAGCTGACCGTGCTCAACGCATCGGTCACGCCGCCGTTCCAGCTCGACGACGACAATCTCTCGGAAACCACGCGCCTGACGCACCGTGTGCTCGACCTGCGCCGTCCGCAGATGCAGCACAACCTGCGTTTGCGTTACCGCGTGGCGATCGAAGTGCGCAAGTACCTCGACGCGCAGGGCTTCATCGATATCGAAACGCCGATGCTCACGAAGAGCACGCCCGAAGGCGCGCGCGACTACCTCGTGCCGTCGCGTGTGAACGCCGGGCAGTTCTTCGCGCTGCCGCAGTCGCCCCAGCTTTTCAAGCAGCTTTTGATGGTGGCGAACTTCGATCGCTACTATCAGATCGTCAAATGCTTCCGCGACGAGGACCTGCGGGCCGACCGTCAGCCTGAATTCACGCAAATCGACTGCGAAACGTCGTTCCTTTCGGAACAGGAAATCCGCGATCTTTTCGAAAAAATGATCCGGCACGTGTTCAAGGAAACGATCGATGTCGCGCTCGACGATCCGTTCCCGGTCATGCAGTACGCCGAGGCGATGGCGCGTTTCGGTTCGGACAAGCCCGATCTGCGTGTGAAGCTCGAGTTCACCGAGCTGACCGATGCGATGAAGGACGTCGAGTTCAAGGTATTCAGCGCACCTGCCAATACGAAGGACGGCCGTGTCGCGGCGCTGCGCGTGCCCAAGGGCGGCGAGCTCTCGCGCGGCGACATCGACGGCTATACCGAGTTCGTGCGCATCTACGGCGCGAAGGGCCTTGCGTGGATCAAGGTCAACGATGCCGCGAAAGGGCGCGACGGTCTGCAAAGCCCGATCGTCAAGAACCTGCACGATGCGGCGATTGCGGCGATCCTCGAGCGCACCGGCGCACAAGACGGCGACATCATTTTCTTTGCCGCCGATCGCGCGAAGGTGGTCAACGACAGCCTCGGCGCATTACGTCTGAAGATCGGCCATTCGGAATTCGGCAAGGCGAACGGCCTCGTCGAGCAAGGCTGGAAGCCGCTGTGGGTCGTCGATTTCCCGATGTTCGAATACGACGAGGAAGAGGCGCGTCACGTCGCCGCGCACCATCCGTTCACGAGCCCGAAGGACGAGCATCTCGAGTATCTCGAGACGGACCCGGGCCGTTGCCTCGCCAAAGCGTACGATATGGTGCTCAACGGCTGGGAGATCGGCGGCGGGTCCGTGCGGATCCATCGCGAAGAGGTGCAAAGCAAGGTCTTCCGCGCGCTGAAGATCGGTCCGGACGAGGCGCGGGCGAAATTCGGCTTCCTGCTCGACGCGCTGCAGTACGGCGCGCCGCCGCACGGCGGGATTGCGTTCGGCCTGGACCGCATCGTGACGATGATGGCGGGCGCCGATTCGATTCGCGATGTCATTGCGTTCCCGAAGACGCAGCGTGCGCAATGTCTGCTGACGCAAGCGCCGAGCCCCGTCGACGAGCGCCAACTGCGCGAGCTGCATATCCGGCTGCGCCAGCCCGAGCAGCCGAAGGCGTAAGCTGTTGCTCTCGCGCGGCGTGCCGCGCGGATCATCGGAAAAGGCGCTTCGGCGCCTTTTGTCAAAGCCATGCAAAAACCGCCGAAGATCCCGGAGTCCGTTCTCGTCGTCATTTACACGACCGAGCTCGACGTTCTCATCATCGAGCGCGCCGACCGCCCTGGGTTCTGGCAATCCGTGACCGGGTCGAAGGACAGCCTTAATGAACCGCTGGCGCAGACCGCGATGCGCGAGGTGGCGGAGGAAACGGGCATCGCGATCGGCAGTGCCGACGTGCCGGCGAGCGCGCTCGTCGATTGGGGCCACCACATCGAGTACGACATCTATCCGGTCTGGCGCCATCGCTATGCCGAAGGCGTCACTCGCAACCTGGAGCACTGGTTCGGGCTCGAAGTGCCGCGGCGGCTCGAGGTGAAGCTCGCACCGCGCGAGCACACCGCTTACGTCTGGCTGCCCTACGAGCAAGCGGCGGCCCGGTGCTTTTCGTCGTCCAACCGCGACGCGATCCTGCAGTTGCCGCGTCGCTTGCGAGTGCGCGGCGAATGAGCCGTCACGGCGCGCGCCGGTTCGCGCGCTTCGGCGCGGCGCTGGTATCGCGGCGTCGTTCGATTCGCCTTGCCTTCACCGCCGGCAATCGCGTGCGGCTTTTCACCACGGGCGATGCCTACTTCGCGGCGCTCATTGCCCGCATCGACGCCGCGCAGCACGATGTGGCGCTCGAAACGTATATCTATTGCGACGATGCGGCAGGCCGCCCGGTATCGGAGGCGCTGATGCGCGCGGCCGCGCGCGGCGTGCGCGTGCGTGTGATCACCGACGGCGTCGGCACGGGTTGGCTTCCGCTGTTCGACGCGTGGCGCGAAGCCGGCGTCGAACACCGTGTCTACAATCGGCACCTGTTCGGCCGGTTCGGCTTTTCGCGCACGCATCGGAAGATCGCTTTTGTCGACGGAATCGCCGCGTTTTGCGGCGGGATCAATATCGTCGACGATTACGATGCCGGTGCTTTGCGCCTGCCGTTCCCGCGTTGGGATTTTGCCGTGGAATTGAACGGGCCCGTCGTTGCGCAGGTACGAGCGGCGTTCGACATTCAATGGCGCCGTCTGGAGATCGGCCATCGGCCGAATCCGCTCGACACGCTACGCGCGGGCATGCGGGGTATTTCGTCAGCGCCTGGCGGGCGTGCTCGGCGCGCCGCGCCTTTGACGGCCGGCGAGCCAGCCGTCGCATTCGTCGCGCGCGATAACCTCGTGAACCGCCGCGCGATCGAAAAGGCCTACCTCGTGGCAATCGGCCGCGCGCGCCGCGAAATCCTCGTCGCCAACCCCTACTTCATGCCGGGGCGCAGAATGCGTCGCGCGCTCGTGCGCGCGGCAAGGCGCGGCGTGGTTGTGCGCGTGCTCGTCGGCAGAAAGGAATTCGTCATGCTCGATCACGCCGTGCGCTACCTCTATCGAACATTGTTGATGGCGGGCGTGCATATCGGCGAGTATGAAAAGACGATGCTGCATGCGAAGGTGGCGGTCATCGATTCGAGCTGGGCGACGATCGGTTCGTCCAATCTCGATGCGCTCAGCCTCGTGCTCAACAATGAAGCGAATGTCGTGCTCGTCGAGCACGAGGAAATCGGTCTTTTGCGCCGCGCGATTCTGGCGGCCTTCGACGATGCGAGACCGATCGACGCGGTCCGCTATGCGGCACGCCCCTGGCACGAGCGGGTCGTGAACCGGGTGGCCTATGTGGTCTACCGTCTGGCAATGAAACTGCTCACGATCGGCGGCTACGACTGAGGGCAATCCGCGAAAGCCCTCTATCCCGATACCGGCGAATGCGGCAATACTCGAGCATCGGAACTGTGCCCGGTTAGATCGGATTTTCTAATAAAGTCCTTGTTTCGACGGCGGCTGCGCTCAATAATAGTACGGCCGTTCGTTTTTGGATGGGATCCCATAAGAACGGTATTTGGCCATGCGAAAAGGTGAACAGACGCGCGCCGCGATTCTCGATGCTGCGCTTGACCTCGCGAGCCGGGATGGGCTCGAGGGTTTGACGATCGGGCTTTTAGCCGAGCGGATGCAGATGAGCAAGAGCGGCGTGTTCGCGCACTTTGGCTCGCGCGAGGATTTGCAGGTGGAGGTGGTGCGCGAGTACCACCGCCGCTTCGAGGAGGAAGTCTTCTTCCCGAGCCTGCGCGAGCCGCGCGGGTTGCCGCGTTTGCGTGCAATGCTGAGCCGCTGGATAGAGAAGCGCATCCAGGAAGTGACGACGGGATGCATCTATATCAGCGGCGCAGTCGAGTACGACGATCGCGGCGACAATCCGGTGCGCGAAGAGCTCGTCGCGAGTGTGTCGACCTGGCGTGCGGCATTGCTGCGCGCGATTTCGCAGGCATTGGCGGAGGGACATTTGCGTCCGGATACCGATCCGAATCTGATGCTCTTCGAACTGTATAGCTTCACGCTCGGCCTGCATCATGATGCACGCTTTCTGCACCTGCCTGATGCGGTGCGACTGACGTGGGCCGCGTTGGAAAAGACGATCGTTTTGTATCAGTGCGAGCCGGGCCGCCCCAAGCGCACTGATACCCCCTCGGGGGGAGCTTTGCATGGAGCCGGAGTAAGCGCCGAAGCGCCAACTCCAGCCGACAGTGAACGAAGTGAGCGTGGGGGCGGTTCATCGCAAAGTCAGAGCGAAAGCCGTTAGCGGGCGCGAGGGCCATCGATACCCGCCCGCGCGACGGCCGAGCTGGTCGCTGCATATTTTGGGAGGGGAGTCATGGGTCAGTACGCCGCGCCGTTGCGGGACATGCAGTTCGTCATGCACGAGCTGCTCGATGTCGAATCCGAACTGAAAGGCATGCCGAAACATGCCGATCTGGATGCCGATACGATCAACCAGGTGCTCGAGGAGGCCGGCAAGTTCTGTTCGGAGGTGCTCTTCCCGCTGAACCAGACCGGCGACCGCGAGGGCTGCGTCTATCAGGGCGACGGTGTCGTCACGACGCCGAAGGGTTTCAAAGAGGCGTACGCGCAATACGTCGCGGCAGGGTGGCCTGCGCTCGGCTGCGACCCTGAATACGGCGGCCAGGGCCTGCCCGCATTCGTCAATAACGCGCTGTATGAAATGGCCAACTCGGCCAATCAGGCCTGGACGATGTATCCGGGGCTCTCTCATGGCGCCTACGAATGTTTGCGGGAGCATGGCACGCCGGAGCAGCAGCGCGTCTATCTGCCCAAGCTCGTTGCCGGCACCTGGACGGGCACGATGTGCCTGACCGAGCCTCATTGCGGTACCGACCTCGGCATTCTGCGCACGAAAGCCGAGCCCGCGCTCGACGGCTCCTACTCGATCACCGGCACCAAGATCTTCATTTCGAGCGGCGAGCACGATCTCGCCGAAAACATCGTGCACCTCGTGCTCGCCCGGCTGCCCGACGCGCCGCCGGGAACGAAGGGCATTTCGCTTTTCATCGTGCCGAAATTCGTGCCGAACGCGAGCGGCGAGATCGGCGAGCGCAATGGTGTCAAGTGCGGCTCGATCGAGCACAAGATGGGCATCCACGGTAACGCCACCTGCGTCATGAATCTCGACAACGCGAAGGGTTGGCTCGTGGGCGAGCCGAACCGCGGGCTGCAGGCCATGTTCGTCATGATGAACGCGGCGCGGCTCGGCGTCGGCATGCAAGGGCTCGGCCTCACGGAAGTCGCGTATCAGAACTCGCTCGCCTATGCGAAAGAGCGCTTGCAGATGCGCTCGCTGACCGGGCCCAAAGCACCGGACAAGCCGGCGGACCCGATCATCGTGCACCCTGATGTGCGCCGCCTGTTGCTGACGCAAAAGGCCTATGCCGAGGGTGGGCGGGCATTCACGTACTGGTCGGCACTGCAGATCGACAAGGAACTCTCGCATGCCGACGAATCGGTGCGCAAGGAAGCGGCCGATCTCGTCGCGCTCTTGACGCCGATCATCAAGGCGTTCCTGACCGACAACGCATTCGAGTGCACGAATCACGCCATGCAGATCTTCGGCGGCCATGGATTCATCTCCGAATGGGGAATGGAGCAGTACGTGCGCGACGCGCGCATCAACATGATCTACGAAGGCACGAACGCCGTGCAGGCACTCGATCTGCTGGGCCGCAAAGTGCTCGGCGACATGGGCGCGAAGCTCAAGAAATTCGGCAAGCTCGTGTCGGATTTCGTCGAAGAGCAAGGCGTGAAGCCCGAGATGCAGGAGTTCGTCAATCCGCTGGCCGACATCGGCGAGAAAGTGCAGAAGCTGACGATGGAAATCGGCATGAAGGCCATGCAGAACCCGGACGAGGTCGGGGCGGCGGCTGTGCCGTATCTGCGCACCGTGGGGCATCTCGTGTTTTCGTACTTCTGGGCCCGCATGGCGCGCATCGCGCTCGACAAAGAGGCGTCGGGGGACCCGTTCTATCAGTCGAAACTGGCCACCGCGCGTTTTTACTTCGCCAAACTGCTGCCCGAGACGGCCGCCACGATTCGTATGGCGCGTGCCGGTGCAAAGCCGTTGATGGACATCGACGAAGCGCTTTTCTGAACGATGGCGGAATTCGCCGACGTCTTATTCGACGCGTTCGTTTCATATCGGCCGGCTGCCGCATGGCGCGCCCAGGGTGCGCCATGCGGCGGGCGGCAAACCGCATGACTCCGAGGGAGAACTGACGTGAGCAACCTGATCATTCGCAAGGTGGCCGTGCTCGGTGCCGGCGTGATGGGTGCGCAGATCGCGGCGCATTTGATCAACGCCAAAGTTCCGGTGCTGCTCTTCGATCTGCCGGCCAAGGAAGGCCCCAAAAACGGGATCGCGCTGAAAGCGATCGAGAATCTCAAGAAGCTCTCGCCCGCGCCATTCGGCGTCAAGGACGACGCACGCTTTCTCGAGCCGGCCAATTACGAAGACGACCTCGTGCGACTTGCCGAGTGCGATCTCGTGATCGAAGCCATCGCCGAGCGCATGGACTGGAAGCATGACCTCTACAAGAAGGTCTCGCCCCATCTCGCGCCGCATGCGATCTTCGCCACGAATACTTCGGGGTTGTCGATCGGCCAGCTGTCGGAGGGATTCTCCGACGAACTCAAAGCGCGCTTTTGCGGCGTGCATTTCTTCAACCCGCCGCGCTACATGCATCTCGTCGAGCTGATTCCGACGCAGCATACGCGTGCGCAGATTCTCGACGATCTCGAGACGTTCTTGACGAGCGTCGTCGGCAAGGGCGTCGTGCGGGCCAAGGATACGCCGAACTTCATCGCCAATCGCGTCGGCGTGTTCTCGATTCTTGCCGTGATCGCGGAAGCGCAGAAGTTCGGTCTGCGCTTCGACGAGGTCGACGATCTGACCGGCGCGCGGCTCGGCCGCGCCAAATCGGCGACGTTCCGTACCGCCGATGTCGTCGGCCTGGACACGATGGCCCATGTCATCAAGACGATGCAGGACAATCTCGCCGACGATCCCTTTGCGCCCGTCTATGAAACGCCGGCCGTACTGGCGGAGCTCGTGAAGCAGGGCGCGCTCGGCCAGAAGACCGGAGCGGGCTTTTACAGGAAGGAAGGCAAGACCATCAAGGTGCTCGATCCGAAATCGGGTACCTATATCGAAGGCGGGGCCAAGGCGGACGAGCTCGTCGGCCGCATTCTCAAACGGCCGGCCGCGGAGCGCCTGAAGCTGCTGCGCGAATCGGAGCACCCGCAGGCCCAGTTCCTGTGGGCGATTTTCCGCGACGTATTCCACTACATCGCCGTGCATCTCGAGTCGATCGCCGATAACGCGCGCGACGTCGATCTGGCGATCCGTTGGGGTTTCGGCTGGAACGATGGACCGTTCGAGGGTTGGCAGGCGGCCGGCTGGAAGCAGGTCGCCGAATGGGTGCAGGAAGACGTCAGCGCGGGCAAGGCGCTTTCGAAGGCGCCGCTGCCGTCGTGGGTGTTCGAAGGTGCGGTGGCCGAAGGCGGTGGCGTGCATACGAACGAGGGCTCGTGGTCGCCTGCCGCGGGCAAGTTCGTGCCGCGCCCCGCGCGTCCCGTCTACGACAAGCAGGTGTTCCGCGCGCCGCTCGTCGGCGAAACCGGGATCGATCCGAAGACCTACGGTAAGACGCTTTTCGAAACCGATGCGGTGCGCGCCTGGGTCGATGCGCGCGCAGGTGAAGACGATGTCGTCATCGTGTCGTTCAAGAGCAAGATGAACACGATCGGCCCGAGCGTGATCGACGGGCTCGTGCAGGCGATCGAGCTCGCGGAGAAGGCCTACAAGGCCGTGGTCGTGTGGCAGCCGACCTCGCTCAAGCTCGGGACGCCGGGCGGTCCGTTTTCAGCCGGTGCCAATCTCGAGGAGGCCATGCCCGCTTTCATGATGGGCGGCGCCAAGGGCATCGAGCCGTTCGTGAAGAAGTTCCAACAGGGCATGTTGCGAATCAAGTATGCGAACGTACCCGTCGTCGCGGCGGTGTCGGGCATCGCGCTCGGTGGCGGCTGCGAGCTGGTCCTGCACAGTGCGAAGCGCGTCGCACACATCGAAAGCTACATCGGACTCGTCGAAGTGGGTGTCGGACTGGTGCCCGCCGGCGGCGGGCTCAAGGAAGCGGCATTGCGGGCCGCCGACGCGGCCGCGGCGATCGGCGCGCCGGCGGGCGAACTGTTGAAGTTCATCGGCAAATCGTTCGAGAACGCGGCGATGGCTAAAGTCTCCGGCTCGGCGCTCGAGGCTCGTGCAATGGGTTATCTGAAGCCGTCCGACACGATCGTCTTCAACGTGTTCGAACTGCTCGATACCGCGAAGAAAGAGGCGCGCGCGCTGGCCGCGGCGGGCTACCGTCCGCCGTTGCGTGCCACGCAGATTCCGGTGGCGGGCCGCTCCGCGATCTCGACGATCAAGGCTCAGTTGGTCAACATGCGCGACGGCAACTTCATCAGCGCCCACGATTTCCTGATTGCTTCGCGTATTGCCGAGGTCATCTGCGGTGGCGACGTGGAAGCCGGCAGTCTCGTCGATGAGGAATGGCTGCTGACGCTCGAGCGGCGCGCTTTCGTCGATTTGCTCGGCACGCAAAAGACGCAGGAGCGAATCATGGGCATGCTGCAGACCGGCAAGCCGGTGCGCAATTAACGAGAGTCGCATTCAGGAGCTGCAAATGAGCAAACAGTTGCAAGACGCATATATCGTCGCGGCGAGCCGTACGCCGATCGGCAAGGCGCCGCGCGGCGCGTTCAGGAACACGCGGCCCGACGAGCTGCTCGTCCATGCGATCAAGGCGGCCGTGGCGCAGGTACCGGGGCTCGATACCAAAGTGATCGAGGATGCGATCGTCGGCTGCGCGATTCCCGAAGCGGAGCAAGGCCTCAACGTTGCGCGGATCGGTGCGCTGCTGGCGGGCTTGCCGCAATCGGTCGGCGGCGTGACCGTCAACCGGTTTTGCGCATCGGGTGTGACGGCGCTGGCCATGGCCGCCGATCGCATTCGCGTCGGCGAGGCCGATGCGATGATCGCGGGCGGTTGCGAATCGATGAGCATGGTGCCGATGATGGGCAACACGCCGTCGATGTCGCCGCACATTTTCGATCGCGACGAAAATATCGGCATCGCCTACGGCATGGGGCTTACCGCCGAGCGTGTCGCCGAACGGTGGAAGGTGAGCCGCGAGGATCAGGACAAGTTTTCGCTCGAATCGCACCGCAAGGCGATCGCGGGACAGCAGGCGGGCGAGTTCCGCGATGAGATCGCACCGTTTCAGATCGTCGAGCGCGTGCCCGATCTCGCGACCGGCGAGGTCCGGACCAAAACGCGCGAAATCGCGCTCGACGAAGGTCCTCGTCCCGATACGTCGCTCGAAGGGCTGGCAAAGCTGCGTGCGGTGTTCGCCAACAAGGGCTCGGTGACGGCGGGCAACAGCTCGCAAACGTCCGACGGTGCGGGTGCGCTGATCGTCGTCTCAGAAAAGATTCTGAAGCAGTTCGGGCTGACGCCGCTCGCTCGCTTCGTGAGCTTCGCCGTTCGCGGCGTGCCGCCCGAAGTCATGGGCATCGGCCCGAAAGAGGCGATTCCGGCGGCGCTGAAGGCCGCGGGGCTGAAGCAGGACGACCTCGACTGGATCGAACTCAATGAAGCATTCGCCGCGCAATCGCTGGCGGTGATGCGTGAATTGGGCCTCGATCCGGCCAAGGTCAATCCGTTGGGCGGTGCAATCGCGCTTGGTCATCCGCTCGGTGCGACGGGCGCGATCCGCGCGGCCACGGTCGTCCATGGTCTGCGCCGGCGCAATCTCAAGTACGGCATGGTGACGATGTGCGTCGGCACGGGCATGGGCGCCGCGGGCATCATCGAGCGGCTTTGAGAGCCGGCACCTGGCCGTGTACGGAGTTCGCGAAGGCAGGCGATCGGGCGCTCGCCTGCCGCCCGCGAACGGTTTGTCCGGTAGCAATCTTCGAGGAGACGCAGGCAATGGATATTCTGGTCGAGCGCGCCGAAGGCGTCATGACGATAACGTTCAACCGTCCGGAGAAGAAAAACGCGATTACGTCCTCGATGTATCGTGCGATGACCGATGCGCTCGCGCAGGCACATGACGACGCCGGCGTGCGCGCGATCCTGATTCGCGGCGGCACGGCAGCGTTCAGCGCGGGCAACGACCTCGAAGACTTCATGAAATCGCCGCCGACGGATGCCGACGCGCCGGTTCTGCAGTTCCTGCGGAGCATCAGCACGGTCGAGAAGCCGGTGGTCGCATCGGTCGCCGGCGTCGCGGTCGGCATCGGCACGACGCTGCTGCTTCACTGCGATATCGTCTACGCCGCTGAATCTGCCGTTTTTTCGCTGCCGTTCGTGCAACTGGGGCTGTGCCCCGAGGCCGCATCGAGCTTGCTGCTGCCGCGTCTTTGCGGCCATCAGCTCGCGGCCGAGAAGCTGTTGCTCGGCGAGCCGTTCGACGCCAACGAAGCGCACAGAATGGGGATCGTGAATCGGTTGCTACCGGCTGCCGACCTCGAAGCCTTTGCATTCGGGCAGGCGACGAAGCTGGCTGCGTTGCCCGCTTCGTCGCTGCGCGTCACGAAGATGCTGATGAAACACGCGCACGCGCATGAAGTCGCCGAGCGCATGAACGACGAAGTCGTCCACTTCGGCAAGATGCTGCTTTCGCCGGAGGCGCGCGAGGCGATGACCGCGTTTTTCCAAAAGCGCAAACCCGATTTCACGCAGTTCGATTGAACAGGCCTAGGCCGTCGTGTAGTCCACGTAGCCCGCTTCGCGGCAGAAACTGAGCAAGCGAATTCCGGCTTGCCGGGCGATTGAAACCGCCAGCGACGAAGGTGCCGAGATCGTCGCGACCATCGGGATGCCGACACGTGCCGCTTTTCGTACGAGCTCATAGCTCGCGCGGCTCGATAGAAAGACGAACCCGTTCGTCGTATCGGCGCGCTGCAGTATGAGATGGCCGATCAGTTTATCGAGCGCATTGTGGCGTCCCACGTCCTCGAACGCCGCGACGATGGAGCCCTCGCTGTCGCACCAGGCGGCGGCATGCAAGCCGCCCGTGAGTCTCGTCAGGACTTGATGCTCGGGCAACTCGCGCGCCGCGCGCGCGATCGCATCGGGAGCCAGCCGCGCGAGAAAGCCATGCTCGGGTACTCGTTCTGGGGTGAGATCGAGCAAGTCGATGCTTTCGATGCCGCAGACGCCGCAGCCCGTGCGGCCCGCCAGCGCGCGGCGGCGGTCCTTGAGCGCGACGAATGCCTGCTGAACGACCGTCAGCGCCACCTCGGCGTAGGGAATGGGTGCCGCGTCGGCATGGATCGCAACCTCGATGTCATGGATATCGCTACCGCGCTCGACGATGCCCTCGGAAATCGAAAACCCGACGGCGAACGCCTCCAGATCGCGCGGGGTGCACATCATCACCGCATGCGAAATCCCGTTGAAGACGAGCGCGACGGGCCATTCCTGGCCGATGCGGTCGGTCACGGACTCGACCGCGCCCGCTCGGTGCCGGCGCACCGGTTGTTCGATCGCGCCGGCTTGCTCGGCGTAGTCCAGGGGGTCGTTCAAGGTCGCTCCTCGGCATGTTCCAGGCGACCGGACGGTGCGTTGCGCCGTTGTCGGTCGAATAAGGTTCTAAAATACCCGAAGCCGGCTCAGCCTGCCGGACGAGGCATCGCCGCCTCGAAACACGAGGACTCGGTCATGGGATTGCACGAATCGCCGCTGATGTTCGATTTCGAAGCCGTATCGTCGGAAAACCTCAAATTCATGCCGATGTCGGTCCGCTTCAATCTGGATCGCTTCGGACTGCGCATTTCACTCGCCCAGTGGCAGAGCCTGCCTCATGCCGATCGCGTATTGCTGGCGCGGTTTCCCGTCGACGAGGACACGGCCATCGAGCCGAACTTCGACCATGCGCTGTTCGAAATGATGCGTACCCACGCCAACGTCGAGCCCGATTGGTTCGCGCCGGAGCCGAACCCGGCGTGGCGCGAGACGTCGGTCGTGCCCGACGGGGTGCAAAATCAGTGCCGGATTGCCGGGTTCGAGCCCGTCGAGGCCGCGCGCTGGGCCGGGCTCGATCCATTCAAGCGGTATGTCCTGACGAAGCTTTCGCGCAAACCCGACGGCAATCACGATTTCGTGCCTGCGATGCGCGAGTTCGGGCTCGCGGACCTCGCCCGACCGTAGCGCCGGACTTCCTTTGGGGGCGATTTTCTGGGCGTGCCCCTCAAGTTTTCGCGATCGCTGCCGTTATCGATAGGTTGGCACGTCAAAAATTCGATTTACTCGCGGTGCCACCCTATAGGTTGGTGAGCCCGGCGCCGTCGGCGACCGAGGCGTGCTCAGCCCCCGTTCGAACGGCGTTCCGAATCCATGACTTCCTTTTTATCGAAGCGGCTGCTGATCAACCTGCTAGTCGTGGCTGCCGCGGTGGGCGCTAATGCGTTTGTCGCTTATACCCAGATTCGCAGCGAGCGTGCGACGAACGAGCGTACGCTGCGCTCGATGAGCGTCAAGCGCGATCTCGACGCGTACCGCATGACGCTCGGAGCGGGCCTCGCCGCGCTTGGGCGGTTCGAAATCTCCAGCTCGGCCGTATCGCCGACGCTCGCCGCCGCCCAGGAAGCCCGCCTTGCCGACATCAAGGGGCGGCTTGCGGCCGAACTGGCCGACGAACCGGCGATGAGCGCCCCGCTCGAGACGCTTTTCGCAGCTGGCGACGCCGCCGAAGCGGGAACGCTTGCCGCGCTGGAACGCGCGGCGGCCGATGACGATTCCGACGCACATGGGTGGGCGACATCGGCGTACGCCCGGCTGGGGGCCAGATTCGATCGGGTGGACGATGCGCTCGCCGCGCTGCGCATTCGCGAGGACGAGGCGCTCGAGGCATCGCTTGCCGAATCGACGCGCTCGGCCCGTCTTGCGACATTGCTCGTCGTCCTCACGATGGTTCTCGGTTGCGGCCTGCTTATCTACATGTTCGGCGCGCGTGAAAGCGCCGCACGCGCGAAGCTGCGCGTTGCCCGGGCCATGCGGCGCAGCGACGAGCGGTTTCGCGAACTCTTCGACGCACACCCGGTGCCGATGTGGATTTACGACCGGGAAACGCTGCGGTTTTTGGCGGTGAATGCCGCGGCGCTCGAGCAGTACGGCTATACCGAAAGCGAGTTGCTTTCGATGACGATCCGGGATATCCATCCTTCCGACGAACTGCCCCGCCTCGAGACGTATCTCGACCGCAGCGCTACGCTGCCGAGGCGCGGCCGCGTGATGGCGGGCGTCTGGCACCATCAGCGGCGCAACGGCTCCCAGCTGTCGGCCGATATTTCGAATCACGCGCTGAGCTTCATGGGCCGCCCCGCAATGTTCGTGTTGGCCGATGACGTGACCGAGCAGATTCAGGCCGAAGCGGAGGCACAGCGTTCCAACCAGATGCTCGAAAGCATCATCGACAATATTCCTCAGCGCATTTTCTGGAAGGACCGCGAATCGCGCTATCTCGGCTGCAACATGGCCTTCGCCCGGGACGCCGGGCTTGCCTACACGGAGCAGGTCGTCGGCAAGACCGATTACGACTTGCCGTGGAAGAACATGGCCGAGGCGCTCCAGCGCTCCGACCTCGAGGTAATCGAAACCGGTGTGCCGAAAATGAACGCCGAGTTCGAAGTGATGATCGGCGGCGCGCACCGCGCCGGTATCACGAGCAAGATTCCGCTGACGAACGGTGATGGCAAGGTCATCGGCGTACTGGGCTCCTATACGGATGTCACCGATCGCAAGCGCTCCGATCTCGCGCTGCGATTGCAAAGCCGAGCGCTCGACGCGAGCGTCAATGCGATCTTGATCACGGGTGCCGCCGAACGCGGACATTTGATCGAATACGTGAACCCCGCGTTCAAGCGGATCACGGGCTACGATCCTGCCGAAGTCGTCGGCCAGGATTGCCGTTTCCTTCAACGCAACGACCGCGACCAGGAGGGTCTCGCGGAAATACGCGAAGCCTTGGCGGCAAATCGCGAGGTGAGCGCTGTGCTGCGCAACTATCGCAAGGATGGCGCGCTGTTCTGGAATCAGCTGTTTATCGCGCCGGTGCCGGATCCCGACGGCAAGACGACCCATCATATCGGCGTCATCAACGATGTGACCGAGTTGATCCGCTACCAGGAGCAACTCGAGTATCAGGCGAACTACGACAGCCTGACGAGGCTGCCCAATCGGAATCTATTGCGCGAACGTCTGCAGCAATCGATCGCGCGAGGCTTGAATCTCGCCGTCGTCTTCATCGATCTCGACGGCTTCAAGAACGTCAATGACAGCCTGGGCCACAGCGTCGGCGACCGCCTGCTCGCCGTCGTCGCCGACCGGCTCGCGCGCAGCGCGCGCCCGGGCGATACGATTGCACGCCACGGCGGGGACGAGTTCGTGATCGTATTGGCGGATCTCGTCGAAAAAGACGCGCTGATTCATTGGATGGAGCGCGTGCGCGCGACGATCTCCGAGCCCGTCATGCTGGACGGCACGGAGCTCTATGTCGGATGCAGCATGGGGGCGAGCCTTTATCCGCAGGACGGCGAGGATGTGGAAACCTTGCTGAAAAAGGCCGATCTCGCGATGTATCGCGCAAAGGACATGGGCCGCAATACGTTCCAGTTCTATCAGCCCGAAATGAACACGAGCGTCGGCGCCCGGCTCAACCTCGAAAGACGGCTTCGCCGCGCGTTGCGCGACGGTGAGTTCCTGCTGCACTACCAGCCGCAGGTCGATATCGAAACAGGCCGCATCGTCGGCATGGAAGCGCTGGTGCGCTGGCTGGACCCCGAAGTCGGGCTCGTGCCGCCTTCCGCCTTCATTCCCGTGGCGGAGGAGAGCGGGCTCATCGGCCCCCTTTCGGAGTGGGTGCTGCGCGAGGCGTGCCGGCAGAACAAGGCCTGGCAGGACGTCGGGCTGCCACCTGCGCGCGTCTCGGTGAACCTTTCGGCCCGGCAGTTCCAGCAGCGCGACATCGCGCGGCTCGTCATGTCGATTCTCGAGGAGACTGGCCTCGAGCCCCAGTACCTCGAGCTCGAGTTGACCGAAAGCGCGATCATGCGAAACGCCGAGGAGGCCGTCGTGATGCTCAATGAACTGCATGCGCTCGGCATCGGGCTCGCGATCGACGATTTCGGCACGGGCTATTCGAGCCTCAGCTACTTGAAGCGCTTCCCCGTCGATCGCTTGAAGATCGACCGCTCGTTCGTGTCGGACATCGGCGCGTCGAGCGACGACGAGACGATCACCTCCGCGATCATCGCGCTCGCCCATTCGCTCGATCTGCAGGTGATCGCCGAGGGCGTCGAGACGGCCGCGCAACTCGACTTCCTGAAAGAGCGCGCGTGCCACGAGATGCAGGGGTATTTCTTTTCGCGCCCGATGCCGCACGACGCGATTCCGCATCTGCTGCAAGCGGAGCGCTCGGGCGCCGCAGTAATCTGAGCGTCCCGCGCGGGCCCGTTGCGCTATTTGAGATCGGGCAGCTTGCGCGGACGGCGTTCGTGGTCGGTCGCGACATAAGTGAGCGTGGCCTCGGTCACCTTGACGACTTCTTCGGCCAAACTCATGCGCTGCGCAAACACTTCCACATCCACGGTGACGGACGTATTCCCCGTCTTGACGATGTCGGCATAAAAGCTCAGCAAGTCGCCGACGAACACGGGCTGCTTGAAGACGAACGAGTTGACGGCGACCGTCGCCACGCGGCCGTTGGCGCGCCGGCTGGCCGGAATCGAACCTGCGATATCGACTTGCGCCATGATCCAGCCGCCGAAGACGTCGCCGTGGACGTTCGCGTCGGCGGGCTGCGGCACGACGCGCAGCGTGCAAACCTTTTGCGGAAGCAGAGGGGAAGTCATAAAAACACCGTGAAAAGGGAAAAAGGCGCGGCCGTGGACGGCGCCAACGCGCCCGATGCGCTTCTGCGACAATACTTGGTGCGCTGAGTCGAGCGTAGGAATTGTACAGATAACCGCCGTCCTCACGGCCCCCGATACTGCCATGCGCCGCTATTCCGCTTCGAGTGAACTCGCCCCGCCTTCGAGCGCGCCGCGGCGCGATTGGCAAACCATTCGCTCGCTGTTGCCTTATCTGGCCGGTTACAAGGCACGCGTCGCACTGGCGCTCGCTTGCCTGATCGGCGCCAAGGTCGCCAACCTGGGCGTGCCGATCGTCATGAAGCGCATCGTCGATGGGCTGGTCTCGATGCGGCAGCTGACCGCGCTCGGCCGCGCGGCGAACGATCCTGCGATCGTGCTGGCGGGAGGGATCGGATTGCTGGTCGTCGCCTATGCCGTCGTGCGGCTATCGACTTCGCTTTTCACCGAGTTGCGCGAGATTCTCTTTTCGAAGGTCACCGAAAGCGCTGTGCGGGAGCTAGCGCTCAAGGTTTTTCGCCATCTGCATTCGCTCTCGCTGCGCTTTCACCTCGAACGGCAAACGGGCGGGATGTCGCGCGATATCGAGCGCGGCACGCGCGGCATTCAGCAACTGATCTCCTATTCGCTGTACAGCATCTTGCCGACACTGGTCGAAGTCGGGCTCGTCCTCGGGTTCTTCATCGTCAAGTACGAGGCGTATTACGCCATCGTTGCGCTCGTTGCCCTCGTTGTCTACATCGTCTTCACGGTGAAAGTGACCGAGTGGCGCACGCATTTGCGCCGCGCGATGAACGAACTCGATTCGCGCGCGAATTCTAGAGCAATCGATTCGCTGCTCAACTACGAGACGGTCAAGTACTTCGGCAACGAAGCATGGGAAGCGCAGCGCTACGACGAAAACCTCAAGCGATTTCGCGCAGCGGCGATCAAATCGCAGAACTCGCTGTCGCTGTTGAATTTCGGTCAGCAAACGATCATCGGCACCGCGCTGGTTTTCATCCTATGGCGCGCGACGTCGGGCGTGATGGCGGGGCGACTCACGCTCGGGGACCTCGTGCTCATCAACACGTTCATGCTGCAGCTCTATATCCCGCTGAACTTCCTGGGCGTCGTCTATCGCGAGCTCAAGCAGGCACTCACCGATATGGATCGCATGTTCACGCTGCTCGGCGCCGAGCGCGAGATCCCCGACGAGCCTGGCGCCCAGGCGCTCGCGGTGCGCGGGGCCGAACTCGAATTCCGGCACGTGTCGTTCGGCTACGAGGCCGCGCGGCAGATTTTGTATGACGTGAGCTTTACGATAGCGGCCGGTACGACGACCGCCGTCGTCGGCGCGAGCGGCTCCGGCAAGTCGACGCTCGCGCGGCTCTTGTTTCGCTTTTACGATCTTGAGCGCGCGTCGGGCGGTTCGATCCGTATCGATGGGCAGGACATTCGCGATGTGACGCAGGACTCGCTGCGTCAGGCAATCGGCATCGTGCCGCAGGATACGGTGCTGTTCAACGACACGATCTACTACAACATCGCTTACGGCCGGCCGACGGCAACGCGGGAGGAAGTCGTTGCGGCCGCGCGCGCGGCGCACATTCACGATTTCATCGAGGGACTGCCTAAAGGATACGAGACGCCGGTGGGGGAGCGCGGGCTCAAGCTGTCGGGCGGCGAGAAGCAACGCGTGGCGATTGCGCGCACGTTGCTGAAGAATCCGCCGATACTCGTGTTCGACGAGGCGACGTCGGCACTCGATTCGCGCTCGGAGCGCGCCATCCAGGCGGAGCTCGATCAGATTGCGCGAGGGCGCACGACGCTCGTGATCGCGCATCGCTTGTCGACTGTCGTTCACGCGCATCAGATCATCGTCATGGAGCACGGCCGGATCGTCGAGCGCGGAACGCACGCGCAATTGCTGGCTGCCGGCGGGGCGTTCGCGCAGATGTGGGCATTGCAGCAGCAGCGCGCGGTTCGCGATATGGGTTCAGGTGAGCAGCATGACGGGGTACTTCGGCAGGCAGCGGATTAGATCTGCAAGCGTGCGATGCCCTGACAGGTCCGGATTGCTTGGGAGAGCCGGCCCGACAGTCGCGTAGGGGACTGCGGGCCGTACGCACGCTCGTTGAATCTACGCATGCCGGTTAGTGCATGCTTGCCGCTGCCGTCTTCTACACTTCCCGCGCGTGGGTGGCGCCCGGCCAGACGCCGCTCATTTCGATCTCGCGACGTCCCGTCAACCATTGCCCCAACGGAGTGGCCCAATGGAAGGTGTAGTCGTCGTCATTGACCACGCCTTTGAATTTCACCTCGACATGGATGTTCGTCGCATGCAGCGGGATGTTGCTGACGGTCTTCGAAATACCCCCGGAGAGCGTAAATTCGTTGTCTTGCCGTCCGTGCGGTGTGTCGTAAGCCAACTTGATATGCGTGATGTAAGTGCAGCCGGGCTTGTTGTTGAAGAAAATCTCGAACGCGCCGAGGCGCGTGATCCAGTTGGGAATCAGCAGTTGTCCATCGAACGATGCAACCGTATAGGCGATCGGTATGGCATCGGGAGCGATCTCTCCCGGCTTGAACGGCCACAGGTGCTGATCGACGCTTTTTTGTTGGTTGACCGAGAGGAACGAACCTTTGCCGTTGACCCCGCCGAGCATGTCATGCACCGCGCTCGCCGAACCGGTCAGCGCAAACGACGAGCTGCTGTCCTGGGAGCCCGCGTTCACGCCGCTATGCGCATAGATCGCACTGGTGATGACGCCGAAGCCCTGCGAGATCTTCCCATCGGAGCCCATGCTTACCGATTGGGCCTGTTCGGCGAGCCACTTCAGCGTTTCAGGCTTCGTCAGTGAGGTCAGGTCATTGATGTACTTTTCCGACTCAATGCTGAATTCCGATGCGATTGCGCCTGCGGAAGAAAACTCCCACTTCACTTCGATGCCGGCCTTGACCTTCGTTCCCGTCTCCGGATCGGTACCCGATCCGTCGAGATTGACTTGGGTTTCCGTGCGGTGAACGTTGCTCGACGACAGCTTCCACTGATTCGGAACGGTGCGGCTACTGTGGGCGATGCCCGGAGTTGCCTCCCTGACGAGCGTGAAGTCGCCCGTGTCCGGCGTAATGATGCCGACGGCGCCCGGGGCGAGTTTAGGTGAAAGCGTCCAGTTGCCCCAGTAGGCCGGGCGACCGTTGCGGATCAAATCGGTAAAGGCGCGATTCCAGTTCACAATTAGTTCTCCTAATTAATTTCGAAAGCTCTCGACGAGAAATGCAGGGGTAGTCTCAAACAAGAACCGCTGTTCGATCGCAGGTCCTCGCGCCGGCTCGTGACACTGGGGCCGCGCGAAACCATTCTGCAGATGAATCGGGGTCGGCCGCTATACGGCAAATGAGGTATGGGTACGAACGTGCAGCGCCGGACGGCCGCGCAGCCGATGCCCGGCGCGCGATTTACGCCCGTGGTGTATGAAGCAGGGGAGTACTCGAATCTACGGCGTCTGCTATTCGGCGCCGATTGGCGGCTTCTCCGATGGCCGAATTCGCCCGGCTCGGCTCGTTATCGGACAGATCTGCGGTCCCTCAGCCGTCGATCGAGCGCATCGAGCTGCGCCGGCGTGCCGACGTTCTCCCATAAGCCATCGAAAACTTCGCCACTTGCGCGCCCGGCGGCAAGGGTCTCGCGATAGTAAGGCCGCAGCGCGCGCCGCTCGCCGCGCGCCAGTCCCCGAAACATCCGCGTGTCGTAAAGTCCGATATTGCCGAACGTATAACGTGGCGAACCGTCGAGCGAGAGCGCCCCGTCGACGAGCGCAAAGTCGCCGTCGGGATGAAACGATGGATTCGGCACCATCACGAGATGCATGCCGGGCTCTGCCATCGCCGCGAGTCGCGCGGCGGGCTCGGCAAGCCGTTCATAGCCGAAGTCGCAGTAGATGTCACCGCTGACCGCGGCGAAGACCGTAGGCGCTCCGTCCTCCTCGAGCAGCGGCAACGCCTGAGCGATGCCGCCGGCTGTCTCGAGCGCGGCCCCTTCCGCCGAGTAGGCGATGCGTACGCCCCAGATCGAACCGTCGCCGAGCGCCGCTTCGATCTGTTCGCCGAGCCACGCATGGTTGATGACGATCGTCTCGAAACCAGCCCGGGCCAGCCGCTCCAGTTGCCAGACGATGAGCGGCTTGCCACCCACTTCGAGCAATGGTTTGGGACAGGTATCGGTGAGCGGGCGCATTCTTTCGCCTCGCCCGGCCGCGAAAATCATCGCGTGGGTCAAAAGTGGATTCAGCTTCATCGTGCGCGGGGCGGTCAAAATGTATAGCCGACTTCGCGCGCACGTCCCTCGAGCTCGTCGAGCAATCGTGCGAATGGCGCAAGCGGCCGGTAGCGCTCGCTTACCTTGCGAGCGTAGCCCATGAAACGCGGTAAGTCGGCGAGATAGCGCGATTTGCCATCGCGATGGAAGAGTCGTGAGAAAAGCCCCAGGACCTTGATGTGCCGCTGCAACCCCATCCACTCGATCTGCCGGTAGAACTCGCCGAAGTCCGCATCGACAGGCAGCCCCGCTTTTTTTGCGCGCTCCCAGTAGTAGGCGAAACAATCGAGCTCGAACTCCTCGTCCCAGCTCAGGAACGCATCGCGCAGCAGCGACGCGACATCGTACGTGATCGGGCCATGGACGGCGTCCTGAAAATCGAGCACGCCGGGATTCGGCTCGCAGACCATCAGATTGCGCGGCATGAAGTCGCGCAGCATATAGACCTGCGGCTGCGCGCGCGCACTGGCGATCAACAGCGTGTAGGTGCGATCGAGGACGCCGCGGATCTTCTCGTCGACAGTGCGTCCGAGGTGCCGCTCGATGAACCATTCGGGCATCAGTTCCATCTCGCGGCGCAAGAACGCCTCGTCGAAAACCGGCAGTACGCCCTCGCGCGAGCCGGACTGCCAGCGGATCAAGGCGTCGAGCGCGTCTCGCAGGAGCGGCCGCGCGGCTTGCGGGTCGCCGGGATCGAGTACTTCGATGTAGGGCGTCGTGCCCAGATCGGTGACGAGCATGAAGCCCTGCTCGAAATCGCACTCGAGTACCCGCGGAACATGGACGTCCGCACTCGCGAGCAGACCTGCGATCTGTGCGAACTCGCGGCATTTTTCCGGCGGCGGGGCATCGACGGCAATCAGTGTCGGCCCATGCGTGCCCGAGCTCTCGAGGCGGAAGTAACGGCGAAAACTCGCATCGGCGGATGCAGGGGCGAGGGTCGAGAGGTTCAGGCCATAACGGGCCTGGTGCGCGCGCAGCCAATTGGCAAGCGCGTCGATACGGGCATCGGCCGGACAAGTATTCGTCATAACGGGGGGAGGCAAAACGTCTTGCCATATAATACCCGACGACTTTTCACGATGCGCCCCGTGTCGGCCTTTGCACGGTCCAGTTTGACCGCCCGTCGTCCCGTGCGTCGAGCACGCCGCTCGTGCACGACGAGACCGCCACCGGATACCGGCGGTGCACGTCGTGCGACGGCGCCGTGCCTGGCTGCCGGGCCGATTCGCCAATCGATACATGCCGCCCAGACAGTTTCTTCGAACGAATTTCTCCGGCGATAGCGCGCCGCGCATGAAACGCCTCGCGGCTGCGCTGATCGCCATGCCGGGTCTGATGCCGTCGGTCTCGCACGCGCAACTGACGGGCGCGGCCGCCGAAGCGCAGCAGCTCGACGCGCCATGGGGCCTGAGACTCGCTCCGCAGATCGAAGAGCATTCGATCGCGACCGGTGCTTCGCCTGCCACGTTCGTGCTGGGCGACGGCACGAGCGGTACCGCCGATCGCGATGTCGCGGCCAAAGGGTCGGCCGAGATTCGGCGGCCGGCCAACGTCATCAAGGGCGATGCCCTTCACTACGACGAAGATACCGATCGCGCCGATGCCTACGGCAACGTACGTCTGATCGGCAATGGCGTGTCGTTTGCCGGGCCTGAGGCGCATTTGTGGGTCGAGGCGAACGCGGGATACATGCCCGTACCGAAATATCGCTTCTCGCTGCGTGGCGGATCGGGTAGCGCAAAGCGCGTCGAACTGCTCGACCGCGAGCGCTCCGTGTTTACCGATGGCACCTATACGGGCTGCCAATGCGAGACGCGGCCCGCGTGGTACATCCGTGGCAGCGAGTTCGATTTCGATACCGGCTCGGATGAAGGCGTGGCCCGCAATGCGGTGCTGTTTTTTCAGGGCGTGCCGATTTTCGCGAGCCCCTGGCTCTCGTTTCCGCTGAGCGGCGAAAGGCGCAGCGGTCTGCTGCCGCCGCTTTTCTCGGTGAGCTCGACCAACGGCATCGAATTCTCGCAGCCGTACTACTTCAACATTGCGCCGAATCGCGATTTCACGCTCACGCCGCGCATCATTTCGAAACGCGGCGTGCAGACGCAAGGGTCGTTTCGATATCTTTCGCCGACGTACACCGGCACGTTCACGGCCGAGTATTTGCCGAACGATGCGATCAAGCGCAAGGATCGCTACGCGATCTACTGGCAGCATAGCCAAAACCTGGGCGGCGGCTTCGGCGCGTACGTGAACTACAACCGGGTATCGGACGACACCTACTCGCAGGATCTCGCGACCGTCGGCAATCAGTTCCTGGTCGGCACGCAGATCATCTACGATCAGGAAGCGGGTATCACGTACAACAACGGGCCCTGGTCCGTGCTGGCGCGCGAGCAACATTGGCAGACCTACAACGATGCCGCGGCGCCCTACGGCCGCGAACCGCAGTTGAACGTGAAATACACGCGGTACAACGTCGGCGGGTTCGATTACGGCGTGGAAGCCGACTACACCCGCTTCCACATCACGGCCGACGATGCGACGCAGGGCAACCGGCTCATGTTCAATCCGTACCTTTCGTACGGATTGATCGGGCCCGGCTACTTCGTCGTGCCGAAAGTGCAGCTGCACTTCGCGTCGTACAACCTGACGACGCTCGGCTCGTCGGCCCCCGCCGGCCAGCCGAAGAACTTCACCGAGTCGATTCCGACCTACAGCTTCGATACGGGCCTCATCTTCGAGCGCTCGCTGCGGCTTTTCGGCGAAGACTATATCCAGACGCTGGAGCCGCGGCTCTACTACGTCTATACGCCCTATCGCAATCAGAACTTCGCGCCGCTGTTCGATACCGCGGAATCGGACTTCGGGCTCGCGGAAATCTTCACGCCCAATACGTTCGTCGGTAACGACCGCATTGCCGATGCGAACCGCGTCACGGCCGGCCTCACGACGCGCTTCATCAACGCGGCGACGGGCGATGAGCGCGCGCGGTTCGTCATCGCGCAGCAGTATTATTTCCGCGATCAACGCGTGAGACTCACGTCGAGCGACCCGATTCCGGCCACGAGCCATTCGGACCTGATCGCGGGCGCGTCGATCAAGCTCGGCGCGGGTTTCGCCTCGGAAACGGCGTTCCAATATAATGCCGACAACAACCAGTTGGTGCGTTCGAGCGTCGGCTTCGGCTTCAGTCCGGAGGCGCGCAAGGTCGTGAACGTGGCCTATCGTTACACGCGGGCCAACGACACGCTCGACAATGAGCCGATCAACCAGTTCGTGGTGTCGGGCGAATGGCCGATCACGCGCCGGCTCTATGGCGTCGGGCGGTTCAACTACGATCTGGCCGGTCACCGCATCGTCGACGGGCTGGTCGGCTTCCAGTACGATGCCGATTGCTGGACGCTCGGCGTCGGCGTCCAGCGCTACGCGAACGGCATCAATTCGGCAGGCGGAGCCCGCTCGTCGACGCGTATGCTCGCGCAGTTGACGCTGAAAGGCTTGTCGAATGTCGACAACGGACTCACGGCAGCATTCAGGGCCAGCGTGGCGGGGTACACACCGCCGCCGCCCCCGCCGCTGCCGGTTTCGCGTTATTCGAACTATGAATGAAGCGCGACCATGCGGGGCTCGCATGTGCGCGATCGATTTTCGCAAAACGGGGCAGGGCTCGATTTCGGCGGCCCGATATGAATGGAGTAGCTGTGGCAATTTCGAATAAGCTTCGCTGGGCAACGCTCGCGGCCGGTATCGGGGCCGCGCTGGTCTTCATGCCGGCGGGGCCGGCCGCGGCCCAGGCAGTGGCAGCTCCGAGCGGGCAGTCGGTCGACTCCGTTGCGGCCGTGGTCAACGACGATGTCATCACGGAGCGCGAGCTGCAATTGCGCGTCGATCTCGTGGGGCGCCGCTTGCGGCAGCAAAACGCGCCGGTGCCGCCCGCCGACCAGCTGACGCGCCAGGTGCTCGATCAGATGATCCTCGAGCGCATTCAACTGCAGCGCGCGAAGGAAGACGGTATCACCGTGGACGACGCGGCTGTCGACGCGGCGCTGCAGCGTCTCGCGAAGGCGAACAACTTGTCGCTCGAGATCTACCGCGCGCGTATCGAGGCGCAGGGCGTGCCGTGGTCGGTGTTTACGCGCGACGCGCGTACCGAGTTGACGCTTTCCAAGCTGCGCGAGCGCGAGGTGGACAGCAAGGTCACCGTGTCCGATGCCGAGGTGGCGAACTACATCGCGAGCCAGCGCGGGCCCGACGCGAAGGTGCAGCAGGACCTGCGTATCGAGCACATTCTCGTCAAGGTGCCGGACGGCGCGTCGCAGGATGCGCTGGCGGCCGCGCAGAAAAAGGCGCAGTCGATCCTCGATCGCGCCAGGAGCGGCACGAAATTCGAGTCGCTCGCGAAAGAAGAGTCCCAGGCCGCCGACGCCAAAAAGGGCGGCGACCTCGGCTTTCTGCCGCCTTCCCGGCTGCCCGAAGAGTTCGTCAAGGCGTCCTCGGCGCTGCGTCCAGGGGAGGTGAGCCCCGATCTCGTTCGCACGGCGGACGGCTTCGAGATCGTGCGCCTCGTCGATCGCCGCACCGGTGTCGGCGGTACCGCAAGCGATGCGCCGAAGCTCGTCCAGACGCACGTGCGGCATATACTGCTGCGCGTGGGGCCGGGCGGAGTCACCGAACAACAGGCGCGCCAGCAGGAGCTCGATATCCGTCAGCAGATCGAGGCCGGCGGCGACTTCGGCAAGTTTGCGCGGACCTACTCGCAAGACGGTTCGGCGTCGCAAGGCGGCGATCTCGGATGGATCAGCCCGGGCGAGACCGTACCGGAGTTCGAGCGCGCGATGAACAATCTCAAGGACGGCGAGATCAGCCAACCGATTCGCACCGAATACGGCTACCACCTCGTACAGGTACTTGGCCGTCGCGAGGCACAGGGCTCGGTTCAGCAGCAAATGGACCTCGCGCGGCAGGCGATCGGCCAGCGCAAGGCCGAGCAAGCCTACGCGGACTGGCTGCGCCAGTTGCGCGATTCCGCGTACATCGAATACAAGCTCGGCGGCTCGCTCGCGCAGCAATGAGTCATTGAGCCATGGTGCGCGCCCCTCACTCCCCGCTGCGGATCGCGATTACGACCGGTGAACCCGCCGGTGTCGGTCCTGAGTTGACGGCGATGGCGCTCGCCGGCGCCGCGGCGCACTGGCCCGATGCAAGCTTCACCGTGTTCGGCGACGCCACGTTGCTCGCTGCCCGCGCGCGCGCGGTGGGCGTCGATTGGGCGTCGCTCGTCGCCGATGCAGCGCCGGGGCGGGCTGCGTCCGTGTGCGTCGAGCATCGGCCGCTCGCCAAGCCGGCGGTGGCAGGGCGGCTCGATGCGGCGAACGGCCCTTATGTGCTGCGATTGCTCGATGACGCCATCGACGGCGCGCTGGCCGGCAGGCTCGACGCCATCGTCACCGCTCCGCTGCAAAAGAGCACGATCAACGACGCTGGGGTGCCTTTCACGGGCCACACCGAATATCTCGCCGAGAGGACGAATACGCCGCGCGTCGTCATGATGCTCGCGGGAACGGGTGTGAGGCCGCTACGGGTCGCGCTGGCCACCACGCACTTGCCGCTGAAGGATGTCCCGGGCGCATTGACGATCGATGGCCTCGTCGAGACGCTCGCCATCATCGATCGGGACCTGCGCCGCGATTTTGGACTGCCCGTACCGCGTATTCTCGTGACCGGATTGAACCCGCACGCAGGCGAGAGCGGCTATTTGGGGCGCGAGGAGATCGATGTGATTTCACCGGCGCTGGCGATTGCGGCGCAGCGCGGGATCGATGCGCGTGGCCCTTATCCGGCCGATACGCTGTTTCAGCCGCGTTATCTCGAGCAAGCCGATTGCGTGCTGGCGATGTTCCATGACCAAGGTCTACCGGTGCTCAAGTACGCGACGTTCGGCGAGGGCATCAATGTGACGCTTGGTTTGCCGATCATTAGAACGTCGGTCGATCACGGCACGGCGCTCGATCTGGCCGGCACCGGCCGCGCCGACGCGGGCAGTCTCATTGCCGCGATCGATACCGCCGTCGCAATGGCACGCAACCGGCGCGGCGGCTGATCGCTTCGGCGGTCCCCATCCGTCCGGCCGGGTCGGCGGGCCGCGCGAAACCGCAACCTATCCGCTCGCAATTCATCGTTTTTCATTCGGCGCTTCAACGACGCAATGTCCAACAGCAGCAAACAGCATCAGGGCCATTTCGCGCGCAAGCGTTTCGGTCAGAACTTCCTCGTCGATCCGGGCGTCATCGACTCGATCGTTGCGGTCATTCGGCCGTTGCCCGGCGAGCGGATGGTCGAGATCGGCCCGGGGCTCGGTGCGCTGACAGAACCGCTGATCGAGCACGTGGCCGCGCCCGGTTCGCCGCTTCACGCCATCGAGCTCGATCGCGATCTCATCGCGCGACTGAAGAACAAGTTCGGAGACCGCTTGGCGCTACACGCCGGGGATGCGCTGGCATTCGATTTCGCGACGCTCGTCGACACGCAAGCGCGTCCAACGCTGCGTATCGTCGGCAATCTGCCCTACAACATCTCGAGTCCGCTGCTCTTTCACTTGATGGCATGGGCGCCGATCGTCGTCGATCAGCATTTCATGCTGCAAAACGAGGTGGTCGAGCGCATGGTGGCCGAGCCCGGGACGAAGGCGTTCGGACGGCTTTCGGTGATGCTGCAGTACCGGTATGCGATGGACAAGCTGCTCGATGTGCCGCCCGAATCGTTCCAGCCCCCGCCGAAAGTCGATTCCGCGATCGTGCGAATGATTCCCTATCGACCGGACGAGCTCGTGCCCGTCGACGAGCGGGCGTTCGGCGAGCTGGTCACCGCGGCCTTTTCGCAGCGCCGAAAAATGCTGCGGAACACGCTTGCAGCCTATCGCGACCGAATCGACTTCGAGGCACTCGGCTTCGATCTCGCGCGCCGTGCGGAAGACGTTCCGGTCGAGGAATACGTGCGTGCGACGCAGGCGCTGACGTCTTCCTAGGCGGATGGAGTACTCGCGCCGAACCGACGAGCGGGTGCGTTCACGAGTACGATGCCGGCCAAGACGAGGGCCGATGCGACCAAAAAGCGGGTGCTGAACGACTCCCCCAGCAATACGACGCCAAAGGTCACGCCGAACAGCGGGGTGAGGAACGAGAACACGGACAGGCGCGACGCCATATAGCGCGTCAACAGCCAGAACCACGTCAGATAGCTCACGAAGGCCACGATGACCGCCTGGTAGGCGAGGCTCGCCACGGCCAGCGCGGTGATATGAACCGTGTGCGTCTCGCCGCGCAGGAGCGCCAGCGCGAACAGTACGACGGCGGAAACCGAGAGCTGATAAAAGAGCGTCTTGCTGGCGCTCGTGTGCGACAGCGACGTAGCTCTCACGACGACCGTCGTCGCGGCCCAGAGGGCCCCGGCCAGTACGCCGAGCGCGTCGCCGGCGAGGCCCGGGAGCACCGCGCCGGCCGCGGGGGCGCCTGCGAAGCCGTCGGCGAACGCGAGCGCCATGCCTGCGAAGGCGATGACGATGCCAAGCCATTGCACGGCCCGCATGCGTTCGCCCGGTACGAAAAGATGAAGCCCCAGCGCGGTGAAACAGGGCGCCGTATAGAGGAAGACCGCCATACGGGACGCGCTCGTCAAAGTCAGGCCGAGAAAAATGCAGATGAATTCACCGGCAAAGAGCAGACCGGCAACGAGCCCGGCACCGAGCGTGCCGTCCGTCGCAAAAAGCCGTGTCCCGCGGGCGCGTGTCCAGCCCCAGACGAGCGCTGTGGCGATCGCCGAGCGCAGGGCGGCCTGCAGCATCGGCCCGATCAATCCGTTCGTCGATTTGATCGCGACTTGCTGGAATCCCCAGATCGAGCAGAGCACGATCATCGTCAGAATGGCGAGAGTGTCCGGTGCGCGCCGTAGCGGCGGCGAGGCGGAGGCTGCCGCGCGTCAAACAAGATGAGAGCAGCGCGTCAATCAGGATGAGAGTACTGGCGTGGCGGCAGCGGTGAAGGGCGTAGCCCGGAACCGCTGCCGCCACGCCGCGCCGAGCAGTCCCCCGTCAT
>NZ_JAAAYE010000003.1 GCF_013282575.1 Paraburkholderia sp. NMBU_R16
TTCTTTCATGTGCTGAAGAACGGTTGCCGAGTCGAGGCGCTACAACTGAGCACGATCGAGCGCATCGAGCGTGCTCTGGCGGTGTTCATGGTGGTGGCGTGGCGCATTGCTCGTCTCATGCGGTTAGGCCGAACTTGCCCTGACCTCGATGCCGAACTGCTATTCGAGCCCGATGAATGGAAGGCCGCCTTCATCCTCAACAAGACGGCCCCACCCGACAAACCGCCACGGCTAAACGAAGTGGTACGGCTCGTCGCCAGGCTCGGCGGCTTCCTCGCCCGCAAAGGCGACGGCGAGCCTGGCGTCAAGACCATCTGGCTAGGCATGCAGCGCGTGGTGGATTTTGCTGCTGGTATCAGATACGCGCGTGAGCTCGAGCAGCAGACTTGTGTGTAATGGAATGGGCTATACCGGTCTCGCCTCGAAAGCGCTCGTCTACCTGAAAACAGAAAAGCACATTGCGATGCTGAACAAGACATTCGGTTCGTTGTTCATGCTGGCAGCGCTCGTGCTGGCGACGTTTCAGCGCGTGGTGCACTGAGCCATGAGCCTGTCCATGATCCACCATCCCGATCCGCGCACGCCTGAACTTTGTGCAGGGCCCGTGGTGCACAAGCTGGTGCGCCTCAGCTGCGAGCGTTACGCCGATCGAGCGGCAGCTGGTCGCACGAGTTGCTCGCGCAAGCCGATTGCGTCGCTGCCGGTCTGCTGCGACAGATCGGACACGCGTGATAGTATTGCGCCGCCAGTAATCCGAAGCGAGGAAGTTCAGCGTGAGCCCAGAGCGTAATCTCGCGGTCCTGCTGCGCGACATGGCCCCCACGCTGACGTCGCCGCGTTACGTCTTTTGCGCTTTCTCGGATCATCGCCTGCCGGATGGCGTCGAGGCCATCTGCCTGTTCCGCGAAGCCGAAGGCCTCACCGCGATCGTCGAAAAGACGTTAGCCGAAGCGCTGGGTTTGTCCTGGTCCTTCGAATCGCGATTGATCACGCTCGAGATCCACTCCGATCTCGCCGCCGTGGGCTTTCTCGCCACGGTTTGCACTGCGCTAGCCCGCGTCCGAATTCCCTGCAATGCCGTATCTGCCTACTACCACGATCACATCTTTGTTCCGGTGGATCAGGCTATACAAGCGCTGGAAGTGTTGCGATCCCTCGCCACCCCTCCTTCGTTTACCTCTACCCTTGCTGCCGACGACTGACGTCCAGGCATGATCGCCAGCTGAGCATCATCAGCATGGCGCGGCCGCTCGCCGCGATGAGCCAGACTGTCGGTCCGCGAAAGTTTCAAAACCACGCGTTCCTGGGCGCCGGAATACTTGCGTCAGTCCTCTCATTGGAAATCCACCGGGTGCGCGAGCCTGGCAGCGCAAGCTAGCTCGACGCGGCGCTGGCCTCCCTAGCGTCGCCAGCAGCCCCGCATTGCCGCCCGTCCAGAGCCAGCGCGGTCCGCGCGAACTCTACGACGAACTCAGTGACTTGCCGCGCCAGAGGCGGCTCTTGTTGCCAGTGGTGCCAAAAGAGTGGAATGCAGAGTCCATCCTGCGGCGCGAGATCGACGAGCTGGCCCGAAGCCAGCAGTTCTTCCGCCTGCTGGGCGGGAACGAGACCGTATCCATTGCCGCTGCGAATCGCGTTGAGCAGCGCGCTCGGCGATGGAAAGTAATGGCGAGGAAACTGTTTCAGTTCGACACCAAACTTCGATTTCAGGAAGGTGTCGTGAAGGGAGTCCTTGCGATTGAAGAGCACCGCCGGCGCCGACTTCGCGTCATGCGGTGTCAACCCGCGTGGAAAATAGTGCTGCGCGAACGATGGCGCGGCAGCGCACCGGTACATCATCGAGCCCAGCGAAATCGCGCTGAAGCCCTGCGAAGGCTGGCTTTCGGTGGAGATGCACCCCGTGACATCTCCCCGCGTCAGCATGTGCCGCGTATGATCCTGATCGTCGACGTTGATTTCAAGCGCCACCGGCAGTTGTTGAACAAGCGCTTCCGAGCACCTGTCGAACCACGTTGCGAGGGAATCCGAATTGACGGCAATCGCGATCGGCGTGCGTTCATTCCGTGAGGTGCGCAGTTTGAGGCTGACATAGACATCATGTTCGAGCAGGCGCAAGGCTTTCACGTGCCGCAGCACGACTTCGCCGGCAGCCGTCGGTAGTGCGGGTCTCTCGCGCACCAGCAGCACGGTGGAAAGCGCTTCTTCCAGGGCCTTGATGCGCTGCGATACGGCGCCACGGGTAATGTGGAGCGCATTGGCCGCCTGCTCGAAACTCCCGTATTCGGTTACCGTCGCAAACGCCTCAAGTTGAAACCGATCAAGCATAGTGCACCCTCGTGAGCATTTTTATGGGGTTTTTAGCAGTGCACTATATTCCACCCTAAATCGGCATTTCATCTCACAAAATTAATTTGATGCGCGCATTAAAAATCTTTTACCGACGCTCAATGCGCGCAGCGCCCCTTAACGCAACCCACCCGCGGCCACGAGTTGTTCGCCCGTCATCCACCGCGAATCGTCGGACGCGAGAAACACCGCAACGCGACCGATGTCGTCGGGCTGCCCCGTGCGCCCCAGCGGTGTCTGGCTGATCGCCTGAGCTTCCATGTCGGAGCCGATGACACCCGCACTGTGCGTACCTTCCGTCGCGACGACACCCGGATTGATCGAATTGACGCGAATGTTCCGCGGCCCGAGTTCGCGCGCGAGTACACCGGTGATCGCATCGACCGCCCCCTTCGTCCCGCTATAGACCGCAGTGGCCGGCGGAACGATGCGCGTGACGACGGAACTGACATTGATGATGCTGCCGCCCTCGCCGAGATGCTTGGCCGCGGCTTGCGTCGTCAGCAGCAATCCAAGCACGTTGACGTTGAATTGCTTATGGAAATGCTCTTCGGTGATAGCCTCGAGCGGCGCGAATTCATAGATACCGGAATTATTGACGAGAACATCGAGGCGGCCGAATTGAGAGATCGCAGCATCGACGATGGCCTGTGCCTCGGCAGCCTTGGATACATCTCCACCCACCGCGACGGCTTTGCCGCCTTTCGATACGATCGCATCGACGACAGCTTCGGCGCCGGCGCGGCTGCTGGCGTAATTGACGACAACGGCGGCGCCTTCGGAGGCGAGCGCCTTGGCAATACCCGCGCCAATGCCTTTCGATGCGCCGGTGACGATCGCTACTTTGCCCGATAGCTTGCTCATGGTGCTTTCCTTTACGGTTCGTAATCGATGAAAGAGGTCCGACGCCGAGTCCCTGATTGGACACGGCGATACGGACAGAAAACACCGTGAAGTTAAGCCCGCCCCCCGATCCGATAAAGCGGACGGCGGCGAATTAACCGCTCGCCAAACTCGAACAATCGCCCAACGCGAAACCGGGCGTGCGTCGGGCGCCTCGCTCACGCCTCGCTGAAGGCCGCGCTGCCGGCTTTGGCATCCTCACGGATGCCATCCAACTCCTGCAGGACTTCCAGAAATCGCCGAGCCCCAACGGTCTGCGCCTTCGCGCGCCACATCGCGTGAATCTCGACCGCAAGCGGCAGCCATTCGATCGATTTGAAAACGACGCCCGGCGGGTTCATCCGCCGCATGCTCGCCTGCATGATCGCCGCGCCCAGCCCCGCACTGACGAGCCCGAGCGTCGTGGAGACATGGGCCACCTCGAATTGGATGTCGGGCTGAAAGCCGCTCGCGGCGCATGCCGCAAGAAACCGCTCGCGCGCCGCGGGGTTCAGCGCCTTGGGAAGCGCGATCCACGGCATGCCGTCCAGGTCGGCCGGCAGCACCGCTGGCCGCGCAGCCAATGGATGATCGTCCGCCAGAGCCAACACGAAAGGCTCGCGTGAAAGCAGCCGCGTGCCGAACGCAGCCGCCTGAGCGGGCACGTTATAGGCAAGCGCGATATCGATCGAGGCGCGCTCGAGTGCCTCCGCCTGCTCGGCCGAACGCATCGCGGCAAGTTTGAGACCGACGCGTGGATACTGCGCGCGAAAGCGCCGCAACGCCGCAGGCAATCGCCCGTTGTGCACGATGCCTTCGCAATAGCCGATCGACAGCGAACACGTTTCGCCCTTGCCCACCTGTCGGGCACGTTCCTCCAGCCGGCTCGCCTGCGCGAGCAGATCGCGCGCCTCGTCGAGAAACGCGCGGCCCGCCGGCGTCAATCGAACGCGTTGCTTGATCCGCTCGAACAGCTGCAAGCCCAAGTCCTCCTCGAGCTGCCGGATCTGCCGGCTCAGCGGCGATTGCGATATATGCAACCGCTCCGCGGCCCGCGCAACATGTTCGGTCTCGGCGACGGCCACGAAATAGCGTAGCTGCTGCAGCTCCATCTCGAACCTCACTTAAGACCACAACGGTATCAACTGCGTCCAATTAAGTCTTGGACGGCATTATATCCGCCGCTCTAAGCTTTCGTCTCGATAACCCGTCGTTGCTCGCTGCGCTCACCGGTTCGACCCGGCCCGCGCAAGCGCAGCGGCCACCTGATGACGTACCTTCATCGAGAGTGACTTCCATGGAACGCCCAACACCTGCCATCGCATACGGCGTACTGCTCACGACACTCGTCCTGCTCAGCGCCAGTGGCCTCATCGCCTCCGACATCAATCTACCGGGCATGCCGCTCGCCGCCCACGAATTCGGCACGCCGATCGCAGCACTGCAGCACACGTTCAGCGTCTATGTCATCGGCCTTGCCATCGCACAGGCCGTGTACGGGCCGCTCTCGGACGCATTCGGACGCCGCCGTCTCGTCATGGGCGGTATGTTGCTCTACACGGTTGCATCGATCGGCTGCGCATTGGCGCCCGATGTCGCGACCTTCGGTATCGCGCGAATCGCACAGGCGCTCGGAGCCGGCGCGGGCATGGTCATCGGCCGTGCCATCGTCAGCGACATCTTCGATACGAAGACCGCGGCGCACACCTTCACCACGATCATGCCGATCGTGGGCGCTTCGCCAGCCCTCTCCCCGCTCGTCGGCGGCTATCTGACGACTTATATCTCGTGGCGCGCGCCGTTTTTCTTCACGGCGGCGCTCGGCCTTGCGGCGCTCGCACTGCTCGCGATGTACATCCCCGAGACTGCGCCGAAGTCGAGCCGCCAACGGTCGGTATGGCGCACGTTCCAGAGCTACCCGATGCTGCTCGCCCAACCGCGCTTCTGGTCCTATACCGTGAATCTTTGCGTGGGCTACGCCGGCTACCTCGGCTATCTGGCTGCCTCGCCCGTCCTGCTCGAGTCCATGGGACTCGATGCCAAGGCCATCAGCCATTGCTACATCAGCCTTTCGGTCACGTATATCGCAGGCAATCTCGTTTCGCGGCATTTCGCCAGGCGCTATGCGCTGAACCGGCTGCTCGGCGTCGGCTATCTGCTGTTCGCGCTGGGCGCGCTCGCACTCATTGGTCTCGGCGTGGATGGCGTGAACAGGCCGTTGCCGATGATTCTCGCCATTTCGGTCATCACGCTCGCCAACGGCTTTCTGGTTCCGCTGTCCTTCGCCGGCGGCGTGACGAGCTTTCCTTCGAATGCCGGAGCGGCATCGGGACTGATGGGTGCCATGCATCTGACAGCGGGCTCGCTGGCCATCTATGCAATCGCCGCACTGCCTGCCACGGTGCTCGCCCTGGCGCTTTTCGTTGCCGGCGTGGCCACGCTAGGCTGCATCGCTTTTCCGCTTCTACTGCTGCGTTCGGAACGGCCCCGCGCCGTTACAGCCGTGACTGCTGCCTGCCGAAGCTGACGATGTCGATGGCGTGCGGTCGATCGCCAAGCCTTACCGCCGCACGTCGCTCACGCGCTCTCGCGCACGATGAGTTCGAAACCGAGATCGACAGCCGGCCGCGCAACGCGCTCGTTATCGATGAGGGCCAGCAGCAGTTGCGCGGCGATGCGGCCCATTTCAGCGCGCGGGGTGCGCACCGTCGTCAGTCGCGGCACGGAGTCCGCCGAACCGGCGAGATCGTTGAAGCCGACGATCGCCACCTGCTCCGGGACGCGCACGCCATGGCGGCAGGCCTCGTATAGCGCACCTTGTGCGAGGTCGTCGTTGCCGAAGAAAACTCCGTCGACGTCCGGGCGCCGCTTCATCAACTGCAAAAACAGCTCCCCACCGAGCCTGACCGACGAGGGCGCCGGCGTCATGACTTCGAGGTCGGCGTCATAGATCCCGCGCCGCTGCAGCACGCTTCGAAACCCTTCGCCACGCTGCATCATCCGCAGATCGAGTTGGGCGGCGACGAACGCGTTGCGTTTGCAACCGCGCGCAATCAGATGCTCCGCCACCGCCTCACCCGCTTTCGTTTGCGAGAAGCCGACGCAATAAATTCCGTTCGCCGACGCGAGCTCCATCATGTGGACGCACGGCACGCCGCTATCGGCGATCAGCCGCCGGGCCGTCTCGGTGCGATCGAACCCGGTCACGATCATCCCGCTCGGCGGCGACGCGAGGTAGTGCCGCAGCAAGTCCTCTTCCGCGTCGCGCGAATAATGCGAGTTGCCGATCAGCATTTCGAAGCCTCGCGGCCGCAACACTGCATGGATCGCTTCGAGCGCATCGGTGAAGACATTGTTCGATAGCGACGGAATCAGTACGGTCACATCGTGGCTACGGGCGGACGCGAGCGCACGCGCCGCGGAGTTGGCCACATAGTTGAGCTCGCGCGCAGCCGCCTGCACACGCGTCACGTAGTCAGGCCCGACCGAAGCCAGCCCGCGCAATGCGCGCGACGCGGTGATGGTGCTGACCCCGGCGCGACGCGCCACCTCCTCGAGGGTCGGCCGGCCCGTGGCCCGGGTTTTCCTGGGTGTCGAAGTTGTCATCGTTCGGCTAGGATAGCGCTGTCTTATCGTCTGGACAACGGTTAAAGCAGGGTGACGAAGCGCAGATGCGAAGCCATCTGAGTTTCTCCGGACGTAGCTCGACGGCCCAATGAAAGGCCGATTTTTCAGCGCGCGAAAGACAGCGCTATCTCAAGCAGCGGGAGTGCGGATCAATGAACCCGGCGATTTCAGCCATCGTCGTCATGGGCGTGGCAGGCTGCGGCAAGACGAGTGTCGCCAAGGCGCTCGCGGAACGCATCGGCGGCCACTATATCGAAGGCGACGCGTTTCACCCGGCCGCGAACGTCGACAAAATGTCGCGCGGCGTCGCCCTCACGGATGCGGATCGTGCGGGCTGGCTCGACAGCCTGGCGGCGGAACTGCTGCGGGTCGCGGCGCTCGGCGCGCGACCGGTGCTCGCCTGCTCCGCGCTCAAGCGCCGCTATCGCGAACGGCTGCGCACGGCTGTCCCCTCGTTGGGCTTCGTGTTCCTCGACATCCCGAGACACGCGGCGCTCGCACGCATTGCGACGCGAGCCGGTCACTTCATGCCGACCTCGCTCGTGAACAGCCAGTTCGCCGATCTCGAGCAACCGATCGACGAGCACCTCACGCTGACGCTCGCCGCCACCGCGCCGCTCGAGGCCATCGTCGAGCGCGCCGCCCTCTGGTGCGGCGATCGAGCCGCACAGCCGATATTTTCGCCGCACGAAAGATAGCGCTATCTCACAGGAACCACTCGGCCGCGACTGGTGCCAACAGCGCTGACCGACACACCGCAGCAATTGAATTCGGGGACCGCCCCGGAGTTTTCGGGAGACAGGAAGTGACCACAACGGCAAGCAATCAAATGACCAAGCGGCGCTGGGTAATTGGCGTGCTGCTCGGCATCGGCGTACTCATCAACTATTTCGACCGCATCAATTTGTCGGTCGCGGCCCCTCAGTTGAAAGAGGCGTTCAACCTCACCCCGGCGGAGATGGGCCTGCTTTTCAGCGCGTTCTTCTGGCCGTACGCGCTGTTGCAGGTGCCGGCCGGGATCGTGCTCGACCGCTTCGGCGTCACGCGCGTCGGCCGCTGGGGTGCGTTTCTGTGGGGACTGGCCTCCGCCGTGACGGCTTTCGCAGGCGGCTTCGGCGGCATTTTCGCCGCGCGCGCCATGCTAGGCGTCGCCGAGGCACCCGGCTTTCCCGTCAGTTCAAAAGCGACCGGCTACTGGTTCCCGCGCAGCGAACGCGCGCTCGCCACGGCAATCTTCGATGCGGCCGCCAAGTTCTCCAATGTGATCGGTGTGCCGCTCGTCGCCTTCGTCGTCGTTCGCATGGGCTGGCGCTGGGGCTTCGGCGTCACGGCGTTGCTGAGCCTCGCGTACTTCCTCGCCTTTTTTCTGATCTACCGCGATCCCAGCCGGGACCGCAAGGTCAACGCGGCGGAACTCGATTACATCCGCCAAGGCGGCGCGACGCCGGAAGGCACGACGAGCGCGAGCGTGTTCGGCATGCTCGGCTACTTGCTGAAGAAGTCGAAAGTCTGGGGGCTCACGATCGGCTTCGCCGCCTATGGCTATTCGTTCTACTTGTTCTCACCTGGCTGCCCGGCTATCTCGTGCATACGATGCACATGAACATTCTGACGTCGGCCGAATATGCGGCGATTCCGTGGGCGGTCGCCACCGTGGCGGACCTCGTCGTGGGCGGCTGGCTCATCGATCACCTGATTCGCCGCGGCCACGACGAAACCCGCGTACGCAAGGGCGTGCTCGTGGTCGGCATGCTGTTCGGCCTCGCCGTGCTGGGCGCGACGCAGACAACGAACGCCGGCTGGGCGATCTTCTGGATCTCGATCGCGCTCGGCGGCCTCGCCTCCGCGGCGCCTGTCGGTTGGTCGCTGCCCTCGCTGATCGCACCGAAAGGCGGTGTGGGCACCATCGGCGGCATCATGAACTTCGTCAATAACCTGATGGGCGTGGCCGCGCCCATCGTCACCGGCTACATCGTCGGGTCGACGAACTCGTTCACCAATGCGTTCATGATCGCGGGCGTGATCCTCGCCATCGGCATCGTCTCGTTCGTGTTCGTCATGGGCCGCATCGAAGCGATCCCCGAGCCGGAGCAACAAGGCGCGCGCGATCGCGCGTCGGTGGCCTGAGTCGCCCGGCGCTCACAGCGCATCGAGCGGAATCTTCAGATACCGCACACCGTTCGATTCCGGCGCGGGCATGGCGCCCGCCCGGATGTTGACCTGGACGGACGGCAGAATCAACGTGGGCATACCGAGCGTACTGTCGCGGCGCGTGCGCATCTCGACGAAGGCTTCCTCGGTAATACCGTCGTGCAGGTGAACGTTGGCATTGCGCTCTTCGGCCACCGTGGTTTGGCAGCACGGTTCGCGCGAATCGGGCGGGTAGTCATGACACATGAATAGACGCGTCTCGGGCGGCAACGACAACAGCCGGCGCACGGACCGATAAAGCGTGTGCGCGTTGCCACCTGGAAAATCGCAACGGGCCGATCCGACATCCGGCATGAAAAGCGTATCGCCGACGAAAACCGCATCGCCTATCTGGTATGCGATATCGGCCGGCGTATGCCCCGGCACATGCATCGCACGCGCCGTCAGCGCGCCGATTGCGAATGTCTCGTCCGCGGCGAAAAGGTAGTCGAACTGCGTACCGTCCGCCGGCACGTCCATCCCCAGGTTGAAGATGCCCTTGAACGTGCGTTGAACGACCTGAATGGCCTCCCCGATCGCGATTTTGCCGCCCAGCTCCGCTTTGAGGTACTGCGCCGCCGAAAGATGGTCGGCATGGGCATGCGTTTCGAGTAGCCACTGGACGCGCAAGCGGTGCTCGCGCACGAAGCGGATGATGCGATCGGCCGATGCGCGTGACGTGCGGCCCGATTTGGGATCGTAGTCGAGAACCGAATCGACGATCGCGCAATCGGTCCCATCGCCCGAATGAACGACATAGCTGAATGTGGACGTGGCCGAATCGAAAAAAGGTTCGACGAAGGGCCGCATGGCAACCTCCAGTTCGTTCGAGATGTGTTTGCGCGTCAATATATCAGCCTCGGGGACCGATGAGGCCTTCGTCGCCAGCGTCAAAGACATCTATCCCGACAGTCGTCGAATGGGCGACGACGCACTCAGCGCGATTGCCGCCGGAGCAAGGCCGCGAACGCGAAGCCGCCGGCGATAGCTGCGTAGACCCACGCCATCGAGCGCGGCGACAGATGCGACTCGAAGCCCGGCGTGAGCCGCTTGGGTACACAGTGATAGTCAACGGCATAGGCGGTCGCGGCCGTCGCCGCGGCCACTGCCAGCGTCGTGCCCACACGTTTGCGTGGCGAACTCGGAACGAGCGTTTCGAACAACACGCCCCAGAACATGGCGGCGCATTGGTGAATGGCCAACCCCAGCAAGGTGTGGCGGACACTGAAGCGTGTCGCGCGTGGGGCTGCGTCGGGCCATAAGCAATGCGTCACTGCATTGATCGGCGCATAGACGGTCGTCCCGTCGATGCGCGCCCGCCTTCCGGCCGTGAGGGCCGACAGCGCGCCGGCCGCCGCGCCCGATGCCGCGACGTGCCGGATCAAAGAAGAACGCTCGCTCGGCGAGAAACGGCGCATGGCCTCGCGCAGCAAGGTTTCACATTCGCCGTCGCGGGCGCGTCTCGTGTTCATCGCGAAGCGTTCCATTTTTCAAGTCCTTTTTCGGCAAGCAGCGTCGTCCATGCCGACGCAATGCTGCGGTAGCGCTACCGCTTCGTCGAGGATACGCTTTTTCCTTCGCTATCGACGAGGTTGACCGAACGCCCCTTGCCGCCGGTTTTCACACTCGCCGCCTCGGTCGATTCGACGGTCGCCGGCAGTTGGGCATCCGGATCCGTGACGACGAGGCTCGTCGACGCGGACGTATCAGCGCCCGCACGCGCGAGTTCCGATGCATCGTCGAGCAAGGAGGCGGCCCATCGCGAGTAGTCGTTGAGACTTGACCAGCTACATCCGACGTTATCGGCCACCGTCTCGATTGCAATATTGCTTGCGTGGCCCCAGTAGGCCAGCGCCTTTTTCAATGCCGCCTGACTCTGCGCGGACGGCAATGTCAGAACCCAGTCGAGCGATCGCGTCGCCAGCACTTCATCGGCGATTTCCTTTTGTTCCGCGAGCGTCGTCTTGACTGTCTGCACATTCAGCTGGGTCATACGCTGCAGGCCGTCGAGGGTGCGATCCGCCATATCGCTGAGCGAGCCAATGGTGGACTTACCGATGCGACCGGCCGATTCGAGTGCGGGTGTGTTCATCTTGTTGCTCCGTCGGAAAGAGGTAGGACTCCTGTAACGCGTGCCGCACGGCACGCATTCAACTAGCGAAGCGCAAACCGTCAGCCCTTTTTCGCCTGGGGATTGCCGACCTTTTCTGCAAACTGCGAGAGCTTTTGATCGGTCGCCTTCTCTTCCTCCAGCGTTTGATGCAGCAGTTTCACCGCATCCTCCCGGCCAAGCTGTTTGCCGAGGGCGCAAAGCGTGCCGTACGCCGCGATCTCGTAGTGCTCGACTTTCTGAGCGGCGCCGATCAGGCCCGCATCGAGGATGGGCCCCTTCTCGAGTTCCTCGATCAGCTCCTGCCCTTCCTCGATGAGCCCCTCCATCGCCGCGCATTTCATGCGCTTCAAACGAATACCGCACATCTCCACGACCTTGTCGATGCGCTCGACCTGGCCGTGCGTTTCTTGCAGATGCGTCTCGAATGCCTGCGACAACTGCTCGTTGGTCGCGGCACGCGCCAGCTTACCGAGTGCACGTGTCAGTTGTTTTTCCGCGCTGTAAATATCGGAAAGATCGTGAATGAACAAGTCTTCCAGCGTTTGGCGTGCCATAGCGAACTCCCTTGGATCGATGTGAAAAGCGATCGCATTTGCGATCAAGCACAAGGCTCCGCTCACGGATGCAACGCACGTGCCTCGAAACGCTCGAACGCCATGGGAGGGGAAGCGGTGCTACCAGAACGCCGAAATACCGGCGATGCCTTGTGCGCCGAACGCTCGGGCCAGCCGGCAATCGGCGCGTGTCATGCCGCCCAGCGCATAGACCGGCAATTGCACGCTCGCGACGAGTTCGGCGAAGCGCCGCCAGCCGAGCGTCGGCGCGCCGGGGTGGGACGATGTCGGCAGCACGGGAGAAAGCGTCACGAAATCGACCCCAATGGCCTGCGCGTGGCGCAACTGCGCTCGTGTATGACAGGCGGCGCTGACCCACTGCGAGCCGGATGTTGGGCGCCGCGTCGAGCGCAGCAATCGTTCGCTATTCAAGTGGATGCCGTCGGCGCGTATCCTCGTCGTTTCGGCAGGCCCGTTCAGCATGAGCCGCGCGCCGTGACGGTGGCAAATCGCGAGGACCTCGCCGGCCAATTCGTCGAACGACTCGGCGCTCGCGTGCTTCGAGCGCAGTTGGATAAGCGCTATCCCACCCGCCAACGCATGCTCGATACGTGCGAGGAATGGGTCGAAGCGCCCGTCGGCCGGCGGCTCGGGTGTCACGAGCAGCCATTCAGGAAGGACTTTGTCGTCGCGCATGCGGCAAAGCTACCAAAAGAAGCTTGCCCTGTCATCGCCTCGGCGCCGCGCCGGTCTCGCCAAGCGCTAGTTGCTCGAGCCGGCGGATTGAAAGGTGCTGGATGGGCACGCCGGATCCTTGCCCCAGTGATCGGCGCAGACGTGCCACCGGCAAAACTGGCCTTCGATCAAACCACGCGTCGAACATTCGGCAACGCGCTCGGCCAATCCCGGCACCCCGCTCGTCGCGGTTTGCGTCTTCTGTGCCGCACCTGTCTTCGCCGGCGTCTTGCCGTGATTGGCATCGTAGGGCTTCGTACGCGCCACGATTGCGGCCAGCAGATCGACGTCCTGGTCGGTCTTTTTCGCGCCGGCATTCGCATCCTTGCGCGGATGCGCCGATGCGACGCGTTGTGCCTGATGCTTCTTATCGGCCTCGCGAACGGTGTGCGACGCCGTGGTCGTCTTCGTCGCCTTCGCCGTCTTCGTCGCCTCACGCGCCGCGACGGCGCTCTTCGCGTGCACTGCCGGCGCGGCCGCACTGCCCGATGCCGATGCGCCGTCGCTCAAGGCGCGGGAAAGACGCTCGCTGTCGGACGCACTCGCACCGATCGCCCCCATCGCGGCGGGTGCAGCGCTCGCCGCCGAGGCAAGCGCACCGGCAGGTGCGGTGGCCGGGCGATCGTTAGCCGCAGTATCGGCCACGATGACAGCCGGCTGCGGAGACGATGCCGTCGTCTTGAGCGTGTCGGCCGCGGTGCCTGCTGCGTCGGCTATGACCGTCGCGGCCGCCGCGCTCGCTGCCGGTACTGCCGCCGCCGTCTTTTGAACACCGTCGAGCGCCGATGCCACGGGCGGGCTCGTCTGGCCATCGTCCCGTGACACGCGCTGCCACTGCCAGGCGCCGAATGCACTCAGGCCCAGCGCCGCGGCGACGACGACGATCCAAAGCTTGTTGGAGCGGCGCGTCGGATTCGGCTGCGCAGCGACACGGCCTTCCAGATTCGCGAGAATCCGCGAATCGTTATCAGCGGCGCTCTTGGCCGTCTCGGAAAGCAGGCTCGGCCGCGCTTTGGAACTGGGACTGTCCGGCGCACTCATTCACTGTCTCATTGAATTTGGGTTTAATTCGCCGCGATAATGCAATCCGGCCCGCCTTGCAGCAGGCCAGATTCTAAGATCAAGCATTACAAAAGACAATTTATTTCCCAGCTACGGGGCCGAACTTGATTGCCGTTGCGCTTACCGCCTATTTTGCTCTCGCCGTCACGCTGGCAGCCGTGCTGCTATTGCCACAGGCGCGTACCGCACTGATCAATGCCGCGCTTCATATACAGCGCCGCGTAGGACGTCGCGCCTCGCTGCGTATGACACAAGCACGCGATCGGATAAGGAAATCAGTAAAAATTTCGCGATCGACGATTGGAAATACGAAAAAAATACTGATTCGACGTCGCTTGATGATTTTCATTACGACAGGTATCCTTGCCGCGCCTCCACTGCTTGCAATTGCACTGCGCGGCAAGCTGTTATTTCAGTATGACGGCGAAACGCGGGCGCCCGACGAGAAAATCGCCGCTTTGCTGCATGGCGAACAGCTCGTTCCACCGCCGCCGTTGCCGCCGGAGGTTTTCGCGACGCAAGAAGTCGAACAGGTCCGTCCAGCATTACGCGACGCGAGTCGCGATTGGAGTTTGCTGGATGCGGACTTTAGAACGCGGCTGTTGCTCGTGTACAAAATCATGCGCGAGCAATACGGCTATGAAATGGCTTTGCTCGAAGGTTACCGAAGTCCGGATCGACAAAACCGGCTGGCGCAGCTGGGGGGTGTCACAAATGCTGCCGCATATCAGAGCTATCACCAATACGGCCTCGCCGCCGATAACGCCTTTTTGCGAGACGGCAAGCTCGTCATTTCAGAAAAAGATCCGTGGGCCATGCGCGGTTATCAGCTGTACGGGCAAACGGCCGAACAGGTCGGCTTGACCTGGGGCGGACGATGGAAATTGATGGATCTGGGGCACGTCGAATATCACAAGCCCGGATTTGTTCTGCGGCGCGCCGCCGCCCTTTCCGTTTCCACCCGGTAATCGAATCAAAAGCTGCTTTTGCCGCGCTGTCGTCGCGCCATTCATATAGAAGAACGTCTTATGCAACGCCTGCTCAATGCGCTCACCCATAAACGCACGATGACCGTTTTCGGCCTGCTCGTCGTCGCCATCATCCTCTTCGGAGGCGCGCTCTGGTTCGACATTCCGCTCGCGTGGCCCGGCGCGGCGTTCGCTGGGCTCCTGCTGATCGTGCTCGTCGTCTGGCTTTGGAGGCGCCGGGCCGCCCGGCGAGCCAACAGCAAGCTTGGCGAGATGCTCGAACAACAGGCCGAAGCCGACAAGGCCGCCGCGGTCCAGCAGCCTGCCAAGCAAGCGGAGCTCGACGTTCTGCGCACGCGGCTCGTCGATGCGGTACGCGCGATCAAGACATCGAAGATCGGACAGATATCGGGCGGCTCCGCGCTTTATGAGCTGCCGTGGTACATCGTGATCGGCAATCCTGCCGCGGGCAAGAGCAGCGCCGTGCTGAACTCCGGGCTCCAGTTTCCGTTCGCCGACAAGAACGACGCGGTAATTCACGGGATCGGCGGCACGCGCAATTGCGATTGGTTCTTCACGACCGAAGGCATCCTGCTCGATACAGCCGGCCGCTATTCGGTGCACGAGGAAGATCGCACGGAATGGCTCGGTTTTCTCGGGTTGCTCAAGCGCTATCGGCCCAAGGCGCCCATCAATGGGATCATCGTCACGGCGAGCATCGCGGAGCTGACGTCGAGCCGTCCCGATGCCACCATCAACCTCGCCCGCAGCTTGCGCCAGCGCGTGCAGGAATTGACCGAGAAGCTCGAAGTCTTCGCCCCGGTCTACGTCATGTTCACGAAGGCCGACCTGATCACCGGCTTCGCCGAATTCTTCGGCGGGGGCGAGCGCCATGAATACGAACGCGTCTGGGGTGCCACGCTGCCCTATGAGCCCGACGAAAGACGGGACGTCGTCGCGCAGTTCGACGAGCGTTTCGAGGAACTCTACGAGGGCTTGAAGGAAATCAGCATCGCCCAGATGTCGATCAATCGAGGCAACAAGCTGTCGCCCGGGCAACTGAGCTTCCCGCTCGAATTCCTCGCCATCAAGCCGGCGCTGCGCATGTTCCTCGCGACGCTGTTCGAGAACAATCCATTCCAATACAAGCCGATCCTGCGCGGCTTTTATTTCACGAGCGCACTGCAAGAGGGCCAGACGAACAGCGCCGCGGCGCTTCGCATCGGCACGCGCTTTGGCCTCGCGACCGACAATCTGCCCGCGCCGCAGGCGCCCTCCTCGCAAAACGGTTTTTTCCTGCGCGATCTGTTCTCGAAGGTGATTTTCGCCGATCGCCAGACCGTGCGACAGTTCGCGAGCCCGGCCAAGACACGGCTGCGCTACGGCACGTTCTTCACGTTCGTCGCGGTACTGGCGCTGGCGCTCGGTGGCTGGACGTGGTCCACGATCGGCAATCAGCAGCTCGTCGCGAACGTGCAGGCCGATCTCGACAACGTCGTTCGCATTCAGCAAGGCCACAACGATCTCCAATCGCGCCTGCAGGCGATGGACATTCTCGAAGACCGCATCGATCAACTCGAACAGTTCCGCCGCGATCGACCGCTCTCCGTTTCGCTCGGCCTGTATCAGGGCGATCGCATCGAGCAGCGCTTGCTCGCCGAGTACTACCGCGGCGCAAAGCAATTGATGCTCGATCCGGTCTCGCAGAACCTTGCATCGTTCCTGCGCGACGTCAATGCGCACCCCGATCAGTTGACACCGCTCACGCGCCCTCCCGAATCGGGCGCCGTGACCGTTTCCGCGCGCAGCGGCACGTCGGCGCTGAATCAGCAAAACGCGCAAGGCGGGCTTTACAGCGATGCCTCGCCGAGCAACGTCGAAGATGCCTATAACGCACTCAAGACCTACCTGATGCTGTCGGACAAGCGTCATGTCGAGGCGGCTCATCTGACCGATCAACTCGCACGTTTCTGGCGGGGTTGGCTCGAGACGAATCGCGGCAACATGCCACGCGGCGACATGATCAGGAGTGCCGAACGCATGATCACGTTCTATCTCTCGCGTGTATCCGACGACGACTGGCCGATGATCGACGCCAATCTTTCGCTCGTCGATCAGACCCGCGAGAACCTGCGCCACGTCGTGCGAGGCATGCCGGCGCGTCAGCGCGTGTACGAGGAAATCAAGGCGCGCGCTTCGACCCGGTTCGCACCGATGACGGTGGCGCGCATCGTCGGCGACAACAACGCCAATCTCGTCGCCGGCAGCTACGCGATTCCGGGCACGTTCACGCGCGATGCCTGGTTCCAGTACGTGCAGCCCGCCATTCGCGATGCCGCCACGAAAGAGCTGCAGGCGAAGGATTGGGTGCTCAACACCGCGTCGCAGGACGATCTCACGCTCGAGGGCAGCCCCGAACAAATCCAGAAAGCGCTGGTCGGCATGTACAAGACCGACTATGCGCAGCACTGGCAGCGCTTCATGCAGGGTATCGCCATTCAGGATTTCGGCAGTTTCGATCAGGCCGTCGCATCCATGAACCGTCTCGGCGACCCGCAGGATTCGCCGATTCGCAAGATCTTCGAGACTGCATACGACCAGACCGCCTGGGACAATCCGGCACTCGCTTCCACTACGCTGCAGCGCGCGCAAAAGGGCGTGAGCGGCTGGTTCAAGCGGATGTTCTCGTCACGCGAGCAGGCTGCGCAAAACGCCGGCATCGACATCGATCCGGGCGCGCTCGCGCCGACGACGATCGGCCCGGTGGGCACGGCATTCACCGGTCTTGCGCGCATCGTCGCCAAGCAGGGAGACAATTCCTTGCTTCGGGGCTACATGGAGACGCTCTCGAAGGTGCGCACGCGCTTCAATCTGCTCAAGAATCAGGGCGACCCCGGCCCTGGCGCGCGCGAGCTGATGCAGCAAACGCTCGAGGGCAACGGCTCGGAGCTTGCCGATTCGCTGAAGTTCGTCGACGAGCAGATGCTCACCGGTCTGACCGACGATCAACGCAAGGCGCTGCGTCCGCTGCTCGTGCGCCCGCTGATGCAAGCGTTCGCCGTCGTGATCGGGCCCGCCGGCGACGAAGTGAACAAGGTGTGGAACGCACAGGTGCTCCAGCCGTTCCAGACATCGCTTGCGAACAAGTATCCGTTCATGGCCAATGCGAAGGTCGAGGCCGGTGCCGGCGAAATCGCGCAAGTGTTCGGCCCGGACGGCGCCGTCTCGAAGTTTGTCGGGACCACGCTGGGGCCGCTCGCGGTCAGGCGCGGCGATACGCTGAGCCCGCGCACGTGGGGCGGCATGGGCGTCGCGTTCACGCCCGACTTCTCGAGCGGGTTCGCACGCTGGGTCGCCCCGCTCTCGGGCGCGGCGGCAGGCGGCGCGCAAGCGACGGCGGAGCCGCAAACCGTCTTCCAGATCCTGCCGCAGCCCGGTGCAAAGACGACCGAATACACGCTGACGATCGACGGCCAGCAACTGCGTTACCGGAACACCCCCGCGCAGTGGGCCAACTTCGTATGGCCCAACCCGCAGGGCGCTGCCGGTGCCACGCTCACGGCGACGACGTTCGATGGCCGCACGATTCAGCTCGTCAACGAACCCGGGCGCTACGGGCTCGAGAAGCTCATCAATTCGGCGCAACGCAAGCGCAATGCCGATGGCACGTTCGACCTGTCGTGGACGCAAGGCGATGTGACCGTCGCATTCAGCATGCGCATCGTCAGCACGTCGCAACCGCAAGCCGGCAGCGGCGATGCGCCTCAGCAACAGAGCTTGCGCGGCACACGGCTGCCGGCGAGCGTCGTCGACGTCGCCGCAGCCCGTGCGAATGCCGCGGCCGCAAGCGGCTCGACGCCGGCGACGGCGGCCGCTTCGGGCGCGACGACGGCCGCCACTTCCGGTCCGACGCCGAGCATCGACTCGCCGCGCACCGTATCGACCAATCCGGCCGCCGCCCCTGCCGCGGCCACGAACCCGGGAGCCGCGCAATGACGCAATCGGTCCAGGCGCAATTGGCCTATTTCGGCAAAATCCCCTCGCGCGGCGATTTCGTCAAAAGCACGAACAATCCGCAGCTCCTGCAAACGCTGGACCGCTGGATTGCGCAAGCGATGGAGCTTCTTGCCGAGGATCCACGTTGGAAGATCGTCTACGAGAACGCCCGGCCGATGAACTTCGCGTTCCTCGGTTCGCAAAGCAAGCTTGCCATCGCCGGTCACATGATGGCGAGCCACGATGTCTCGTCGCGGCGCTTTCCGCTGGTCGCGGCAACCGCACTCGAGGTCGAGCGCCCGCTCGCCTTCCTCGCGCGCAGCCCGCTCGCATTCGCGCGGCTCTGGTCGCGCGCCGCGGCTCAGATGCGGGAGCTTTACGAGTGCACCGAGCCGAGTGCCGCGTTGCAGGCATTGGGCGACACGCAGGTCTCGATCGACGCCGGACAATCGAACTCGCACGACGGCACGTTTTCGGATTTCGTCGAGCATCAAACCTTGGCCGGGCTCGAGCAGATGTTGCTCGCGAGCGGCCATCCGGTACGACTGCGCGGTGCGATGCTCGCACTGGGCTCGCTGCTGAAGCCCGTGATGCAAAGCAAATCCCGGCATCTCGAGCGCGGACTCACGTTGCCGTTGCCGAACGACACGTTCTACCGAAGCCTGGTTGCGGCGTTCTGGCTCGAACTCGTCGCACCGTTTCTCTCGCAGGCCGATTTCGAGGTCGCGATTTTCATCGGTACCGTTGCCGAACGCGAGCGTCTCGTCATCGGCTTCAACGGCGCATCCGCAAAAACGCTTCATAGCGTCATCGATCCGCAGGCTTATGCGACACACAACATCGATATTGACGATCCCGAATGGGTCGACGAACACGCGCAAAACGAACCGGGCATCAGCAAGCTCGTCAGCTATCTGGAGCAACCTCAGCTCTCGCTGCGTATCGCCATCGATACGTTCCGAGAAGCATTCATCGGGGCGTAACGCGATGGTTGCAATTCTTCCTGGTGTGCTGACGCGCCTCGCGGCCGTTACGGCATTCGTCTTGGCGGCCGGTTCGACAGCCGGTGCCGCATTCGCCGACACTGCGGGCCCCGCCAGTGTCTCTCCGGTCGACAACAGCGGGATCGGCATCCGCTCGACTCCGATAGCGCCGACGCAGTCGTCCGGCCAGGCCGCCCAGGCGGGGCAGCCGCCCGGCGCGGCGAACACCGCGACACGCGTTCCGCCGTCGGTCAACGCGACGCCGGGACAAGTCGTCGCCAGCGGCAAGGTGCCCGACGAATCGACGCGCGCGGCCGTGCTGCAGCGTCTGCGCGACACCTATGGCACGGCCAACGTCGTCGATCAGATCGAGGTGGGCAATGTCGATACGCCGCCGAACTGGGCTGCCAACGTTCAAAAGCTCATCGGTCCGCAGTTGAAGCAGATCAGCAAAGGGCAGTTGAAGATCGACGGAACGCAGATCGACGTCAAGGGCGAGGTGGGCAACGAGGCGCAGCGCCAGCAGATCGCCAGCGATATGGCCAATGCGCTCAATCCCACGTACACGATCAAGAACGGCTTGCGAGTCAGCGCGTCGGAGCAAGGTGTGCTCGATAGCACGCTGGCGAACCGCACGATCGAGTTCGAGACGGCAAGCGCGATGCTGACGCCGCAGGGGCGTTCGATCCTCGATCAGATGGCCGCGGCGCTCGCCAGGCTGTCCGGCAAAACGGTGGAAATCATCGGGCACACGGACAACTCGGGCAATCGCGCTTCGAATATCGCATTGAGTCAGGCCCGGGCCGACGCGGTCAAAGGCTATCTCGTGACGAAGGGTATCGCGCCGCAATCGATGACGACGATGGGCGTCGGGCCCGATCAACCGATTGCATCGAACGATACCAGCGATGGACGCGCGCGCAATCGGCGAATCGAGTTTCGTGTCGGGAAGTGAATAGGGCGACGTGTCGATGCATGTCGATGCATATTGCATCCGGCGCGAAGGCTCATTGCGCGTCCGGCTTCACCCCCAGCAGTTCACGCAAATGCGCGAGCGATCCATCGTCCTTCACCACGGCAGCCAGCCATTGATGCAGCGGCATGTCGGCCCATTCCGCGGCTTTGTCCGCCAAATAGGCTGCCGGACTATGCGGCTCCGTCGCCCGTAAGAACTGGGCAACGGCACGCAATTGCGCGACCGCATCGGCACGGTTGTGAATCACGCCCGGATGCCGGGCTTGCTGCGTCGAAACCATTGGCGTTCCTTGCGAAAGCGGCGTCTTGAATGTCGGCTCGGCGCGCTCGACGCTCGGTGCCGCTGGCGGCTGCGCGGCGCTGCCCGAAGACACCTCGACACTCACGCCAACGTCGCGCGCGAATCGCTCCGCCAGCCCATGGACGAAAGCGTAGGAGTCCTTGACTTGCCGAAAACTCGGGGCGGCCTCTTGCGCACGTGTCTCGAGTTCTTGTTCGAGCGCGAGCATCGCCGCCTCGAACGCTTTCAGATCGGCCAGCAACGCGCGATAAAACGGCACCGGCGTTGCGCGCTTCGCCGCATCGATCTGCTCGAACGAGGGTTTGCCGCGCGCAATGTCGTCTGCGTGATCGGGGTCGCGCTTGATCGCCTGCGCGACATTCGATGCGACCTCCCAATCGATGGCGGTGAAGCTGGCGCTCGATGTCTGCGTCAACGGCATTTCGCGCAGCAGTTGCGCAGTACGACCCACGAGCCAGGTCACGTTGCCAAGCCGGTACTCGGTGTCCTCGCCTTCAGCCAGCGGATGCACCTTGTCCCAGTACTGAGCGCAAAGCCCGCTCAGCAACGTGTAGCCTTGCGTCAAACCCGACATCCCTTGCTTGATCGCAAGGGCCTCCGTCATCCACGCGGCAACGCGCAGATCTTTCGTCCGCTTGCTCAGCAGCTCGGTGCACCGTTCGATCACGAGGCTCCAGTTGGCCTCCTTGATCTCGGTCACCCACTCGCCCTGATCGAGCGATGGGTCGTCGAAACGGCGCGCATGCTGAATTTCGTCGAAATCGTTCGAAAACAACATATCCTCGCCGCATGTCGATGCGCCGTCCAACGGCGCCAGAAGCGGTGCAAGATCGATTGCCATCTCATGCCACCTTGTATTCGAATTCGCCGTCCTCGCCGGCACGCACGGCGATCCTCTCCATCCGGGCCCCTTGCGCCACGCGTCCCAATACCTGCTGCGCCAATTCGGGCAGCAGGGTACCGTTTAGAATGTGGTCGACGTTGCGCGCGCCCGAGTCCACTTCTGTGCAACGCGCCAGCACCGCATCGACGAGCGACTCGTCCCACGAGAACTGTGCGCGGTGATTGGCGGCAATCCGATCGCGAATACGCCCGAGCTTCAGTTCGATGATTTTGGCGAGGACGTCATCGGAAATGGGGTAATACGGAATCACCTTGACGCGTCCGAGAAAAGCCGGCTTGAACGTTTTGTATAGTTGCGGGCGCAGCATTTCCGAAAGCGCGCCCGCATTGGGCAATTCGTCGGCCTGCTTGTTCAGGCACGCCTGCATCACGGCCGACGATCCGACGTTCGACGTCAAGATGATCAGTGCATGCCGGAAGTCGATTTCGCGCCCTTCGGCATCGTCGAGCGTTCCCTTGTCGAACACCTGAAAGAACATCTCGAGCACATCGGGATGCGCCTTTTCGATCTCGTCGAGCAGTACGACGGAATAGGGATTGCGCCGCACCGCCTCCGTCAGTACGCCGCCCTCGCCATAGCCGACGTATCCGGGCGGCGACCCTTTGAGCCCCGATACGCTGTGCGCCTCCTGATATTCGCTCATATTGATGGTGATGAGCTTGCGCTCGCCACCGTAAAGAATATCGGCGAGTGCCAGCGCCGTCTCAGTCTTGCCCACCCCCGAAGGTCCGACGAACAGAAATACGCCGCGCGGCTTGTTCGGGTCTTCCAGATTCGCGCTGGCCGTGCGCACGCGCTGCGCAATCGCATCGAGCGCGTGGTCCTGTCCGATCACGCGCGCGGCGAGCAGATCCTTCAGACCGAGCACGGTGCGAAGCTCGTCCTTCACCATGCGTCCGAGCGGAATGCCCGTCCATGAAGCGACGATCTCCGCGACGACATGGCCGTCGACCTGCAACGGCACCATGGGCCGCGATTGCTGGATCGCCTGCAACGACGACATCTGCTCGGCCAGCGCCGCGCGGGTGCCATCGGCCTCGTCGGCGCTCGCCGTCTCGAGCGCCGCACGCAACTCGCCGATACGCGTCACGAGCGCGCGCTCCTGCTCATACCGCGCTTCGTCGGCCGCAAGCGTTTCGACATCGGTCGCGCGCGCCGCGCGCAGCTCGGCAAGCCGCTCTTCATGCCCCGCTCCCGCCGAACCGCCTGCGACCTCGCGTTCGAGCGAAGCGATCTCCGCATCGATGCGCTCGATCCGTTTGCGCGCATCGTCGATCGCAGCGGGTGTCGAACCGTGTGCCAACGCGACCTTTGCGCAGGCGGTATCGAGCACGCCGATCGCTTTGTCGGGCAATTGACGCGCCGTGATATACCGGTGCGAAAGACGGACGGCCTCGGTGATGGCCTCATCGAGAATGCGCACATTGAAGTGCGCTTCCATGCGCGGCGCCAACCCTCGCACCATGGCGGCCGCCAAAGCCTCCCCTGGCTCGTCGATCTTCACGACCTGAAAGCGCCGCGCAAGCGCGACGTCCTTCTCGAAGTACTTGCGATACTCGCTCCAAGTCGTGGCAGCGACCGTGCGAAGCTCCCCGCGCGCGAGCGCGGGCTTCAGCAAATTCGCCGCATCGTTTTGCCCCGCTTGTCCGCCCGCGCCGATGATCGTGTGGGCTTCGTCAATGAAAAGAACGATCGGTACGACGCTCTTCTTCACTTCGTCGATGACGTTTTTCAAACGGTTCTCGAACTCGCCTTTGACACTGGCGCCGGCCTGCAGCAGCCCCATGTCCAGCACATGCAGCGCCACACCTTTCAGCGGCTCGGGCACGTCGTCGGCCGCGATGCGCAGTGCGAGCCCCTCGACGACCGCTGTCTTGCCCACGCCGGCTTCCCCGGTCAGGATCGGGTTGTTCTGACGGCGCCGCATCAGGATGTCGATGGTCTGCCGGATCTCGGCTTCGCGCCCAATGACGGGATCGATCTTGCCTTCGCGCGCACGTTGCGTGAGATTCGTCGTATAGGTATCGAGCGCGGGCGTCTTCGATGCCCCGGGCGCCGCGAGACCGGGTATCGCGCCGTCCGCCTCGCCCGCGCCATCCGTGCCTCGGCCGGCGCGCACCGGCACGGCCTCAGCCTCGTGCGATCCGGCCGTGATCTCGTCGAATTTGTGCTTCAGCGCTTCGATGGGCACCTCGGCGAAAACGGACGACATCCGCTGTGCAAACTGCGCCAGGTCGGGTGCGCTGAGCAGGGCGAGCAGCAGGTGCCCCGAGCGGATGCGCCCCGCGTGCGAATCGAGCGATGCAATCAACCACGCCTGCTCGAAAAGCGCGATCAAATGCGGCGAAAATACCGGTGTGCGCGTGTTGCCGGTTTTCAGGCGCCCGAGCTCGCGCTCGAGATCGCGGCGCAACGTGTCGGCGCTCAGCCTGTTCGAGCGCAGCACGATCCCGAGATCGCTCGAGGTATCGTCGAGCAAAGCCAGAAACAAATGTTCGAGGTCGACCTCATAGTGACCGCGGGCGAGGCAAAGGCTCGCGGCACGCGTGGCCGCATCGAGGCACAGTGCATCGAGCTTGGCAATGAGGGTCTTCAGAGGCGTGCTCATGAGTCGACAGTTCCTGTGTCTTGGAAGGAATGGATGAGGTTCAGTTCGTAGCGTGCGTCGTCGCGATCGCACTCCGCTTCGCGCGTGCAAAGAAAGGCATCCCAGCCCAGCCGCGCGCCTGCGCCGAGCTGGCTCGTGCCGACCTCTTCGCGCGCCAGGACGAGCCATACCTCGTACTCGAGCATGTCGCCAGCGGCAATCGACAGCATGCGCTCGAGCGCGATGGCCGACGCAGCGCCCGGCAGAAATGCTTCGTAGTCCTGTTTATCGAGCGGGCCGACGACGAGCCGCGCGCGCATATCGCGTTGCCAGACGCGCTCTCCCACGAGCGCGGTCGCGCCGAGCTTCGCGTTGGTCAGGCCGAGCCGCGAGAGACGTTCGGCGGGCACCTCGTACCACTTGCCGATGAACTGCTCGACCTGCACAGGCACGCGAAAGTAGTCCGACAATGCACGCTCCAAATAGGCGGCGGACATCGGCCGATGCCGGATCGGCAGCGCGAAGCCGGCCATCGCTTCGTCGACGAGCGCGCCGGGACCGCGCTGCAGCGCGGCGCGCGTCGGCACATGCGTCAATCCCGCAAGCGCCAGCAGCAGCGGGAGATAACGTTCGTTCCGATCGAGCTCGTAATGAAACGGGAGGCGATACTTTTTCCATGCCTCGTAAAAAAGCGCCGTCGCCCGATCGGAAAACACATCGAAAAATTCGCGCGCGGCCCGGTCGCGCTGCAACTGTTCGCGAGCGGCGAGCTGCTCCGTGTAATGCAGCGGCAGCGCGCCCTGGCCACCCAACATGCCGAAGAACGACGGCGTCAATTCGATCCGCGCGAGCGATCGGTCCGCCATCGCCGCACGGCGCTCCTCCGGGTGCGCGAGCGCAGCGCCCGCGTGATCGTAGGAGACTGCCCGCTCGAGCTCGCTCGGCGCGAACGTCAACGACAACGTGCTGCGGAATCCGATATGCCCGGCGACGCGTTCGCCGGCGCGGCGCGATACCTGCTGCGCGAACCACATCTCGAGCACGCGCACGGCCTGGAAAAATTGAAAGCGGTACGGCTCGTCGAGGAGCCGCTCCACTACGCCAGCATCGAATCGGCGCTGCGCGGCTTGCATCGCATGATCTCCTCGCCCGTGCGCTTGGACACGGCAACCAGTTGTACGAAGCTGTTCAGACTCACGTAGAGTCCAAAGAACATATCGAGCGCGCGAAGGAACGACGCGAGGCTCGTGCCGACGAAATGCGTTTCATCGACGGTGAGGCGCACTTCGGTACCGCGCACGAACGTCTCGAACGGCTTGCCGGGCAGCCATACGACAGCAGGCCGCTCTTCGAGCGCGACGATGCCTTCGATGTGACGGATCGAAGCCGGGGTGCGCCGAAGGTCGTAGAGGACGAGCAGTTCCTTCAGCGTCGATAGATCCTCGCGTAAAAGCGAGACCTCCGACAAGGCGAGATGCGAAACCAACCGCCAGTGCATCGACGCGCCACGCTCGATTCGCACGCTCGGCGTGGGGCGGCACAGCATCGAGACGGGCCCATCGAAAATCGTTCGGTCCGCGAACAAATCGCCGCCTTCGAGGCCGATCGCGAGCCGCGCGGGCAAATCGCGATTCGTGCAGGTGAGCGCGAGGCTCACCGTGCTCGTCATGGCGCGCGCGGGCGAAAAATGCGCATCGACGACGGACAGCTCGGTTTCGTAGCCGGGGCTCATCTGCGCGACCCGCTCATTGCGACGCGCAAACCAATATCGGCCGACTTGAGACGGCTCGTCGTGATGCAGCGCGTAAAACGGCCGGAACTCCTCGACAGCCTGTTCGCCGACGCACTCCTTCACCACATGAACGGCATCGATCGAATACACCTCGTAAGCGTGCGCGTGGCGGGCATCGGCGATGACCGGATACGAGACAGCCTCATGGCTGATGCGGATCGGCTCGCCGCGCCGAGCGAAGAGATTGACGACGGGCGTCGCAAAGAGACGCAGATGGTGCGCCGACAGCGCTTCGACAAGCCGCGGCGCCTGCGTTTCCCCGCGCGTCTGCCTGATCGTCACATGGAGCGTCAGCCGACGGCATGGCCCACTGGCCCGAAGCATCTCGGCCAGGCCAAAATCGATGAAATCGAATTTCTCGGGAAACGCGAAGTACTCGGTGAGCAAACGGTAGGCGGGGTGCGATCTCGCCGGGTAGTCGATCAGCGCCTGATCGTCGGCGAAGCCGGTCTGCTCGATCGGCATGCCTTCGAGCCGCCTCCAGGCCCCCGGCTCGGCCGCCCCTTCTGGCTCGCTCGAATCGCCCACCTCGACATAGGCCGCCGTAGCGCGAATGAACATGCAATCGGCCAATGCCGCGGTAAACGACTGCTCACCGTGAAGATAGGCGCGCAACGTCGCGAGTCCCAACGCATGCAAGCCCATATCGGGCGACGTACTTTCGAACGTGAAGGACAGCACACCCGAGACATTGCCCGGCAACATCGGGGCATTGGCGGGCAACGCGGCGAGCGGTCGATAGCGTGCCCGCGTGACGGCAATCGGCGCCAGCGTGAGGTCGAATGCGGTACGGAACTGGCAGCGCACGCCGCGAACCTCGCGGCTCTCGAGCAGGGTCCCGCGCGGAATCACGACCGGCACGCGCGGCGCGATCGCCGCGGTCGCGGCGCTCGCGCCGAACTGAGCAATGGAGCAGGACGGAAACGGACGCAGGTAGTGCGGATAGAGCACTTCGAAAAGTGCCTCGGCAAACTCCGGATATTCGTCGTCGAGCTTCTTGTTGATTCGCGCGCCGAGCAACGCAAACGAATCGATCATCCGCTCGACATGCGGGTCATCGCTTTGCTCGCCGCTGATGGCAAGCCTGGCCGCGATCTTCGGGTAGCGATCCGCGAACTCGCGCGAATACTGCCGCAAAAATGCCAGCTCCCGCTCGTAATAAGGCAGCAACGCTTCCATCTATATTCCCCGAGCGCGGGCGCTTCTCTCCGTTTCCTTGCCTGCCTCTGATCACTCGTACGCGCGGATACGCGACGCTTCGGTGCTGCGCCGCGAGCGTGTGACGGAGTATTGCAGCGTGGACGCCTGCAGCATGGCATCGAAGCTGACCGGCTCTTCGGCCGGGTGGACGACGAGCTTCGCCCGGATCGCGAAGTAAAGCGCATTGGTCGATTGCGCGTTCAACTCCAACGAAACCGTCACTTCGCGCAATCGCTGCTCGTGCCGCGCGATGGCGTTACGGATCGATGTGCAAATGAACCCGCGATCGGTGTAGCTCGCGAGACTCAGCCCAGCGAAGTCGTTCAACCCGTAAGTCAAGACCGAACGTTGGCATTCGATCAGTTTCTCGAGCTGTCCTTCCGTGAACACGATACGCGTGTTGAGCAGTGCCTCGACATCGCGCGCCACGCGGCTCTTGAGCTCGTCGAGCGACATCTGCCGCATCGCGGCCGGGGCCGGGGAATGCGGATCGTCGTCGAAAAGCTTGTCGAGCAAGCTCGGTTCGAATCGCTTCATCGGTACGTGCGCGCCTCGCTCTACCCTCGGAACGGCACGGGCGGACACCGGTGCGAAAACCGGCACGCCGCCCGCTTCGCTACATCAGACCGCGTAGGTCTTGTCGTTCTTCGTGAGGCTCCAGGCGCCCTGCGCATTGCCGCCCTGGTTGCCGCCCACCTTCTGCTGCGTGTACTTCCACTGGACGGCGGCATACTTGAGCGAGAACGTCTCGCTCGGCAGGCCTTCGCCCACCACGCTCGGCGCAATGCTCGAAATGATCACGTACTTGAGTTTGATTTCCAGGTACTTGACGCGCTTGCCCTCGCCGTCCGCACGCATGAAGTCGATCGTGACTTCATCGAACGTCGTGCCGCCCGAAGCGTGCTGATAAAGCAGCGGACTGACGACATCGATGTCTTTCGTGAACGTCATGTCGGCATGCTCGCAGCGCTCGGCCGTATGGCCGCCGGCCGTCGACGCCGTTGCCGAGCGCGGCTGGACGATCGAATGCGCCCACGAATTCAACTCGATCCAGCCGGAGTGATCCTTGTCGGCGGATTCGCCTTGGATGGCAGGGTTGCCGAACTTCAAAAACATATCTTTCATGGCTTCTCGACTCCCGAAGTGGCGGTTTAAAAGCGAGCCGGGCAGCATGCCCCGGCCCGTTCAAATTGAAATTGGATTTGGGTGTCAGGCGCCTGCCGGCTTGGGCAGGTCCGCGACGAGCCGCAGCGAAATCGACAGCTCGTCGAGCTGAAAATGCGGACGCAGGAACGCGACCGAGCGATACGAGCCCGGCTTGCCGGGAATCTCGGCCACCTGGATCGACGCTTCACGTAACGGGAACTGCGCCTTTTGCTCTTGTGTTGCGTTGTCGTCGAGCAGCACGTATTGCGAGATCCAGCGGTTCAGGAACGTCTCGACGTTTTGCGCCGAGGCGAAGCTGCCGATCTTGTCGCGCATCATCGCCTTCAGGTAATGAGCGATGCGAGAGACCGAGAAGATGTATTGCAGTTGGGCGGACAGTACGGCATTCGCGTTGGCGCTGTCGGTGTTGTACTTTTTGGGCCGTTGTGCCGACTGCGCCGCGAAGAACGCCGCGTAATCCGAATTCTTGCAATGCACGAGAGGAATGAAACCGAGGTCGCTCAGCTCCTTCTCGCGCCGATCGGTGATCGCGATTTCGGTCGGACACTTCAGGGCGATCTCGCCGTCGTCCGTCTTGAACGTGTGCGTGGGCAGATCCTCGACGAGTCCGCCGCCTTCCACGCCGCGAATCGCGGCGCACCACCCGAAATCGTCGAACGCGGCCGTAAGCCGCGCGGCGAACGCCCACGCGGCGTTGCACCAGAGGTACTTGTTGTGATCGGTGCCGTCGACGTCCTCGACGAAGTTGAACGAGTCCGCGACGAGGCCGTCCTTCGGATTGAACGGCAAGCGCCCCAGGTACCGCGGCAGCGTCAGGCCGACGTAGCGCGAGTCTTCCGACTCGCGGAACGACTTCCACTTCGCGTATTCGACGGTATCGAAGACTTTGCCGAGATCGCGCGGCTTGCCGAGATCGGCAAACGATTCGAGGCCGATGATCTCGGGCGATGCCGAGGTGATGAAAGGCGCGTGGGCGGCAGCGGCGACATGCGACATCTGCTCGATGAAGTACATGTCCTCCGGCTGGCGCGTGATCTCGAAATCGCCGATCAGCGCGCCGAACGGTGCGCCGCCGAACGTGCCGAACTCTTCCTCGTAGACCTTCTTGAACAGCGCGCTTTGATCGAATTCCGACGCGTTCTTGAAGTCGCGCACGATCTCGCGCTTGGCCGCATGGAGCGCCTTGATCTTGATCGTCGAACCGGTGTTGCTCTCCTTGCACAGATATTCGAGCCCGCGCCAGGTGCTTTCCATGCGCTGAAACTCCGGCGCATGCATCACTTCACTCAACTGCACGGAGAGCAGGCGATCGAGCTCCGCAATGCGCGCATCGAGCGTAGCGGACAAATTGTCCGACACGACGACGGTGCCTTCGAGCACCTGGTGCGCGAGCTCGCTGATGAGGTCTTTCGCCCGCGCATGCTCCGAATCGGATTTCGCGACTTTGCTTTTTTCGACGATCTCGTCGAGCAACGATGTTGCCGTGCTCGTTTCCGCGAGCGCAGTGCTCGCCATGGCCGTTTGCTGATTCATATCACCCCCGCTCGGGCTCACTCGCCCTGCTTGTCCTGGTCCGCCTCGTTGTCACTGTCGCGCGCCGCGCCCGTCAACGTCTGTAGCTGCTGCGTGTTGGCAAGCACTTCGCTCAACAAGCTTTCCAGCTTGTCGTTGCCGGCGAGTTTGTTGCGCAGATCGGCAAGCTTCGAGCGTGCGTCGAGCAGGCGTTGCAGCGGCTCGATCTGGTTGACGACCTCGTCCGGGCTGAAGTCGGCCATCGAGCGCAAACGCAGGTCGACCGCAAACGAACCACCCGCGTCGGTCAATCGATTCTTGACCTGAAAAGCCGCGCGCGGCTCCAGGCCTTTCATGACATCGTCAAAATTGTCGCGATCGATATTGACGAATTTGCGCTCGCGCAGCTTCGGTTGCTCGACTTCCGATTGCCCGGCCAGATCGGCAACGACGCCGACGACGAACGGCAACTCCTTGACCGCGATCGCATCGCCGCGCTCGACCTCATAGGTCAGTTGCACGCGCGGCGGACGCACTTTTTGCAAGCGCTTTTGAATACTTTCTTTCTTCGCCATCGACGGCTCCCCGAAACGTTGGTTCAAACGGACCGTTCAGCGAAGCGCGCTGAAAGGATCTGCGCCGCTGCCGGCCGGCTTTGCAGCGGCGGGTTCGTCGGGCTTGGACGCCGTCGTTGCCGCGTTCGCCGCGTCCGCCCCGGCTTCTTTCGCGGCCGGCGCCGGATGGCGCGCGATGCGGCGGCGCTTCACCGCGGGCTTTTTCTGCGCGACTTCTTCCGGAAAGAGCGTTGCCTGCCCGAGCGTGTCGCGCAGTTCGTGTGCGAGCGTCTGAGCGTCGCTCTTCGCGTCGCCCGCCAGCGCGGCGTCTTGCCTCAATTCGCCGAGCGATTGCGTGGCAATGCGCAGGCCGCTCACGGCCAGTACGCTTTTGGCCGCGCGATCGGTCGAATCGCGCTGCAAGGCTTCTTGCGCGGCGACGATCGCCTGACCGTAGTGGTTTTGATCGAACTGGATTTGAGCGATGCGCGACCACGGCTCTTCGCGTGTCGGGTCCGCCTTGGTCAACTGTTGGTACAGCGCGAGCGCTTTGTCCTTGTCACCGCCTTTTGCCACTGTGTCGGCATCGGCCAGCGCCTTGTTGAATGCCTCGGGTGTGGTTTGCTGAGCCGATTGCTGCGTCGCGCAGCCAGCGATAGCGGCGCACACGAGCACCGCCGCGGAAAGTTTTAGAGAGAGTCGCTGTTTCATGATTTGTTGGTACCGCCTAGCGGTTTATTTAATTCGCCCGGAAACCACAGCTTTGCTTTGCGGCGAGTGCGCGCGTATAGTACCGGCCAAATTTCCATAATTCAACTTCTATCGTGTGATATAGGTCGAGTAGGAATTCTTTGAATAAGGAATGGACATGGGCGAGGAGGAAACATTTTCCGAGTCGATTTTGAGTTGATTCCGCATTAAGCAAAATTTGCCGGACGGGGCGGCGTATTAGCCACTATACAAACTTGTCCGTCCTCGCGTTTTAAACGGATTGCAGGCGCCGTTCCGGCTGCTTTTCCCAAACTTTGGATGGAGCACCGGCATCGGCCGGATTAGTTCGATGAGGCCATTTTTCAGACACGCCATGGCACCGCTCGCGGTCGCCTTGTCACTCTCGGGGTGCGCCGCCGGCGTACCCATGCTCGGTGCCGCAGCGTCGGCCGCGCTCCAGGCGGCCGGCCTCGGCAAGCCCGCCGTGCCCGACTCGCAGAAGCCGCCGCGCGACATTTCGCTCACGCTCGCCGCCGCGCCCAATCTGAATGCGGCCAACGACAGGCATCCGCTTGCCGTGGTCGTGCGGCTATATGTACTCAAGGATCCCACTTCGTTCCAGCAGGCCGGCTTCGACGCCTTTACCGATCCCGCGAAAGAAAAGAGTGCCCTGGGCGCGGATTTACTGGGCGTGCGCGAGGTGACACTGATCCCGGGCCAGCGCTATCAGATGGTGGAGAAGGTTTCGCGTGAAGCGCAGGCGTTCGGTATCGTCGCGCTCTTTCGCGATCCCGCCATGCGGCGATGGAAATTCGCTTTCGATCCGGTGAAATCGGAGAAATCCGGCATAATGGTCGGCCTTCACAGTTGCGCGATGACCGTCGCGAACGGCACGGTCATTCCGCCCGATCCGGGTCTGCCTATGCCTGCGTTGAATATGCTGTCATCGGTGTCTTGCGGATGAAGGCCGCACCAATGAGCAGTCAATGCATGTTGAATGCACCTTTTATGACCGCATGCGCGGCGTTTTGACTTTCCTTGCGGATTCGAGATGAGTTATTCGGCGAAATTGCTTTGGGGAGAAGGCCTTTTTCTCAGGCCTCAGCATTTCCAGCAACAGGACGCTTATCACGAGGCGCGCGTTTTCGAATCGATACGCGCCATTCAACCGTACAACTGGGGCGTACGCTCGGTGCGCTTCGATCCCGATTCGCTCAACAACAAGTCGTTGCGGATCGCGGAGCTCTCGCTGATCTTCCCGGACGGCACGCTTTATACGGCCCCGCAGGCCGACGAGTTGCCCGAATCGATCTCGCTCGATACGCTGCCCGACGGCGTCAGCGAGTTCGTCTTCTATCTCGCGCTGCATCCGTTGCGCGACACGGGCAACAACGATTCCGGCGAAACGAACGGCGGCTTCGGCTCGCGCTACGCGAGCAAGCAGTTGGCGGTAGCCGATCAGTTCACCGATGCGGCAACGGCCAATCTCACGTTCCTCAAGACGCGCGTCAAACTGATCGGCCACAACGAACCGCGCGCTCAACTGATCGCGGTGCCGATCGCGCGCGTGAAGCGCACGGCGGCTTCGGGCTTCGAGCTCGACGAGACCTTCGTGCCGCCAACGCTTGCCATCGAAGCGTCGCCCGTGCTGCACCAGTGCTTGCGTCAGCTCATCGATGCGCTGCAAGCGAAGGTGAGCGCGCTCTACGGGTTTCATCGCGAGCCGACGAAGAACATCATCGAGTTCCGCTCGGGCGACATCGCCTCGTTCTGGTTGCTGCATACCGCGAATGCGGCGGTCGCATCGCTCGTGCATTTGCTGCAGCATGCATCGCTGCACCCGGAGCGGCTCTTTCAGGAGCTGCTGCGGCTTGCCGGCCAATTGATGACGTTTTCCAAACGCTATTCGCTCACCGATCTGCCCGCGTATCGACATGACGATCCGGGGCCCGCGTTCGAGACGCTCGACACCATCGTGCGCGACTTGCTCGAGACCGTGATTTCGACGCGCCATTTCGCGATCGCGCTCGAAGAGGTTCGCCCGTCGTTTCATATCGGCCGCCTCGATTCGGGCAAGATCGACGACAAGACCACCTTCTTCATCGCCGTCTCGGCGGACATGGCACCTGTCGAGCTCGTCGAGGCCGTCCCCGCGCGCTTCAAGGTCGGCGCACCCGACGACGTCGATAAGCTCGTGCTCTCCGCGATGCCCGGCGTGAAGCTCGTCTACACGCCGCAAGTGCCGCCCGCCGTGCCGGTGCGCCCCGGTGCCTGCTACTTCTCGCTGGATGCGCGCGGCACGCTGTACGAGCGCATGCTGCAGGCTCAGTCGGCGATGATCTACACGCCGTCGGGCATCAACGATCTCAAACTCGAACTGATTGCGGTGACATCGTGACCGAAGTCCCTTCCCTTTTCGGCGGCAGTGTCCCGCCGGCGACCTCCGCGTCGAGCACTGAGACCGGCGCCCAGGCGCGCTCGCTGCGCGATTTGCTCTATGACGGCTTTTTCATGCTGTTTCTGCTCAAGCAAGGGCGCGAGCCGGGCGACGCGGCAGAGTTCAGCTCGCGCGTGCAGTCGTTTCTCGCGGACTTCGAGCGCGGCGCGAAAAAGCTCAATGCACCCGCCGACGATGTCTATGCGGCCAAATTCGCGTTTTGCGCGGCGATAGACGAAGCGGTGCTCGCATCGTCATTCAAGATTCGTGCGGATTGGGAGCGTCGTCCTTTGCAGCTCGTGCTCTTCGGCGAGCAGCTCGCGGGCGAAAAGTTCTTCGATCACCTCGAAGCGTGCCGCGCACAGGGGGCCGCCCGCCTACAGTCGCTCGAAGTGTTCCACATGTGTCTGCTGCTGGGCTTTCAAGGCAAGTATTTGCTCGAAGGGCCGGAGAAGCTCGCCTATCTGAGCGCCCGGCTCGGCGATGAAATCGCCCACATGAAGGGCAAGCGCGCGTCGTTCGCGCCGCACTGGCCGCTGCCCGATCAGATCGCGCACCGGCTCAAGCATGAAGTGCCGCTGTGGACCATCGGCGCCGTATTCGCGCTCGTCGCGCTCGGTGCGTATTTCGGGCTCCACACGTATTTGCGCGATTCCACGCTCCATACGCTTGCGCCTTACTCGCAGCTCGTCAAGCCTGAAGCCGAATCGGCCAACCTGACGATCTCGCTGCCTTGATCGGCGCTCAGGCGCCGCTCGCGGACGGGTTGTCGTTCGCGGGTGCCCCGCGCCCGTCGAGTACCGATTGCACGCATTCATCGACGCTGAGCTCGCGCAATGCTTGCGCGGGCAGCGTGTCATCGACTGCGCGACCGAGCGCCGCCAATGCCCTGGGTTTCAAGCGAGCCAGCACGAGCGTCTGAGCGCGCGAACGCAGCTCGGCCGCAAATATACGCAAGGCCTCGATCGAGGTGCTGTCGACGTCGGGCGACTCCTCCAGGCTCAGCATCACGGTATGCGGCGTCGGCACCTGGGTCCCGATACGGGCGCGCGCCTCGCTGAGCACACGTTCGACGTTGGCGAAGAAAAGCGGCACTTCCGGGCGCACGATCACGATGCCGTCGATCGGTCGTGCGTCGGCGTGCGCGGCAATATCGACGAAGTCATGGCTGCCGCGCAGGCGGCCCAGCACGCTCACCACCGGCACCGACAAGCTGCGCAACGTCAGGAACAGGCTCACCGCGATCGCCGCGAGCAGCCCGTGCAATACGCCGAACACGAGCACGGCGGCCAGCGCGGCCATCGCGAGCAAACGATCGCGCTGCCAGACCCAATAAGGCCGGAACACGCCAGGATCGATCGAATGGCTCACCGCGTAGATCACAATGGCGGCGAGCACCGGCTCGGGCGTGCGCGCGAGCTGCGGCAACAGGAACGACACGATGAGGGCGATCACGAATACCGCCGCGACGCCCGCCAGACGCGTTTGCGCCCCCGCCGCCTCGTTCGCCGAGGTGGCCGAGTAGCCTGCACCGACCGGCATGCCCTGCAGCAGACCCGACGCGACATTCGCCGCCCCGAACGCGAGCAAGTCGCGGTTCGCCGAAACGCCATCGCCATGCTTGAGTGCAAACGTGCGGATCGAGCCATAGGACTCCGCGTAAAGAATCAGCATCAGCGCAAAGGCGAGTTCCACCGTTTCGAGCCATTCGGTGCGCTGAAAGGCGGGCAGCCCGAAGTGCACGTTGCGCAAATCGATATCGCCGACGATCGGAATACCCCAGCGATGCCAGTCGATCCAATAGCCAGCCCCGATGCCGAGCACGATGACGACGAGTGTGGCTGGGATCCGCGCCCGGCGACCGAGCGCGAAGAGAATGGCGAGCGCAACGGCCCCGACACCGACGCTATGCAGATTCCACTGCGGCGCCTGCAGCAGTAGCTCGTAGGCGATGCGAGGTGCATCCGGGAATCGCGACTTCACGCCGACGATGCTGGAAATCTGCTTGAGGGCGATGGTCAGCGCGAGGCCGAAGGCGAATCCGCGCAGCACCGGCTTGGCGATGAAATCCGACACGCCGCCCAGGCGCGCCACGCCGGCCAGCAGGAAAAGGCCGCCCGCGGCCGCGACGAGCGCGGCGGCAGCTGCGAGACGGGCGCCCGGCACGGCACTCACCGTCGCGGCGAGTACGGCGGCCGACGACGATGTCGCCGAGACGATCGCGAACCGGCTGCTGCCGAGCGCGGCATAGACGAGCAGCCCAGCGAGCAGCGCGACCACGCCCGCCTGCGGAGGCAGATTGGCAAGGCCCGCATAAGCAACGGCTTCGGGCAGTAGCAGACCGGCGATCGACACGCCCGCGAGCGCGTCTTTCGCGAGCCGCAGGGAACGCGGCGGCGCGGCTTCGGGGCTCGCGTAATGGCTCGGGTCCTGAAGATGCGCCGCGGCGGCGTGGCCGGTATCGATGGTCATGGTCGGCAAGGCGTGCGACGCCTTTTTGCTTTAGCTCTCGGCTCTCGTTGACGAACCGTCACGCGCCCTTGCCCGCCCGCGCGCCTGGGCACACGGCATCGACGCCAATCACGGACGTCCGCTTTGCTTGTGCACGACCGCGCCAGCAGTCTTCTTGCGCCACATCTTCCAAAGCGCCGCCAGTGCGAGCGGCACGATCGCGGCGCCGATCCCCACGAGCACGATGATATTCAGGTACTGGCGGATAAACGGGATATTGCCGAAGAAGTACCCGGCGAGCACGAGCAGCAGTACCCAGCACAAGGCGCCCGCCACGTTGAAGAACTGAAAGCGCGAAACGCTCATACCGGACACGCCGGCGACGAACGGCGCAAACGTGCGTACGACAGGAACGAAGCGCGCCAGCACGATCGTCTTGCCGCCATGCCGCTCGTAGAAATCGTGCGTCTTTTGCAGCGCCGCGCGATCGAGAAAGCGCTCGAGATAGCGAATACGCGTATTGAACACGGCCGGCCCAATCGCACGGCCGATCGCATAGTTCAGCGTATTGCCGCCGACGGCCGCCGTCAGGAGCAGCAGGATGAGCCAGGTCAGGTTCATCTCGCCCGTCGCGCAAAAGGCCCCGCCGATGAACAGAAGCGAGTCGCCCGGCAGGAACGGCAGGATGACGAGCCCGGTCTCGCAAAAGACGATGAAAAACAGCACCGCGTACACCCACGCGCCGTATTGATTGACGAAGTCGCCAAGAAACGCGTCGATGTGCAGCACCAGGCCGACGAAATGAAGCAGCGTATCCAAATGCATCCCTTTGAGAAAAATTCCGCGCGCGACAGGAGAGGCGGCGAAGCGCTCGCGCCATGATACCGAAAGTGCCGCGCCCATCCTCGAAACGGCTCGTCGCCGGTATGCGCCGACCGGACCGGCATGGCGCCAATCGCTATAATCGCGGCATGTCCGAATTCCCCGAACCGCCCACGCGCATCGACAGCACGCCCGCTCGCTCCGTGCGCGCGATCGCCCCGCTGCCCGACCAGTTGATCAGCCAGATTGCGGCCGGTGAAGTGGTCGAGCGGCCGGCCTCTGTCGTCAAGGAGCTGCTGGAGAACGCGCTCGATGCGGGTGCAAAAACGCTGCGCATCGTGCTGGACGCGGGCGGCGTAAAGCGGATTTCGATCGCCGACGACGGCTGCGGCATCCCGGCGGCCGAATTGCCGCTCGCGTTGATGCGTCATGCGACGAGCAAGATTCGATCGCTCGCCGAACTCGAAGCCGTGGCGACGCTCGGTTTTCGCGGCGAGGCGCTCGCTTCGATCGCCTCGGTCGCCGAAACGTTCATTACGAGCCGCACCGCGGACGCACCGCACGCCACGCGGATCGACGCCCAAACGGGCGCATTGTCGCCCGCGGCCGGCGCCGTCGGCACCACCATCGAAATCCGCGAGCTTTACTTCAACACGCCGGCGCGCCGGAAGTTCCTGAAAACCGAGCAGACCGAACTCGGCCACTGCATCGAAATGATCCGTCGCGCGGCCCTCGCGCGCCCCGACGTGGCGATTTCGGTGCTTCACAACGGGCGCGCGCTCGAACACTGGAACGCGAGCGAGCCGGCCCAGCGTGTCGCGAAGATTCTCGGCGAAGGTTTCGCGCTCGCGCACCTGCCGCTCGACGAGCAAGCCGGACCGCTAGCGCTCTACGGCTGCGCCGGACTGCCGACCGCAAGCCGCGGCCGGGCCGATCAGCAGTACTTTTTCGTCAACGGCCGCTTCGTGCGCGACAAGCTGCTCACGCACGCCGTGCGCGCGGCCTATGAGGACGTGCTGCACGGCGATCGCTATCCGTCATATGTGCTCTTTCTCGACCTGCCGCCCGAAGCGGTCGATGTGAACGTGCATCCCTCGAAGATCGAGGTGCGCTTTCGCGATTCCCGCGCCGTGCACCAGTTCGTCTTTCACGCGCTCCAGCGCGCGCTGGCGCGGGAAGCGGGTGCCTCGCCGGAAACCACGGCAGGCGGACACGCCACTCACCTCGCGGCCGAGCCGCAGCAGGGGTCGAATTGGCCGGTGTCCGGCGGACTCGCGCCATCGGCACCGGTTGGCGCGACGCCATCGGCGACGGTCCGCTCGGGCACGACCTGGATGCGCGATGCGCGCATGACGCAGGGCAGGCTGCCGGTCGCCCAGCCGTTGGCGCTCTACGATGCGTTGTTCGGGCGCAAGGATATCGGCCCCGGTGCGGCCGACGGGCCCACACAGGCCGTCGGCGGCATGCTCGAAGCCCGCGACAGTGCGGAGCCGCTCTACACCACGCATGCCGGCGCACCCGCAACGGACGACGACCATCCGCTCGGCTTCGCGCTGGGCCAGATCCACGGCATCTACGTGCTCGCGCAGAATGCGCGTGGCCTCGTGATCGTCGACATGCATGCAGCCCACGAGCGCATCCTCTACGAGCAATTCAAGCGCGCGCTCTCGGAGCGTGCGATCGCCGTGCAGCCGCTACTGTTGCCGATCTCGATGCCCGCGGACGCCGTCGAAATCGGCACGGTCGAAGAAGAACGCGAGACGCTCGATGCGCTCGGCTTCGACCTCGCGGCGCTCTCCCCCACCACACTCGCCATTCGCGCGGTACCGGCGCTGCTGAAAGACGCCGATTTGCCGGCCCTGGCGCGTGCCGTGCTCGCCGACCTGCAGGCCTACGGCGGCTCGCGCGTACTGACCGAGCGGCAGCACGAGCTGCTCGGCACGCTCGCCTGCCATCACGCCGTGCGCGCGAACCGGCGCCTGACGCTCGACGAGATGAACGCGCTGTTGCGCCAGATGGAGGCGACCGAACGCGCCGACCAATGCAATCATGGGCGCCCCACCTGGTACCAGCTCTCGCTCGCCGATCTCGATCGCCTCTTCATGCGCGGGCAGTGAGCGAGACGGCATGAATCGGCCTGCCATTGCCTGCCTGCTCGGCCCGACAGCGTCGGGCAAGACGGCCGCCGCGCTCGCTTGCGCCGAGCGGCTGCCCATCGAGATCGTCAGCGTCGATTCCGCGCTGGTCTATCGCACGCTGGATATCGGCACCGCCAAACCGACACCGGCCGAGCGCGCGGCGGTACCCCATCACCTGATCGACATCGTCGAGCCCACCGACAGTTATTCGGCCGCCGAATTTCGCGCCGACGCATTGCGGCTGATCGACGAGATTCGCGCGCGCGGCCGCATTCCGCTCTTCGTCGGCGGCACGATGCTCTATTACCGGGCGTTGGCCCACGGCCTCGACGACCTACCCGCCGCCGACGCGGACATCCGGGCAGAGCTCGAAGCGCAGGCTGCCCGCGCGGGCTGGCCGGTTTTGCATGCCCGGCTCGCCGCCGTCGATCCCGTTACGGCCGCAAGGCTCGCGCCGAACGATGCGCAGCGGATTCAGCGCGCACTCGAAATCTATCTCGTTTCGGGACAGCCGATGTCGACACTGCTCGCCTCGGCCGCGGGAAGCCGCGAAGCGTCGCCGTACCGGTTCGTGCCGATCGCGCTGGAGCCGTCGGACCGCGGCGCGCTGCATGCGCGCATCGCGCGGCGCTTCGATGCGATGCTGGCGGCCGGGTTCGTCGATGAAGTCGCCGCGTTGCGCGCGCGCGGGGATCTCGATCCGTCGATGCCCTCGATGCGCTGCGTCGGCTACCGGCAGGCCTGGGAATACCTCGATGGAACCATCGACTCGGCGACGATGCGCGACAAAGCGATCTTTGCGACGCGGCAGTTGTGCAAACGGCAACTGACCTGGCTGCGTGCGATGACGGAGCGCATCGTCATCGATTGCTGCGCGGACTCGGCTACGCACGACGCCGTCGAAGCGATAGAACGCGCGCTCGATACGCGCTGAGCGTTGCTCTGCATTGCGGCCCGCCCGTCGCGCGAAGGTGAACGACGGGCGTTTGCGGGCACTAGCGAGCCCGTTACACGACGATGGTCTGCGCTTCGCCTTCGGCCCGCGCACGCACGACGCCGATTTTCCAGACGGCTTCGCCGGCCGCGCCGAGCTGTCGCATCGCCTCGTCGGCGTCGGCTGCCGCCACGATGACGGCCATCCCGATCCCGCAATTGAAGACGCGATGCATTTCGGCATCGGCCACGCCCCCCTGCTGCTGCAACCAGGAAAAGAGCGGCGGCATCGGCCACGCGCCGTTGCGAAGTTCAGCCGTCAGGTGCTCGCCGAGCACGCGCGGAATGTTCTCGACGAGACCGCCGCCCGTGATGTGCGCCATGCCCTTGACCGCGATGTTCTGCATCAACGCGAGCAGCGGCTTCACATAGATGCGCGTGGGCGCCATCAGCGTGTCGGCCAGCGAGCGGCCATGAAAATCGGCCGAAAGGTCAGGATTGGCGCGCTCGATGATCTTGCGCACGAGCGAAAACCCGTTGGAATGAATGCCGCTCGACGCCAGCCCGAGCACCACGTCGCCCGCGGCGATCGTGCTGCCGTCGATGATCTTGCTCTTTTCGACCGCGCCCACCGCAAAACCCGCCAGATCGTATTCGCCATCGGGGTACATGCCCGGCATTTCAGCGGTCTCGCCCCCGATCAGCGCACAGCCGGCCAGCTCGCAGCCCTGAGCGATACCCTTCACGACCGTCGCCGCGGTGCCCACGTCGAGCTTGCCGCAGGCGAAGTAATCGAGGAAGAAAAGCGGCTCGGCGCCTTGCACGAGGATGTCGTTGACGCTCATCGCGACGAGATCCTGGCCCACCGTGTCGTGCTTGTTCAGATGAAACGCGAGCTTGAGCTTCGTCCCGACGCCGTCCGTGCCGGATACGAGCACGGGCTCGCGGTATTTCTTCGGCACTTCGAAAAGCGCGCCGAAACCGCCGATGCCGCCCAGCACGCCGTCGCGCAGCGTCCTCTTCGCAAACGGCTTGATTGCGTCGACGAGCGCATCGCCCGCGTCGATATCGACGCCCGCATCGCGGTACGACAGACCCTGAGCCGGATGCTGCCCATCCGGAGCCGATTTCGATTGATTCATGGGGGAGTGCGAGAAGGTCGGTAAAATGCGATTTTAACTGATGTCGGCTTCGATTCCGTGCTACTCGTCGGCAGGCCGTTCCGAACCGCTCGCCGACCCCACCAGGAAACGCTTTTGTCGCAGAACGCTCCGCTTCTCACGCCTTATCAGCGCCAAGCCCTTTTCTGGGGTGCCGTCGCGCTCGGCCTCGGCATGCTCCTATGGCTGCTGCGCCCCGTGCTCACCCCGTTTTTGCTCGGCGCGATCCTCGCCTACATCCTGCAGCCCGGAGTGGGATGGCTCGTGCGCAAGCGCGTGCCGCGCGGGCTCGCCGCGCTCGTGATGATGCTGTTTTTCGCGCTGCTCGTGACGCTGCTGGCGCTGCTCGTGTTCGCCGTCGTGCGGCGCGAAGGCCCACAACTGCAACAGCAGATCCCCGGGCTCATCGCGCGGCTGCACGATTGGGCTCAGCCGAAACTCGCGTTCCTAGGCTTTGGCGACGTCTTCGATTTCTCGAGCCTGCGCGACATGCTGACGGGCCAGATCGAAAGCAGCGCGCAAGCGGTCGCGCTGGCGGTCTGGAAATCGGTGCGCACGAGCAGCAACGTCATGATCACGGTGGTGGGCGACCTCGTCATGGTGCCGCTCGTGCTCTTTTACCTGCTGTACGACTGGAACATGATGCTTGCGCGCGTCGCCTCGTTCGTGCCACGGCGCTGGCTCGCGAAAACCACCGAGCTCGTCATCGAGATGGACGGGACGCTCTCGCAATATCTGCGCGGCCAGTTGCTCGTGATGGGCATCCTCGCCATCTATTACGCCGCCGCGCTCAGCGTCGCCCGCTTCGAAATCGCGCTGCCGGTGGGCATATTCACCGGGCTTGCCGTTTTCATTCCCTACGTGGGCTTCGCGACGGGGCTCATCCTCGCGCTGCTCGCCGCGCTGCTGCAGTTCGGCGACTGGTACGGCTTCGCGGCGGTGGCCGTCGTCTACGGCATCGGCCAGATTCTCGAAAGCTTCATTTTGACACCGCGGCTCGTCGGCGAGCGCATCGGCCTGCATCCGCTCGCCGTGATCTTCGCGCTGCTCGCATTCGGCCAGTTGTTCGGCTTTTTCGGGGTGCTGCTCGCCCTGCCCGTCAGTGCCATCCTCTCGACCGCGCTGCGCGAAGTGCGGCGCGGCTACCTGGCAAGCGGGCTTTACAAGAACTGACCGTGACCGTGCTGCGCCAACTGACGCTCGATCTGGGCACACCGCCGCCCTCGACATTCGACAATTTTTTCGCCGGTACCAACGCGGAACTCGTCACGCGGCTCGCCGAGCTCGACGGCGCGCTCGCGGCCGGCCCGGTGGCCGACCGCACGTTCTACATCTGGGGCGAGCCGGGCAGCGGGCGCAGCCATCTGCTGGCAGCGCTCGTGCATAGCGCGGGGCCCCAGCGCGCCCGCTTCATCGGCCCGCAAAGCGCGCTCGCGGCATTCTCGTTCGACGCACGCGTGCCGATCTATGCGATCGACGACTGCGACAAGCTCTCGAGCGCGCAACAAGTCGCGCTGTTCAACCTTTTCAACGAGGTGCGCGCGCAGCCGTCGGCAGCGCTCGTCGCCACGGGCAATGCCGCGCCGATCGCGCTGGCCGTGCGCGAGGATCTGCGCACCCGGCTCGGCTGGGGGCTGGTCTTCCACCTCGCTCCGCTGCCGGACGACCGCAAAGCCGCCGTGCTCAGGCAAGCGGCCAGGGAGCGCGGCATTGCGCTAGCCGAGGACGTCCCGAGCTATCTGCTCACGCACTTTCGCCGCGACATGCCGAGCCTGATGGCATTGCTCGATGCGCTCGACCGCTTCTCGCTCGAGCAAAAGCGCGCCGTCACGCTGCCGCTGCTGCGCACCATGCTCGCTCAGCCGGCCGCTTGGCAAGGCACGCAGGACACGGACGCGAGCGCGTCCGAACGATCGGCGGATACGCCCCCCGGCGCTCAGGCCACTGGAGCGCGCCGGTTCAAGTAAAATGCGCCCTCATGACCCATCTCGCACTTTTCGACCTCGATCACACGCTCATCCCGACCGACAGCGACCACGAATGGGGCCGCTTCATGGTCAAGCTCGGCATTGTCGATTCCGAGCGCTTCATGCGTGACGTCGATCGCTTCTACGCCGACTACAAGGCTGGCCAGCTCGACATCCATGCCTACCTGGAAGCGATGCTGACGCCGCTTGCCAAGTATTCGCGCGAGCAACTGGCGGCCTGGCACGAGCAGTTCATGCACGAAGTCATCCGGCCCGCACTGGTTCCGGCCGCGCTCGAGCTCGTGCGCAGCCATCAGGAGAAGGGCGACCTTTGCTGCATCGTCACGGCGACGAACGAATTCATCACGCGGCCGATCGCCGACGCGTTCGGCGTCGAAATGCTGATCGCCTGCGAAGTCGAAACCGTCGACGGCCAGCCCGGGTCGGCGTTCACAGGCCGAGGCGCCGGCACGCCGAGCTACCGCGAAGGCAAGATCGTGCGCGTTGAATCATGGCTGGCGTCGCTCGGCAAAACACTTGCCGGGTTCGAGCGCAGCTACTTTTACAGCGATTCGCATAACGATATTCCGCTGCTGGAGAAAGTCACCGATCCGATCGCGACCAATCCCGACGCAACGCTGCGCGCGCACGCCGAAGCGAAAGGCTGGCGCATCCTCGATCTTTTTGAACCGTCGTGATCAAGAAACTCATCCGCAAACTGCTGGGCCACGACTCGCCCGCGCCCGTCGACGCACCCGAGACCGCCCGATCGCACCAGGATTCGCCGCCGCTCGACGAGAGCGAATCACGTCCGGCGAAACCGCGCCGCAAGCCTGCGCGCGCAGGCGGCAAGAGTGCGCCGCCCGAGCCCGATGTTCCCGTCATTCTGTCCTCGGACATTCATGGCATCGATCCGACGCTGATCTCGCGCAACGCGGTTCGCGTCACCGATACGCTGCAGCAGGCCGGCTACCGCGCATTCATCGTCGGCGGGGCCGTGCGCGATCTGCTGCTCGGCATTGCGCCGAAAGATTTCGATGTGGCGACGGATGCGACGCCTGAAGAAGTCCAGAAGCTTTTTCGCCGCGCGCGGCTGATCGGACGGCGCTTTCAGATCGTTCATGTCCAGTTCGGACAGGAAATCATCGAAGTCTCGACGTTCCGCGCGCTCGTCGACACGCCGCAGGATGCGCCGCAAGCGGCGCCCGCGGGCGGCGCGCCGGGCAGACGGTCGCGCCGCGACGAACTCGATCGGCGTACGCACGCCGTCGATGCCAGCGGACGCGTACTGCGCGACAACGTCTGGGGCGAGCAGCACGAGGATGCGACGCGGCGCGATTTCACGATCAACGCGATGTACTACGATCCGGCGACGCAAACGGTGCTCGACTATCACAACGGGATGGCCGACGTCCGGGCGCGCATGCTGCGGATGATCGGCGACCCGGCGACGCGCTATCGCGAGGATCCTGTCCGGATGCTGCGCGTCGTGCGCTTTGCCGCGAAGCTCGGCTTCGAGATCCACGATGCCACGCGCGCACCGATCACGGCACTTGCGGACCTCATTCACAACGTCCCGGCCGCCCGGCTGTTCGACGAAATGCTGAAACTGCTGCTGTCGGGCCACGCGCTCGCGTGCCTCCAGCAGTTGCGCAAGGAAGGACTTCACCACGGGCTGTTGCCTTTGCTCGATGTCGTGCTCGAACAGCCGCACGGCGAATCGTTCATCACGCTTGCGCTGAACAGCACCGACGCGCGCGTGCGCGCGGGCAAACCGGTTTCACCCGGCTTTTTATTCGCCACGCTGCTCTGGCACGACGTGCAACAGCGCGCGCAGCAATTCGAGCGCGACGGCGAATATCCCGTTCCCGCGCTGCATCGCGCCATGGACGACGTGCTCGACAAGCAAACCGAGAAGCTCGCCATTCACAAGCGCTACTCGGCCGACATGCGCGAGATCTGGGGATTGCAAGCGCGCCTCGAAAAACGCTCGGGGCGCAGCGCGCTCAAGCTCATCGAACACCAAAGATTTAGAGCGGGGTATGATTTCCTCCTGCTGCGCTGCGAGTCGGGCGAACTCGATCCGTCGATCGGCCAATGGTGGACGGCCTTCATCGAAGGCGATTCGGCGGCGCGCGAAGCGCTGCTTTCGGAAGGCGGCAGGGAGCGGGCACCGCGCAAGCGCCGGCGCCGCGGCGGTCGCAGCCGCGGCAAGACGGGCGACGCGGAATCGTCGAGCGATGCGGTCAGTCCCGCTACGCACGACGTGCGCGAGGAGTGACGGGCGCGGCTGTGCGCGCCCGGAGTGGTCAAGTCGTGGAGTCGTAGGAAGCCATGTGATGACGGTTGCTTATCTCGGCCTCGGTGCAAATCTCGGCGATGCCCGACAGTCCTTGAAGGATGCGGTCGTCTGCCTTGCCCAACAGCACACCATCACCGTGCTCGCCAAGTCGAGCCTGTATCGGACTGGACCGATCGATGCTGAAGGCGACGACTACTACAATCTCGTCGTCAAAGTCGAGACGACGCTCAGTGCCCATGCCCTGCTCGCGCTGTGCCACCGCATCGAGCACCAGTTCGGGCGGGAGCGCCCGTTTCACAATGCTCCGCGCACGCTCGATCTCGATATCGTGCTGTACGGTGAAGCGCGCATCGACGATACCGATTTGACGATTCCCCACCCGCGCGCAGCCAGACGCGCGTTCGTGCTGGTACCGCTCCTCGAAATCGACCCCGACATTGCGATTCCCGGTGCCGGTCCCGCGAAGGCGCTCGTTGCCGCCGTCGCCGATCAGCGCATCGAGAAGGTTCAAACCTGCCGCTGTGCGTTGCTCGACAAGCTTGGTATCAAGCGCGAGGCGCCTCCTTCCACCGACAGCGATTGCCGATGACTCATCCCGCCATCACCGTCGAGGCGCCGGATCGCCGCGCGCCGTGCCGCTACCTCGCGATCGAGGGGCCCATCGGAGCAGGCAAGACCTCGCTCGCGCAACGACTCGTCGAGCGCTGGTCGATGCGGCCTCTTTTCGAACGCGCGAACGAGAATCCTTTCCTCGCGAGGTTTTATGGCGATATGGCGCGCTATGCGCTGCCTACGCAGTTGCACTTCGCACTGCAGCGCATCGACGAAGCGCGCGAAGCAGCCGAAGCGCTCGCGAGCGGCGCTTCGCTCGTCGCGGACTACATCGCCCAAAAGAACGATATCTTCGCCCGCATCACGCTCGATGACGAGGAGTGGCGTCTTTATCGAAAGCTAGCGGCCCATCTCGATGCCGTAGCGCCCGTACCCGATCTCGTCGTCTATCTTCAAGCGAGCCCCGCGACGCTCCTGCAGCGCGTTCAAAAGCGCGCCCGTCCCGAGGAGGCGCCGATGTCCGAGGCGTATCTGCGCAAACTTGCCGAAGCTTACGACCAATTCTTCTATCACTTCGATGCCTGCCCGGTGTTGACCGTCAATACCGAGCATTTGAATCCGCTCGAGTCGGCAGCGGATCTCGAGCTCGTCGTCGAACGCATCGAAACGATGCGGGGCCGCAAGGCGAGCTTCGTCAAAGCACAGTGAGCAGCCCGGCCGCGATCCGGCCGGGCGCTTTCCACTCTCTTTCCGGGAACGGGACATCCGATGACCTACCTGCAGGAAACCAGCCGGCCCAAGGTGACCGTGCCGAAGCTCCAGGCGATGCGCGACGCGGGCGAAAAAATCGCGATGCTGACCTGCTATGACGCGAGCTTCGCGTCGCTGCTCGATCGCTCGGGCGTCGATGTGCTCTTGATCGGCGATTCGCTCGGCAATGTGCTGCAAGGACATACGACGACGCTGCCCGTCACGCTCGAGGACATCGCCTACCACACGAGTTGCGTCGCACGCGTCGATCCGCGCGCGCTCGTGGTGGCCGATCTGCCGTTCGGCAGCTACGGTACGCCCGCCGAGGCCTTTGCCAGCTCGGTCAAAATCATGCGCGCCGGCGCGCAGATGGTGAAGCTCGAAGGCGGCGAATGGCTCGCCGATACAGTGCGCTATCTTGTCGAACGGTCCGTGCCCGTCTGCGCGCACGTGGGGCTCACGCCGCAATCGGTGCATGCGTTCGGCGGTTTCAAGGTACAGGGAAAGACCGACGCCGCTGCCGCACAGCTCGTGAGCGATGCGCTTGCGGTTCAGGATGCCGGCGCGCAGTTGATCGTGCTGGAAGCCATTCCGTCCGCGGTGGCCTCGGGCGTGACGAACGAATTGCGGATTCCGACGATCGGCATCGGCGCGGGACTAGACTGCTCAGGACAGGTGCTCGTCCTTCACGACATGCTCGGTATTTATCCGGGCAAGCGGCCGCGCTTCGTCAAGGACTTCATGGCCGGCGCTCCGAGCATCGCAGCAGGGATCGAGGCCTATGTGAAGGCCGTCAAGGATGGGACGTTCCCGAGCCCCGAACACGAGTTTTGAGCCTCACTGAGGCCCGGCTTCGTCCTGCCGGGCCGGTACGATCCGCGCCGGCAGCGCGCCACGCAAGGCATTGCATATCAGCAGCGCTTCGGCGGCGTAAAGGTCGCGCAAGGTAAGCTCCCGCTCCGCAGCGCCAAACGCGCGATCGTCGAGCAATACCGCGCGCATCACCCCGGGCAGCAGACCCGCGGAAAGGGGCGGCGTCCACCAGCGGCCCCCAAGCTTGACGAAGACGTTCGAGCGGCCGCCCTCGGTCAACTCGCCGCGCTCGTTGAAAAAGAGCGTGTCGAATGCACCGTTTGCTTCGGCCTCGCGCCAGCCGCGATCGTATTCGGCGCGACGCGTCGTCTTGTGCCGTAACAGCCAGTCGTTCGAGCGCATCGGCGCAAATCCGTGCTCGGGAGCCAGCAGCACGCCAACGAACGACCCTTCGGCCTCATCGCCTTTTGCCTCTCCGCCGAGCGTCACGACCGGACCGAGCGGCGCAGTCACGATCCCGGCCCGCCCCTCCTTCGATAACGCAAGCCGGAAACGGTGCTCGCCGCCGGCGCTCAAATGCGCGCAACGCTCGGCGATCTGCTCGCGCAGTGCCGACTCCTCGAAAATAAAACCGAGCTCGGCCGCGCTGGCTGCAAGACGTGCGAGATGGCGGTCGAGATGCGCCACGCCCGTCTCGCGCGAAGCTCGCATCGTTTCGAACAGCTCGAAGCCCGGATCGGCGCCGGTCAGGAATTTCGCCTTCAGCCGGCACTCCGCCAGTTCGTCGGCCGCGACGCTGTCGAGCACGATCCCGCCGCCGACGCCCATCGTTCCGGCGCGCAGCCCCGTTACCTCGTTCGGCACGTCGAGTGTCAAAGTGCGGATCGTCACGGACAGGCAGAAGTCACCGCACGGATGGGACGCGTCCTGCGCGCTATTGGAAGGCGCGTCGTACCAACCGATCGTTCCGGTGTAAAGCCCCCGCGGCGTGGTCTCGATCTCGTCGATGAGTTCCATCGTCCGGTGTTTGGGCGCACCCGTGATCGAGCCGCACGGGAAGAGCGCCCGCATGATGTCGGCAAAAGTGGCGCCGTCGATCAGATCGGCCTCGATCGTAGAGGTCATCGCCCAGATCGACGGATACGGTTCGATCGAGAACAACGCCGGCACCTGCACCGAGCCAATTTTTGCCACGCGCGAGACGTCATTGCGCAGCAGATCGACGATCATCAGGTTCTCGGCGCGATTTTTCGGATCGCTGCGCAGAAACGCTTCGGCGCGTGCATCCTGCTCGGGCGTGCGGCCCCGCGCCGTCGTCCCTTTCATCGGGCGCGTGCGCAACCGCGCGCCGGTCTTTTCGATGAAGAGTTCCGGCGAGCACGAAACGATCCACCGATCGTTCGGCAGCGCGATGAGTGCGCCGAACTGCACGGGCTGTCTGGCGCGTAGCCGCCGGTAGAGTCCGAGCGGCGAGCCGAACACACCGAACTTCAGTCGATAGGTGTAGTTGATCTGGTAGGACTCGCCCGCGCGCAATGCCTCGTGAACGGCGGCAATTGCCGCATCGAATTCGTCGGGCGTCACGCTTTCCGCAACATGGGCCGTACCCGCTACCGATGGGTCGATGCCCGTACCTTGCGAAAACGCGGCCCCCTCCAGGCGATCGCGCTCGGCAAGCCATGCATCCACTTCATCGCGCGTGAGCTTCTCGCATCGCTCGAACAATAAAAAACGCAGCGAGCCGGAGCCGCGCTGCGTCGAATGGGTTCGCGCGAGATGCAAGTCGCGCCCGAATTCGTAATCGCCGAGAACGAGCGCATGAAGCCCGCCGCGCACATCGGCCGCGGCGGCAGCGCACACCTCGTCGAGCTTCGAAGCGTCACGCGCTACGTGCTCGCGCACGAACCGCGTGTACAAACGGCTCGAACGGCGCGCCGCGCTCGCGTCGCAATCGTCGAGCAGCGCGAATACCGTGCTGCGCTCATCAACATTCATCGTTCATACCCGCAGCAACGGACTGCCCGGCGCCTCTCGCTAGTGCACTAGAACTCAATCGAAAAAGCTTTTTACCTTGTCGAACCAGCTTTTGCTCTGGGGACTATGGCGCGGCCCGCCCTCCACGAGCGATTTCTCGAACTGCTTGAGCAGTTCGCGCTGCGTGTCGGTCAGCTTCACGGGCGTTTCCACCTGCACGTGAACGTATAGATCCCCAGCCACGCTCGAACGCAGGCCTTTGATGCCTTTGCCGCGCAAGCGGAACGTCCGGCCCGATTGCGTCCCCTCGGGCACCGTGAAGCTCGCGCGCCCTGCAAGCGTAGGCACTTCGATCTCGCCGCCCAGCGCCGCCGTCGTGAACGGGATCGGCATCTGGCAGTGCAGATCGTCGCCTTCGCGCTCGAAGACCGAATGCGGCTTGATATGGATCTCGACGTACAAGTCGCCCGGCGGTCCGCCGTTGACACCCGGCTCGCCGTTGCCCGACGAGCGGATACGCATGCCGTCGTCGATCCCCGCCGGAATCTTCACTTCCAGCGTCTTCGTTTCCTTCACCTTGCCGGCGCCGTGGCAGTTCGCGCAGGGATCGGGGACATAGGTCCCGCTGCCGTGGCACTTCGGGCAAGTCTGCTGGATGCTGAAAAAGCCCTGCGACATGCGCACCGCGCCCGCGCCATGACACGTCGGGCAGGTTTCGGGCTTCGTGCCCGGTTTCGCCCCGGAACCGTGGCAGACCTCGCAGCTCACCCACGTCGGTACGCGGATCTGTGTCTCGCAACCGTGTGCCGCCTGCTCCAGCGTGACTTCCATGCTGTAGCGCAGATCGGCGCCGCGATAGACCTGCGGGCCCGCGCGACGGCCGCCACCACTGGCCGCCTGACCGAAGATGTCGCCAAAGATGTCGCCGAACGCATCGGCGAAGCCGCCAAAGCCGTGCGCACCGGCGCCCGCCATATTCGGATCGACGCCTGCGTGGCCGTACTGGTCGTACGCCGCACGCTTTTGCGAATCGGAGAGCATTTCGTAGGCCTCTTTGGCCTCCTTGAAGTGCTCTTCCGCATTTTTGTTGTCTGGATTGCGGTCCGGGTGATACTTCATCGCGAGCTTGCGATACGCCTTCTTGATCTCGTCGTCGCTCGCGTTTTTCGCAACGCCCAGAACCTCGTAGTAATCCCGTTTCGCCATCGGCTCACCACCGGCCGCGCAGCGCGCACGACCGCTCCTTTCACATGCTGTGGAGTCTTCCGACTCGTTCGGACATGCCTCTCGCCGGCTACCGCTTCGCAGCCGTCACAAGCACGCCGCCCATAAAGCAAATGTGCCCGGAGAACCCGAAGGTTCGCCAGGCGCGTCACCGGCCGGCCCCATGAAGGGTACCGGCCGCCGTTTCGGCTAAGCCTTCGCTTAGTCCTTCTTCACTTCCTTGAACTCCGCGTCGACCACGTCGTCTTCCGCGGATTTGCTCGACGCCTGGCCTGCGCTCGCACCGCTGCCGGCACCCGCGGCCGCACCCGCGGCGCCTTGCGCCTGCATGTCGGCATACATCTTCTCGCCGAGCTTTTGCGAGACCTTGGCCACGGCTTCGATCTTCGCTTCGATCGCCGCCTTGTCGCTCGAGCTGCCCTTCAACGTTTCCTCGAGCTCCTTCAGCGCCGATTCGATGCTCTCCTTCTCGCCGGCGTCGAGTTTCTCGCCGTACTCGGTCAGCGCCTTGCGGGTGCTGTGCACGAGCGCGTCGCCCTGGTTGCGGGCATCGGCCAGCTCACGCAGACGGTGATCTTCCTCGGCATTGGCTTCGGCATCCTTCACCATCTTTTCGATCTCGGCTTCGGAGAGGCCCGAGTTCGCCTTGATCGTGATCTTGCTTTCCTTGCCCGTGCCCTTGTCGCGCGCGCCGACGTGCAAGATCCCGTTCGCGTCGATGTCGAACGTCACCTCGATCTGCGGCACGCCACGCGGTGCGGGCGGAATGCCTTCGAGGTTGAACTCGCCGAGCAGCTTGTTGCCGGCCGCCATTTCGCGCTCGCCCTGATACACCTTGATCGTCACGGCCGACTGGTTGTCGTCCGCCGTCGAATACACCTGCTGGTGCTTCGTCGGAATCGTGGTGTTCTTGCTGATCATCTTCGTCATGACGCCGCCCAGCGTTTCAATGCCGAGCGACAGCGGCGTCACGTCGAGCAGCAGCACGTCCTTGCGGTCGCCGGAGAGCACCTGCCCCTGGATCGCGGCGCCCACGGCCACCGCCTCGTCCGGGTTCACGTCGCGGCGCGGCTCCTTGCCGAAGAACTCCTTGACCGTTTCCTGAACCTTCGGCATGCGCGTCATACCGCCGACGAGAATCACGTCGTCGATATCGCTCACCTTCACGCCCGCATCCTTGATAGCGATGCGGCACGGCTCGATCGTACGCTGGATCAGATCCTCGACGAGCGCTTCGAGCTTCGCACGCGTGATCTTGAGGTTCAAGTGCTTCGGCCCCGAGGCATCCGCCGTGACGTACGGCAGATTGATTTCGGTCTGCTGGCTCGACGACAGCTCGATCTTCGCCTTCTCGGCCGCTTCCTTCAGACGCTGCAGCGCGAGTACGTCCTTCGAGAGGTCGACACCCTGCTCTTTCTTGAACTCGCCGATGATGTAATCGATGATGCGCTGGTCGAAATCCTCGCCGCCAAGGAACGTATCGCCGTTCGTCGACAGCACTTCGAACTGCATTTCGCCGTCCACGTCCGCGATTTCGATGATCGAAATGTCGAACGTACCGCCACCGAGGTCATAGACCGCGATCTTGCGATCGCCCTTCTCGGCTTTGTCGAGACCGAACGCGAGCGCGGCCGCCGTCGGCTCGTTGATGATCCGCTTGACTTCGAGACCTGCGATCCGGCCAGCGTCCTTCGTGGCCTGACGCTGGCTGTCGTTGAAGTACGCCGGCACGGTGATCACGGCTTCGGTGACCGGCTCGCCGAGGTAGTCTTCGGCGGTCTTCTTCATCTTGCGCAGGACTTCGGCGGAGATTTGCGGCGGCGCGAGCTTGTTGTCGCCCACTTTCACCCAGGCGTCGCCGTTGTCGGCCTTGACGATCTCGTAGGGCATCAGGCCGATGTCCTTTTGCACTTCCTTTTCCTCGAAGCGGCGGCCGATCAGGCGCTTGACCGCAAAGAGCGTTTTCCTCGGGTTCGTCACCGACTGACGCTTGGCCGGCGCGCCGACGAGGATTTCCCCATCCTCCATGTACGCGATGATCGACGGCGTCGTCCGGGCGCCTTCCGAATTCTCGATCACCTTGACCTGATTGCCTTCCATCAGCGCCACGCACGAATTCGTGGTGCCGAGGTCGATGCCGATGATTTTGCCCATTTTTCCTAATCTCCTGACTTTCAATCCGTAGCAGCGGCGCCTACCGGGGAGCCGCTCCTGCTCGATTCATAACTGCACTCAACATGAGTGCTCGCGCATCGTTTTCAAGGCCCCGGGGCCCATGCGGTCATTGGTTTTTTGCGTGCGCCCGGGCGCCCGGCGCGGTTACTTGGGCTGGGCCACGGTCACGAGGGCCGGCCGCAGTACGCGGTCGGCGATGACATAACCCTTTTGCAGCACCGATACGACGGTATTGGGCTCCTGGTCGGCCTGCACCATCGAAATGGCCTGGTGCTGGTGCGGATCGAATTTCTCGCCGACCGGGTTCAGTGCCACGACACGTCCTTTTTCCATGGCGGCCGTCAATTGGCGCAGCGTCAATTCGACGCCTTCGCGCAGCTTCGCGATGTCGCCCGACGAGTCCGCCAGCGCCGCCTCGAGACTGTCGACCACGGGAAGCAGGTGCTCGGCAAAAGCCTCGATCGCGAATTTGCGCGCCTTCGATATGTCGTCGGCCGCGCGGCGGCGTACGTTTTCCGTCTCGGCCTTGGCGCGCAGGAAACTCTCCTCGAGTTCAGCGAGCTTGGCCTGAGCCTCGGCGAGTGCCGTCTCGGCCGGATTAGCTGCCTGCGCCTGCGATTCCTCGGCAGCGGGTGCCGCTTGCGTGGCGACGCTCTCAGCCATGGGTTGCGCCGTATCGCCTGCCGAAGCGGGGTTCTGATCAGCGGGGTTGTCTTGCGGGTGTTCCATGTCGCGAAATCGTCCTAAAGGTGAAGTCGTTCAGAGCGTGCATTTCGCGCGCCGGCTCGCTCCGGTGTCTGTCACCGCGCTGCCGGAGCGCTGTTTGTTGCAAAAAAGCAACCCCACGCTCGCGCATCCCGGCGTAAATGGGGGCGCCATATGGCGTTTCAAGAGGCGAACGCGGCTTTTTCGCACCGCTCCCGTGCATGGGAAACGAACGGTAACACTGGTTACGGCGCCAGTACCGAAACCGCATTGAGCACCATTCTGGTTTGCCCTACACTGGTTTTCATCTAAGTGTTTTTCCGTGCAACGCGCCGCGATCCGCGGTCACCGCACGGAGCCAGGCAGCATCGCTTCGAACCGCTTTTCGTGTCCGTGCCCGCTCATCTCCATTGGGGGAGTACCGTGAAACTGACCTTTGCAATTGCGGTGGTCGCGCTGGTACTCGTCGCGGGGACCACGACCATCTGCATCTCCGGCGCCGTCACCGACAAGACGACGGAATATGGTGCCGTCCATGCCACTTTCGAGCAGTTTTTCAATCCCCACCTGAAAGTTTGTCGATGACGCGCCTGTCGCGCTTCGTCGGCCGCCCGTGCAGCGCGGCCGCCGGCTCGCGGTAGGTACGGCGCCGCTGCTCCTCGGCCGCGCGCTGCGCGCGGCTTTCCGACGTTTCCTCGTAAAGGGTCTGTGCCACAGCGGCCGGCCCGCGCACCTCGCATACCCCCACCACGCGGACTTCCCAGCTCAGCCGGTCGATTTCGATCGCGACCAGATCGCCCACCCGGACTTCCTTGGCAGGCTTCACGGCCGCGCCGCCGATTCGCACGCGACCCTTGTCCACTGCGTCAGCCGCCAGGGACCGCGTCTTGAAAAAGCGCGCGGCCCAGAGCCATTTATCGATGCGCAGGCGCGCACCCGGTTCCGTCGAAATCTTGAAGTTCATGGCAATCGCTGAAATGGGCTCGGGGCGCACACCGGCTCCGCACGCTTGCGCGCAACGATCCTGCCCGCCGCCCGCAAGTGCGCGTACGCCGATGCGCTTCGGAAGCGCCGCGTCATCACGCGAGCGCGCCGGCCGCGGCTGGCGCATGCGCCGGCCAGCCTTGAAGCTGCTGCGCGACGATTTCCCCCAGCGCGGCGATCCATGCCGGTGCAGCGTTCAGACATGGAATGCGATGAAATTCCTTGCCGCCGGCATGCAGAAATTCGTCGCGGACCTCGATCCCGATTTCCTCGATCGTTTCGAGGCAATCGGCCGTAAAGCCCGGACAGAGGACATCGGCCCGTCGCACGCCGGCCGCCCCGAGCTCGCGCACAGTCGGCGCCGTGTAGGGCTGCAGCCACTGCGCACGCCCGAAGCGCGACTGGAACGTAACGAGGCATTCGGTGGCCGTCAATCCGAGCGCCGCAGTCAGCATTGCCGCCGTCTGCTGGCATTGGCCGTGGTAGGGATCGCCCAGATCGAGCGTGCGCTTGGGCACGCCGTGGAAACTGAGAATCACCTTGTCGCCCGAGGCGAAATTCGGGGTGCCATGGACAGCCCAGTACGCCCGCACCTGCTCGGCCAGCGCGCCGATATAGGCAGGATGATCGGCATAGTGCCGCACGGTGCGGATCTCGAGCTGATTGCGCATGCGCCCGAGCGCCGCGAATGCGGCATCGAACGCAGTCGCCGTGGTCGACGACGAATATTGCGGATACATCGGCATCAACAACACGCGCTCCGCGCCCGCCAGCTTCAACTGGTTGAGCATCGCGCCGATGCCCGGCGTGCCGTAGCGCATCGCATAATCGACGATCACCGGATAGTCGTTCGCATGCAGCAGCGTACGCAGCGCTTCGACCTGCTTTTCGGTGTAGACGCGCAGCGGCGAGCCTTCCTGCATCCAGACGGACGCGTACTTTCGGGCCGACGAGCGGCCCCGGAGCGGCAGGATCAACCCGCGTAACACCGGCTGCCAGACGAGTGCGGGGATTTCCACGACGCGCGGATCCGACAGGAATTGCGCGAGATACCGGCGCACCGCGCGCGGCGTCGGCGCATCGGGCGTGCCGAGATTGATCAGCAGCACGGCGACGCGATGAGACGTGGCAGGCTGCGACGGCAGCTCGAGATCGAAGCGCATAGGCAATCGTAGAAAGGCTTGAGCGGCGCGGCAAAAGCTCGGTTCACGTGAAGGGCATTATAGCGAGCCGCCCGTGCTGCCCGACATTCGGCCTTCCGGCCAATGGCGGGGCTCGGCGCACACCGTGCATCATTCGCCCATGGCCCGTCGGCGACCGATGGGCGCCGGCAGGGCCGAAGTCTAGTGCCTAGTGCTGACTGAGCGCGGTCGACAGCAATCGCGCGGTGATGTCGACGATCGGAATCACACGGCTGTAGGCCATGCGCGTCGGCCCGATGACGCCGAGCGTGCCGACGATCTTCCCATTGACCTCGTAGGGGGCCGTCACGACGCTCATCTGCTCGATCGGGACGAGATTCGACTCGCCGCCGATGAATATCTGGACGCCCTGGGCATGACTCGATACATCCAGCAATTGCAGGAGGCTCGTCTTTTGATCGAATACGTCGAAAAGCTTGCGCAGCCGCGCCATGTCGGACGAAAGGTCGGCCACTTCGAGCAGATTGCGTTCGCCCGAGATCAGCACCGTTTCACCGGTGTCGGATTCGTCCGTGCTCGCGGTCACCGCCGCGTGCATGAGCGCCGTCATGTCGCCGCGCAGTTCGTCGATTTCCTCGCGCAGCCGCCGGCGGACCTCGTCGAACGAGAGCCCCGCAAAGTGCGCATTGATGTAATTCGATGCTTCAGTGAGCTGCGAGGGGGAATATTCGCGCCGCGTCGCCATGATGCGGTTCTGGACATCGCCTTCGGGCGTCACGATGATCAGCAAAATGCGCTTGTCGGACAGCCGCATGAATTCGACCTGCTTGAACACATGGCTGCGGCGCGGCGTCAGCACGACGCCGGCGAATTGCGACAGATTCGACAGCACGCTGGCCGCCGCCGCGACGACTTTTTGCGGCTCGCCGGGCTGCAACGTCCGTTTGACGGCCCGTGTAACGGCTTCCTCGTCCGCGACCGATTCGACCGTCAGCATCGTATCGACGAACAAACGGTAGCCGCGCGGCGTCGGGATCCGGCCCGCCGACGTATGCGGACTGGCCACGAGCCCCATCTCCTCGAGGTCCGACATCACGTTGCGGATCGTCGCCGGGCTCAATTCGAGCCCGGAATAGCGCGACAACGTGCGCGAGCCGACCGGCTGACCTTCCGCGATATAGCGTTCGATCAGGGTTTTCAACAGGGTTTGTGCGCGTGGTTCTAGCATGACGCAAAATTTTAGCCAATCGCCGATGGTCCCCCGGCCGCCTGAAGGCGTCCGGGTTGCCGTACAGCGGGTCCCGGCGCGCGGCCCGCCCTTCATCGGCACGTCATCATTCTAGCGACAAATCAATATTGCGGGACCGGGTGGAACAACGGTTCTTTTAGGACCCCAGCTATGGTGTAATGCCGGCATGAATATTGGCACCCAGTTCAAGACCGTTGCGCTCGTCGGGCGCAGCAACACGCCCGGCATCGGCGAGCCGCTGGCGGCGCTCGCCGCTTGCATCGCGCAGCGGGGCTTCGAAGTGGTATTCGAAGCCGAGACCGCACGCGATATCGGCATCGGCGGCTACCCGTCCCTCACGCCGGCCGAAATCGGCGCGCGGGCCGATGTCGCGGTCGTGCTGGGCGGCGACGGCACGATGCTCGGCATCGGCCGCCAGCTCGCGCCCTATCGCACGCCCCTCATCGGCGTCAATCAGGGGCGGCTCGGGTTCATCACCGATATCCCCGTCTCCGAGATGCAGCAGCGCGTGCCGCAGATGCTCTCAGGCAGCTTCGAGCGCGAGGAGCGCACGCTGCTCGAAGCGCGCATCATGCGCGCGGGAGAGCCGATCTATCACGCGCTCGCGTTCAACGATGTGGTGGTCAACCGCAGCGGTTTTTCCGGCATGGCGGAGCTGCGCGTGCTCGTCGACGGGCGCTTCATGTACAACCAGCGCTCGGATGGCCTCATCGTCGCGACGCCGACGGGTTCGACCGCGTATGCGCTGTCCTCGCAGGGCCCAATTCTTCATCCGCAGCTGCGCGGTCTCGTGCTCGTGCCGATCGCTCCGCACGCGCTGTCGAATCGCCCGATCGTCGTGCCGGACGAATGCAAGCTCGGCATCCAGATCATCGGCGGACGCGACGTCAACGTGAATTTCGACATGCAATCGTTTACTGCGCTCGAGCTAAACGACACGATCGAAGTGAGGCGCTCGCGTCACACCGTGCCGTTCCTGCATCCCGTCGGCTATAGCTATTACGCGACGCTGCGGCAAAAGCTCCATTGGAACGAGCATCCGTCCGGCGGCGAGGAACCGGACGACGCGACAGGGCCGCTCTAGGCGAGGCGCGCCGACGGACCGCGGCGCCCGAGCGGCCTCAGCCGTCGGCAACCCATACGAGAACACGACGTCAACATCACCATTCCCATGCTCCGCCACCTCTCGATACGCGACTTCGTCATCGTCGCCGCGCTCGACCTGGAATTCGACCGCGGCTTCACTGTTTTTTCGGGTGAAACCGGCGCCGGCAAATCGATCCTCATCGACGCACTCGCATTGACGCTGGGCGCGCGCGCGGACGCCGACGTCGTGCGCACCGGCACGAGCCGCGCCGATATCACGGCGGAGTTCAGCGCCACGGCGGAGGTCGAGCGCTGGCTCGAGGAGCAAGCGCTCGCGCGGCCCGAGCCCGACGCAGCGGGCGGCGCGGTCATGCTGCGACGCGTCGTCGATGCCAACGGGCGTTCACGCGCATTCATCAACGGCACGCCCGCCACACTCGCGCAATTACGCGAGCTCGGCGAACGGCTCGTCGATATCCACGGGCAGCATGCCCATCAGTTATTGATGCGCCCCGATGCGCAACGCACGCTGTTCGATACCCATGCGGGCCTCACGGCGTCTGCCGCCACGGTGGCAAGCGCGCACCGAAGCTGGCGCGATGCGCAACATGCGCTCGAGCTCGCTCGAACACGCGATCGCGAGCTGCAGCTCGAACGCGAGCGCCTCGCATGGCAGCTTGCCGAACTCGACAAGCTCTCACCGCAAGCCGGGGAATGGGAAGAGATCTCCGCCGAGCACCGCCGGCTCACGCACTCCGTCAATCTGATCGAAGGCGTGCGCGGCGCCGTCGATGCGCTGTCGGAAGCCGACAATGCCATGCTCGGCCAGCTCGGCTCGATCATCTCGAAACTGCGCGATTTGGCCGATATCGATCCGGCGCTTGGCGACACGCTCGCCTCGCTCGAGCCGGCCGAAATTCAATTGCGCGAGGCCGTTTATTCGCTGACGCACTATGCGCAAAAGCTCGAGCTCGATCCAGACCGGCTCGCGCAGGTCGAAGCGCGGCTCGATGCGCTGCACTCGCTGGCCCGCAAGTTCCGGTTGCAACCGGAAACGCTGCCGGCCGAGCACGAGGCACGCCGCGCGCAATTGGCCGCGCTCGACGCCGCAGCGGATCTCGATACGCTGACAGCGGCCGTCGCCACGGCGCATGAGGCCTACCTGCGCGAGGCGAAGCAGCTCTCGAAAGCGCGTGCCAAGGCGGCGAAAGCGTTGAGCGCGGCGGTCACGGCGGGCATGCAGGAGCTGTCCATGGCGGGCGGCAGCTTCGAAGTCGCGCTCGTCCCACTGGCCGAAGGCGGTGCGCACGGTCTCGAACAGATCGAATTTCGCGTGGCAGGCCACGCCGGGGTGCCGCCCAGGCCGCTCGCCAAAGTCGCCTCGGGCGGCGAGCTCGCGCGTATCAGCCTGGCATTGGCGGTGGTCGCCAGCGCCGCGAGCCCGACGCCGACACTGATTTTCGACGAAGTCGATACGGGCATCGGCGGCGGCGTGGCGGAAGTCGTCGGCCGGCTGCTGCATCAACTGGGCCGCGATCGGCAGGTGCTCTGCGTGACCCATTTGCCGCAGGTCGCGGCGCGCGGGGATCATCACTTCCAGGTCGCCAAAGCAGGTACGGCGGACGGCGGCACGCTGTCCACCGTGACGCAGCTCGACCGTACGAGCCGCATAGAGGAAGTGGCGCGGATGCTGGGCGGCCTCGAAATCACTGCCACGACGCGCCGCCACGCCAAGGAGATGCTCGCGGCCTAGGCACCGCCGGTTTGCGCCGGCTCGCGGCCCTCCGGGCGGCTCTGCCCGCTGGCGCCGGTGCAAGCCGTCACCCGAATACCCGCTGCCACAACCGCAGCACGGCATCGCGTTCGGCAGCGATTTGCGCGGCCGGTACACGCGCCTTCTCCATGCCATCGAGCCGCAAGCGATGCTGCAGTTTGCGATAAGTGCGGTAAGCGCCGCCCACGGTCTCCGCCTCTTCCGGCTGCATCAGCCCATAGCGGGCTACTTCGCGCAGCAGCGCGATATTGCCGGTATTGAGAATGAGCTCGGGGTCGCGCGCGGCGTGCAGCAAGACCCAGTATTGGACGATGAATTCGATATCGACCATGCCGCCGCGATCGTGCTTGAGATCGAAGAGGTCGCTGCGGTTCGGATGGCCGGCCGCGACGCGCTCGCGCATCGCGACGATTTCGGTCGCAAGCGGCCCCGCCTCGCGCGGCATCGTGAGCACCTGTTTGCGGATCGCCTCGAACTCGGCCCCGATTTGCGCATCGCCCGCGCAAAACCGCGCGCGCGTCAAGGCCTGGTGCTCCCAAACCCACGCCGTATTGGCCGCATCGCCCTCGCGCAATTGGTAACGCCGGAACGCATCGAGATCGGTGATCAGCAAGCCCGATTCGCCGTTCGGCCGCAAACGCAAATCGACGTCGAACAACGTGCCGGCTCCCGTCGCCGTCGTCAGCCATGTGATGAGACGCCGCGTAAAAGTGGCATAGATTTCGGCGGCCGATTCGTCAGCGTCGTCATATAGAAAGATCAGATCGAGATCCGAGGCATAGCCGAGTTCCTTGCCGCCGAGCTTGCCGTATGCGATGACGGCAAACCGCGGCGACTCGCGGTGACGTTTGGGCAGTTGGCGCCACACCGCTTCGATCGTCACGTCGAGCACCGAATCGGCGAGCTCCGACAGCCGGTCGCTGACCTGCTCGACGCTGAGCTTGCCGGCCAGATCGATCAGCAGAATGCGGAAGACTTCGGCCTGGTGGGCGTGCCGCAAAAGGTCCATCTGATGCTCGACGCCATCCGCCGCGGCCAGCCGTGTGCGCAGCGAAGCCTTGAACCCGGTCCAATCGAACGGGCTCGCAATCGCTTCGTCGTCGAGCAGTTCGTCGAGCAACTGCGGATGGCGCGTCAGGTATCCGGCCGCCCAGCGCGATGCCGCCAGCACGGCAAGTACGCGATCGAGCGCGGCCGGATACTCGTTCAGCAGCGCGAGATAGGCGCCGCGCCGGCCCACGGCCTCGAGCAAGTCGAACAGCCGCGCGAGCGTCGTGCCACGTTTGTCGGCGGGTTCCAACGCCGCAGTCGCCTCGAGCGCCCGCCGCGCGATCGTATCGAACCGTTCACGGCTACGCTCAGGCAGCCCTTGGTAGCGCGTCGAACGACGGATGCCGACGAGCCGGGCGAGGAGGTCTTCGGCGGCGGCAAAGCCCAGCGCCGAGAGGCGCGCGGCCAGCGACGGCGCGGCCGTATCGTCGTCGAGCGCGCTGCTCCAGATGCTTGCCGCCCGCGCTTCGGCCGCTTCGCCGCCCGTGTCGCGCACTTTGTCCGCGAAAATCTGATCGAACTGCGTTTCGACGAGCTCGCGGTAGTCGTCGAGCTTGGCCGCGAGGCTCGCGTAGTCCGCAAAACCCATCGAGGCCGCGAGGCGCGCCCGCTCGTCGGCATCGACGGGCATGGCATGCGTTTGAGCATCGTTCCGGTATTGAAGGCGGTGTTCGAGCACACGCAAAAAGCGGTAGGCCTGCGTGAGCTCCTCGCACACGGCGGCCGAGATCAGACCGCGGTCCGCCGCGCAGCGCAGCACGGCGAGCGTCGGCCTGACGCGGAAGCAGGCATCCTGGCCGCCGCGGATCAGTTGAAACACCTGGGCGCTGAACTCGATTTCGCGGATACCGCCGCGACCGAGCTTGATGTCGTCCGCCTTGTCCGGACGCATCGAGGCGCGGCGCCTCGCTTCCTCGCCGATCTGGCGATGCAAAGCGCGAATCGCGCTGATCACCCCGAAATCGAGATAGCGTCGGTAAACGAATGGCTTGACGAGCGCGTCGAGCTGCACGGCCAGACGCTTCGCCGCAGCGCTCGCGCCTTCCGAGACGAGCCGCCCTTTGATCCACGCATAACGTTCCCATTCGCGGCCCTGCACGTAGAAATACTCTTCGAGCATACCGAGGCTGCACGCGAGCGGTCCGGCGTCGCCGTTGGGCCGCAATCGCATGTCGACGCGAAAGACGTATCCATCCGCCGTCGGCTCGGCCAGCGCACCGATGAGCCGCCGGCCCAGGCGCGTGAAAAACTCCTGCGTCGAGATGGACGGCCGCGCCGCGCCCGCGGTCTCGCCATCGTCCTCGTAGACGAAGATGAGATCGATATCCGACGATACGTTCAGCTCCCGGCCGCCCAGCTTGCCCATGCCGACCACGCCCAGCACGAGCCGCTCGCCGCTCGGGCCGCGCGGCTCGCCGTAAAGCGCTTCGAGTTCGGCTTCGAGCGTGGCGAGCGCATGCTGGATGGCGGCCTCGGCAAGATCGGTCATCGTGCCGGTCACCTCGTCGACATCCGCAAGACCGGCCAGATCGCGCTCCATGACTGCGCAGAACACCTCGACGCGCAACCGTCGCAGCACGCGGCGCAGGGCATCCTCGTCCAGCCGCCCGGTGTCGGCGCTACCGCGGACCTGCCGCTCCAGCGCGGCGAGCGCATTCAATCGGGCGTCGATGCGCTCGCGCGTGATGGGTGCGCGCGCCCAGTCGGCAATGAGCCCGTTCAGCTCGGGCCGCGCGGCGATCGCGCGTGCGGTAAAAGACGAATAAGCGGAACTCAGGAGTGCGGTTGCAGTCATGAACGATGTGGCTCGCGTGTTGCGCACGACATGGATGGGTGAGCAGCGCACCGGCGTTTGTCGCGCGCCGGCAGCCCGCGCGGCACGGGCTTTGCGCGCCTCGCCCCGCGCCTGCGCTGTGTTACATTCGACGTCCGAAACGCCAAACTACCATACCCCCGATCTGCCGCAGCATGTCCGACAGCAAGGAATCCGTCGAAAAAGCCGTTGCCGGACGCATGCGCCACGATTCCCCGCTTCTGCGCCGGGTTTTCAAAGCCACCCTGGCATTCGCCCTCGTCGTCTACTTCACGCTCGGCGCGGTGTTCATCGGACTGCGTTATGTCGTCTTGCCGCGCATCGACGATTTTCGGCCGCGGATCGAGGCGTTCATTTCCGCGCGGCTGCACGTCGAGCTGCGCATCGAAAAACTTGCCGCTCACTGGAATGGACTGGAGCCGGGCCTCGATGTGACCGGGCTCACGATCCGCGACCGCGACGGCAACATCGCGCTTTCGGTGCCCGATGCCCGCGCCTCCCTCTCATGGAGTTCGCTCATGCGTGGCAGGCCCGCGCTCGCGAGCCTCGTCGTCGAGCAACCCGATGTGCTCGTGACGCGCGCGGCAGACGGCTCCATCGCCGTCGCGGGCGTGCAGGTACCGACTACTCACACCGGCAACGACACCACGTTTTCGAATTGGGTGCTCACGCAGCGCGCCATCGTGCTGCGCGACGGCACGCTGCGCTGGCGCGACAACCAGCGTAAAGCCCCCGAGCTGGCCCTGCGCCACATCCGGGCGGCCATCTTCAACGGAGCCTTCGAACACCGCGTAGCGCTGCAGGCTCCGCCCGAAGGCACGGTGCTCAAGGGAGCGCTCGATTTTCGCGCGCGTTTTCGTCATCTGCCGCTGGCTGAAGTCGGCAAGCCCGCGAACTGGAATGGACAGGCCTATTTGTCGACGGGACCGGTCGATCTGCCCACGCTCGCGCGTTACGTGAAGATCCCGATGAAGCTCCATGCCGGGCGCATCGACAACGAAATCTGGGCGAATTTTTCGGGCGGCGCACTGCGTTCGGCGCGCGGACAGCTGCAAGGCGCCGATGTCGTCTTGCAGGTCCGGCCCGCGCAGCCACGGCTCGACCTGCCCGTCGCCCAATTCGGCTGGGCCGCCGACATCGAGCCGCAACGCGACTACCGCCTGCGCTTGTCGAATCTGCATGCCGAACTCGGACAGCCGCCGCTCGCCGATGGCACGCCGGTCTCGCGCACGCTCTCGTTCACCACGCTCACGGGCCGTTATCGCGTGCCCGATGTGGAGCACGGTCAGTTGATGAGCGTGGCGGGCGACCGCGTCGATCTGGGGGTGCTCGCCGAATTCACTCGCGCGCTGCCGGTGCCGGAGCGTTTTCGCGACGAACTCGTACGGTTCGACCCGCGCGGACTCGTCGCCAACTACGTGATCGAAGTGGAGCGCGCGCGCCCCGACAACGCACTGGCTGCCAGCGAGCAGCGCGTCTCCGGTACCGCCCCGATCGTGCGCTACCGGTTTAAGGGCGACCTCGAAGGTATCAGCTTCGCGGCGCAGGAGCCGCCGCCGGGGCTGTCGCCGGCCGGGCATCCGCGTGCAGGCCTGCCCGGCGTCGAAAACCTCTGGGGCTCGATCGATGCCGACGAAGCCCATGGCAGCGTCACCGTCGACACCGCCGATACGACGCTCACGCTGCCCGGCGAATTCGACGATCCGCGCCTCGCGTTCGATCGGGTGCGCGGCCGCGGCCAATGGACCGTCACCGCTGCGCCCGGCCAGCCGCACAAGGCTTTCTCGATCACCGTTCCGGAACTCAGCGTCGAAAACGCCGATACGGCCGGCAGCGTCGTCGCGAGCTACGCCAATCCGGGCCATGGGCGCGGCACCCTCGATCTCTCGGCGAAAATCGAACGCGCCAAAGTCCCGACCATCCCGCGTTATTTGCCGACGAGCATCGGCGAACATCTGCGCCACTACCTCGGACATGGACTGCAAGACGGCATCGCCCGCAACGCGACCATCGAGGTCCATGGCGGGCTCGATCAGTTCCCCTACTCGCGCGATCCGAAAGCCGGCATCTTCCGCATCGTTGCACCGTTCACCGGCGCGCGCTTCGATCCCTCGCCGTTCCCCGCCAAGACGCTCGCCACCGGCGCGCCCGATGTCTGGCCCGCGCTCGACGGCATCGATGGCGTCTTCTCGCTCGCCGAAAACGTGCTGCGTTTCGATATCGGTCGGGCGCGTTACAAGCGCGTCGTGCTGGACCGGGTGACCGGACGCATCGACGATCTCGGCAACCACGGCTCGGACCTCGTCATCGACGGCAAGGCGCACGGGCCGCTCGCCGATTTCCTCGACTATCTGAACGAAAGCGCGGCCGCCAGCCTCACCGGCCATGCGACGCAAAAGCTGCACGGGACCGGCCCGGCGACGCTCGCGCTCACGCTCAAGGTACCGCGCGGACCCGAGCCTCACGTGAGCGTGGACGGCACGGTCGGGCTCGAGGGAAACAGCCTCGCGCGCGAACAATGGCCACCGCTCGACGCGCTGACCGGGCGGGTGCGTTTCACCGGGCACACCCTCGCCGTCGAGCGCGTGGCGGGACGATGGCTCGGCGGAGAAATCCGTGCAAACGGCGCGCTCGACGCCAAGGGCGCCTACACATTCGATGTCGCGGGACGCATCGCCGCCGACAGCGCGCGCGAACTCGGCATAGAGGGTCCCGCCGGAAAACTGCTGGGCCACCTGCATGGCACGGCGCCTTATACGATCTCGGTGCGCGGCACGAAGAGCGGCCTACCGCAGATCGAAGCCCGTTCCGACCTGAGCGGACTCGGGCTCGACTTCCCGGCGCCGTTCGACAAGCCGCTCGGCACGCCGATGCCGTTTTCGCTCTCGGTCGATGCGGCGAAAACCGACACCGACGCGCAGACCGGGGCGTTGGCCCGCGCCGAGTTGCAGCTCGGGCCCGCGAGCGCGACCTACCTGCTGCGGCGCGGTGCCCGTGAACCGGGCGATCAGGCGTTGGAGGTGGTGCGCGGCGCGATCGGCATCGGTACGGCCGCGAGCATGCCGGCGCAAGGCGTCAGTACGACGGCCGAGCTTGCGTCGCTCGACGGCGATGGCTGGCGCGCAATCGCTTCCGAGCTGCGCGCCGCGGCCAGGCCGGCCCAAGCGCCACCTTCGGGACGAGCCGCATCGCCCAAGACGGCCGGCGGCATCGCGAGCCAGTTCATGCCGACTCACCTGACAGCACATATCGACACCCTCAAGCTGCTCGAGCGCGAGTGGACCCACGTCGTCTTCGATGGCACGAGCTCCGACGACGACTGGCGCGCGCAACTCGCGTCGGATCAGGTGTCGGGTACGCTGTCGTGGCTACCCGGCACGCCGACCAACCGCAACGGGCTGCTGACCGCACACCTCTCGAAGGCGGCCGTTCCTGCCGCGGTGGGCAACGATCTCGTGCGGCAGATATCTTCGTCGACAGCCGAACGGATGCCGGCGATCGATCTCGTCGTCGACGAACTCAGCGTGCGCGGGCGCAGCTTCGGCCGGCTCGCCATCCAGGCGCACAATACCGATGAAGACGGCGTGCCCGTCTGGCAACTCGACAAGCTCGATCTCGCGAATCCGGCCGCGCATCTGTTGGCGACCGCGAATTGGCGCACACTGCGCCGGCTCGGCGACGACATCGATCCGAACTCGCCGCGCCGCACGGCGATCGATTTCAAGCTCGACATCGCCAATGCCGGCGCGCTGCTCGATCAGTTCGGCCTGCCGCGCACGGTGAAGGGCGGCGCCGGTACGTTGTCGGGCAAGGTGGGCTGGCGCGGCGGCCCCACGGCCATCGACTATCCGACGCTGCGCGGCCAGATGGCGCTCGATCTCCATCACGGGCAGATCCTCAAGGTCGACCCCGGCGTCGCGAAACTGCTCGGGGTGCTGAGCCTGCAGAGTCTCGCGCGCGTCGTCACGCTCAACTTCAGGGACGTCATCGGCGAAGGGTTGCCGTTCGAGCGCGTGACGGGCACGGGCCGGATCGCCGACGGCATCGGTCGAACGGACGACTTTCATATCGTCACGGCGCCGGCGCGGGCCGACCTCTCGGGCACGGTCGATCTCGCGAAGGAAACGCAGGACCTGCGCGTGCAGGTGACCCCGACGGTCAACGCGGGCTCGGCCGTGATCGCGGCGACGATCGTCAATCCGTTGCTGGGGCTCGGCGCCTTCTTCGCCAACCTGGCCCTCTCGCAGTCGATCGCTCACGCGTTTGCCACGCACTACGCAATAACGGGGTCATGGTCGCAACCGCACGTCGAGCGGCTCACGGGCGATCGGGGTAAGATGGCTGCTCCAGCCGAAGCAACGGAATCGACAGGCAAGTGACGCACGCCGTGCGCCATGCCCACCGGACACCCATGAGCGATCCACACGCATTTCCGGCGCCTTTTCGCGTCGCAGCCGTCCAGATGGTCAGCACGCCCGAGCGCGTGCGCAATCTGCACGACGCCGGCCGTCTCATCGCCGAGGCGGCCGACAACGGTGCGCGGCTCGTCCTGCTGCCCGAGTACTTCTGCTTCATGGGCTTTCGCGACGCCGACAAGCTGGCCGTGCGCGAGCCTTACGGCGATGGGCCGATCCAGCGGTTTCTGGCCGATGCGGCACGCCGGCACGGCATCTGGATCATCGGCGGCACGCTTCCGCTCGCCGTCACGGATCCGGCGCCCGACGCCGAGCGCGTGCTGAACACGACGCTCGTGTTCGATCCCGAGGGCAACGAGGCCGCGCGCTACGACAAGATCCACCTTTTCAACTTCGAAAAGGGCGCCGAATCGTTCGACGAAGCACGCACGATCCGCGCGGGCCGCGACGTGCGCACGTTCGACGCGCCGTTCGGACGCGTGGGGCTGTCGGTTTGCTACGATTTGCGCTTTCCCGAGCTTTACCGGCGCATGGGCGATGTGGCGCTCATCGTCGTGCCGTCGGCGTTCACCTATACGACGGGGCGCGCGCATTGGGAGACGCTGCTGCGCGCGCGCGCCGTAGAAAACCAGTGCTACGTGCTCGCTGCGGCGCAAGGCGGCACGCATGAAAACGGCCGCCGCACGTGGGGCCACAGCATGCTGATCGACCCATGGGGCGAGATCGTCGACGTGCGCACCGGCGAAGGGCCCGGCATCGTTGCGGGCGAAATCGACGGCGCGCGCATCGACGAAGTGCGGCGCAGCCTCCCCGCGTGGCGCCACCGCGTCCTCTCCTAGCCGTCATGCCCGACCGACCCATCGTTCGAACCCGGCCAGCCATCCCGACATTCACAGCCTCCTTTCTCGAACTATCCGCATGAATATCATCGAACCCGGCATTCGCAATCTCGCGACCGCGAAGGAAGTCTTGTTGGCCCCCTACGGTCTCGACGAGGCGTTGCTCACGCGTACGCTCGCCGATATCTTCACGCACCGCGTCGACTATGCGGACCTCTACTTCCAGGCCACGCGCAGCGAAGCATGGAGCCTCGAGGAAGGCATCGTGAAGTCGGGGAGTTTCAGCATCGACCAGGGCGTCGGCGTGCGCGCCGTCGCGGGCGATCGTACGGCATTCGCCTACTCCGACGACCTCTCGCCCGAAGCGTTGCGTCAGGCCGCCGAGGCCACGCGCTCGATCGCCAAGGCAGGCGGCGGCAAGCAAAAGATCAAGGCGGCGAGCGTCCTGAAGGGCATCGCGGGCCGCGATCTCTATCTGCCCGCCGACCCGCTCGCCTCGCTCGACGCCACGGCGAAGGTCAAGCTGCTCGAGCGTGTCGAACAGATGGCGCGCGGGCGCGATCCGCGCATCACGCAAGTCATGGCAGGGCTCGCGGGCGAGTACGACATCGTGCTCGTCGCGCGCAGCGATGGCGTACTCGCCGCGGACGTGCGGCCGCTGGTGCGCGTCTCGGTCACCGTGATCGCCGAGCAAAACGGCCGGCGCGAGATCGGCACGGGCGGCGGCGGTGGCCGCTTCGATTACGGCTATTTCTCCGACCACGTACTCTCGAGCTATGTCGACGATGCCGTCAATGCGGCGCTGGTCAACCTCGATGCGCGGCCGGCGCCGGCAGGCACCATGACCGTCGTGCTCGGGCCGGGCTGGCCCGGCGTGCTGCTGCACGAGGCCATCGGCCACGGGCTCGAGGGAGACTTCAACCGCAAGGGGTCGTCCGCGTTTGCCGGCCGCATCGGCGAGCGCGTGGCGGCCAAGGGCGTCACGGTCGTCGACGACGGCACGCTACCGAACCGGCGCGGCTCGCTCAATATCGACGATGAGGGTAACGCCACGCAATGCACGACGCTGATCGAAGACGGCGTGCTCAAGGGCTATATCCAGGATTCGCTCAACGCGCGGCTCATGAAAATGCCGGTGACGGGCAACGCGCGGCGCGAATCGTACGCGGCGCTGCCGATGCCGCGCATGACGAACACCTACATGCTCAACGGCGACAAAGACCCGGCCGAAATCATCGCATCGGTCAAGAACGGGCTTTACGCCGTGAACTTCGGCGGCGGTCAAGTCGACATCACGAACGGCAAGTTCGTGTTCTCGGCATCCGAGGCGTACATGATCGAAAACGGCAAGGTCACCTACCCTGTGAAGGGAGCGACGCTGATCGGCAGCGGTCCCGAATCGCTGAAGTACGTGACGATGATCGGCAACGACATGTCGCTCGATACCGGTGTCGGCATGTGCGGCAAGGAAGGACAGAGCGTACCCGTCGGCGTTGGTCAGCCGACGCTGCGCATCGAGAAGATGACGGTGGGCGGCACGCTTTGAACCGGCTTCGAATCCGCGCGGGCGCGCGAAAAACATGCGTTGTTCGGTCGCCCCGCGTGGATTTTTCGCTTTTTTCCCCTCCGACGGCTTGTCAGCCGTGCCGGCAGAGCGTATAAAGCCGGGATACCCGTTACCAACGCGCTTTTCCCACTCATGAGCCCGAAGTTTTACTTTTACTTCTTTTGGCATCTCAGTCCGCCGGCGGATCGAGAGGGGTGTTAGCGCGTGACGCGAACCTGAATTCCCGAAAAACCGCCGGCGAGCCCGGCGGTTTTTTTTCGCCGCGACCCGCCAGCCCTGCACCTTCACTGTTCGTCCGCCGTATCCGGAACCACGCGGAACCACGCCGAACGGATCGAGAGGTGCGTCCCACACCGAATCGACGAGGAGAAATACAGCATGGCCCCGCACAATACCGACGATGTCCGCATTCGAGAACTCAAAGAGCTCACGCCGCCCGCTCACTTGATTCGCGAATTTCCGTGCACAGAGCCGGTCGCCGATCTGATCTACGGCGCGCGCACGGCGATGCATCGAATCCTGCACGGCATGGACGATCGTCTGATCGTCATCATCGGCCCTTGCTCGATCCACGATCCCGCGGCCGCACTCGACTACGCGCTTGCGCTCGTGCACGAGCGCAAGCGCTTCGCGAGCGAACTCGAGGTGGTCATGCGCGTCTACTTCGAAAAGCCGCGTACGACAGTCGGCTGGAAGGGGCTCATCAACGACCCTTACCTCGATAACAGCTTCAAGATCAACGACGGCCTGCGCGCCGCGCGCGAATTGCTCGTCGGCATCAACGAGCTCGGCATGCCCGCGGGGACCGAATACCTCGATATGATCAGCCCGCAATACATTGCGGATCTCGTCTCGTGGGGCGCGATCGGCGCGCGCACGACCGAGTCGCAAGTCCATCGCGAACTCGCCTCGGGGCTCTCGTGCCCGGTCGGTTTCAAGAACGGCACGGACGGCAACGTCAAGATCGCGGTCGATGCGATCAAGGCGGCCTCGCAACCGCACCACTTCCTCTCGGTGACGAAGGGCGGCCACTCAGCCATCGTTTCCACGGCAGGCAACGAGGACTGCCATGTGATTCTGCGCGGCGGTACCACCCCGAACTACGATGCGCAAAGCGTCGATGCGGCGTGCTCCGCCATCGGCAAGGCAGGCCTCGCGGCGCGGCTCATGATCGATGCGAGTCACGCCAACAGCTCGAAAAAGCACGAGAACCAGATTCCCGTGTGCGCCGATATCGGAAGGCAGATCGCGGGCGGCGACGAGCGCATCGTCGGCGTGATGATCGAATCCCATCTCGTCGCGGGGCGCCAGGATCTGCAGGAGGGTTGCACGCTGACCTACGGCCAAAGCATCACCGATGCGTGCATCGGCTGGGACGAAAGCGTCGGCGTGCTGGAGGGATTGGCCGAGAGCGTCAAGCAGCGGCGCATCGTCCGCGGTAGCGGCAACTGAAGCATCGATGCGCCAATGCGGTTCCGGCCTCCGATTCAGATCGCGCCGGAGCCGAACACCTCGGTGTGAATGCGTGCCGCGTCCACACCGAGCGCAATCAGCGCTTCGCGCTGCTGCTGCATGAACGGAACCGGCCCGCACAGGTAGTAGTCGGCATCGGGCAGAATCGCTTGATGGGCGATGCGCGACAAATCGATGCGGCCCGTGAAGTCGTAATCGACACCTTCGCGGTCGGTCTCCGACACTTCTTCGTAAAACACGGCCCGCGAAACGTTCGCGTGCGTCGCCATCGTCTGTGCCAGCCAACTCTTGAACGCATGTACGCGCCCATTGCGGCAGGCGTGCACGAACGCGATGCGGCGCGGGCTCTCGGCGGCCACGAGCGTGGAGATCATCGACATCATCGGGGTCAGGCCGACACCGCCCGAGACGAGTACGACCGGCGTCGTCTTTTCGAGATCGAGGCGGAACTCGCCCATCGGCGCCGTGACTTCGACGATCGAACCGACTTCGACACCCTCATGCAGTAATGTCGAAAGGCGCCCGGCCGGCACGTCTTCCCGCCCCGCTTCGCGCTTGACCGAGATGCGCAGCCATTTGCCGTGCGGCGCGTCCGAGAGGCTGTACTGCCGCGGCTGGTCGACACCGAGCTCGCCGACATAGCGTTTGACCGAGACGAACTGGCCCGGCACGAAGCCGCACGCAGTGCCACCGTCGGCGGGCGTCAGATAAAACGAGGTGATCTCGTCGCTCTCGACTTCCTTGCGCGAGACGACGAACGGGCGATAGCCGCTCCAAGGCGCGGCGCCGTAGAGCTTGGCTTCGGCGCCGATCATGATTCCCGCCAGTTGGGCATACGCCGCGCGCCAGGCCTCGAGCGTTTGCTCGTCGACCGCGTCGCCCAGTACTTCCACGACCGACGCGAGCAGGTTTTCACCGACGATCGGATAGTGCTCGGGGCGGATATTGAGGCTCGCATGCTTGTTCGCGATCCGGCCGACGGCCGAACCGAGCGCACCCAGATTGTCGATATTCGCGGCGTAGGCGTAGACCGCGTGGGCCAGCGTATCGGCTTGCGTGCCGCTCGCCTGGTGCGTCTGGTTGAACAGATTGCGCAGCTCGGGGCGGTTCGTGAACATCCGGCGGTAAAAATGCTTGGTGATCGTTGCGCCGTGCTGGGCGAATACGGGCGCGGTCGCCTTGACGCGTGCGATCTGGTCTGCGGTGAGCGGGGTCGTCATGTCGGGAGGGCTCCTTCTAAACATGGATCAAGAATACATCTTACGAGAGTGTATCCGACATACGACACTTTGTCGCACCGCAGCATCCTGCGAGCGACCGCTGACCGAGCGGATCGGCGAGACTGCGCGGGCTATTTTTCGGCGCGCTGACGTTGCCACAAGACGTCGCCCGTACCGCCGGCGCGGTTCAGCACCCGGGCGAGCACGAACAACAGGTCGGAGAGGCGATTGACATATCGGCGGGGCGCGGCTTCCAGCGTCACCGTTGCGCCGAGCGCGACGATCGAGCGCTCCGCGCGGCGGCAGACCGTCCGGCACACATGCGCGAGCGCCGCCGCGCGGGTGCCCCCCGGCAGAATGAATTCGGTGAGCGGCGGCAACGCGGCGTTGTAGTGCGCGAGCCAGCCGTCGACACGGGCCAGATGGTCGTCGCCGATCATCGTATGGCCCGGAATGCAGAGTTCGCCGCCCAGATCGAACAGGTCGTGCTGCACGGCCGTCAGTACCTCGCGCAAGTCCTCGGGCAACGGCTCGGCCAGCAGCACGCCGAGCTGCGAATTCAATTCGTCGACGTCGCCGATCGCCGCGATTCGTGCATCGTCCTTGCGTATGCGGCTGCCGTCGCCGAGGCCAGTCGTGCCGTCGTCGCCGGTGCGCGTGGCGATCTTGCTCAAACGGTGTCCCATCCAGGCCTCCTTGGTAGTCGCTGCACGATCGGCCCGCCGCCCTGGCGGCGGCCGAAACGGCCTCATTATAGGGGCCGGCTGAACGGCACGCTCCACCGGTACGGCTCGGCACGTGCCTGTGCCGCGGCGGCGTAGAATGCCCAAAACGATATCGGAGATGATATGGACCGTCCCCCCGTCGACGTTCATCCGCTGCATCCCCAAGAAGGACATCCCGGCGCCGCCGCGACGCGCCCGCGCCGGCCGTTTGCTCCCGAACTGCTCACCGCGCTCGCGAGCGTTTTCGGTCAACGTGTTTCGACGGCCGAGGCCGTACGCGCTCACCATGGCCGCGACGAGTCGCCGTTCGATCCCCAACCACCCGATGCGGTGGTCTTCGCCGAATCCACCGAGGACGTGCGCACGACGATCGAGCTCTGCGCGCGCTACGGCGTACCCGTCATTCCGTACGGCAACGGCTCGTCGTTGGAAGGGCATCTGCTTGCGGTGGAAGGCGGTGTATCGATCGATCTTTCCGGCATGAATCGCGTGCTGTCGATCAACGCGGAAGATCTGACGGCCACCGTCGAGGCCGGCGTCTCGCGCAAGGCGCTCAACGAAGCGTTGCGCGACACGGGGCTCTTCTTTCCGATCGATCCCGGTGCGGATGCGAGCATCGGCGGCATGTCGGCCACGCGGGCCTCGGGCACCAACGCCGTGCGCTATGGGACGATGCGGGAAAACGTGCTCGGCCTCACGGCGGTACTCGCCGACGGTCGCGTCATCAAGACGGGCACGCGGGCGCGCAAATCGTCGGCCGGCTACGATCTGACCCGGCTCTTCGTGGGCTCGGAGGGCACGCTCGGCGTCATCACCGAAATCACGGTGCGGCTTTATCCGCAGCCGGAAGCCGTTTCGGCGGCCGTCTGCGCCTTTGCGTCGATGGGCGAGGCCGTGCGTACCGTCATCGAAACGATTCAGCTCGGCGTGCCCGTCGCTCGCGTCGAATTCGTCGATACGCTCGCGATCCGCGCGATCAACCGTCACTCGAATCTGACACTTGCCGAATCGCCGACGCTCTTTTTCGAGTTCCACGGCACCGAGGCGAGCGTCAAGGAGCAAGCCGAGACGGTTCAGGCGCTCGCCGCCGAACATGCGGGCAGCGGTTTCGCCTGGGCCACGCGCCCCGAGGAACGCAGCCGGCTCTGGAACGCGCGCCACAACGCCTATTTCGCGATGCTGCAGCTCAAGCCGGGCTGTCGCGCCGTAACAACCGATGTCTGCGTGCCGATCTCGCGGCTGGCCGAATGCGTGGTCGAAACGGAAGACGATCTACGCGGCTCGCCGCTGCCCTGCCCCATCGTGGGACATGTCGGCGATGGCAACTTCCATGTCGCGATACTGATCGATCCGGCCCGGCCCGAGGAATTCAGCGAAGCCGAACGCCTGAACCGGCGTATCGTCGAGCGCGCGTTGCGCATGGGCGGAACCTGCACGGGCGAGCATGGCATCGGTCTGCACAAAATGGATTTCCTCATCGACGAGCATGGCAGCGATGCCGTCGATGTAATGCGCGCGCTCAAGCATGCGCTCGATCCGCACAATCTGATGAATCCGGGCAAGATCTTCACGTACATGGCCTGAGACAGGCGAGGAAACCGATGGCAACCGTAGCCCAAACCGATCAGGCGATGTCAGCGGCGCGGCGCGAAGAGCGCCAGCGCGAAGTGGTTCAGGCGCTGATGGCCACGCTGCCCGCGCGCTGTCTGCTTTACCGCGATGAAGAGACCGCCCCCTATGAATGCGACGGGCTCAGCGTGTATCGGCAACTGCCGCTCGCGGTAGCGCTGCCGGAAACCGAGGCGCAGGTGCTGCGTATCGTGCAGATATGCAAGCGCCTTGGCGTGCCGATCGTACCGCGCGGCGCGGGCACCGGGCTGTCGGGCGGCGCCACGCCGATCTCGAACGGCATCGTCGTTTCGCTCGCGCGCTTCACCAGAATCATCGATGTCGACTCGTATGCGCGCACGGCCACCGTCCAACCCGGCGTGCGCAACCTCGCCGTCTCGGAGGCGGCCGCGCCTTATGGGCTCTACTACGCGCCCGATCCGTCTTCCCAGATCGCCTGCACGATCGGCGGCAACGTGTCGGAAAACTCGGGCGGCGTGCATTGTCTGAAGTACGGACTGACCGTCCATAACGTCTTGCGCGTGCGCGCCGTCACGATGGAAGGCGAGATCGTCGAATTCGGTTCGCTCGCGCCCGATACGCCCGGGCTCGATCTGCTCGCCGTCATGATCGGCAGCGAAGGCATGTTCGCGATCGTCACGGAAGTGACCGTCAAGCTGATCCCGAAGCCGCCGACGGCGCAAGTCGTCATGGCGAGCTTCGACGATGTCGTCAAAGGCGGCAACGCGGTGGCGGCCATCATCGCGGCGGGGATCATTCCGGCCGGGCTCGAGATGATGGACAATCCCGCGACGTGCGCGGTGGAGGCGTTCGTCGGCGCCGGCTACGATTGCGACGCCGCGGCCATCCTGCTGTGCGAGTCGGACGGCACGCCCGAGGAAGTCGCCGAAGAAATCGCACGCGTGACCGCCGTGCTGCGCGAACACGGCGCCACCCGGTTGCAGATCTCCCGCACCGAGGCCGAGCGGCTCAAATTCTGGTCCGGCCGCAAGAACGCCTTTCCGGCCGCGGGCAGGCTGGCGCCCGATTACTACTGCATGGACGGCACGGTGCCGCGTCGCAGCATCGGACCGCTGCTCGCGCGCATCGAGAAGATGGAAAGTACTTACGGCCTGCGATGCATCAACGTCTTTCATGCCGGGGACGGCAACATGCATCCGCTCATTCTGTTCGACGGTAACGATCCCGACCAACTGCATCGCGCGGAGGCGTTCGGCGCCGAGATTCTCGAAGCTTGCGTGGAGCTGGGCGGCACGGTGACGGGCGAACACGGCGTCGGCATCGAAAAAATCAATTCGATGTGCGTTCAGTTTTCGCCGGCCGAATGCGATGCGTTCTTCGCAGTCAAGCGCGCGTTCGATCCGGACGAGCTGCTGAACCCGACCAAGGGCATTCCGACGCGCGCGCGCTGCGCCGAATACGGAAAGATGCACGTGCGCGGCGGCCTTTTGCCTCATCCGGAGCTGCCGCGCTTTTAGGCACACCGCCACGCGTATAAACCCGTGGCTTGCCTGCCCCGGGTCGGCCGGTAGAATGAAGCCCTGAGGCAAAAGCGGCAACCGGATGAACGACACCAAAAAGCGGGAAGCCATGCAAGACGACGAGATCCTCGGCTACTGGGCCGAGCGTATCCGCGCAGCCACGGCTGACGAGCGCCCCTTGCGCATCCGCGGCTCGGGCACGAAAGACTGGTACGGCCAGGCGCTCAACGGCGAGATTCTCGACACGCGTGCATATCGCGGTATCGTTTCGTACGACCCTGCGGAGCTCGTCATGACGGCGCGCTGCGGCACGCCGTTGACGGAGGTCGAAGCGGCGCTCGCCGAACACAATCAGATGCTCGCGTTCGAGCCGCCCCACTTCGGCCGCTCGGCCACGCTGGGCGGCTGCATCGCGGCGGGTATCGCGGGCCCGCGCCGCAGCTCGGCCGGTGCGCCGCGCGACTTCGTCCTCGGTGTCACGATGATGGACGGCCGCGGCGAAACGCTGCGTTTCGGCGGTCAAGTGGTCAAGAACGTTGCGGGGTACGATGTGTCGCGCCTGATGGCCGGCTCGCTCGGCACGCTCGGCCTGATTCTCGATGTGTCGATCAAGGTCCTGCCGTTGCCCGTGGCCGAAACGACGCTCAAGTTCGACATGAACGGAACCGATGCGGTACGCAAGCTCAACGAGTGGTGCGGCCGGCCGTTGCCGATCACGGCAAGCGCCTGGCGCAACGGCACGCTCGCGGTACGCCTCTCGGGCGCCGAGAACGGCGTGAAGACAGCCCGCAATACGATCGGCGGCGAAGTCGTGGATGCCGTCGAGGCCGAGCGCTTCTGGGCCGGCTTGCGCGAGCAGACCGATCCGTTCTTCGCGACGATTCCGCCGCGCTCGGCACTCTGGCGGCTCGCGCTACCGTCCGTCACCGAACCGCTGCAACTGCCGGGCGCGCAGCTGATGGAGTGGGGTGGCTCTCAGCGTTGGTGGATCACGGATACCGATGCCCAAACGGTACGTATCAGCGCCAAGCAGGCCGGCGGTCACGCCACCATTTTTCGCGCAGGCCGCGAGTTCGATCGCAGCGCCGGGGTCTTCACGCCACTGCCGGCGCCGATCATGAGGATCCATCGAGGCCTGAAAGCCGCCTTCGATCCGGCACGCATCTTCAATCGCGGCCGCCTCTACGCGGACTTCTGAGCCATCCCAAGACCCGATCGACTGAGCGACGCGATGCAGACACAACTGGCGGACTTCATTCGCAATACGCCGGACGGCAAAGAGGCCGATGCGATTCTGCGCAAATGCGTTCATTGCGGCTTTTGCACGGCCACCTGCCCGACGTACCAACTGCTGGGCGACGAACTCGACGGCCCCCGCGGCCGCATCTATCTGATGAAGCAGATGTTCGAGGGTGCGCACGTCACGCGTAGTACACAGCTGCATCTGGACCGCTGCCTCACCTGCCGCAGTTGCGAGACGACCTGCCCTTCGGGGGTGCAATACGGGCGGCTCGTGGAAATCGGCCGGCCCTATGTGGATGCGGCCGTGCCGCGTCCGCTGCGCCAGCGGTTGATACGGCGGCTGCTGGCGAGTCTCTTGCCCAACACCGCCATATTCACGCCGCTCATGCGGCTCGGCCAGCACGTTCGGCCGTTTCTGCCGCGCAAGCTGCGCGACAAGGTGCCGCCGCGCCAGCATCCGCTCCAGTGGCCCGCCAAACGGGCGGTGCCGCACGAACGCAAGGTGCTGATGCTCGCCGGCTGTGTTCAGCCGGCGATGTTGCCGAACATCAACATCGCGACCGCGCGCGTACTCGATGCGCTCGGTGTCGAGGCGATCGTGGCGCCGGAGGCCGGCTGCTGCGGCGCGATTCGCTTGCATCTGAGCTACCGCGAGGAAGCACTCGACGATATGCGCCGCAACATCGACGCATGGTGGCCGTATATCGAAACGGGTATCGAGGCGATCGTCATCGATGCCTCGGGCTGCGGCGCGACGATCAAGGAGTACGGGCACTTGCTGCGCGACGATCCTGTCTACGCGGACAAGGCGCGCCGCGTCGCCGAACTCGCTTGCGACATCGCGCAATGGCTGCAGGGCTTCGAGGCGGAACTCACGGCGCTCGCGCGCCGCCGCGGCGTGCATACCGTTGCATTCCATCCGCCTTGCACGCTGCAGCACGGGCAGCAAATCCGGGGCGTGGTCGAACGGCTGCTGACGTCGCTCGGCCTCGAAGTGCGCGTGCCCGCCGACAGTCATCTATGTTGCGGCTCGGCAGGCACTTATTCGATCACTCAGCCGTCGCTCGCGTATACGTTGCGCGATCGCAAGATCGACACGCTCGAAGTACTCGAGCCGCAAATGATCGTATCGGCGAACATCGGGTGCATCACGCATCTGCAAAGCGGAACATCGGTACCCGTCACGCATTGGATCGAGCTCGTCGAGCATATGTTGGCGGCGTAAGATCGCGTCGCCCTCAACATGACCGATCCGGTCCAGCAGAATATGCTGCGGCATGGCCGCGAAACGCCACGATCGCGCTATTTCGCGATTTATTTGGCGAATCGGCCGAGGGTCGTTGCCCGGTAGCATGGAATCATCAACCGCTCCACGCTACCGGATACCGAACCATGTCCAACTCCTCGCTCGTCGAAGCCGATCGCAAACACCTGATCCATCCCGTCGTCAGCTATCGCGCGCATGAAGCGCGCGGCGTAACCGTACTCGAGTCCGCGCAAGGCGTCTTTCTGCGGGACGCAAACGGCCATGAACTGCTCGATGCGTTCTCCGGTCTGTGGTGCGTCAACACCGGCTATGGCCACCAAAGCATCGTCGAGGTGGCCGCCCGGCAAATGGCACGACTGCCCTATGCCACGGGCTACTTCCATTTCGGCTCCGAGCCGGCCATCGAGCTCGCTGCGAAACTCGTCGAGTCGTCGCCCGCGTCGTTGCAGCACGTGTACTTCACACTTGGCGGGTCGGATGCCGTCGATTCGGCACTGCGCTTCATTACGCACTACTACAATGCCACCGGGCGTCCCACGAAAAAGCACGTCATCGCGCTCGAGCGCGGCTATCACGGCTCGTCGTCGATCGGTGCCGGGCTGACCGCACTGCCCGTCTTCCATCGCCACTTCGATTTGCCGCTTGCGACGCAGCACCATATCCCGTCGCCGTATCCGTACCGTAGCGAACACGCCGACGATGCCGCAATCATCACGGCCTCGGTGGCCGCGCTCGAGGCCAAAGTCGCCGAACTCGGCGCACAGCATGTCGCCGCGTTCTTCTGCGAACCGATCCAGGGCTCGGGCGGCGTGATCGTGCCGCCTGCCGGCTGGCTGCGAGCGATGCGCGAAGCGTGCCGCAAACTCGACATTCTGTTCGTCGCCGACGAAGTCATCACGGGTTTCGGTCGCACGGGACCGCTCTTCGCCTGCGAGGCCGAACAGGTCGAGCCCGACCTGATGACCGTGGCGAAAGGGCTCACGGCGGGCTATGCGCCGATGGGCGCCGTGCTGATGTCGGATGCCGTCTATCAAGGCATTGCCGACGGCGACCCCGCGGCGGTGATCGGCCATGGTCATACCTATTCGGCACACCCCGTGAGCGCCGCGATCGGGCTCGAAGTGCTGCGTCTTTATCACGAAGGCGGACTGCTCGCCAACGGCATCGCGCGCGGCCCCCGCTTCGCGCAGGGACTCGACGCGCTGCTCGCGCATCCGCTCGTCGGCGACGCGCGGCATCGCGGCTTGCTCGGCGCGCTCGAACTCGTCGCGGATAAAACGACCAAACAACGCTTCGATCCATCGCTGAAGCTGCCCGAGCGCATCGCCACGTCCGCCTATGCCAATGGCCTCGTTTTCCGCGCGTTCGGCGATGGTGTCCTGGGGTTCGCACCCGCGTTGTCCTACACGGAAAGCGAATTCGATCTGATGTTCGAGCGCCTCGAAAAGACGCTCGACGATGTCCTCGCCCAATCCGAGGTGCGAGCCGCGCTCAAGGCATCGGGTGAACTCGGTAGCCGTGCTGCCGCGTAAGTTAGTGACGCATGGCTAACGGTGTGACGACAGGCGGCTGCGGTCCGCCTGTCGGCGCCTCAGGCGAAGCGCGTGCTGCCCGTCGCCACAGCGTCGCGCGCCCTCGCCTGCTGCAGGAATTCGGTGGGCGTGACGCCGCAAAAGCGTTTGAAATGGCGCGCCAAGTGGCTCTGATCGAAAAACCCGACCTCCGCGGCCACCACGGCGCCCGGCACGCCCGCGAGCAACAGCAATTGCGCGCGTCGCACGCGCACCCGGCACAGATACTTGTACGGTGACAGTCCGATCCGCTGGCGAAACACGGTTGCGAAGCGAGAAACGCTGAGCGCCGACATTTCGGCCAATTCGGCAAGGCGCACTGACTTGTCGAAATTCGCTTCCATGTAGGCCAGCACATCGCGAAGTGCGCTGTCGGGTGCATCGACGATCTGCATGATCAGGCCTCGCTCGGCGTGGAGACGTCGGCGCTCGCCAGCGGCGCATCGGATGCCCTGCGCGCGAAGCGAGCGATGGAGAACGGTTCGAGCGCGATCTCGGTACGGCCGACGTCGAGCAGTTCCGCGAGCGTCTCTCCCACGCCGGGACCGATCTGAAAACCGGATCCGCTGAAGCCGAATCCATAGAAAAGACCGCCGGTCGTGGAACTGGCGCCGATGATCGGCTCCGCGTCGGGCAGGTAGCTCTCGACACCGCTCCAGACGCGAATGACGTTCAGCGGTGTCATGGCCGGAACGAGCCGGCGAAACTGTGCGAGCTGGCGGACCGTGTTGATCGGCAGCACGCCGGCACGGCGCGTCGCCACGTCGGCCGGCCCCGGCGGACCGCCGCCCAATATGATGTTGCCGCGCGGGATCTGCCGGAAATAGACGCTCTCTTCCTTGATCGACGTATAGACGCCCATCGACGAGCCGAAGACGTAAGGCACCGGCTCCGTGACCGCCATCTGCGGACCGTGCGCCACAAGCGGCACGGGCTCGCCGAATTGCGTCGACAGTGCGTTCGCCCATGCGCCGGCACAGATCAAGAGCTGCTGCGAACGGTAGATATCGCCGCAAGCGCTCTCCACGCGAAAGCCGCCCGCTTCTTTTTCGATGCGCACGATCTCCGTATTTTCGACGATGTTCGCGCCGAGCCGGGCCGCCGCGCGCGCGAATGCGGGCGCCGCAAGACGCGGATTCGCATGCCCATCGAGCGGCGAAATGGAGGCGGCCAGCACCTCCTTGCTCAAAAACGGGAACCGCCGGAACATCGCCGCGCCTTCGAGCACCTCGAGATCGAGATCGTATGCACGCGCCTCGCGCGCATAGCGATGAAAATATTCGGCGTCGTGCGCGTGATAGCAAACGCGCGTATGCCCCGACGGCAGGAATTCGACGTCTTCGCCGAGCAATTCCCGCGAGCGCCGCCACGTTTCGAGCGCGCGATTGGCCATCGCCAGTTGCGCAAGCACCCGGCCCTGGCGACGGATCCCACCGAAATTCACCCCGCTCGCCTGCTGGCCCGTGAGCCCACGTTCGAGCAACGTCACCGAACGATGCCTGCGGCGCAGAAAAAACGCCGTCGACGTCCCGACGATTCCGCCGCCGATGACGATCACGTCGGCTCGGTCGCTCATTCGCTGAACTCCTGCGTACATTGACCTGCGTGTGCCGGAGTCCGTTCAGCGTCGAACGCCGGCGCGATCGCCATCGGCAACGGCTTGACCGGCGCCTGGCCGCGCAGCCGCCCCACCGCTTCGAGCGGAACATGCGCTTCGGCAGCGATCACTTCCGCGCCCGCCTGCGCGCAAAAGCGGCCTTGACAACGCCCCATGCCGATACGGGAGAACGCCTTCGCGCGGTTCGCTTCCGTCGCGCCCATCTCGCGCACGACACGGCGCAACTCACCGGCCGTGATCGCCTCGCAACGACAGACGATCGTCTCGTCGGGCAGCGCGGCCGCGAAACGCACGGGCCACGGAAAGGCGCTGCGCAAGCCGGCTGCGAACCGCGTGAAACGTACGAGTTCGGCGCGCAGGCGCGCGGCACCTTCGCGCTGGATTCCGGCGTCGCTCAACGCCGCCAAGGCGGCGAGCCGGCCCGCGCGTTCGGCGGCATCCGCGCCGCGCACGCGCACGCCGTCGCCGGCGAGATAGACGCCGGCGATGCTGCTGCGGCCATCCTCGTCGATGTGCGGAAGCCATGTCTGCGTCGCGTCGTCAAAATCGAACTCGCAGCCAGCGAGATCGGCAAGCTGCGTTTCCGAGCGCAAGTGATAACCGAGCGCGACCGCATCACAGGGCACTTCGAGGGTCGTTGCGTCGGCGAGCTTCACGCGCACGCCCGACACGCCATGCTCGGGCGAACCGTCGATTGCCACGGGCGTGACACCGCGATGAACGACAACGCCTGCCTTCTTCAGCACGCGCATGAGCGCCATGCCCTTGCGCAGCGTCGAAGGAATGGCGAGCAGTTGCGGCAAAGCGCACAGGCGCTGCGCAATTGTCGACGTATCCAGTACGGCGCTCACCGTCGCGCCGGCTTTCACATACTGCGCAGCTACCAGATACAGCAGCGGCCCCGTACCCATCATCACCGTGCGCGCACCGATCGCGCAGCCTTGCGATTTCAACGCGACCTGCGCGCCGCCCAGGCTGAAGGTCCCCGCGAAATGCCACCCAGGTACGGGCATCAATCTGTCCGTCGCGCCGCTGCAAACGATCAGCGCATCGAAAGCGATCTCCTCATAGCGCGTGCCGCTGACGACATGGACCGCCTTCGCCCCGATGTTCCAGACCAGCGTGTCGGGGCGATAGTCGATCGACGCGCGCATCGCCTGGAAGTCGCGATGCAGCGCAGCCGCCCTCGCCGCTTCGGTGCCATAGAGCGTCTCGTACGAGCGGGAAAACCCGTCGGGCTGCCGTCGATAGATCTGGCCGCCGTCCTTACGGCCCTCATCGATGACGACGGGGCGCAATCCGGCTTCGACGAGCGATTGTGCCGCGCGTACTCCCGCGGGACCGGCACCGACCACGATGACCTTCATCGCGTTCACATCCGGACGCGCGGCCATACGCCTTCCCCAACGAGCGCCGCGCGCGTGACGATCGACATGCCCGGCGCGGCCGGGGTCGTACAGGCGCGTATGCGCTCGCCCTCGGCAGTCCAGACCCAGCAGTCCTGGCATGCGCCCATCAGGCAGAAACCCGCGCGGCGTCCATCGCCGAACTCGGAATCGCGCAATGTGTCGTGCGTCGTCAGCAAGGCAACCATCAGCGTGTCGCCCTCGGCCGCCTGCGTGGGGACACCGTCCACGATCAGATCGAACGTCTTGCGTCCTGTCTCGGCCACCCTCACGAAGCGCGAACTCATGGCGTCACTGCTTCGGCTGTCTGCATGCGGATGAGATCCTCCGCCGAATGGTGGCATCGGATTTCGACGCCCGAGGGCAGCTTCGTCATCGAAGGCGGTGTGACGTTGCACTTCCCGTCGATACGGGCCGCACAGCGCGAACGGAAACTGCAAAGCTGGTCCGATTCGCTGGGCGGCCCCATGGCGGGCAGTGCGCCGGACGTCATGGCGCGGCGCGTATCGAGCCAGCCCGGACGCAGCGCGGGCACCGAGTCGACGAGCAAGCCCGTATAAGGATGATAAGGGGGTGCGCTCAATGCGTCGCGCTGGCCCGCTTCGACGCACTGCCCCGCATAGAGCACGACCACTTCGTCGCAGATCGCCCGCACCGTCGAGATGTCATGACTGATGAACATGTACGAGACGCCGAGCTCGCGCCGCAATTCGCCGAGCAGCTCGAGGATCGCCGCACCGACCACCGTGTCGAGCGCCGATGTCACTTCGTCGCAGAGGATCAGCTCCGGATCGGCGGCAAGCGCGCGGGCCAGATTCACGCGCTGCTTTTGTCCGCCCGACAGGCCGCCGGGCTGGCGTTTCGCCACCGAGGCCGGCAGCTTCACGAGGTCGAGCAGTTCGAGCATGCGCTTGGTCGCCGCCGCGCCGCGCAGCCCGTGATAAAAGCACATCGGCCGCGCAAGGATATCGGCCACGGTACGGCTCGGGTTCAGCGCCGTATCGGCGTTCTGGAAGACGATCTGCACGCGCCGATACTGCTCGAGCGTGCGCTCGGACAGCTTCGCGGGCAACGACTTGCCGTCCAGCAGCACGTCGCCGCTTGCGCGGTCCACGAGCCCGGCAACCACGCGCGCGAGCGTCGTCTTGCCCGAACCCGATTCTCCGATGACACCGAGCGCGCTGCCGCGTGCGATCTTCAGGCTCACGTCGTCGAGCACGCGCACCGCGGGCAGTCCGTTCGAGCCGACGCGCCCGTAGCCCGCGCTCAAATGGCGAATCTCGAGCAGCGGCACGCTCGCTTCAGGTGCGGCTGCGACGGGTTCGGGATCCGGATGGCGCGTTGCGGCAAGCAACTGACGCGTGTACTCGTCGGCCGGCGCATCGAGCACTTGGGCCGTTACGCCGTTTTCGCGCACTTTGCCGCCGTTGAGGACGACGATGCGATCCGCCATCTGTGCCACGACGGCCAGATCGTGCGAAACATAGACGGCGGTCGTGCCCAGTTCGCGGATGACCTTCTTGAACGCGGCGAGCACTTCGATTTGCGTCGTGACGTCGAGCGCGGTCGTCGGCTCGTCGAACACGACGACGGCCGGATCCGTGATCAACGCCATGGCCGCCATCAGGCGCTGCAATTGTCCGCCCGATACCTGATGCGGATAGCGCGAACCGATCGTCTCCGGCGCAGGCAACGCGAGCGCGCGAAACAATTCGATGGCCTTCGCGCGCGCCGCGGCCGGCGTCATCAGCTTATGCAGCAGGGCCGGCTCGATCACCTGATCCATGATCGTGCGGGCCGGATTGAACCCCGCCGACGCGCTTTGTGCGACATAAGCGACCGTGCGTGAACGCAACGCGCGCCGCCCTTTCTCGTCGAGCGACAGCACGTCGACTCCGCCGATCCTCACCGAGCCGCCTGCGATCGAACACCCGCCGCGCGCATGGCCGAGCAGCGACAGTGCAATCGTCGTCTTGCCGGAGCCCGACTCGCCGATGAGCGCCAGTACCTCGCCCTTTTCGACGGTGAAATCGACGCCCTTCACGATCTCGACGACCGTCTCCGGCGCGATGCCCGCAATGACGCGCAGTCCCCTCACTTCGATCATGCTCATTGGCCACCTCCGTGAGCGCGCGCGCCATGGCGTCGCAAGCTGTCGATCAGCAGGTTCACCCCGACCGTCAGCGTCGCGATCGCGACCGCCGGCATCAGCACGGCGGGTGCGCCTTCCGACAGACCGCCGATGTTCTCGCGCACGAGCGACCCCCAGTCGGCATCGGGCGGCTGCACGCCGAGGCCGAGGAAGCTCAGACCGCTCAACAGCAGCACGATGAACACGAAACGCAGGCCGAAGTCCGCGAGCATCGGATGGATCATGTTGGGCAGCACTTCGACGCGCGCGATATAAAGCAGCCGCTCGCCGCGCGCCCTGGCGACCTGCACGTACTCGAGCGTCATCAGATTGACCGCCAATGAACGCGAGATGCGGAATGCGCCGGGAATATAGGCGAGCGCGGCGACCATGATCAGCATCGGCACCGACGAACCGAACGCGGCGATGATGACGAGGGCAAGCACCTTGCTGGGAATCGAAATCAGTGCGTCGAACAGACGGCTGAGGATTTCGTCGACCCATCTGCCCGACACAGCCGCGACGAGACCGATGAACGTGCCGATACAGCTGGCGAGCACGGCCGATGCGAGCGCGAGCCCGACGGTGTATTGCGTGCCGTACAGCACGCGGCTCAGCATGTCGCGGCCGAGGTAATCGGTGCCGAGCAGATGCGCGGCGCTGCATGCGCCGAAGATTTCCGTCGACGTGACCGCGCCACCCTTGTACGGTGCGACGAGCGGCCCGATGAACGCCACGCCGAGCCAGAATACGATGATCGTCAGCCCGATCAGACCGAGCACCGAGAAGCGGCTCGCGAAACGGCGAAAAGCGCTGCGCTTGACGGCCAATGCTTCGATCGGCACGTCCTGGAGCGCATCGGCACAAGGCTTCGCCTCTTCGTCGGGTGCCGAGTACAGCACGGTGGTGGCGTGGGATGTGGCGGGTCGGTTCATCGTTGACGCAGCCTCGGGTTGGAGATGATTTGACACATATCGGCGATCAGCACGAGCACGAGATAGGCGGAGCAGAACACCATGACGCAGCCTTGCACGAGCGGCATGTCGCGGTTCGTCACGGCATCCACCATCAGGCTCGCGAGCCCCGGATAGTTGAAAATCGACTCGACGATCACGACCCCGCCGAACAGATACGACAAACTCAAGGCGATCGCATTGGCGATCGGTCCGATCGTGTTGGGGAGGACATGACGCAAAACGATGCGTGCGGGGGACGCGCCCTTCAATCGCGCCATCTCGACATACGGAGCATTCAACTGGTCGAGCACCGCAGCGCGCGTCATGCGTGCCATCTGCGCGACGATGACGCAGCACAGCGTCGTCACGGGCATCGCATAGATGCGCACGAGCGCACCGAACGACGTCACCTCCGACAGATACGACAGCGCGGGCAACCAGCGCAGCTTCACCGCGAAGATCAGCACGGCGATCGTCGCGATCAGAAACTCCGGAACGGCGACCGTCGACAACGTCAATACGTTGAGCGTGCGATCGAGCAGCGAGCCGCGAAACATGGCGGACAGAATGCCGATCAAGAGCGCGACGGGAACCGACACCAGCGTGGTCAATCCGGCGAGCATGAGGGAGTTGGGCAAACGCGTCGCAATAAGCTGACTCACGGGCATGCTGTTGGAGAGCGACGTGCCGAAGTTGCCCGTCACGACGTGCGCGAGCCACTCGAAGTAGCGCTGTAGCGCAGGCTGATCGAGGCCGAATTGATGACGCAAGGCGGCCACCTGCTCGGGCGTCGCCGCTTGACCGAGCGCCTGCTGGGCGGCGTCGCCCGGCAAGAGCCCGGTCAGGCCGAACACGATAGCCGAAACGATCAGCAACGTGAGCAGCGCGAGACCGAGCCGCGCCGCAATGAGTCGTTGCGCGTGGACTTTCATCGGACGACATCTCCGGTTAAGAGTTGCGCGGCCGCCGCGCGCGGTGCCGAAACCTGCAGCCGTTTCGAGCCGCGCGCGGTGCCGCGCAGGTGGATCAGGTATCCAGCCATACGTTCTCGGCAAACTTGAAGCCCATCAGGCCGGCAATCGGAATCGAGCCGAGCCCCTTGAGCTTCGTCGAATGCGCATCGATCGAGCTCAGGAACATCGGGATGCCGATGCCGCCATCGTCATGCACGAGCACCTGCATATCGCCGTAAATCTTCTTGCGCTTGGCCTCGTCCGGCTCGCCGCGGGCCGCCACCAGCATCTGGTCGAACTGCGCGCTCTTCCAGTTCGCCTCGTTCCACGGTGCGTCCGACTTGAAGAACTGCGTGAAGATCACATCGGCGCTCGGGCGCGCGTTGATGTTGCCGAACGTCAGCGGATGCTTCATCCAATGATTCGACCAGTAGCCATCCGAAGGCGTACGCACCACTTTCAGGTTCAGGCCGGCCTGCGGCGCGACTTGTTGCAACAGCATGGCCATTTCGACGGAGCCATCCGCGGCCGGCGATGCGTACACCTGCACCGGCGCGTTGCCGAGCTTCGCCTTCTGAAAATAGAACTTCGCCTTTTGCGGATCGAACGTACGCTGCGGCAACCCCGCGAAGTAGTACTTGTTGGTCGGATCGATCGGTTGATCGTTGCCGATCGATCCATAGCCGAGCAGCACCGTGTTGCGAATCTGCTCGCGATCGAGCAGGTACATCATGCCGCGGCGGAAATCGGCGTTGCCCGTGATACCGCCTTCGTCACGCATGATGAGGTCCGTATAGCCGCCCGTTTTCGTCTCCTGTACGGCGAAACCCGACGTCCCCTTGATACGCGCGGCCGAGCGCGGATCGACCTGATTGATGAGCTGCACGTCCCCCGACAGCAGCGCGTTCACGCGCGCCGGCTCGTCGCCGATACCGACGAGCTCGATCTCGTCGAGATGAGGCAGCCCCGGCTTCCAGTAGTGCTCGTTGCGCACGACGACCGTGCGTACGCCCGGCGAGAAATCCTTGAGCTTGAACGGGCCCGTGCCCACGGCCGTCTTGAAGTCGCTCGTCCCGTCCTTGATGATCATGAAATGCGAATCGGCGAGGATCACGGGCAGGTCGGCGTTCGCCCCTTGCAAGGTGATCGTCACTTCGTTCGGGCCGCTCGCCTTGACCTCCTTGAACTGATCCGCGAGCGTCTTCGCCTTCGAAGCGGTAGCCGGGTCCTTGTGACGTGTCAGCGACCAGACCACATCGGCGGGTGTGAGCGCCTTGCCGTCGTGAAACTGCACGCCGTTGCGCAGCTTGATGACCCAGACGGTGGCATCTTTCGTATCGATCGACTGCGCGAGCGCCATCTGCGCACCGAGATGCGAGTCGTATTCGGTCAGGCCGTTGTACAGCATGTTGGCCCGTACATAATCGGTCGAGACCGCTCCCTTGGCCGGATCGAGGGTATCGGTGGCGGACGACGATTGCGTCGCCACGCGAATCTTGCCGCCCTGCTTCGGCTTGTCCTGTGCGAGGGCCCGGTCGCTCATGGCGAGCAGCCCCGCGCCCGTCATCGACATCATGCCGCTCGCCATCATCGCGCGCAGAATGTCCCGCCGCGCGGCGCCACGCCGTGTCAGTTCTTCCAGTCGTACGCCGCTGCCGGCTACGTCTTCGGGCGATTTATCGATGCTCATGAATCTCTCCGCGTGAGGTGGTCTTGTGGGGGAACGGCCGTTTTGGTCAATTGCTCGATACAACGTCAATAAAAAACGTCTTTGATCTGGTAGTACGCGCCGACGAGCGGCAAAAACCAAGGCTTGCCCGTATGCCCGGGAATCGCGGGCCAGTCGAAATCGCGCCACGGATTGGCAGCCGGATTACCGCTCATCACCTCGGCCATCACCTGCCCCATATGCGTCGACATCTGCGTGCCGTGTCCGCTGTAGCCCATCGAAAACCATATGCCGCCATGCTGTCCGGCACGCGGCAGACGGTCGGCCGTGATATCGACGAGTCCGCCCCAGCAGTAGTCGATCCGCGCCCCCGCGAGGCTCGGAAAGAGCTGCGTGAGATTCGCGCGCAAGATGCGGCCGCTCTTCTCGTCGGATGGCTGCTCCGATGCCGTGAAGCGTGCCCGACCGCCGAACAGCAGGCGCGAGTCGGAGGTCACGCGAAAATAGTTGTGCATGAGGCGGCTCGTCGTGTACGAACGCCTCTTCGGGAAGAGGCGCGCTAACGCCGTTTCGGGCAGCGGCTCGGTCACGACGATGAACGAGCCGACCGGTGCCAGCCGCCGCCGGTACCATGAAAAAGGACCGTGCCGCGACGGCCCCGTCGCGATCAGCACCTGCTGAGCTCGCAACGTGCCGCGCGACGACTCCACGCGATACCCCGCGCCGTCCTTCTCGATCGACGTCACGGCCGCATGCTCGAAGAGCTGCGCGCCATGGCGTGCCGCCGCATTCGCGAGCCCGACGGCGAACTTGCCCATATGCATCTGCCCGCCGCGTTTTTGCAGGAGACCGCCGAAGAAGCCGTCGGAATCGACTTCGCTGCGAATCCGGTCCCGGCCGAGGATCTCGACGTCGGGATCGACCTCGCGATGAATCAGCTCGGCCGTGCGCTGCAAGTGTTCGAGATGACGCGGCTTCGATGCGAGCTTCAACTTGCCCGAAGCCAGGTAATCGCACTCGATCCGCTCCTCCCGAATCAGCCGCTCCACCGTATCGACGGCCGCCGCGTAAGCGCGGTAGCAGCCCTGCGCGCGCTCCACGCCAAGCTGCTGGCGCAGTGCAGCGTAATCCTGGGCCACGCCCGTGTTGCATTGACCGCCGTTGCGCCCCGATGCACCGCCTCCCATGCGTCCCGCATCGAGCACCGCGACGCTCGCGCCGCGACGACCGAACGCGAGCGCCGCAGAGAGCCCCGTGAAGCCGCCGCCGACGATAGCGACGTCGACGCTTCCCTGCGCCGGCCCCTCGCTTGCGTAAACACCGACAGGCGCGGTATCGAGCCAGTAGGAATCGAGCTTCATCGTGCAACCTCGGGGCTAAGCCGGGTGAAAGAACGCGCTTGCGACCAATGATCGATCACAGGCCGAGCTGCGCCGCGAGTTCGCCGATCGTCTTCACCTCGGTGTACTCGTAATACGGCGTGCCCGGCTCATGGCCGCGATTGATGAACGCCTTGTGCTTGATGCCGAGATCGTGCGCCGTCATCAGGTCGTAGCGCAGGCTCGACGAAACGTGCAGCACGTCCTGCGGGTTGCAGTCCAGTTGGTCGAACATGTATTCGAAACCCCGCATGCGCGGCTTGTACGACTGCGCCTGCTGCGCGGTGAAGACCCGATGGAACGGGGCGCCGAGCTTGTCGACATTGCTCTGGATCTGATCGTCCGAGGCGTTCGACAGAATCACGAGCTTGTATTTTTTCGCAAGGCGCGAAAGGCCTTCCGGTACATCCGGATGCGGGCCCCAGGTCGGCACGGCGAGATAGAACTTTTCCGCTTCGGCTTCGTTGAATTCGACCTTCATGCGCTCACAGGTGCGGCGCACCGAGTTGACGACGACGTCGCGATAGGGTTTCCATGCGCCGAGCACTTCGTCCAGCCGATAGGCCGCGAAGAACGCGACGAACTTTTCCAGTTCCGCGCCCTTCAGACGATCGCCATACATCTCGCGTGCCATATCCGCCATGCGGAATTTCGTCAGGGTGCCGTAGCAGTCGAAGGTGATGTATTTGGGCTCGAAGTCGATCATGGTGACAATCCTTTTGTTTGTCTAATGAGCCCATTTTGGGCTCAGTGGCGAAAGACAGGTAGAAAGCGTCTATACGAAAATTAAAGCAGTCCAAAATAAGCCGTGTCGTCGATTAGGGGCGGCTCGGCGATACAAATCACTCGTTCGGGACCGCTGCGACAGCAGATCGTGCTGGGCGGGCTGCGCGCCGATTCGTTGGGATTCACGGCGGTATCGTCAGCTCCGGGTATCGATGAGCACGCTTTTGAAACGAAGGTGGGCTTCATAGCCGAGCCGTCCAAGATCCTTGCCGATACCCGAGCGCTTGTATCCGCCCGTCGGCATCGCGAAGTCGTTCGTACGGCCATAACGGTTGACCCACACCGTGCCCGCCTCCAGTGCACGCACGAGGCGCAACGCGCGGCCGATATCCGCCGTGTGAACGCCGGCCGCCAGCCCGTAGTCGGGATGCGAGGCGAGCGCGAGTGCCTCCTCTTCCGTCTCGAACGTCTGCACGGTGAGCACCGGGCCGAAGATTTCTGCGCACACGGCTTCTGTTTGCGGTGTGACATCGGTGAGGATCGTCGGCAGGTAGAACGCGCCTGACACGGCGGCATCGGCGCGCCGGCCGCCGCATCGCACGACGGCGCCTTGAGCTGCGCTGCGTTCGACGATGGCCTCGATGCGCGCGGCTTGCGCCTCGGAAACGATCGGTGGCAGCGTCGTGCCCGCCGCCCAGGTAGCGCCGGCACGCAGCGTCGCGAATGCCTGGCCAATGCGCTCCACCAGTTCCTCGGCCACTGCGCGCTGAACGAGCAGACGTGAACCCGCCACGCACACCTGCCCCGCGTTGCCCGATATGGCTCCCGCGATTCGACGCGCAACTTCGTCGATCTTCGGCGCGTCGGCAAAGACCAACTGAGGGCTCTTGCCGCCGAGCTCCAGCGTGAGCGGCTTCGTGCCGGACTCGGCGCAGGCCGTCATGATCTGGGCACCCGCGCGGGTGGACCCCGTGAACGTGACCTTGGCGATGCCCGGATGCCGCACGAGCGCATCGCCCGTCGTCGCGCCGTCGCCTTGCACGACGTTGAATATGCCCGCCGGTATGCCGGCCTCGATGGCGAGTTCAGCGAGACGCAGCACGGAGAACGGCGTCATCTCGGAGGGTTTGACGACGACCGCATTGCCCGCCGCCAGCGCAGGTCCGATCTTCCAGGACGCCATCACGAGCGGGAAATTCCATGGCGCGATGGCCGCCACGACACCATACGGTTCGGCGATCGTCATGCCCAGATGATCGTGGTCGGTGGCCACGAGTTCGCCGCCGACCTTGTCGGCGAACTCGGCGTAAAAGCGGATGCCTTCGGCGGTGAACGGGACATCCCAGTTGTACGCATCCCGCACGGGCCGCGTCGAGCCGATAGCCTCGAGCGGTGCAAGCGTGCCGGCATCGGCGGCGATCAGATCGGCGAAGCGGCGCAGCATACGCGCGCGCTCGCGCGGCGCCATGCTCGGCCAGCCGCTTTCGCGAAACGCGCGCGACGCATTTTCGACCGCTCGAGCCACGGTCTCGGCATCCGCAATCGGTATCGAGGCATATGCGGCGCCGTCGGAAGGGCGCAACACGTCCCTTCGAGCGGTGCGCTGATCGATCCACTCGCCGCCAATGAAGTGGCCGCTGCGTATCGCGACGGCGGAAGGCTCGAACTGATCCATGATATGAAGTCTTCGAACGGTTTCGATGACACACATCGTAGTGCGACCGCCACCGCATATTTCGCCGACAAAATTTCGCCATCAGCAGATTCGATGCGTTATCGAGCGTCGTACGGTGCGTTTTGCAGTGCATCACATCCGGGACACTGCAACGAGGCGACGACAGGAAGATCGTCCTAGTCAGCCGTGGGGCACACTGTGACAGTGAATATCCGATGTATGCGCACACAGAACAGGAGGCCGACGTGCTCGATCGAATCCCCAATAGCGGCGTTAGTCTGCGCGAGTTTGCGGACGACGATCTCAGCGCCGCTCACGCGTTGTCCCGGTCGGTACGCTGGCGTCACCGCCCGGAGGACTGGCGGTTCGCCGCGCACACCGGCAAGGGGATCGTGGCGGTCGATGAAGACGGAACGCTGGTCGGTTCGGCATTCGCGTGGCGGTTCGGCGACGATGCGGCCACGATCGGGATGCTGATCGTGGCGCCCGATCACGAGCGCCACGGCATCGGCCGTGCGATGATCACACACTGGATGCACGCGCTCGCGCCGCGCACGCTGTTGCTCCACGCAAGCGACGCCGCTTTGCCGCTCGTCGAGCAGCTCGGGTTTCGTCGGTTGGGACGCATCCATCAGCACCAAGGGGCGGCGTTTCATCCTCCGCTCGTGTCGCTGCCGCCCGGCGAACGGTTGAGACCGGTCGGCGCCAACGACACGCCCCGGCTCGTCGAACTCGCCTCGCGTGCCAGCGGGCTCGATCGACGGGAGCTGATGCCGGCGCTGCTCGATATCGCGAGCGGGATCGCACTCGATCGGGACGGCGAGCTGATCGGGTTTGCGTTGTTTCGGCGCTTCGGCGATGGGCATGTCATCGGGCCGGTGATCGCGCCCGAGTCGACGGATTCGTGCCGGGCCAAAGCCCTCATCAGTCATTGGCTCGCGTCCAACGCGGGGATGTTCGTGCGCATCGACACGCCTCGCGAGTTGGGGCTTTCGGATTGGCTCGAAGACGTAGGATTGCCGCTCGTCGATCATATCGAACGGACGGCGTACGGCGCGCCGGATGTGGGACCGTCGGCGGCCGATACCGCATTGAAGCAGTTTGCGATCACGAGTCAGGCGGTCTGGTGAGCGTGAGGCGGTCGGAACGAAGGCGCGCCGTATAATCCCCCAGTCGCTGCCCACCGCTTTCCGCTTCGCATCGCCATGTCCGACATCGCCCGCCATCTCGACGCCGTCCATCGCCGCATCGTGCAGGCTGCACGAGCGGCCGGCCGCGACAGCGCATCCGTCCGACTGCTAGCCGTTTCGAAGACATTTCCCGCCGAGGACGTGCGCACCGCATTTGCAGCAGGCCAACGCGCGTTCGGCGAGAACTACGTGCAGGAGGCCATCGGCAAAATCGAGGCGCTCGCCGAGCTGCGCACCGATCTCGAATGGCATTTCATCGGCCCGCTGCAATCGAACAAGACGCGCCCCGTCGCCGAGCATTTCGACTGGGTCCATTCAGTCGACCGTCTCAAGATCGCGCAACGGCTTTCCGAGCAGCGCCCCGACTCGCTGCCTGCACTCAACGTCTGCCTGCAAGTCAACGTGAGCGGGGAAGCATCGAAAAGCGGCGTATCGCCCGCCGACGCATCGGCACTCGCGCACGAGATCGCCGCGTTACCGCGGCTGACGCTACGCGGCCTGATGGCGATCCCCGAACCGGCGGCCGATCCCGATGCGCAACGCGTGCCGCACCGCGTCCTGCGCGCGCTGTTCGACGATTTACGCGCGGAAGGTCTCGCACTCGATACGCTCTCGATGGGTATGTCGGCCGATCTCGAGGCGGCCGTGCTCGAAGGCGCGACGCTCGTGCGGATCGGTACCGCCATCTTCGGTGCCCGCGACTACGCCCACTGACTCTTCCTACAGCACGAACCATCCACCATGAAAATCGCATTCATCGGCGGCGGCAACATGGCCGCGGCATTGATCGGCGGCCTCGTCAAACGTGGCACCGCGGCCTCGGAGCTCTACGCCATCGATCCCAACGAAGACGCGCGCGCCCGCATCCACGCGCAGTTCGGCGTCAAGACCGGCGCGGCAGCCGACACCGCATTGCGCGACTATGACGCCATCGTGCTCGCCGTCAAACCGCAAGTGATGAAAAGCGTCGCGGCGGCCCTGGCGCCGCAGCTGGCGACGCAGCTCGTCGTCAGCATCGCAGCCGGGATTCGTGGGTCAGACATTGCACGTTGGCTCGACGGCTACACGCGCATCGTCCGTGCGATGCCGAATACGCCGGCGCTGATCGGCATGGGCGTCACGGGCCTCGTCGCGCTGCCGGGCGTCGATGCCGCTGGGCGCTCGCTCGCGTCCGATGTGCTGGGTGCGGTCGGCGACACGGTATGGTTCGACGACGAAGCGAAAATCGATGCGGTCACGGCCATCTCGGGCAGCGGTCCCGCCTACGTCTTCTATTTCATCGAGGCGTTGCAAGAGGCCGCGCGCCAATTGGGGCTCGGCGACGAAGAAGGCCGCGCGCTCGCGCTCGCGACGTTCGCGGGCGCGGCACAGCTCGCGGTGCAGTCGGACGAGGCCGCCAGCGTGCTGCGCGAGCGCGTTACGTCGAAAGGCGGCACGACGGCCGCGGCCCTCGCCTCGTTCGAGGCGCAAGGCGTCAAGGCGGCGATCGTCAAGGGTGTACTCGCCGCCGACGCGCGCGCGAAGGAAATGGGCGACGAACTCGGCAAGCAGTGAGCTGCTGCCGAATCGATGCAATCTGCAAGAAAGTAGTGGTTCGCGAGTCCCGCCTCAGCGGCGGGACGATCGCCGCGCTATAGGCCGGCGATGACGTACTGCGCGGCGATCCCCGCGAAAAGCGCGCCGCCAAGCCAGTTGTTGTGAAGAAACGCCGCGAAACAGGCCATGCGCTCGCGCTCGCGGATGAGTGTGTAGTGATAGCCGGCGCAGCCGAGCGCGACCGCCCAGCCTACCCAAAACGGCCAGCCGAAACCGAGCGCCGCGCCAATCGCTGCATAGATGCCGAACACGGCGGCATAACACAGCATGACGGCAGCGACATCGAAGCGGCCGAACGTGATCGCCGAAGTGCGAATGCCGATCTTCAGATCGTCATCGCGATCGACCATGGCGTACTCGGTATCGTAAGCCACCGCCCAGAACACGTTGGCCAGCAGCATGATCCAGGCGAGCATCGGGACGCGGTCCTGAATGGCCGCAAATGCCATCGGAATGCCGAAACCGAACGCGATGCCCAGATACGCCTGCGGGATCGCGAAAAAGCGCTTCATGAATGGATACGAGCCCGCCACGAACAGCGCGACGACCGACAACGCTTTCGTCAGTCCATTGAGCGGCAGGATCAGCAAAAACGAAACGACCGACAGCACGGCCGCAATCGCCAGCGCTTCCCACGCCTGGATCTTGCCCGAAGTCAGCGGCCGGTTCTCGGTGCGTTTCACGTAGCGATCGAAATCGCGGTCGGCGTAGTCGTTGATCGCGCACCCGGCCGAGCGCATGAGCACGGTGCCCAATGCGAAGATGACGATCAGCGACGGCGCGGGATGCCCGCCCGAAGCGATCCAGAGCGCGTTCAATGTCGGCCAGAGCAGCAGCAGACTGCCGATCGGCTTGTCCATGCGGATCAAGCGCAGATAAAGCGGAAAGCGGGCAAACATCGGTGCGGACATCGCGTGGGCGGGACTGACTGAAACTGAGATGCCGCTATTTTAAGGCTGAAAATCGGCTGCCGAATGCAAACGGGACGCCCGAACAGCGGCGTCCCGTTTTTACGTGCGGTGAGGTGGCCGGCGGGTGCCACCGACGTTGCCTCAGGCGAGCATGGCACGCAACATCCAGGCGGTTTTCTCGTGCGTCTGCATACGCTGTGTCAGCAAATCGGCCGTGGGTTCGTCGTGCGCCGCATCCGTCGTCGGAAAAATCGCGCGGGCGGTACGCACCACCGCTTCCTGCCCTTCGACCAGTTGGCGAATCATCTCTTCCGCGCTCGGCACGCCATCGGCCTCGGGAATCGACGACAGCTTCGCGAATTCCTTGTAGCTCCCCGGCGCGGGCACACCCAGCGCACGAATCCGCTCGGCGATCGCATCGACCGCCAGCGCGAGTTCGGTGTACTGCGTCTCGAACATGAGGTGCAGCGTATTGAACATCGGCCCCGTCACGTTCCAATGGAAGTTGTGCGTCTTCAGATAGAGCGTGTAGGTATCGGCGAGCAGGCGCGAAAGCCCCTCGGCGATTTTCTTGCGGTCTTTGTCGTTGATGCCGATGTCGATCTGCGATGCGGTGTTTTTCTTTGCCATGGCTGTTCCTTGCAAGAGAGATGCGAACGGTGCGAGACGGCAGATGTGCTGCGCCAACCGAAGGCGCTCGTGCTTCCCGCATCGGGCGAGCGCCAGTGTAGCCCACTCGAACGTTGCGGCGCCACCTTGGGCGGGAGCCACCTTGGCGGGCCCCGCATTCGGCATCGCTCGACGTCCTTACTTCGCCCGCGCCGCGCGCCGGCGCTCGATCGCAGCGGCCACGCCCGCGCCGTAGGCCGGGTCGGCACGCGAGAAGTGCTCGAGCTGGCGAGCGACGATATCCTCGGGCACGCCGTCGATGTGGCCCGCGATGGTTTCGAACAGTCGCGCGCGCTGGCCCTCGTCGAACAAACGAAAGAGCGCGCCCGGCTGGCTGTAGTAGTCGTCGTCCTCGCGGTGATCGTAACGGTCGATCGCGCCGGCCGCGAGCGGCGGCTCGAGGGCGCTGCGATCCTGCGCGAACTCGCCGAAGCGGCTCGGTTCGTAGTTCGGCGTGCCGCCGAGATTGCCGTCGGTACGCATGGCGCCGTCACGATGAAACGCGTGAAACGGGCACTTCGGCGCATTGACGGGAATCTGATGATGATTGACCCCGAGCCGGTAGCGCTGCGCATCGCCGTACGAGAAAAGACGCCCCTGCAGCAGGCGGTCCGGAGAAAACCCGATGCCGGGCACCACGTTGGCCGGCGTGAACGCCGCCTGCTCGACATCGGAAAAGTAGTTCGCGGCATTGCGGTTGAGCTCGATCGTGCCGACATCGATGAGCGGATAGTCCTTATGCGGCCACACTTTGGTGATGTCGAAGGGATTGACGGCGTACCGCGCGGCATCGGCCTCGGGCATGACCTGCACGCGCAAGTGCCACTTCGGGAACTCGCCGCGATCGATACTCGAGACGAGATCGCGCTGCGCGCTCTCGCGATCGCCCGCGATGACGGCGGCGGCTTCCTCGTTCGTCAGGTTTTCGACGCCCTGCGCGGACTTGAAATGGAACTTGACCCAGAACCGCTCGCCCGCCGCGTTGATGAACGAAAACGTATGCGAGCCGAATCCGTGCTGCTGCCGATAGTTCTTCGGAATCCCGCGGTCGCTCATCAAAATCGTGACCTGGTGCAGCGATTCGGGATGGCGCGACCAGAAATCCCACGCCGCTATGTTGCTGCGCAGGTTCGTGTACGGGTCGCGTTTTTGCGAGTGGATGAAATCGGGAAACTTGAGCGGATCGCGTATGAAAAAGACCGGCGTGTTATTGCCGACGACGTCCCAATTGCCCTCGTCGGTGTAGAACTTGATCGAAAAGCCCCGCACGTCGCGCTCGGCATCGGCGGCACCCCGCTCGCCTGCCACGGTCGAGAAACGGATGAACAACGGCGTTTGCTTGCCAAGCTCCGAGAACACGGCCGCTTTCGTATAGCGCGTGATGTCATGCGTCACCGTGAACGTGCCGAATGCGCCCGAGCCTTTGGCGTGAACACGCCGCTCGGGAATCACCTCGCGATCGAAATGCGCGAGCTTTTCGAGCAGCCAGACGTCCTGCAATGCGATCGGGCCGCGTGGCCCCGCTGTCATCGAGTTCTGGTTGTCGGCGACGGGCGCGCCTGCGGCTGTGGTGAGCTTGCTGTCGGACATAGCGGTTCCTTGGGTCGAGAGGGAGTCAGCGGCAAATCGCTGCGATCCATGGAACCGAGCATATAGATAGCTATCGACAACATCAAATTAATAGATTCAATCTATTCGATAGGGACTAAAAAACGAGGCGGCAGGGCTCGCCCCGTCGTTTCAGTTCACCACGGCCGGCAGATCGAGCTTGTTGACGCCGGGCAAGTCGCAGGCGGCAATCGCTTCGCTGATCGCATCGATGGCCGGCATGCGCGTGAAGCTCTTGCGCCACGCCAGCACGACGCGCCGATCGGGCACGGGTTCGTCGAAGGGCACATAGCTGAGCAGACCGGCATCGGGCCCGCCTGCGTGCACCTTCACCTCGGTCACCGACATCCGCGGCAACACGGTAATGCCGACGCCGCTGGCCACCATATGGCGGATCGTTTCGAGCGAGGAGCCTTCGAACGTCTTCTGGATGCCGTCGGCCGTCTGCGAAAATCGCATGAGTTCGGGGCATACGCCGAGGACATGGTCACGAAAGCAATGTCCGTTGCCGAGCAATAGCATCGTTTCATGCTTGAGGTCGTCGGCGTCGATCTTCTTGCGCGACTCCCATGCGTGGCCGGACGGAAGCGCGACGACGAACGGCTCGTCGTAAAGCGGCCGGACCATGAGGCCCGTTTCGGGAAACGGCAGCGCCATGATCGCCACGTCGATCTCGCCTTGCTTCAGCAGTTCGATGAGCTTGAGCGTGTAGTTCTCCTGCAGCATCAGCGGCATCTGCGGCACACGCTTGATCATCTGCTTGACGAGCGTCGGCAGTAGATACGGCCCGATCGTATAGATGACGCCGAGCCGCAGCGGCCCCACGAGCGGGTCCTTTCCCTGTTTGGCGATTTCCTTGATCGCGAGCGTCTGTTCGAGCACCCGTTGCGCCTGGGTGACGATCTGCTCGCCGATCGGCGTCACGCTGACTTCGCTCGTTCCGCGCTCGAAAATCTGCACGTTGAGCTCGTCCTCGAGCTTTTTGATCGCGACGGACAGCGTCGGCTGACTGACGAAGCACGCCTCGGCAGCGCGCCCGAAGTGTCGCTCGCGGGCTACCGCCACGATGTATTTCAGTTCAGTGAGCGTCATTGGGGGACAATCAAAACTTGGGAGTTGATAGGTTTAAGTTATACACCCGTCGCGCGAATTCGCCAACCGTATAAGCCCCAGTTCGGGCCGAGTCCCATTCGCCCTGCCTTTGCACAGCCCGTTCAGGCCTTCAGGTACTGCTCGCGCCCGCCGAGCCAGCGCGCCAGATGCGCCGCCACGACATCGGGGTACTCGGCGACGAGCCGTGCCGCGGCTTCACGGGCGGGCTCGATCAGCCACGCGTCGTTTTGCAGATCGGCAAAGCGCAGCATCGCCGCGCCGGACTGCCGCGCGCCGAGAAATTCGCCAGGCCCCCGGATTTCGAGGTCCCGGCGCGCGATCTCGAAACCATCCGTCGTTTCGCGCATCGTCTTCAGCCGCGCGCGCGCCGTCAGCGAAAGCGGCCCGCCATAGAGCAGCACGCAGACCGAGGCGGTGCTGCCGCGCCCCACCCGCCCGCGCAATTGGTGCAGTTGAGCGAGGCCGAACCGTTCGGCGTGCTCGATCACCATCAACGACGCGTTGGGCACATCGACACCCACTTCGATCACGGTGGTCGCCACGAGCAATTGGACTTCGTTGCCGGCGAATGCCTCCATCACGGCCGCCTTTTCGACGGGCGGCAGCCTGCCGTGCACGAGGCCGACGCGCAACTCGGGCAGCGCCGCCGCCAGTTTCTCGAACGTTTCGACCGCCGTTTGCAGTTGCAGCGTCTCGCTTTCCTCGATGAGCGGGCACACCCAATAGACCTGCCGCCCGGTCAGCGCCGCTTCGCGCACCCGCGCGACGACCTCGTCGCGGCGCGTGTCGGAAACGAGCTTGGTGACGATCGGCGTGCGACCCGGCGGCAGCTCGTCGATCGTCGAGACATCGAGATCGGCGTAGTAGGTCATCGCCAGCGTGCGCGGGATCGGCGTCGCCGACATCATGAGCTGATGCGGCTGGAAATCGCTGGCCCCGTCCGCAGCCCGATGCGCCTTCGCCCGCAGCGCAAGCCGTTGGGCGACGCCGAAGCGGTGCTGCTCGTCGACGATCACGAGCCCGAGCCGCGCGAATTCCACGGTTTCCTGGATCATCGCGTGCGTGCCGATGACGAGCTGCGCCGTGCCGCTGGCCGCGGCCTCGAGCGCCGCCCGTTTCTCTTTCGTCTTCAGGCTGCCGGCGAGCCACGCCACGGTGACCCCGAGCGGCTCGAGCCAGCCGCGCAGCTTGCGGGCGTGCTGCTCGGCGAGGATTTCCGTGGGCGCCATCATCGCCGCCTGGTAGCCGGCATCGATCGCCTGCGCGGCTGCCAGCGCCGCAACGACGGTCTTCCCGCTGCCGACATCGCCCTGCAAGAGCCGCTGCATCGGGTGCGGGGCGGCCAGATCGGCCGAAATCTCGGCGACGACGCGCGTTTGGGCACCGGTCAGCGCGAACGGCAGCGCTGCCCGCAAGCGGGCACTGAGTGTCTGCGCGGCGGCTTGCGCGCCGTTCGACGCAGCAGGCATCGGCGGGGCCGTGCGGCGACGCCGCTCTTCGTGGGCTCGTTTGAGCGAGAGCTGCTGAGCGAGGAGTTCGTCGAATTTGATCCGTGTCCATGCCGGATGCGTACCGTCGATCAATGCCGCTTCGTCGGCGTCCGCGCTCGGATGATGAAGCGTGCGCACGGCCTCGGCGAGGGGGGGCAAGCCGAGCCGGCGGACGTAGGCGTGCCCGAGCGGCTCGGGCAGCAGTTCCGGCAACGGCGTGCGTGCCACCGCATTGTCGATGGCCTTGCGCAAGTAAGCCTGCGAGACGCCGGCCGTGCTCGGATAAACGGGTGTCAGCGCCTGCGGCAGCGGCGTATCGGTGTCGACGGGACGCACGCTCGGGTGCACCATCTCGAGCCCGAAAAAACCGCCGCGCACATCGCCGCGTACGCGCAAGCGCTCGCCGACGGCCATCTGCTTGACTTGCGAGCCGTAAAAGTTCAGAAAGCGCAGAATCAGTTCGTCGCCCGCGTCGTCCCGCAGCTTCACGAGCAACTGCCGCCGCGGGCGGTAAGCGATCTCGTTGTCGAACACGACGCCTTCGGTCTGCGCCGTCTCCCCGGGCAGCAGTTCGCCGATCGGCGTGAGCGACGTTTCGTCCTCGTAGCGCATCGGCAAGTGCAAGACGAGATCGATGTCGCGCGTGAGACCGAGCTTGGCGAGCTTGTCGGCCGTCTTGGCCACCTTGACCTTGGCCGCCTTCGCGGCCTTGTGCGGGTTCTCCACGACGGGTTCGGCCGCGGGAACGTCGTCCGACGGATCGGGCAGGTGCGGGCGTGGCAAGGGCATCGGTCCTCTTCGCAAGTACAATATCGGCTTTATCGCATGTAAAACCGCGTGCCGGCTATGCAGCCGGACCGGGCATTCGCGATGTTTCGCGATCATAGCGGCTCGCACGTCTGTCGGGCCGCGCCGCATCAGGCCGACCAACGCAGCATGTTCACGCTTTCCGATTTCGATTTCAATCTGCCGCCCGAACTCATCGCACAGCAGGCGCTGCCTGAACGCAGCGCGAGCCGTCTGCTCGAGGTGGATACCGTGGCTACCCCGGCACGCCTCGTCGATCGCCGCTTCCTCGAGTTGCCCGAGTGCCTCTCGGCCGGCGATCTGCTCGTCTTCAACGATACGAAAGTGCTCAAGGCACGGTTTTTCGGGCAAAAGGCCAGCGGGGGAAGAATCGAAGTGCTGATCGAGCGCGTGACGGGCGAACGCTCGGCCCTCGCGCAGATCCGCGCAAGCAAAAGCCCCGCGCCGGGCACGATCCTGCGGCTCGCCGACGCGTTCGACGTCACGGTCGGCGAGCGTGTCGAACCGTTTTACACGCTGCATTTTCCCGAGAGCTGTCTCGATTTGATCGAGCGCCACGGCCGCCTGCCGCTGCCGCCTTACATCGAGCACGATCCGGACGCGACCGACGAGACCCGCTACCAGACCGTCTTTGCGCAACATCCGGGTGCCGTCGCCGCGCCGACGGCCGGACTGCATTTCGACGACGACGTGCTCGCCCGGCTCGACGCGCGCGGCGTCAGGCGCGCGACGCTGACGCTGCACGTGGGCGCCGGCACGTTCCAGCCCGTGCGCGTGGAGAACATCGCCGAACACAAGATGCACAGCGAGTGGTACCAATTGCCGGAGACGCTCGTCGATGCGATCGCCGAGACGCGTGCGCGCGGCGGCCGTATCGTGGCGGTAGGCACGACGTCGATGCGTGCGCTCGAAGCGGCCGCGCGCGACGCCGAAGCGGCAGGCCGGCCGCTCGCGGCAACCTCGGCCGAAACCGATATTTTCATCACGCCCGGCTACCGGTTTCGCATCGTGGATCGGCTCGTGACCAATTTCCATTTGCCGAAGTCGACGCTGCTGATGCTCGTGTCCGCGTTCGCCGGGGTCGAGACCATCCGCACGGCCTATCGGCACGCGATCGAAGCCCGCTACCGGTTCTTCAGCTATGGCGATGCGATGCTGCTCACGCGCCGCGATGACTGATGCACCGGCGCGCCGCTCGAAAACGGCGCGCGCAGCCTTTTCCCGGAGTCATGCATGACAGAAGGTCTCACTCACGAACATCCAGCCGGCGAGGCGCCGCCCGCGGGGCTCGCGTTCGAGCTGCTCGCCACCGATGGGCAGGCGCGGCGGGGGCGCCTAACCCTGAATCACGGCGTCGTCGAGACGCCGATCTTCATGCCGGTGGGCACCTATGGCACCGTCAAGGCGATCGCCCCGCGCGAACTCGAGGAAATCGAGGCGCGGATCGTGCTCGGCAACACGTTTCACCTCTGGCTGCGTCCGGGGCTCGAGACGATTGCGGCGCACGGCGGCCTGCACGCCTTCATGGGCTGGCGGCGCCCGATCCTCACCGATTCGGGCGGCTTCCAGGTCTTTTCGCTCGGCGAGCTGCGCAAGATCACGGAAGATGGCGTTACGTTCGCGTCGCCGATCAACGGCGACAAGCTTTTTCTGTCGCCGGAAGTGTCGATGCAGATTCAGAAGGTCTTGAATTCGGACATCGTCATGCAGTTCGACGAGTGCACGCCTTACGCCACCGACGGCGTACCGACGTCGCACGCAGACGCCGCGGCGTCGATGCGCATGTCGCTGCGCTGGGCAAAACGTTCGATCGATGAATTCGCGCGCCTCGGCAACCCGAATGCGTTATTCGGCATCGTGCAAGGCGGCATGTACGAAGATTTGCGCGACGAATCGCTCGCGGGGCTGGCCGAGATCGATTTTCACGGCTTTGCGGTGGGCGGACTGTCCGTCGGCGAGCCCAAGGAAGAGATGATGCGCGTGCTCGAGCACGTCGGCCCGCGCCTGCCCGCCGACAAGCCGCATTATCTGATGGGCGTCGGCACGCCCGAGGACCTCGTGGCGGGCGTCGCGTCGGGGATCGACATGTTCGATTGCGTCATGCCCACGCGCAACGCGCGCAACGGCTGGCTCTTCACGCGCTTTGGCGACATCAAGATCCGCAACGCGACGCACAAGAATTCGCTTCGCCCCCTCGACGAATCGTGCGCGTGTTATACCTGCCGGAACTTCACGCGCGGCTATTTGCATCATCTACACCGGGTAGGGGAAATTCTGGGCGCCCAGCTCAATACGATCCACAATCTGCATTACTACCTGGAACTGATGCGCGAAATGCGCGAAGCCATCGAAACTCGAACTTTCGACGCTTTTCGGATGCGATTCGCCGAGGAGCGCGCAAGGGGCGTCGATTAGCGGCGCGGCTCGCGGGTCCCAATCCCGCGCCGCCCCGCCGTCGCCTCGAGCGGCGGTGGTAAAATACGCGGCCTTTTTTTCGATCTCTCAGATCGTTCCGATCGTACTTACGGAGAATTAAACGTGTCCTTGATTTCCAACGCATTCGCGCAAGGCGGAACCGGCGGCGGCGCCGAGTCGAGCCTGATGAGCTTTTTGCCGCTCATCCTCATGTTCGCGGTGCTCTATTTCATCATGATCCGCCCGCAGATGAAGCGCCAGAAAGAGCACCGCAACATGCTCTCGGCGATGGCCAAGGGCGACGAAGTCGTGACCACGGGCGGCGTCGTCGGCAAAGTGACGAAGGTGGGCGACGCCTATGTCGGCGTCGAGATCGCCGAAGGCACCGAAATCGTCGTCCAGAAGGCCGCCGTCACCACGATTCTCCCGAAAGGCACGATCAAGTCGCTTTGACGCGCCGCAGCGCAGGCGAAACGCGCGGCTCATCGGGCGCCGCGCGCTCGTCGCCCAGCCTCGACGCCGCTTCGTACCGCGCCTTTACGCCCACTTCCGTTCGGCCCATCCCATGAATCGTTACCCCCTTTGGAAATATGTCGTGATGGCCGTGGCGCTTGCCATCGGCCTTCTGTACACATTGCCCAACTTCTACGGCGAAGCACCCGCGGTGCAGGTGCTGAGCGGCAAGGCAACCGTCAAACTCGATTCGTCCACGCTCTCGCAAGTCGAAGCCGCGCTCGCCGCGAACGGAATCAAGCCCGACGACGTCACGTTCGATAACGGCGCGACCAATGCGAACATCCGCGTGCGCGTCAAGGACACGGACACGCAGCTGCATGTGAAAGACGCGCTGCAAAAAGCATTGAACCCCGATCCGTCCGATCCGCAGTTCATCGTCGCGCTCAATCTGCAAAGCGCCTCGCCGCGCTGGCTGACCGCGCTGCACGCGTTGCCGATGTATCTCGGCCTCGATTTGCGCGGCGGCGTGCACTTCCTCATGCAGATCGACATGGCCGGCGCGCTGAACAAGCGCCTCGATGCGGATGCCTCGGATGCGCGCACCAATTTGCGCGAGGCGAATATCCGCGACGGCGGCGTGAATCGTGTCGGTCAATCGGTCGTCATCCGCTTCGCCGAGGCGAGCGTGGCCGACACGGCGCGCACACAGCTCACGCGCTCGATCCCCGAGTTGCAATGGAACACACGGCCTGCCGCGGACGGCGGCACCGAGCTCGTCGGCGTGTTCTCGCCGGCTCAGGAGCGCAGCGTCGAGGAAGCGGCCGTCAAGCAGAACATCACGACCCTGCATAACCGCGTAAACGAACTCGGCGTGGCGGAACCGGTGATCCAGCAGCAAGGCGCGGACCGCATCGTCGTCGAGCTGCCCGGCGTGCAGGACACCGCCAAGGCGAAGGAGATCATCGGCCGCACGGCGACGCTCGAAGCGCGCCTCGCCGATCCCGTCAACACGCATCCGCAACCGGGCGAAGCGGTCCCGGCCGGCGACGAACTGTTCACCGAAGGCAATCAGGTTCCCGTGCTGCTGCGCAAGCAGATCATTTTCACGGGGGACAGCATCATCGACGCTTCGGCCGGCTTCGACGAACACCAGCGCCCCTCGGTCAATATCCGCCTGAACTCGACGGCGGGCCGCGCGGTGGCAAGCGTCTCGCGCGACAACATCGGCAAGCCGATGGCGATGGTGTTGTTCGAAAAGGGCAAGGGCCAGGTGCTGACGGTCGCGACGATCCAATCCGAGCTCGGCGACCGGTTCCAGATCACGGGCCAGCCGACGCCGCAGGCCGCGGCCGACCTCGCGCTGCTGCTGCGCGCCGGCTCGCTCGCCGCGCCGATGGACATCATCGAAGAACGCACGATCGGCCCGAGCCTCGGCGCCGACAACATCAAGAAAGGCTTCGATTCGGTCGTCTATGGCTTCGCGGCGATCACGGTCTTCATGGTCGCGTACTACTTGTTGTTCGGCGTCGTTTCCGTCATTGGCCTGTCGGTGAACCTGCTGCTGCTCGTTGCCGTCCTCTCGATGCTGCAAGCGACACTGACACTGCCGGGTATCGCGGCTATCGCGCTTGCGCTGGGCATGGCGATCGACTCGAACGTGCTGATCAACGAGCGCGTGCGCGAAGAACTGCGCAACGGCGCGCCGCCTCAGCTCGCGATTCAAAACGGCTATGCGCATGCGTGGGCGACCATCATCGATTCGAACGTGACGACGCTCATCGCCGGTCTCGCGCTGCTCGCGTTCGGCTCGGGCCCCGTGCGGGGCTTCGCCGTCGTGCACTGCATCGGGATTCTGACGTCGATGTTCTCGGCCGTGTTCTTCTCGCGCGGTCTCGTCAACTTCTGGTACGGCGGCAAGAAGAAGCTGAAGTCGCTCGCGATCGGCCAGGTCTGGCGTCCCGCGGGGGCCGGCGCGCCCTACACGGGCGCCGATGCCGAGACCGACACCGCGCAGGCGAGCGCTGCCCTGCCCTCGCCGGGGGCACGCACGCCGGCCAAGGGAAAGGGGGCACGCGAAGGCAAGCCTGTACTGCGCAACCGCGCGCGCGAAGGCGCCAGCGCGCCGCGCAAACCGGGCTCGCCCCGCTAACGGGCCGACCAGGCTCCGGAGAGAAGATCATGGAATTTTTCCGCATCCATAAAGACATTCCGTTCATGCAGCGCGCGTTGATCTTCAACGCGATTTCGTTCCTCACGTTCTTTGCGGCGGTGTTCTTTTTGCTGCACCGTGGGCTGCACTTGTCGGTGGAGTTCACGGGCGGCACCGTGATCGAAGTTCAGTATCCGCAGGCGGTGCAACTCGAGCCCGTGCGCGCGACGCTCGGCACGCTCGGCTACGCCGACGCGCAGGTGCAGACGTTCGGGACTTCGCGTGACGTCATGATCCGCTTGCCGCTGAAGGCCGGGCTGACGTCGTCGCAGCAAAGCACGCAGGTCATGGCTGCTCTCAAGCAGCACGACGCGACCGCGCAATTGCAACGTGTCGAGTTCGTCGGGCCGCAGGTCGGCAAGGAGCTCGCCACTAACGGCCTGCTCGCGCTCGCCTGCGTCGTGACGGGCATCATGATCTACCTGTCGTTCCGGTTCGAATGGAAGTACGCGGTGGCCGGTATCGTCGCGAACCTGCACGACGTCGTCATCATTCTCGGCTTCTTCGCCTTCTTCCAATGGGAGTTCTCGCTATCCGTGCTGGCCGCGGTGCTCGCGGTGCTCGGCTATTCGGTCAACGAGTCGGTCGTGATCTTCGACCGGATTCGCGAGACGTTCCGCCGCGAACGGAAGATGAGCGTCATGGAGGTCATCAATCACGCCATCACGAGCACGATGTCGCGCACGATCATCACGCACGGTTGCACGCAGATGATGGTGCTGTCGATGTTCCTGTTCGGGGGGCCGACGCTGCATTATTTCGCGCTGGCGCTCACGATCGGCATTCTGTTCGGCATCTACTCGTCGGTGTTCGTCGCCGCCGCGCTGGCGATGTGGCTCGGCGTGAAGCGCGAAGACCTGCTCAAGGAAACGCGTGCACGTCACGACCCCAACGATCCGAACGCCGGTGCGGAAGTCTGAGGTTCGGAGCGCCGGGTAATATCAAGAACGCGCGGCTCGTCTGAGCCGCGCGTTTTTTCTGGTACACGCGGCATCCGCGTTCAGTCCCGCCGCTCGGGATACCAGGTCAGCTCGAACGCTTCCTTTTCGATCAGGCGCATGTCGGCCAAGTCCTGAACGGATTGGACGATATAGCCCGACTGGCAGTATTGCCACTGCCCCCACGGCGCCTGGAACATGGCTGGAGCCGTCAGTTCGATGGCGCGGATGCGCACGCCGGGCTTCGGGCGATACTGCGTCGGATCGTTGGGGTCCTCCTCGTAAAGCCCCCAGAAATCCGCCGGTACATATCGCTCTCCGAACGGGCCCGTGACGATGGCATCGCCCGCTCTGGCGGTCTTCGACGTCTCCTTCTTTCCCTTGATGATGGTGTCCACGACTTGCGTTGTCGTCGCGAATTCGACGTTCTCTTTCTTGATCGGTCGACGCAGATAGACGGGGGCGCTCGAGAAATCGAACGTCGCGGCCGTCACTTCGGAATACGAGATTCCGGCGACAGCGCGACGCCAAGGTTCGTAAAGCGGCGCAGTCATACGGGCACGCCATCGCGCCTCGGCAGCTTGAAAAAACTTCGCGTGCACCCACCGCCCCTGATGGCCGTCGGCCGACCCCAAGGGAGCCAACTCCGGGGAAACTCTGCCAAGGCTACGCGAGCGGCCTTCGCTGCCCATACCTACTGGATCGACGATCTCCAGCCATGAATAGGGTTGGGCGAAAGGGGCCAAACGCGCAGACAGTGGCATGGTCGATCTTCGGCAGGTTGGATGACGGGGACTGATGTTGCCCCGACATCCAGCTCACGCGTTCGACGCGCCCGAAGTCCCAGACAGCGGTGCGAACGTCCCGGCGACCATGAATCGAGCGCCTTCATTCACCGCAAGCCAAGCACCCGCCGCGCCGCGATGAGCGCCGCAAAACTCACCGCCGCCGCGAACATGAGGTAAAAGCTCGGCGCGATCTTGTCGCCCGTTGCCCGGATCAGCCAGGCAATGATGAACGGGCCGAACCCGCCGAAAATCGTGACAGCGATGTTATAGGCGAGCGACATGCCCGTCGTACGCGTCGCCACGGGGAAGAGCACCGACAGCAGCCCCGGCAGCGCCGCGAAGTACGCGGTCATCAGCAATCCGAGGCCGATCTGCACGGCGATCAGCACACCGGCCGTCGGTCGCGCCACGAGCCATGCGAAGGCCGGATAAGCCAGCAGAAGCATGAGCACCGCCGCAACCGACATGATGCCCGTGCGCCCGTAGCGGTCGGACAGATGACCGACGAACGGCGAGCCGATCATCTGGATGGCGCCGGTCAGCACGATGGCGGCAAACGAGATCGACGGCGAAAGTTTCAGCTGCTGCACCCCGTAAGTCGGCATGAACAACACGAGATACGTCGAGACCGTGCCGAGCACCACGATGCCGATCGCCACCGCCAACCGCGTCTTATGCTCGGCGAACGTATCGGCAAGCGGCGTGCGCGTCGTCTCGGCCGCCAGAAACTCGGGCGTCTCGTCGACGTTGGAGCGGATGTAATAGGCGATCGGCCCGAGCAGCAGGCCGAAGACGAACGGCACGCGCCACCCCCAGCTCGACAACTGCTCGTGCGTGAGCGTGCCCGTGAGCACTGCTCCGAATACCGCGGCCAGGACTGTGGTGAGGCCTTGGCTCGCCACCTGCCAACTCGCAAAGAATCCGCGCCGCTCGGGCTGGTGTTCGGCCAGAAACGCAGTGGCGCTGCCGAATTCGCCCCCCGCGGAGAAACCCTGCATGAGCCGAGCGAGCACAAGAATGAGCGGGGCCGCCACATCTATGCGTTCGTAGGTCGGCAGCACGGCAATGATTGCGGTGCCGACCATCATGAGCAGGATCGACAGCGTGAGCGCCGCTTTGCGTCCGGCGCGGTCCGCGTAGGCGCCGATGACGACGGCGCCAAGCGGGCGCATAAAAAAGGAAACGCCGAACGTTCCGAGCGTGAGCAGCAGCGAGACGGTTTCATTGCCCGCGGGAAAGAAGAGCCGGGCGATCAGAACGGCAAAGAATCCGTAGACGACGAGATCGAACCACTCGAGTGCGTTGCCGATCGACGTCGCGACGACAGCCCGCCAGACGCCATTGCGCCTCGCGGCCGCGTGTGCGGTCAACGTATCGCCCATGTTTTTGCCTCCTCGGTTGTGTTGTCGGAGCGGTGCCGCGGCAAGTATCTATCGCAAATTTGCGGCGCGCAACGGAGGAGCGGCAGGTGTCGATGCGAAAAAGAAGCCGCCCCGGCTCGATGCGCGAAGCGGCTCGTTCCCTGAGCGCCGGGTCTGAAGCCCGTGCTGAGCGGTTATTGCTGCTTGATACCCTCGGCCTGGATGTGCAGTGCCGTTTCCATCTTGAACCCGTACTTCTTGCCCATATCGATGCCGAATTCGTCGCGATCGAACATCGTGCTGGCCTCGACACCGCAAACCTCGCGCTTGAGCATCGGATGCGGCATGCACTTGAACGAATCGATCTTCAGGTTCACGGGCTTCGTGACGCCGTGCAGCGTCAGCGTGCCGATGACTTCGACGGGCTTGTCGCCGTCGAACTTGATCTCGTTGCCCTTATACGTCGCGGTCGGATATTTCGCGACATCGAAGAACTCGTTGCCGACGAGGTGCTCGTCGAGCTTCTTGTTGCCGGTGTCGATCGAAGCGGCGTCGATCGTGACATTGACCGTGCCCGTCTTCGCTTGACGATCGAGCGTCACCGTGCCGGAGCTTTTCGTGAATTTGCCGCGCCAGACCGAGAGGCCGCCGAAATGATCGGCCGCGAAGGTCGGATAGGTGTGATTCGGATCCAACTGATAAACGTCGGCAGCAAATGCAGCGCCCGAAATCGAGGCGGCGAGTGCCGCGGCGATGAGCAGGTTGGTTTTCATCGATTCTCCTGATGCAAGCCGCCATCCGGGCGGCGTAAGGGTTGATCGTGTACGGCGCAGTTCAGCGCGGCAGGTCAGCTCTTCTTCGCAGCGGCGACGATGTGGAACTTGATGGTGACGTCATCGGCGACGACCGATGTGTCCTTCCACTCGCCGGTCCCGATGTCGAACGTCGAACGCTTGATCGGCAACGCGCCGTCGAAGACCTGTGTGCCGCCTTGTTGGCTCACGGTCACGGGCACGACGACGTTCTGGCTCTTGCCCTTGATCGTCAATTTGCCCGTCACGTTGTACTTGTTGCCGCCTGCCGGCGCGATGGCACTCGAAACGAAGGTCGCGCTCGGATAAGTCTTCGCATCGAACCAGTCCTTGCCGGCTACCTGCTGGTTGTACTCTTTGTCGCCGAGATCGTAGCTCGCCACGTCGATGGTGAATTGGGCGTTGCCCGTCGTCGGCTTGGCCGGATCGAAACTGATTTGCGCCGTGAACTTCGTAAACTTGCCGTCCACGGGCACGTTCATCTGCTTGGAAGTCGCGACGATCGAACTCTTCGCGGCATCGACCTGCGCCTGGGCCATGCCGGCGGCGGCCATGGTCGCCGCGGCGAACGCCGCCAGCATGTAGCGGTAAAACGATGCTTTCATTGTCATTTCCGTTCAGGGATCACTTGAGAAACGGAATCATCCGGGCGAGCAGCTTGTCCCGGTCGATCCATTGATGCTTGAGCGCGGCCGCCACGTGCGCCAGCACGAGAATGCCGAGTCCGTAATCGAGCGTAATATGCGCGGTCTTGAGGATCGCTTTCCACTCGGGGTTCGGATCGATGATGCGAGGCAACGGAATGAGCCCGAGATAGACGACGGGCACGTTCGCGGCCGAGCTATAGAGGTACCCGGTAACGGGGACCGCGATCATCAGCAGGTACAGCAGCCCGTGCACGGCATTCGCAGCCGTGCGCTGCCACGCGCTCATGCGGGACGGCAGCGGTGGCGCCTCGTGCGTCAGGCGCCACAGGATGCGCGCGAGCGCCAACGCGAACACGGTCACGCCAATCCACTTGTGCCACGAAAAATAGCGCAGCTTCTCGGGGGTGAAGCCGGGAATGCGGGTCATGATCCAGCCGATCGCGAATCCGCCCACGATCAAAAGCGCGATCGCCCAGTGAAAGGCGATTGCAATATTCGTGTAGCCGTCTGATCGGGCAAAGGAAGGCTGACGTTTGGTTTGCATGGCAAGGCGTCGAGTGACATGAAAGCGGGCCCGCTACCCGGACACTGATGAAACGGATGTGTCCCGCTTGCTATTCCAACGGGCGCCATCGTACCGCAACCTGAAAATGCGTGCGGGATCGCAAACGGGCTTCTCGCCGGCGACCGCCGCCCACTGCAAAGTGCCCACGCGCCGCTCGGACCGACCTGAATCGTTCGATCGGCGAGCCCGGCCGCGGGACGCGCGGCGCCCCCTCGAAGGTCCATTTGGTAAGATGGGCGCGGACTTGCGGCCCATCCGCACCTCGCGCGGACGCCCCGCGGCCCGCGATGAAACCAGGACGAAAGCCCGCCGCCCATGAATCGCTTGGATCTGATTGCATGCCACGAATGCGACGCACTGTTGCGAAAACCGCATCATGCGCAGCAGATGAACACGCGTTGCCCGCGCTGCGCGGCGTTGCTTTTTCGCTCGAGCGCGACCCGCCTCGACCTGATCGCCGCGCTCGCGGTCGCCGCCCTGATCACCTTCCTGATTGCACAAGGCTTTCCGATCGTCGAACTCGATCTGAATGGCACGACTTCCCAGACTACGCTGATCGGCGCGATCAGCGTGCTATGGAACGATGGCATGGAGCTCGTCGCCGTGGCCGTCTTCTGTTCGACGTTTCTATTTCCGCTCGTCGAACTCGTCGCGCTGCTCTACGTGCTGATGCCGGTTCGCTCGGGCGTCGTGCCGCCCGCCTTCGATCTGGTTTTGCGGACCATCCAGTTCGTTCGGCCGTGGGGGATGGTCGAGGTGCTGATGCTCGGCATCCTCGTCACCATCGTCAAGATGACGAGCCTCGCCCGCGTGGTGCCCGAGGCGGCGCTCTTCGCGTTCGGCGGGCTGACGCTGATGCTGGCCGTCGTCGTCATGTTCGATCCGCGCGCGCTCTGGGATATCGCAGACGCCCTGCGCCCGTCCCCAGCACCCCGTACACCCACGCATGGCGGCATCCCACATGCGTCGGCGCACCGCCGATAGACGCCCGATGAGCTATCTCACCACGGCCCGCGCTGGATTCATCGCCTGCCACGCATGCGGCAACGTCGAAGTCCGCGCTGCGCCGCGGCGCGCGCGACAGCATTGCTCGCGCTGCGGCGCCGCGCTCCATCAGCGCCAGGCGAACAGTATTTCGCGCACCTGGGCGCTGCTGATCGCGGCGGCGTTGCTCTACATTCCCGCTAACCTGTTGCCCGTGCTCCATACGAGTTCCTTGTTCGGCGACCAGGACGACACGATCATGAGCGGCGTCGTCTATTTCTGGGTCTCCGGAGACTGGCCGCTGGCCATCATCGTCTTCGTTGCAAGCATTCTCGTACCGATGCTCAAGCTCACCGTGCTCGCGCTGCTAGCGATCACCGTCCAGCAGCGCTCGCCGTGGCGCCCGCTCGAACGCACGCGGCTTTATCGGCTCGTCGAGCGCATCGGCCGCTGGTCGATGCTCGATGTCTTCGTCATCACGCTGACCGTCGCGCTCGTACGGTTCAAGTCTTTCGCCGTCATCACGGCCGGTTGGGGCGCGCTTGCGTTCGCCGCCGTGGTCGTGCTGACGATGCTCGCTTCGATGCAGTTCGATCCGCGCCTCATCTGGGACGCTGTGCACGACGAAAGCGGAGCCGATACCGCCGATACCGCCGACACTGCGCAACGCCGCCCGCCCGACTCAGGACCTTCATCATGACCAGTTCGCAAGGACAGCCCCCCAACGCCAACGGCGCTCCGCCCGGGGGCCCGGAGCTGCCGCCCGATTTGCCCGAGCCCGTGGCAGCGAAACGCACTTGGCTGCCCTCGCTCGTCTGGCTGGTACCGCTCGTTGCCGCGCTGATCGGTATCGGCCTCGTCGTCAAATCGGTGATCGATCGCGGGCCGACCATTACGATCAGTTTCTCGAGCGCCGAGGGCCTCGAGCCGGGCAAGACGAAGGTGAAGTACAAGGATGTCGATATCGGCGCGGTCAAAACGATACGCTTGTCGAAGGACCATCACCGTGTGCTCGTGGAAGTCGAGCTGACCAAGGAGGCCGAGGACTTCGCCGTCGAAGACACGAAATTCTGGATCGTGCGTCCGCGCATCGGTGCGAGCGGCGTAACGGGGCTCGGCACGCTGCTGTCGGGTTCGTACATCGGAGTCGACGCCGGCCGCTCGCATAACGCGCAATCCGATTTCGTCGGGCTCGAAAAGCCGCCGGCCGTGACGGGCGATCTGCGCGGGCGCCGCTATACGCTGCAAGGCGGCTCGCTGGGCTCGCTCGACATCGGCTCGCCCGTCTATTACCGGCGCGTGCAAGTCGGACAAGTGGTCGGCTTCTCGCTCGACAAGGACGGCACCGGCGTGACGGTCGAGGTATTCGTCAATTCGCCCTACGACCAATACGTCGGCACCAATTCACGCTGGTGGCATGCGAGCGGCGTCGATCTGCGGCTCGATTCCAGCGGCCTGAAGCTCAATACGCAGTCGCTCGCCACCGTCATCGTCGGCGGCGTGGCGTTTCAGTCGCCGCCCGGGCAAGCCGTGGGCCAGCCCGCACCCGACGATGCGGTGTTCCGGCTCGCCAGCGACGAAAGCAGCGCAATGCGTGAGCCGGACGGCCCGCCGCTGTCGGTGGTCATGAACTTCAACCAGTCGGTGCGCGGACTGTCCCCGGGCGCGACCGTCGATTTCCGCGGAATCGAGCTCGGCGAGGTGACGCGAATCGGTGTCGAGTACGATCCGAAGGCACGCAATTTCACGATGCCCGTCACGATGAACCTCTATCCCGACCGGCTCGGTCAACAGTTCCGCGACGCCATTGCGCGCGGGGGACCGACCGCGGGGATGGAACTGCTGAGCACGCTCGTCGCGCATGGGCTGCGCGGCCAGTTGCGTACCGGCAATCTGCTCACGAACCAGCTCTATGTTGCGCTCGATATTTTCCCGAACGCACCGCGGGCGTCGTTGGACATGCGGCATGCGCCGCTGGTCTTGCCGACGGTGCCCAACACGCTGGAAGAGCTGCAGTTGCAGGTGGCCGACATCGCGAAAAAGATCGACAAAATTCCGTTCGACGAGATCAGCCAGAATCTGAACGGCACGCTGAAGAACGCCAACAATCTGTTCAAGAAGCTCGATACCGAACTCGCCCCGCAGGCGCGCGACACGCTCGCCGCGGCGCGGCAAACGTTCGGCGCGGCGCAGGCCACGCTGCAGCAGGATTCGCCGCTGCAATCGGATATGCATCAGGCGTTGAACCAACTCACGCAGACGCTGCAATCGCTGAACGCGCTCGCCGATTATCTCGAGCGGCATCCCGAATCGCTATTGCGCGGCAAAGCCAAGGATGGCCATCCATGACCTCCATTCGCACTTCCTACCGGGCCAGGCTCGTTCGTGCTGCGATCTGGGCCAGCGCCGCGGCGCTCATTGGCTGCGCCTCGCCCTCGAGCCGCTTCTATACATTGAGCGGCGCGAATGCCGGCGGCGACGCAGCGGTGCCGGCAGCGGCAGCGCAACGTCCGGCGACGGCTCCCGCGTTGTTGTTCGAGGTGCCCCCCGTCGACACGCCGGCCCAGGTTTCGCGCAATCAGCTCGTCGTGGAGGCTGGCGATGCACGCGTCGACGTGCTCGAGCAGGAACGCTGGGCCTCACCGCCCGCCGATGAAATCCGCAGAGCGCTGTCGAGCGATCTCGCCGCGCGCCTCGGCTCGTTCGATGTGTATGGCGCGCCCTATCCGGCAGGCGTGCCGGTTTACCGCATCACGGTCAACGTGCGCCGCTTCGAATCGTGGCCTGGTTCGCGCGCGGTGCTCGACGCGGTGTGGAGCGTGCGCGCCGTAGGCTCTCAGGCCTTGCTGACCTGTCGAACCGTGGCGAGCGAGCCTGTCGAAGCCGGCTACCCCGCGCTCGTCGACGGGCACCGCCGCGCCGTCGCACAAATGGCCGACGACATCGCGGCCGCCGTGCGCGCGTTGGCGGCGCGGCCGGCCGCCGCGGGTGCGGGTGCGACGGCCAGCGGGTGCGCGTCGGGAAGCCAGGGCGCTGTGAGCAGTTCGAACTGACAGCGCGGCGAAATCGGACGCCGGCAAGGCCGTCCCGGCAGCGCAGATTGAAAACGGTTTCGCCGCCACAGCGCACACTTGTGTTCGAGCCGCGCGTGGAGGCGCCGGGACGCATGGATGAGGCGCGTACAATGGCGTCTTTGAATTACCCCTGTGCCTTATGTCCTCACCCACGCCGTTCGATTTTTTCGCCCCTTGTCCGCGCGGGCTCGAAGCCGCGCTTGCCGCCGAGCTCGCGGAAATCGGCGCCCGCCTGCAAACGGCAGGCGCTGCCGCCCCGTACGAGGCCGGCACCCAAGTGCCTGGCGGCGTACAGTTTCGCGGCGGCTGGGCGGTCGGCATGGCGGCCAATCTGCATTCGCGCATTGCCAGCCGCGTGCTGCTCAAGATCGCCGAGCGCTCCTATCGCAATGAACAGGATGTCTATGCGCTTGCTGCGGAGCAGCGCTGGGAGACCTGGTTTTCCGCGAACGAAACGCTGCGCGTGGACATCACCGCGATCAAATCGCCGCTGCGCAGCCTCGAGTTCACCACGCTGCGCGTGAAGGATGCGGTCTGCGACCGTCTGCGCAGCGTGAGCGGTGCGCGTCCGAGCATCGACACGGCGCAGCCCGACGTGCGCGTGTCCGCGTTTCTGACCGCCGATCTTTGCACCCTTTATCTCGATACTTCGGGCGAACCGCTGTTCAAGCGCGGTTGGCGGCTCGACAAGGGCGCAGCGCCGCTGCGCGAGAACCTCGCCGCCGGCATCCTGCGCGTGGCGGGCTGGACGCCGGGCACGCCGCTTTACGATCCCATGTGCGGCAGCGGCACGTTCCTTGCCGAAGCGGCGCAAATGTCGCTCGGTATCGCACCCGGCGTCGAGCGCCGGTTCGGTTTCGAGAAGCTGAAGCAATACGACGTCGCGGCCTGGCAGGCGATGAAAGTCGAGGCGATGGACGCCAAACGCGCGGCACGGGCATCGAATGCGTCCGATCTGCGCATTTTCGGCAGCGATATCTCGGGCGATATGCTGGAGAAGGCCCGCGCGAACCTCGAACGGGCTGGGTTGCCGTCGATCTCGCTCAAGCAGCTCGACGCGCGGGCGATCACGCCGCCGATCGCGGCCCCCGGTATCGTCGTCGCGAATCCGCCCTATGGGGAGCGACTCACGGTACGTGGCCGCGGCCCGCGCGGGGAACTGCGCGAGCCGCGTGAAAACGCGGAAGGTTTTCGCCGTGCTCACGAAGAAACCCCGGATGCGGAGTTCTTTCAGGCGTTTGGCGATGCACTCAAACAGCGCTTCGCGGGCTGGAGCGCTTTCGTGTTGACGGCGGATCGCAAACTGCCCGGGCTCATGCGGCTACGCGAATCGACGAAGACGCCGCTTTTCAACGGCGCGCTCGAGTGCCGGCTCTTTCGCTTCGATCTCGTGACGGGCAGCGTGAAGTCGCGGCCGGCGCGTGACGATGGTGAGCCTCGAGAGTGAGTGCTTAAAGCCGGAGCGGTTCTTGGGGAGGCCGCATTGCCGTTCGAGTTGAATGTAAAGCCGACATTCCGGCTGCGCAAACGGCGTACGGTCAACTACGTCGGCGAGCTACCAATCGATTGGCGGCCCAGACGAGAGCCGAAGCGAACGCGACCGCGATGAGCAGGCTGGCGATCACGTAGACGTCTTCGACCTGCTCGTCACCGTACATGCCGAACCCTGCAGCAAGGCGGATCAACAAATCCGTCGCCCATGGTGCAAACGGAATACCGCCGAGAATGCGCACGACACCGAGCGCAATGGCGATGACCGACACGATGTTGACTGTTATGCGGGTTATGCGCTTCATCGCACGTCTACCGTCCCATAGGCGCGCATCGCCGTTCCGGGTATGGAAATGGTTGGAGTCGACTTCAAACGGTCGTACAGCATTTTGAACTGACTCGGACTGACTATTGCGATACAGCCGTCGCTGAGTCGGCGCGGGCCAATGGGGTGAAGCCTGAAGTTGCCACGGCGGATGCCGTTTATGCTGGTCCAATCATCAATCACATCGTCGCTGCGATATAGCGCAAACCAAGTGGTCCTGTCGGTGCCGTAAAAATGTTTAAGTACGAAATCACGGATGCTGCCCATCCGCCCACCGGACTCGCGATCAACGATGTAATACCGCCCAGGCGGCAGGGGCCCAATATCGGGTTTGTCTACGGCTGCTGGATTGTCGCGCCCCAAACCATTGCCGGAAAAAGCGGCGAAGGCACCGATGCCGGCGCAGGTGAATGTCGAAAACTGGCTGTTGTTCAATGCAAACTTGCACGAAATCGGCATGGCGAGGCTCGCGTAATGGATCGCATGCCGCAAGATACAACAAACTTCAGATGAATCCACACCGAACCGCATGATTGCGCCGCGCGTCCCGGCACGCCAATGCGCGAACGCCGCAGCCGCTTACCGCCCCCCTCTTGAAATCTCCATTTTCTGCACTATCTTAGGTTTCGCTCAGGCAGTCGCGGTTCACGCGCTGCGTGTTTCGATTTGTTTGTCAGCGGGCTTCCTCGCGGACGGATGAACTGGAGCGCGTAGTCCGGTTCAGCTCCGTGCGGGCCCCCGAAAGGAGCCAATCATGAGCGATCTTTTCTTCGACGCCAATCTGCTGGGCGAGCTCGATCGCCTGCAAAGGCAGATGACGAACCTCTTCGCGGGGTTCCCGGCGAGTCTGCGCGCCACGCGCTTCGACGCCTTCCCTCCCATCAACATCGGCACGACCGACGAATCGGTCGAAATCGTCGCATTCGCGCCAGGGCTCGATCCGGCCACGATCGACGTTTCAATCGACAAGGGCTTGCTTACCATCAGCGGCGAGCGCAAACGCATCGAGCCGGAGTCGTCCGACGAGACACGAGTCTATGCCGAGGAGCGCTTCGTGGGCGCATTCCGGCGCGTCGTGGAACTCCCGCAGCCCGCCGACCCGGACAAAGTCAACGCGCGCTACGTGGACGGGTGCCTGACGATCAGCGTCGGCAAGTCCGAAGCGTCGAAGCCGCGTTCGATCACCGTGCAGTAAACGCGGCGACGCACGAAACAGCGAATTCGGCCGGTGGGGCGGCCCGCCCAAGGCATTACGGAGGACATCATGAATGACACAACCGAATTGGCCACGCAGGCCCAAGGGAGCAGCACGACCGCGAGGAACCCGGGGAACGAACAGACCGCAACGCGTCAAGTGCGCCTCGCGCCGGACGTGGATATTTTCGAGGACCGTCATGGCATTACGCTCTACGCCGATCTGCCAGGCGTACCGCGCGAAAAACTCGATGTGCGCGTACACGACGGCAGTCTGACGATCGAAGCGGAAGCGGTCGTACCGACGCCCTCCGGGTTGCGTCTGCAGCACGCGGAAATCCGTCACCCGCACTTCGCGCGCGCGTTCACGCTGAGCCCGGACTTCGACGTATCGCGCATCGACGCGCAACTGCGCGACGGCGTGCTGAAGCTGACGATTCCGCGCCGCGACGAAGCGAAGCCGCGGCGCGTCGAAATCAGCGTCGGCTGATCGGCGGTTGGCCACTGCATGTCCGTGTTTTGCGAACCGCGCGACGGTGGTATAGCGCGGTTGCGCGTGCGGTCGTTAAACCCACCGCCTTGCCGCGCGCAGCCGTCGCGATACGCTTTCCTTTAGCGCCGTGCCCTGATCGACGAGGGATTCGCGGCCGCCCTCATTCCGCCGGCGTGACGCAGGCGCACCCGGCGGTGACGATCCGGTCGGCAGCAGAACGCAGGAACGCAGGGAACTCGACGGCGGTCAAGGGCCGGCTCAACAGGAACCCCTGCATCTGATCGCAGGCAAGCTCGCGCAGCGTCAGGAACTGCGACTGCGTCTCGACACCTTCCGCCACGACCTCGATCTGCAACGCGCGCGCGAGCGTCATGACGGCCGACAGCAATGCGCTGCCGCGCTCGCCGCCGGCGACGAGATCGCGCATAAACGAGCCGTCGACCTTTATCTGGTCGAACCTGAAGCGCTGTAGATAAGCGAGACTCGAGTATCCGGTGCCAAAATCGTCTACTGCGACGGTATAGCCGCGCGACTGCAGCGCTTCGATCGTGCGGCTCGTCTTCTCGATGTTCTGCATCGCCGTCGTTTCCGTGATCTCGAACATCAGGCGACAGGGATCGACGCCGGCTGCGCCGATCAGCGTGTCGATGCGGTCCACCAGATCTTGCACGTTGAACTGGATCGGCGAAAGATTCACCGCCACACAAACCGCAGGCAGCCCTTGTGCATCCCATAGCGCAATGTTGCTGCACACCTCCCGCAATACCCAGTCGCCTATCTCGACGATGAGGCCCGAGCGTTCCGCGATGGGGATGAACTCGAGCGGGGGAATCTCGCCGAGTTCGGGATGGCGCCAGCGAATCAGTGCCTCCACGCCCGTCACCGATTGCGATGCAACGCTGAACTTCGGCTGAAACGACACGCTGAGTTCGCCGCCCGTCAACGCACGATGCAGATCGCGTTGCAGAATCAGCGATTTGAGGGTGGTATGGTTCATCTGCGGCTCGAACACCCGGAACGTGTTGCGCCCGCTTTGCTTCGCGACGTACATCGCGGCGTCCGCACTGTGCAGCAGTTCGCCGGCATTGCTGCCGTCACGAGGATAGAACGCAATGCCGACGCTTGCGCTCACGCGCAGCGGCAATCCGTTGACGTCGATCTCCTGGCTGAGCCGCCGCAGGACGCCATTGGCAACCGCCACGGCGGACGACGGCTCGGCCAAGTTCTCAACCACGATCACGAATTCATCTCCGCCGAGCCGGGCGACCATGTCGGTCGTGGGCACGTCCTGGCGTAGACGTTCGGCGCACACTTTAAGCAGGTCGTCGCCGACGCCATGGCCGAGTGAATCGTTGATCGACTTGAAGCCATCCAGATCGATGAAGAGCACGGCGAATTGCGATTCTCTGCGCGAGCATTCGGCGATCGCCTGCGCGATGCGCAACGAGAGTTGCTGGCGGTTCGGGAGATTCGTCAGCGCGTCGTGCGTGCCGAGATAATGCAGTTGCCGGTTCGCGCGCCTGAGCGAGATCGAGAGGCTGCTCGTATGGAAGCCAAGCAATGCGAGTGTGCCGACCAGCACGGTGAACGACGTCGCGGTGACGACGAGCGCAAGCCAGTTCGCATCGAGCTTGCCGACGGAGAGGCAAATACTGCCCGCGGCGAAATTGGCCGCGCTCATGCCGACATAATGCATTCCGGTGATCGCGATCGCCATGATGAAGGCTGCGCCGAGCCGCTTGACCACGACGTTCTGCACGTCCGAAGCGCGCAGCGTGAAGGCGAGCCAAAGCGCCGCCATCGAAGCGGCGATCGCCACGCCCACCGACAACGCGACTCTCCAGATCGTGTAGTCGATTCCCGGCGACATCTGCATCGCGTGCATGCCGGTGAAGTGCATCGCGGCGACGCCGATGCCCATGATCGTCCCTGCGGTGCACAGGCGCCTGCTCGACAGCACGCCGCGGCTCGCCGTGGCAAGCGCGATCAGCGACACGCCGATCGCGAGGAACAGCGACGCTATCGTGCTGGCGAGATCGTAGCCGACCTCAACGGGCAGCGAGAACGCAAGCATGCCGATGAAGTGCATCGACCAGATGCCCACGCCCATCGACACCGCGCCACCCGCCAGCCATAGCGGCCGCCGTTTGGCGCCCGTGAGCGTATTCAGGCCGCCGGACAGTTCCACTGCCGTGTAGGACGCAAGGAATGCGACCACCAGCGACAGGCAGACCAGCAGCGGGTTGTAGACCCCGGTCATCGGCTCTCTCTTGTGTAGTATCAGTCAGTCTTGTGCGACTGTGTCTTCGTGCGGTCCAGCTTCAAAGGGTCGCACCACATCTGCGTGGAGCGCACTGTATCCAGCTTGTTGTATCGACAAACTGGCGGATTACTTTATCCGTAAGAACCGCATCCCGATGCGTGCCGGAGAGATGCAACAGAGACCGCCATTGCCGGACCTCGAAACCCGGACGGCCTCACCGCCACCTCTACTGACAGAACGCTGTCAGCAGCACCGCCTCAGACTCTCCCTCACGCGCCGCCCGGCGCACTGTCCGGCACACCGCCGCCCCACGATGGAGACTGTCATGACCGCTGTCGCTGCTGCCACTCGCGTTATCGCCTGGTTCGAACTTCCGGCCGTCGATCTCGAACGCGCCGCCCGTTTTTACGAAGCCGCGCTCGGCATCGAATTGAACCGTGAAGTCGTCGGCGGGGTGCCGATGGCAGTATTCCCCCACGAAGACGGTGCAACGGGCGGTTGCATCGTCAACAACCCCCAGCAGTTGCGGCCCGCTCAACCCGGTGACGGCGCCCTCGTCTATCTGAATGCCGAGCCGTCGTTGCAAGCCACGCTCAAGCGCATCGAAAAAGCCGGTGGCAAGCAGGACGGCTCGCTGGTCGAGTTGCCGAACGGGTACGGCTACATCGGGTTTTTCATCGACTGCGAGGGCAACCGAGTCGGTCTTCATTCGCTCGAACTGCGCTGATGTGTGCCGGGCGCGGCCGCTCATTCGGCGACTGTTGGGTGACGGCCCGCGCTATCATCGCGCCATACCGAGCCCGGGCCACCGGCCCCGCCGAGCCGTACCTGCCTTGCCTTGCCCTTGGCCATTTCGCTACCGTTAGCCGAGTCCGTCCGCCATGAGCCGCCGAGCCGACCGCCTGTTCCAGATCGCCGAGTTGCTGCGCGGGCGGCGCCTGACGACGGCGCAGCAACTCGCGGAATGGCTGAATGTCTCCCCGCGCACCGTCTATCGCGACGTTCGAGATCTGCAACTATCGGGGGTGCCGATCGAAGGAGAGGCAGGCATCGGCTACCGGCTTTCGCGTACGGCAAGTCTGCCGCCGCTCACCTTCACGCCCGACGAACTCGCGGCACTGGCAGCCGGCGCCCGCATGATCGAAACCTGGGGCGGCGCGGGCCTCGCGGCCGGCGCCCGCAGCGCGCTCGCGAAAGTGGCTTCGGCCATGCCGGCCGACAAGCGCGCGACACTGGAGCGTCTTGCCGTTTTCGCGCCGTCGTATCACATCGATCGCCAGTTCTCGCAAAACGTCGATGCGCTGCATCGCGCCGTCGATACGCGCCGCGTCGTCAGCTTCTCGTATCGGGACAAGAAAGGCGCCCGGACCGAGCGGCGCATCTGGCCGCTCAGCCTCGTCTATTGGGGTGGGCAATGGACGGTCGGCGCCTGGTGCGAACTGCGCGAAGACTTCCGCAACTTCGACATCTCGCGCATGGTCGACGTCACGCCGCACGAGGCGTTTCCCGACATGACCGGCCGGCGGCTCGCCGACTACCTGCGGCATGTCGAAGCGCCATCGTCGGCATGACGCCCGAGCGCGCAAGCGCTGCCGCCGAGGGCCGGCCTGACGCGCGGCAACATCCCGCGCGTCAGGCCCCGCATCTCAATCGACCGACTTCACCATATCCTCGATGACCTTCTTGGCGTCGCCGAACACCATCATCGTCTTGTCCATATAGAACAGCTCATTGTCGAGCCCCGCGTACCCGGCCGCCATCGAGCGCTTGTTGACGATGACGGTACGAGCCTTGTAGGCCTCGATGATCGGCATTCCCGCGATGGGCGATGCCGGGTCGTTTTTCGCCGCGGGATTCACGACGTCGTTGGCGCCCAGGACGAGCACGACATCGGTCTGGCCGAACTCGTTGTTGATGTCCTCCATTTCGAAGACGAGATCGTAGGGCACCTCGGCCTCGGCGAGCAGCACATTCATATGCCCCGGCATGCGGCCCGCGACCGGGTGAATCGCATAACGCACGTCGACGCCTTTCTCGATGAGCTTGTCGGTCAACTCCTTCAGCGCATGCTGCGCACGCGCGACGGCAAGACCGTAGCCCGGCACGATCACGACGTTTTCGGCATTGCCGAGCATGAATGCGGCGTCTTCGGACGAGCCCGACTTCACGGGCCGCTGCTCCGCCGGACCGCCCGCGGCGGCCGCGCCTGGCTCGGCGCCGAAGCCGCCCAACAGTACGTTGAAGAACGACCGATTCATCGCGTGACACATGATGTACGAGAGAATCGCACCGGACGAACCGACGAGCGAACCCGCCACGATCAGCATCGCGTTGTTCAGCGAGAAACCGATGCCGGCCGCCGCCCATCCCGAGTACGAGTTCAGCATCGAGACGACGACGGGCATGTCGGCCCCGCCGATCGGAATGATGATGAGCACGCCGAGCGCGAAGGCGATCAGCGTCATGATGATGAACGGCAACCACGACTGCGTGAGAAAGAAGATGATGCCGAATCCGAGCATGCCGAGCGCGAGCATCAGATTGATCAGATGCTGGCCCGCATAGACGACGGGCGCGCCTTGAAAGAGTCGAAACTTGTACTTGCCCGAGAGCTTCCCGAACGCAATCACCGATCCCGAGAACGTGATGGCACCGACGAACGTGCCGATGAACAGCTCGATCCGGTTGCCGAACGGCAGATAGCCCGCATAGGGTGCATCGGGCGGCACGAGCCCGAACGCGGCCGGCTCGGACACCACGGCGTAGGCAATCGCGACTGCTGCGAGACCGATCAGCGAATGCATCGCGGCGACGAGTTCGGGCATCTTCGTCATTTCGACGCGAGCCGCCACGAACGCCCCCACCGCACCGCCGACGACGAGCGCGGCGAAGAGCAGCCCGAGCCCGAGTGCGAGATTCGAGCCCAGCAGCGCGGCTTCTCTGACGATCAGCGCGACCGTGGTAAGGATCGCAATCGCCATCCCGGCCATGCCGAATACATTGCCCGCGCGTGCGCTCTTCGGATTCGAGAGGCCCTTGAGCGCCTGAATGAAACAGATGGAGGCGACGAGATACAGGAGCGTAACGACGTTCATGCTCATTTACGCACCCTCCTTCGTCAGTTTTTTCGGTTCTTTTCTCTTGAACATCTCGAGCATGCGCCGGGTCACGAGAAAACCGCCGAACACGTTCACTGCCGCGAGCAGCACGGCCAGCGTGCCGAAGAACTTGCCGGCGCCGCCGACGGTGAGCCCGGTCGCCAGCATCGCGCCGACGATCACGATTGCCGAAATCGCATTGGTCACGGCCATGAGCGGGGTATGCAGCGCAGGCGTGACGTTCCAGACCACGTGATAGCCGACATAGACGGCCAGCACGAAGATGATCAGATTGATGACCGTGTGGTTGATGATTTCCATCGCCGGCTCTCCTTAGGATGTGCGCGTGGTCGCACCGTCGCGGGCAATCAGCGTTGCCGCGACGATGTCGTCGGTCAGGTCGATGTTCAGCGCGCCTTCTTTCGTCACGATCAGTTTGAGGAAGTCGAAGAGGTTGCGCGCGTAGAGCGAGGATGCGTCGGCGGCGACCATGGCCGGCAGGTTCGTGTGACCGACGATCGTCACACCGTGTTTCGTCACGACGCGGTCGGCCTCGGTGAGCGGACAATTGCCGCCGCGCTGACCGGGGCGGTCCGCCGGCTCGGGGCCGCGCCCTGCCGCCAGATCGACGACGACCGAGCCCGGCCGCATGGCCTTGACCGTATCCTCCGACAGCAGCGTCGGCGCGTCGCGCCCCGGAATCAGCGCTGTCGTGATGACGATGTCGGCAAGCTTGGCGCGTTCGTGGACCTGCTGCGCCTGACGCGCAAGCCAACTCGCCGGCATCGGCCGCGCATAGCCGCCGACGCCTTCGGCCGCATCGCGCTCTTCCTGGGTTTCGTAAGGCACCTCGACGAATTTCGCGCCGAGCGATTCGATTTGCTCCTTGACGGCCGGCCGCACGTCGGACGCCTCGATGACCGCACCGAGGCGACGCGCCGTCGCAATGGCCTGCAGCCCGGCCACGCCCGCGCCAAGCACCAGCACGCGCGCGGCCTTGACCGTGCCCGCGGCCGTCATCAGCATCGGCATGAAACGCGGATAGAGATCGGCCGCAACGAGTACGGCTTTGTAGCCCGCGATATTGGCTTGCGAGGACAGCACATCGAGGCTTTGTGCGCGCGTCGTGCGCGGCGCGGCCTCGAGCGCAAAGGCGGTCACGCCCGCGGCGGCCAGGCGCGCGGCATTCTCGGCGTTGAACGGTTCGAGCATCCCGACCACGACGGCGCCCCGCTTCATCATCGCGAGTTCCGCCGGCTCCGGCGACTGCACCTTCAGGACGAGTTCGGTGCCGAACGCGGTCGCCGCGTCGGCAAGCTCCGCGCCCGCGGCGGCGAACGCGTCGTCGGTCACGCTAGCGGCACTTCCCGCTCCGCGCTCGATCGTGACACGATGTCCGGCCGCGACGTACTTCTTGACCGTCTCGGGCGTCGCGGCCACGCGCGCTTCATGCGCACGCGTTTCGGCTGGCACTCCGATGTGCATCGTTCAATCCTCCTCACCTTCTCGTTCGTCAAGCAAAGCGAAGACAGGCCGACCACGCACGCCGGCTCCATCTGTCGAGATACACGGCTGACACGGCTGATTCGAAGCGACACTTTAACCGAACTTGTGCCGGCTGACGAAAATCGGTGCGGATCGATCGCCAGGAGGTGTCGAGCGGCCGCATCGCGCATTCGGTAAAATGCGCTGCTATGAAAAATGAACGCTGGGCGCCGCATGTGACGGTCGCGGCCGTCATCGAGCGCGACGGCCGCTTTCTGATGGTCGAGGAGCAGACGGCGGACGGCCTGCGGATCAACCAGCCGGCTGGCCATCTCGAAGCCGGCGAGACGCTGCTTCAGGCCGCCATCCGGGAAACGCTCGAGGAAACGGCGCACACGTTCGCCCCGCAAGCGCTCGTCGGCGTCTATATGACGCATATCGACAAACCTGGCAGCGGCACAACGTACCTGCGCTTCACGTTCTGCGGCACCTGCAGCGCCGAGCCTGCGCCGCGCACGCTCGATGCGGGGATCGTGCGTACGCTTTGGCTCACGCCCGACGAACTGCGTGCCTGTCGCGAGCGTCACCGGACGCCGCTCGTCATGCGCTCGCTCGACGATTACCTCGCCGGCCAGCGCTTTGCGCTCGACCTTCTGCATACGCATTCGGTCGGACCGCCAGTCGCCGACGCGCCATGAACCCGATAGCAGTGAATTCGATGAGCAAGCAAAAAGTGGTGGTGGGTATGTCGGGCGGTGTCGATTCGTCGGTGACCGCCTGGCTCCTCAAGGAAGCCGGTTATGACGTCGTCGGCCTGTTCATGAAGAACTGGGAGGACGACGACGACAGCGAGTACTGCTCGACGCGGCAGGACTGGATCGACGTCGTCTCCGTCGCGGACCTGATCGGCATCGACGTCGAAGCCGTCAACTTCGCGGCCGAATACAAGGACCGCGTGTTCGCCGAGTTCCTGCGCGAATATTCGGCCGGCCGCACGCCGAACCCGGACGTGCTCTGCAACGCGGAGATCAAGTTCAAGGCGTTTCTCGACCATGCGATGTCGCTCGGCGCCGAGACGATCGCGACAGGACACTACGCGCGTGTGCGCGAAGCCAATGGCCGCTTCGAGCTGCTCAAGGCGAAAGATCACACGAAAGATCAGTCCTACTTTCTACATCGCCTCAATCAGGCGCAGTTGTCGAAGACGTTATTTCCGCTCGGCGACATTCCCAAAACACAGGTGCGCGCGATCGCCGAGCAAATCGGCCTGCCCAATGCGAAGAAAAAGGATTCGACCGGTATCTGTTTTATCGGCGAGCGGCCGTTCCGCGAGTTTCTGAACCGCTATCTGCCTACCCGGCCGGGGCCGATGATGACGCCCGAGCGCGTTGTCGTCGGGGAGCACATCGGTCTGGCTTTCTATACGTTTGGACAGCGCAAGGGAATCGGCCTCGGCGGCAGCAAGAGCGGCAGCGGCGAGCCGTGGTTCGTCGCCGGCAAGGATATGGCGACGAACACGCTCTACGTCGTGCAGGGCCACGATCATCCGTGGCTGCTGTCGGAGACGCTCGTCGCGGGCAATACGAGTTGGGTGGCAGGCGCCGCGCCCGACGATCGCGCGCGGCTCGGCGCCAAGACGCGCTACCGGCAAGCCGACGCCCCATGCACGTTCAGCGCGCAAGGCGGGCCGCAACAGTTCTCGCTTGGCTTCGACACCCCACAGTGGGCCGTGACGCCCGGCCAGTCGGCGGTGCTCTACGACGGCGATGTCTGCCTGGGCGGCGGGATCATCGAACAGGCGGCGGCCACGACGTCGATCGCCACCGATATCGCAACGAGTACGACGAGCGCCGCATAAACGCCGCCCGCATTGAATTGATGTAGCGAACGCACGATCAGAAAGCCGACACCGCGGCTCGGGGCCAGGCATTCGGCGAGCACCGCCGCGGCAAGTGCAAGCTGGCACCGCAGGCGTAAGCGCGACGACGTGCGAAGCGACTTGCGCCCATCGGCCATCGCTATCGCGAACACGGCCAGCGCGGCGAACACAGCCTTGGGCACCCATCCGCTTGCGCCGCTCAACCCCATGACAAGCGCCGCAGCAATGCCGATACCGACGGCCGGCTGCGCGATGCCCGTCGCGAGCCGCAGTATCCGGCCGCGCATCGAATCCGCCGGACAAGCTGCGACAGCCAGCGCGGCAGCCAACGAGCCGCCTGCCACCCCGGCGGCCGTCTCGCCGAGCGTCAAGCCAATGTGTGTTGCCAATGGGCCGCGCGACGTTGCGCCATGCCACCAGTCGAAAAGCTGATACGCAATGACGGACGGCTGCGAGACGAAGAACGGGTCGACGAGACCGCGCCGCGCGGCGAATTCCCACGCAAGCACGAGCAAACCGAGAAGTATGAGGAAAGCGAGCGCCGCACCGGCCATCCTCCGCCCGCTCAGCGCGCGTGCGTGGCAAACCGCGGCCGGGTCGGTGTGCTCGGGCGAGCGCTCATCGTGCGGGGGCGCGTCGGGAAGATTCAAGCGGGGATCGTGTCGATGAACGACTGCCGCTGCGAAAGCTTCGCGAAGTGCTTGTCGAGATTCGAATGCTTTTCGCGCCAGCCAAGCTCCGGCATCCGGAAGTCAAGGTAGCCGAGTGCGCAACCGACTGCCACATCGGCAAGCGAAAAATGGTTGTTCGCACACCACGGCTTGCCGGCGAGCCCTTGCGACATGGCACCCAGCGCTTCCTCGATCTTGCGCCGCTGGCGCGCGACCCAGCCTTCGCTGCGCCGCGCCTCTTCGCGCTGCGTAGTCTCGAGGCGGATCAGGACGCCGGCATCGAGTACGCCGTCAGCCAGCGACTCCCAGCAGCGGACTTCGACGCGCTCCCGGCCCGATTGCGGAATGAGCCGGCCAACGGGCGACAGCGTATCGACATACTCGCAAATGACGCGGGAATCGAATACGGCCTCACCGTCCTCCATGACGAGGCAAGGAACCTTGCCAAGCGGATTGAACGTATGAATAGTCGTATCGGGTGCCCAGACGTCTTCGAGCACCAATTGGTAGTCGATCTTCTTTTCGGCCAGCACGATGCGTGCTTTGCGCACATATGGGCTGGCCAGCGAACCGATTAGTTTCATCATCTGCGTTTCTCAGGTGTGCGACGGAGAGTATAACGTTGCCAACGATCATAACGGCGGACAGCGTTGCGGGGGTATCGGCCCGATCGGCCAGATCAGCACCTGTCGGCGGAATGCAACAGGCCGGCTGACGCGCGCGCCGCGCCGCGACGGCGCCACGCCATCGGGCCGCCGTTTGGGCGCTACAATCTCACGATGAATCGACCGACCGATCCCCCCCTCGCCGTTGCCGTCTACCGCGAACGCCGCGAGCGCCTGCTGGCTGCGCTGCGCGCGGCCGGCGGCGGTGTCGCCATCGTACGGACGGCCCCGGAACTCGCGCGCAATCGCGATACCGACTACCCGTACCGGCACGACAGCTACTTCTACTACCTCACCGGCTTCACCGAACCGCAGGCGTTCATCGTGCTCGACGCGGAGGCTCGCGACGACGAGCCGGCCAGTCTGCTTTTCTGCCGCCCCAAGAACGCCGAGCGCGAAACCTGGGAAGGCTTTCACTTCGGCCCCGAGGCCGCGCGCGACGCATTCGGCTTCGATGCGGCATTTTCCGTCGACGAAATCGATGCCGAGCTGCCGCGCCTGATTGCCGACGCGCCGGCGCTGCATTACCTGTTCGCGCAATCGGGCGAACTCGACGGTAAAATTCGCGGATGGCTCGACGCGGTGCGCTCGCAAAGCCGCAGCGGCGTCGCCGCGCCCGTGGCGCTCGTCGATCTCACGCCGAAACTCGACGATATGCGGCTCTTCAAGGACCCGCACGAGGTCGCGATCATGCGCCGCGCCGCGCAGATCTCGGCCGAAGCCCACCGGCGCACGATGTCCGTATGCCGGCCCGGCATGACCGAGTACGAGCTCGAGGCCGAGCTGCTCTATACCTTCCGGCGCCGCGGCGCGCAGAGCCCCGCCTATGGCTCGATCGTCGCAGCGGGCGCCAACGCCTGCGTGCTTCACTACCCGGCCGGCAATGCGGTGTTGCGCGACGGCGAACTCGTGCTGATCGACGCAGCGTGCGAGCTGGACGGCTACGCCTCCGACATCACACGCACGTTCCCCGCGAACGGGCGGTTCTCCTCGCCGCAGCGGGAGCTCTATGACATCGTGCTCGCCGCGCAGCAAGCCGCCATCGATACGACGCGCCCGGGCGTGAGCTTCGAGGCGCCGCATGACGCCGCCGTGCGCGTGCTCGCGCAGGGGCTGCTCGATACCGGCATCATTGCGCGCGAGCGCTTCTCGTCGGTCGACGATGTCATTGCCGAGCGCGCCTATGCGCGCTTTTATATGCACCGCACTGGCCACTGGCTCGGCATGGACGTGCACGATTGCGGCGATTACCGCGACCGCGGCGCCCCGCGCGATGCGCAAGGCGCCTTGCCTTGGCGCACGCTCGCGGCCTCGATGACGCTCACGATCGAGCCGGGGCTCTATATCCGCGCGGCCGAGGACGTGCCCGAGCGCTACTGGGACATCGGCATACGGATCGAGGACGATGCGGTCGTGACCGAGACCGGCTGCGAGCTGCTGTCGCGAGACGTGCCCGTGCAAGCCGACGAAATCGAAGCACTCATGCTTGCCTCGCGGGCCGCTCAGCCATGACCGCGCAATCGACCCCAAACGGACCGACCGGATCCGCCCAATCTGCCGACGTGGCCCAAGCCTCGCGCGAGGCGGGCGGTCCTGACTTCGATGTGGCGATCGTCGGCGCGGGCCCCGTCGGCCTCGCGCTCGCCGCCTGGCTTGCCCGGCGCAGTGCAAGCGCCGGACTCGCCGTCGCGCTCGTCGATGCGCGCGAGCCGGAGGAGGCGACCAACGATCCACGCGCCATCGCCGTCTCGGAGGGCTCCCGTATGTTGCTGGAGCCGCTAGGGGCGTGGCCCGCCGACGCCCATCCGATCGAGCGCATCCACGTTTCGGAGCGCGGACGATTCGGCCGCACGCTGATCGAACGTGACGAGCACGGCCTCGCGGCCCTTGGTTATGTCGTTCGGTACGGCTCGCTCGTGCAGACGCTCGCCCGGACCGTGCGGCGCACCGCCGTACACTGGTTCACGTCCACCTCCGCACTGCTGCCGCGTAACGAGCCGGGCGACGACGCGCTGACGCTGCCGCTCGAAACGGCAGCCGTGCGGCGCACCGTGCGCGCGCGCATCGTCGTCAACGCCGAAGGCGGACTCTTCGGCGAGGTGCGCACCGGCGAGGGCGAGGGCGAGGGCGAGGACGACAGGTCGCATGGCGCGGCAGGCTCTACCGAGGTCGCCCGCCGCACGATGCGCGACTATCGACAAACCGCGCTCGTCGGCGTCGTGAGCGTCGCCATACCGCAGCCGGATACAGCCTGGGAGCGCTTCACCGACGAAGGGCCGATCGCGCTTTTACCGATGGGCGGGGTCGGACAGGCCGATTACGCGCTCGTCTGGTGCATGTTGCCCGATGAGGCCACCCGCCGCGCCGGACTTGCCGATGCCGAGTTGCTCGACGAACTCGGGCGCGCGTTCGGCTCGCGGATGGGCCGCTTCGAGGCGATACGGGGCCGTGCCGCTTTCCCACTCGGCCTCGCCGCGGCAAAGACGCTCGTCGATGGCCGCATTGCGGCGATCGGCAACGCCGCGCAGACGCTTCACCCGGTCGCGGGACAAGGCCTCAATCTGGGGCTGCGCGACGCGCACGCGCTGGCCGATGCGCTCGCGCGGCTCGGGCCCGTGCCGGAGGCACTCGCCGCGTTCGCCCAAGCACGCCGGTTCGACAGAAGGCTCACGATCGGCGCGACCGACACGCTTGCGCGCCTGTTCACGGCCGATCTCGGGCCGCTGTCGCCGCTGCGCGGCCTCGCGCTGACGGCGCTCGAATTCCTGCCGCCCGCCAAGACCGCGCTCGCGCGACAGATGATGTTCGGCCAGCGCCAGTAGCTTGCGAAACGAGGGCTGACCGGGGCTGACCGTTAACGCGGTAAAATGCCCGTTTCCCTTGTCGCCAGCCTGCGTCCGCGCCGCGTCACGAGCCCGGACAGCCGTTCCATCATGCCAACCCTCGGCCCCCACACTCTGCGCAACAATCTGTTCGTCGCTCCGATGGCAGGCGTCACGGACCGGCCGTTTCGGCAGCTCTGCAAGCGCCTGGGCGCCGGGTACGCCGTATCGGAAATGGTCGCATCGAACGCTCAGCTCTGGAAAAGCGAAAAGACGATGCGCCGCGCGAATCATGCGGGCGAGGTCGAGCCGATCGCAGTGCAGATCGCGGGCGCCGATCCGGCAATGATGGCCGAAGCCGCTCGCTACAACGTGGCCAACGGCGCGCAGATCATCGATATCAACATGGGTTGCCCGGCGAAAAAGGTCTGCAATGTCGCCGCGGGCTCCGCGCTTTTGCAGGACGAGCCGCTCGTCGCCCGCATCGTCGAGGCGGTCGTGGCCGCCGTCGGCGTGGGGCCGGATGCCGTGCCCGTCACATTGAAAATCCGCACCGGCTGGGACCGCGAGCACAAGAATGCGCTCAACATCGCCCGCATCGCGGAGAACGCCGGCATCTCGATGCTGACCGTGCACGGCCGTACGCGCGCCGATCTCTATCACGGTGAAGCCGAGTACGACACCATCGCTGCCGTGAAACGCGCCGCGCGAATCCCCGTGGTAGCAAACGGCGACATCGATTCGCCTGCGAAAGCGCAGGCCGTGCTCGCCGCCACCGGAGCCGATGCGATCATGATCGGCCGCGCGGCGCAGGGGCGCCCTTGGCTCTTTCGCGAAATCGAATACTACCTGCGGCACGGCGAGCTGCTGCCGCCGCCGCGCATCGCCGAGATTCGCGAGGTGATGAACGAGCACCTCGAGGATCATTACGCGTTTTACGGCGAGTTCACTGGCGTGCGTACTGCGCGCAAGCATATCGGCTGGTACACTCGCGGCCTTCCTGGCGCCAATGCGTTCCGGCACAGGATGAACACGCTCGATACCACACGCGAACAACTGCTGGCCGTCAACGAGTTTTTCGACGCGCAACTGGCTTTGTCCGACCGTCTCGTCTACGTGGAAGACGAAGCGGATACGAACGGCGAGCCGAACCAGCCGAGACATCAAGAACCCATAGCAGCATGAGCAAACACAACATCGAACAATGCGTCCGCGACAGCCTGGGGCGGTACTTCCAGGATCTCGACGGCGCGAAAGCACACGACGTCTTCGACATGGTGATGTCGTGCGTCGAAAAACCGATGCTCGAGGTGGTGCTCGAGCAGGCCGGCGGCAATCAGTCGCTTGCCGCCGAATATCTCGGCATCAACCGCAACACGTTGCGCAAAAAGCTGCAACAGCACGGTCTGCTGTAGTCGCGCCGCCCTCGTCCCTTTTCGGTATTGGTTTCCATCATGATCAAGCAAGCGCTCATCTCCGTTTCCGACAAGTCCGGCATCGTCGAATTCGCCCAATCGCTCTCGGCGCTCGGCGTCAAGATTCTGTCGACGGGCGGCACGGCCAAGCTGCTCGCCGAGGCAGGCCTCACCGTAACCGAAGTGGCCGACTACACCGGCTTTCCCGAAATGCTCGACGGCCGCGTCAAAACGCTGCACCCGAAAGTGCACGGCGGCATTCTCGCGCGCAGGGACCTGCCGGAGCATATGGCCGCGCTCGAAGCGCACGGGATTCCCACGATCGACCTGCTCGTCGTCAATCTCTATCCGTTCGTCGCAACGGTTTCGAAAGACCAATGCACGCTCGAAGACGCTATCGAGAACATCGACATCGGCGGCCCGACGATGCTGCGCTCGGCCGCCAAGAATCATCGCGACGTGACGGTTATCGTCGATCCGGCCGACTATTCGGCGGTGCTCGATGAAATGCGGGCGAACGGTAACACGGTCGGCTACAAGACGAACTTCCGCCTGGCGACGAAGGTCTTCGCGCACACGGCGCAGTACGACGGCGCGATCACGAACTATCTGACGAGCTTGACCGAGGCGCTCCAGCACAGCTCGCGCAACGCGTATCCGGCCACGCTGAACCTCGCCTTCGAGAAAGTGCAGGACCTGCGCTACGGCGAGAATCCGCATCAGAGCGCGGCGTTCTACCGAGACTTGTCGGCGCCGGCCGGTGCGCTCGCGGCCTATCGCCAGTTGCAAGGCAAGGAGCTCTCGTACAACAACATTGCCGATGCCGACGCGGCATGGGAGTGCGTGAAGACGTTCGATGCGACCGCCTGCGTGATCGTCAAACATGCGAATCCCTGCGGCGTCGCCATCGGGGCCGATCCGCTCGAAGCCTACTGCAAGGCGTTCAAGACCGATCCGACTTCGGCCTTCGGAGGCATCATCGCGTTCAACCGGGAGCTCGACGAGGCTGCGGCCCAAGCCGTGGCCAAGCAGTTCGTCGAAGTGCTGATCGCGCCGTCGTTCACGGAGGGCGCCAAGGCCGTCTTTGCGGCCAAACAGAATGTGCGTTTGCTCGAGATCGCTCTGGGCGCCGGGCAGAACACGTTCGATTTCAAGCGCGTCGGCGGCGGGCTGCTCGTGCAATCGCCCGATGCGAAGAACGTCTCGTCGCGTGAATTGCGCGTCGTGACCAAGCGTCACCCGACACCGCAGGAAATGGACGATTTGCTCTTCGCCTGGCGCGTCGCGAAATACGTGAAATCGAATGCGATCGTCTTTTGTGCAAAAGGCATGACGCTCGGCGTCGGCGCGGGCCAGATGAGCCGGGTCGATTCGGCCCGCATCGCAAGCATCAAGGCGCAAAACGCGGGCCTCACGCTGGCGGGCTCGGCCGTGGCGTCCGATGCGTTCTTCCCGTTCCGCGATGGCCTCGATGTCGTCGTGGCCGCGGGCGCGACCTGCGTGATTCAACCGGGTGGCTCGATGCGCGACGACGAAGTCATCGCCGCGGCGGACGAGCACAACATCGCCATGATCATGACGGGTGTGCGGCACTTCCGGCACTGATTGCACGCGAGAGGGTGCCCGGATCGGCCGGGCACCCGTTGCGTGTGCAACGTTTTCATCGAAGACAGTCGAGCCACCGACCGACACGCTCTCGTTGAATCGGCCAGAACGCTGGCCCGGCGTAGCCGATCGTCCCAATAGCTGCGCCGCTTTTCGCCTCTCCTCACACCGCTTCGCCCTCACTCGCGTTTCGATACGTGCGCCCTCGATGCGCACGCGTGCCACGTCGCGCCGCCGTTCTCCTCTTCGCCCACCTCCATGCGCCCATTGTGCGCAACGCGATAATCGTCACCACTTCAGCGCGAGAGCCCTACACGGCACGCACTGAGCCACTGCAAGGCGCTTCGATCACATGAAGTCGTCAGCCATCGCGGCGACAACGCGATCGTCGAGCCGATGATCAAGAGAAGAACCTCCCAAGGAGACGTGAATGTCAACGCCCACTCTCTCGCCCACGGCGGCATCGAACGTCCCGCATGCGCAGCATCCCGCAGCGGACCGGCAGCCTCCCGCCCCCGTCGCTGACGATGTCAATCGGGACAACGCCTCCCGCCTGCGAGGCGGCAAGCTGCGCACTCTCTTACGGATGGACCGGAAGCGAGAGCCCGTCAACGTCGAGGGGACTCTGAACGAGGGTGTCCGAAGGATGTTCAACACCGTCGGGGATCGTTCGAGTGGGCGGGCTGCAGGCGCCGAAAGTGCACAGGACGACAGAGCCAGCACGCGTACAGAAATCGAATCGATGTTCCGCGGCATCAACCCCCAGCTCGTCGAGGAACTGCTCGATTGGCGCGAACAAAGCGATATTCCCATTTACGGCAACGCACCGCGCTACGCTCAAGCCCGCTTGCTGGCCCGGGCGCTTGCGACGGCCACGGGAGGCGATGCCGAACGCGCGAAGGCAGTCATCGGCAACTGGAATCGCCAATCAAAACTCGAGCCGTGGCGGTTCAGCGAGACGACGCAAGCCGACGACTTGGCCACTCACTGCCTGCTCGCAAAAACACCGCTCGGATGGGACATTCTGACTGCCTTGCCCCAGTCGCGCTATGTCAGCCTGGCGGATACGGACGACGAACGTCGGCACATGTCGACTGCGCTGCAGGCATGCGCGCACTTGTTCGAAAATCTTCCGTTCGACGAGGAAGCGTTTGCTCGCCCGCGCAATCTCGACGAAGCCCGCGAGCTCGCCGAAAACATCGTCGCCCAGGGCATGCCCGCGCCCGACGACGACCAGCCGCGGCCCGACGCAAATCCGGCCTTCCGCTTCAAAAGCAACGTGATCGCAGCGCGCGCGCTCATCGGTTCGCTCTCCACGGCCCCGAGCCCGAAGCAGCGCGAGGCGATCGTGCTCTTTCTCGGTGGCAAGCGCGAGCGCGAGATCGACAACGCGTCGATGATGCGCCATCGGGTGAACCAGCTGTTTGGCGAAAGCAACGAGAAGCGTGGCTTGTTCCGACGCATGCCTACGGCGGATCAGCGGACCATGGATATGCTCGCCAAGCGATCCCTCGGCGAGCTTGCCAAGGAGCTTGCGGATCAGCTCCAGGCGCCCAGGATATTGGTAAATGGCTGCCTTGTCCCGGATCCCGACTTCGCGCCCGAACCGACGACGGAACGCATGCGTGCCGAGCTTCACCGTGCCGCATTGGAAACCGCCGTCAAACGCGTGGACCACCGGTCCCGGAGCAGCTCGATCGACCTGAAAGACGATTTGAAGGACCTGCGCCGCACGGTAGCGCGCCGGCTGGGCATCAGGGAGAAGGATCTGAAAAAAGACCCGGAATGGCGAGCGGCGAGCGAGGAGTGCAAGCAATTGAACCTCGACACCGTGCGCGCATGGATGCGCGAGGCCGAAATCGACCCGGACACGTCCGAGCTCGGGCAGCACCTGCAGACGCTCGACGATATGCGCTCCGGCACGGCAAGCCGCGCCGACGGCATACGCGAGCTCGTCAATACCCTGCGTCCAGGCTCATCCCTGGCGTTCACGAGCCACGGCGCAAAAGGACCGAATGTCACCTTGTGGTCGACGATCGCACCTGAAGTATTGAAGCACAAGTGGGGGCATCCCACCGTCACGCCGTTGCCCACATACTCGAATATCAAAGGCCGCGGCGCGGCACTCATTCTCTCGGGAGACGAAGGTCCCGACGGCGCCTACGTCGATATTGACGTCGGGACGTTCGATCGCAAGGCATGGACTTTCCTGGCGGGTATCGTTTCTCAGATCCACTCGGAGACGCCCGCGCACATGACGGACAACTTCTGGTGGCAAGTGTTCGAAATAGGCCCTCATCGGTCGACCGAGAACTCCGAGGGTCTCAAGATTCGCATCAAAGCGGATACGTTCAATGAGGCTAAGCGCCTCGCTTGCAAGGTCGTCGAGGAAATATCCGATACGAAATCGGAAAAGGGCCGCAGTGGATGGCAGCGTCTCGTCGAAACGGCTTGCGATCGCGACGACATCAGCGTCCACTATCAGACGCGCGAAGACAAGGATAAAGTACGCGTCATGCAGACCATGACGGTCCTCGGGCAAAACACGATGACGGGACCTGCCGTTCCGCCAAACAAATGGGTCGGGTGGGGCGTCAACAACTGGTGGAATGCGTTCGCCGCCCAGTTGTCGCGCACCAAAGGAACGACCACGAGCCGGATTCGCGGAGCGAACGACGAATCGCGGATATCGACTCGCCGCGAGCAGCATCTGACTCTGGGTGGCCTGACCTATCCCTTGCCCAGCCTGACGGCGCCGCACTCGGTGTGGGGCATGTCGTTGAGCGGTGGACACGGCGCGTGGTGGCTGCCTGCCAAACGGTTCACTACCGGTCTCGAAAGCGGGCAGGCGCGGTTGTGTCTGCCACCTCCGGGCTCGGGCGGCACTCCGTACCGCGAGTGGGCGATGACCGAGCTCGAGTACATCGAATGGCAGACCGAGCTCTTCGGCGCGTCCTCGCCTACACCTCCTGAGCACTTGCGCAATCATATCCTCCCCGATCGGCCGGATGGCGCACGGGGACCGCGCATGGTCATCGTACGTCAGTTCGCCACGAAGAAGGCAGCGGGCGAGCTGAACGCAACGTTCGACGACATCGAGACAATGAGCGGCGATCCGTCGGCCAGACCGACGATGCAGCGCAAGTTCGACGAAGCCAGCGCGCGTTTGCAGCACCCTTCGACCTGGGGCGAATTCCAAGTCTCGTTCGAATACACCAATCAGCAACAGCGCGTCACTGGATTGCCGCCACTGGGTTACCAGAATCAAGGCTTCATTACCGACACTGAACACGATCGCGAGCATGTGCTGGGCCGCAAGGGTGGACGCAACACCGTCATCGGCACGCGAGTACCGGAAAAGGCGGTGCCCGACGCGGAAAACCGGCGGATTCTTGCCAGGAATGAGCCGACGCGATTTGCGCCTGCAGCTCCGGACTTCAAGCGATCGCCGATACAGGAGCTGGTCGGCGAGATGATGGCGAGCGCCCGGGAGGAATGGCTGCCAGGGGATCCGGTTGTCATGCGCAGCCACATGGACAACTTCGGTCACCTGTTCCACCTTCTGCAAATGCGGGACGAAATCTATCCCATGGGCAGCAAGATTCGCGAACAGCTGCACGCCTATCTCGGCACTTCCGATGGCATGGCGGTGGTGGATTGCACGCCCAAGCGGCATCCGTTCGAGATCATGAAAGACTTCGAGATCGAGCGCGACCTTTACATCATCCGGAAGGGGCACTCGCCGAATGAACGCGATACCTTCGACGACGAATTCTGGAAGGACTTCGACGTCGCCTCCTTCTTCGAGGCAAACTTCGACCCACCTTATCGTCCGCTGGCCGATAAGCAGCCGCCGCCGCAAGACACATTGATGGACCACATCAAGGTGCACCGCACCGCGAACAGGCTCGACATGAGCCACGCGGAGCTTTACTCGGCAATGATCGCGCTGCTTGGTGTCGGCAACGTGGAGTCGAACCGCTTCAGCCTCCAGTTCGGCTGGGACAAGATTCTCGACGCAATGGGCCTCATCGCGGGCGAAACCGAAAGTCCACAGGAAAGAGCAGAAAACCTCGCCACCGTGCGACGCATCATTCAAAACAAGCAGCACCTAATCGACTTGTTGAACATCGACCCGAACGCGAACGCCACGCATTTCACGGGCCGTCCACAGCCGCTGACACTCGGCGTCATCGCGGAGGGATATGCCAACGAGACGGGCAACGACGATATCCTTGTCGAAATTCTGCCTCAGCTGATGGCCGAAACGTTCACCGCAGTGCGCGGCGCCGGCGACTTGCTGCCAGGACAAATTTTCAACGGTATCGCCATGCTGCCGGATGGGCGCTTACAACTCGCGCCGTATGACTACGCCTCATACAAAGGCCCGCGGCCGGAGAGCTATAAGGAGGACAAGCACAAAGCCAAGCTGCAGCTGGAGGAAAACCAAATCAACCAGCTGTTCACCATGATGCACCAGCGCATGAGCGCAGCAACGGGCATCGACTTTTCGGACGCGCAAGTCAATCCGGATGATGGGCGCCCTGAATTGCCGTACTTGCTCTCGTTGCAACAGAACGCGCACTTCCTTCGGTCCCTGGCGGTCTTGAAGCGCGGGTTGATCGCGGCGGCCAAGCGAGATCCGGAGGTCGCGAAAAAGCTCAAAGAAACGGGGGCTCAGGGCGAGGAAGAAATGGCCATTTGGGCGATGAGCGATGCCGGACGCATGGCGCGTCTTGTCGACCAGCTCGAAACCGAATGGACCAAGGCGACACAACAAACGTTCTTCGAGCCGCGCAAAGATATCGAGGTGCGGCGCGGACCGAATGGGACGACGCCGCCGACGCCGTTAACAGTAGGCTCCTACTATCGGGTGAGGACGGCAGAATTGCATCCGACGCTGTCGGCGGAAATCGCCAACGCCTTGTGGGCCGGCATCGTACCCCCCGAAGCCATGGAAGGTACGATCGAAAAGCTTATGCAGTTGATCACGCCGGAAGGCGTCATGGCCTCGGAGCTCCTCAACAGCGGTCAGCAGTGGGATGGCAAAAACTATTGGGCGATGCATGCCTATAAGACAGTGGAAGGCCTCATGCGTAACGGTTACGAGGTCCTTGCCAGGAAAGTAGCCATCGCTTATTGCGAGAACGCGTACCAGGCGTTCTGCATGGAGCGCAGGACGGTGGAGAAGTTGGGGCCGAACGGTGCCTACGGCGGGGGGGGGGAATATTCGGTCGAGTTCAATATGACGATGACGAACGAGTTCCTCGCGTACCTCGGCGCTCTGTTCCCCGAGTGTGCCGAGATCCTCGAGCGTCGCGTGCCGGAAACCGTGGCCGCGTGAGGCGGACCAGCAAGCCGATGTTACTCGCGCGGCACAGGGCTGCGCGAGCGTCGCTATGGTTACTCAGGGCGCAGATCGAATCGGGGCCCAACGCGATAGGCGAGGTGCCGGCGTTCGTTGTAGTATCGCAGGCACTTCCCCGCCTGAATCTCATGAGAATCCTCGGCATCGACCCCGGCCTGCGCGTCACGGGCTTCGGCATCATCGACCAGACCGGCCAACGGCTCACTTACGTGACGAGCGGCGTCATCCGCACGGCCGACGCCGACCTGCCCTCCCGTCTTCGTACCATTTTCGACGGCATCTCCACGCTGATCCGCCAGCACACCCCGGACCAGTCGGCCATCGAAAAAGTCTTCGTCAACGTCAATCCGCAATCGACGCTGCTGCTTGGACAAGCGCGTGGCGCGGCAATCTGCGGTCTCGTGTCCGGCGGCGTGCCCGTTGCCGAATATACGGCGCTGCAGCTCAAGCAGGCCGTCGTCGGATATGGCCGTGCGACGAAAGAACAAATGCAGCAGATGGTTGGACGCCTGCTCGATCTGCCCGGCCTGCCGGGCACCGACGCGGCGGACGCGCTCGGCATGGCGATCTGTCACGCCCATGGCGGAGGTGCGCTCGGCGCCCTCGGCGATATCGCCCCTGGGCTCGCGAAAAAAGGATTGCGCGTGCGGCGCGGGCGACTCGTCGGCTGACATGCAAAGGCGTGCGGCCGGCTCGAGACACTCGGCATACGCTACACTCGCGCATTGCCTTTCCACTCGCCTCAGACATGATCGGTCGAATCGCCGGCACCTTGCTGGAAAAGAACCCGCCTCACCTGCTCGTCGATTGCACCGGCGTCGGCTATGAAATCGACGTGCCGATGAGCACGTTCTACAACCTCCCGTCGACCGGCGAAAAGGTCGTGCTGCTTACACAGCTGATCGTGCGCGAAGATGCGCACCTCCTCTACGGCTTCGGCACGGCCCAGGAGCGCACCACATTCCGTGAACTGCTCAAGATCAGCGGCATCGGCGCACGCATGGCGCTGGCGGTGCTCTCCGGCATGAGCGTTCAGGAGCTCTCCCAGGCCGTGACGCTGCAAGACGCCGCGCGCCTCACGCGCGTGCCCGGCATCGGCAAGAAAACGGCCGAGCGTCTGTTGCTCGAGCTCAAGGGCAAGCTCGGCGCCGATCTGGGCGCGGCGGCCGCGGCCGTGTCCCCGTCCGATCACGCGAGCGATATCCTCAACGCCCTGCTCGCGCTCGGCTATTCGGAAAAAGAAGCGCTCGCCGCCATCAAGAACGTTCCGGCCGGCACGGGGGTGTCCGAAGGCATCAAGCTCGCGCTCAAGGCGCTCTCGAAGGGTTAAGGGGCACGACGGCCCAGCGGCGCCGCGCGCGGTACAATGGCGCGCATGATCGAAACCGACAAGCTCGCCACCGAGCGCATCATCTCCGCGGCACCCTCTTCCTCGCACGAGGAAGCGTTCGAGCGCGCACTGCGTCCGCGCCAGCTCGAAGAGTACGTCGGCCAGGAAAAAGTGCGCGGCCAGCTCGAAATCTTCATCGAGGCAGCCAAGCGCCGCTCGGAGTCCCTCGATCACGTCCTGCTGTTCGGCCCCCCAGGCCTCGGGAAAACGACACTCGCGCACATCATCGCCCGCGAAATGGGTGTCAATCTGAGGCAAACGTCCGGGCCCGTGCTCGAGCGTGCCGGGGATCTCGCCGCGCTGCTCACGAACCTCGAAGCCAACGACGTCCTGTTCATCGACGAAATCCATCGCCTTTCGCCCGTCGTCGAGGAGATTCTCTATCCCGCGCTCGAGGATTATCAGATCGACATCATGATCGGCGAGGGTCCGGCCGCGCGCAGCGTGAAACTCGATCTGCAGCCGTTCACGCTCGTCGGCGCAACGACGCGCGCGGGCATGCTGACCAATCCGCTGCGCGATCGCTTCGGCATCGTCGCGCGCCTCGAGTTCTATAACGCCGAGGAGCTCGCGCGCATCGTCGTGCGCTCGGCATCGCTGCTCGGCGCGCAGATCCACCGCGACGGCGCGTACGAGATCGCGCGCCGCTCGCGCGGCACGCCGCGTATCGCGAACCGGCTGTTGCGCCGCGTGCGCGATTACGCCGAAGTGAAGGCGGACGGCAATATCACGGCGCGCGTGGCCGATGCGGCACTCGCCATGCTCGATGTCGACGCCGTCGGCTTCGACCTGATGGATCGCAAGCTGCTCGAGGCCATTTTGCACAAGTTCGACGGCGGACCGGTCGGCGTCGACAACCTCGCTGCCGCCATCGGCGAGGAGCGCGATACGATCGAAGACGTCCTCGAGCCGTATCTGATCCAGCAGGGCTATTTGCAGCGCACGCCGCGCGGACGCGTCGCGACTTTGGCGGCGTACCGCCATTTCGGCCTGGCCGCCCCCGACGCCGCCAGCCCCGTGCGCAGCCTCTGGGATAACGACGCTCCCTGAGGCGCAAGCATCGAGCGCACGCGTCGGGCAACCCTCATTTCAACGGTTCCCAGCTCTCCATGTCCGATCGCGCCGGCAAAGCCCCTCGTCCGAGCATGGCATGGCGCGATGCGCTCGGCGCCCGGCTGCGTGCCAAGATCGTCCAGGGCATCACTCATCTGACGACAGGCAGCGGCCCGACGCTCGATTTCTCGTCGCCGCCCGGCGACCCGGGCCTCTTCGGTCCCGATGCCGTCTGCTGGCAAGTGCATGCCGATTTCACGGCGATGATGGTGGGCGGCATCTCGGCCTTGATGCTGCAGGCCCTCCATCCGCTAGCGTTAGCCGGCGTCTGGGACCATTCCACGTTTCGCACCGATATGCTCGGCCGCCTGCGTCGCACGGCCACGTTTATCTCGGGCACGACGTTCGGCAACCGCGCCGACGCACTCGCGCTGATCGAACGCGTCAAACGCATCCACCTCGCCGTCAGCGGTACCGCTCCGGACGGGCGGCCTTACCGCGCCAGCGATCCCGCGTTGCTGACATGGGTCCACGTGGCAGAGGTCTCGAGCTTCATGGCTGCCCACCTGCGCTACGTCAATCCCGCGCTGTCGATCGGTGAACAGGATCGCTATTACGCCGAGATGGCCATGATCGCGCAACTGCTGGGTGCCGATGATGTGCCGCACTCCCGGGCGGAAGTGGCGACCTATCTCGCCGCCATGCAGCCCGCGCTCGAGGCAGGGCCGCGCGTGCACGAAGTCGTGGCCGTGCTCGCCCACGCCGCCCCGAAAGGACGCCTAATGCGGCCTGCCGGCGCACTCGTGTTCCGCGCGGGCGTCGATTTGTTGCCCCGCTGGGCGCAGGACTTGATCGGTTTTTCGGCGCCGGCACGGTATGCGGGCAAGCTGGCACGCCATGGGGTACGCATGATCGCGCCCGTGATGCGCTGGGCGCTCGTCAATGGGGCATCGAAGCGCGCACGCCGGCGCGTGGCGGCGCGAGTGTGAAGGGCGTGACCGCAGTAAGCGCGCCATGGCATCGCCCGCGACTAAGCTCACCGCTCGCAGCGCACGCGCGCGTGCGGCGCGGCGCGGCGGCGTCGATGCTGCTCCGTATAGCCTATTTGCGGTCGACGCCTTTCGCCACCGCCAAGCCATCGTCGGCGCTCGCGCCTTCGAGATGTGCGACATCGCCCCATTCGACGATCGAGGCGCGGCCGGCTTCGTCCCACTGCACACTATTGAGACTCGCATTGAGCAACGGATAGTCGCGCGGCGCATCGAGCGCCAGCCCGCGAGCACAGCGATAAACGCAATCGAGCACGCCACCGTGCGTCACGCAGACGATGCGGCCGTCCGGATGCTCGGCCGCGATTTGCGCGACGGCGTGCAGCACCCGGTGATAGAACACCCGCGGCGACTCGCCGCCTTCGGGCGCAAAGCCTGGATCGCGCGTCTGCCAGACCGCGTAGGCATCGGGATACCTGTCCGCGATCTCATCGCTGTTATGTCCTTGGAACACGCCGTAAGCGCGCTCGCGCAGCCCCGGTTGTAGCTTCAGCGACAAGCCGAGCGCGGCAACCGTCGGCTCGGCCGTTTGCCGCGCTCGCATCAAGTCGCTCGCATAGATGGCATCGACCCCGCGGCCGGCGCCGGCGTCGCGCGCCATCCGCGCCGCAATTCGGCGGGCCTGCTCGAGCCCAGTCTCGTTCAGCGGGATATCGATGTGGCCCTGGATGCGCTTGATGCGATTCCAGTCCGTCTCGCCGTGGCGGATGAAAACGATGCGGGTTGGCATGATCGAATACGTATGGACGGTCAGGTCACGTCAGCCCGGACCGTTCGGATCAGTTACGGGCGCGTAGCCAAAACGTGACGGGACCGTCGTTGACGAGCGAGACCTGCATCTCGGCTCCGAACTCGCCGGTTTCGACGAGCGGGTGACGGTCCCGCGCCGCAGCGACGAAATAGTCGAACAAACGCCGCCCATCCTCGGGCGGCGCGGCAGGCGTGAAGCTCGGACGCAGGCCGCTGTCGGTATCGGCCGCCAGCGTGAATTGCGAAACGAGCAGCAACCCGCCGGCACGTCCGGCGCCATCGATATTCGAAAGCGGCAGATTCATTTTGCCGGCCGCATCGCCGAACACGCGATAGCCCAGCACCTTGGCGACGAGTTTGTCGGCCACGGCTTCGCTGTCGCCGCGCTCGGCGCACACGAGCGCGAGGAGTCCCGGGCCGATCTCCCCCGTGACGCGCGTGCCGACGCGCACTTGCGCCTGGCTCACCCGCTGGATCAAGGCGATCACGAGCCCCCTCCGTCAGGCGGTCAGCGTGATGCGCGCGAAGCGCCGCTTGCCGACCTGCACGACATATTCGCCGGCATCGACCTTCAGCCCTTTATCCGTCACCGTCGTGCCGTCGACCTTGACGCCGGCTTGTTCGATGTTGCGCAGCGCCTCGCTCGTCGACGGGACAAGGCCCGCCTGTTTGAGCAATTGGCCGATGCCGAGCGGCGCCCCGGCAAGCGTCACCGACGGGATGTCATCGGGCACGCCGCCGCGCGCGCGGTGATTGAAGTCCTCGAGCGCGCGCTCGGCGTCGGCCTGCGAATGAAAGCGCGCCACGATCTCCTGCGCGAGCAGCACTTTGAAGTCGCGCGGATTGCGGCCTTCCTGCGCTTCGCGGGCGAAGTGTGCAATCTCCTCGACGCTGCGAAACGACAACAGCTCGAAGTAGCGCCACATGAGCGTATCCGAGATGCTCATCAGCTTGCCGAACATGTCAGCGGGCTTCTCGCTGATGCCGACATAATTGTTCTTTGACTTCGACATCTTGTCGACGCCGTCCAGCCCCTCGAGCAGCGGCATCGTCAGAATGCACTGCTGCTCTTGTCCATACTGCTTCTGCAACTCGCGGCCGACGAGCAGGTTGAACTTCTGATCCGTGCCGCCGAGCTCGAGATCGGCATTCAGCGCGACCGAGTCGTAACCCTGCATCAACGGATAGAGGAACTCGTGGATGGAGATCGGCACCCCACCCTGGAACCGCTTCGTGAAGTCCTCGCGTTCGAGCATGCGCGCAACGGTATAGCGCGACGCCAGCTTGATCATGCCATCGGCACCGAGCGGCATTGACCACTCGCTGTTGAAGCGGATTTCCGTCTTGTCGCGATCGAGCACCAGCGCGGCCTGATCGAAATAAGTCTTCGCATTCGATTCGATCTGCTCGCGCGTGAGCGGCGGTCGCGTGGCGTTGCGCCCCGAAGGATCGCCGATCAGCGAGGTGAAGTCGCCGATCAAAAAGATGACGGTATGCCCGAGATCCTGAAGCTGACGCATCTTGTTCAGCACGACCGTATGGCCGATATGAATATCCGGTGCCGTCGGGTCGAGCCCGAGCTTGATGCGCAGCGGCTTGCCCGTCGCGGCACTTCGCGCCAGCTTCTGCACGAACTCCTCTTCGATCAGCAGTTCGTCGGCGCCGCGCTTGGCGACAGCCAGCGCGTGAAGGACCTCGTCCGTGACTGGAAACTTCGAGGCGGGTTGGGCAGTGGAGTCGGTGCTCATCGGAAAGTCGCGTGCTGGGACGTTGCAAAAGCGGTAATTGTCCCATATTCTCGGCGCGCGCCGCCCTCGCAACGCCGCTGAACGCAAGCGCGCCATTGCTTGGATAATGTCGGGGTTGCGGTGCCGTCTTGCGCCGCCTTGTACAGTCTTCCGGCCCGCGCCGGCCACCCCGAAACGACGAGGAGTTTTCCGTGCCCCGTACCGCACCCTCCGCTCCCGGTGACGGCATTTACTTCGGCCTGATGTCCGGCACGAGCCTGGACGGCGTCGACGGCGTCGCCGTCAAATTCGCCGAAGGACGGCCGCCGACCGTGCTGGCCGACGCTTTCGTCGGGTTCGCCGACGGCCTGCGCGGCGCGCTCTTCGCGTTGCAGCAGCCCGGAGACAATGAGATCGAGCGCGAGGCGCTCGCCGCATCGGCGCTCGCCACCCGATACGCGGTGTGCTGTCACGAACTGCTGCGCTCCGCCAACCTGGCACCGTCGCGCGTGCGAGCCATCGGCGTGCACGGACAAACGGTGCGCCATATGATCGAAAAAGGCTATACGCGCCAGATCAATAATCCCGCCTTGCTCGCGGAAATGACGCACATCGACGTCGTGGCGGATTTCCGAAGCCGCGATGTGGCGGCTGGCGGCCAGGGCGCGCCGCTCGTGCCGGCCTTTCACGAGCAGATCTTCCGGTCCGCAGACGAGACCCGCGTGATCTGCAATCTCGGCGGGATCAGCAATATCACGATTCTTCCCGCCGACGCGGACACGGCTGTCCGGGGCTTCGACTGCGGGCCCGCGAACGTGCTGCTCGATGAATGGGCCAGCCGCCATCTGGGCACGCCGTACGACGAAGGCGGTCGATTCGCGGCAAGCGGCACGGTTGTCGAGCCGCTCTTGACCCGGTTGCTGGACGAGCCGTTTTTTGCATTGCCGCCACCCAAGAGCACGGGCCGCGATTTATTCAATGCGAGTTGGCTGGATGCGAAGTTAGCCGGTTTCTCCGGATTGGACCCGGCTGACGTGCAGGCCACGCTGGCCGCGTTGACGGCGACGACCGTCGTGCGGGAGGTCGAGCGGCATGCCGGCGGATGCGGCGCTATTTACGTCTGCGGAGGCGGAGCGCGCAATCCCGAACTGCTTCGAGCGTTCGAGACGGCATTGACGAAGAGTGGTACAAGCGGCGCATCGGTGAGAACCACCGACGAACTCGGCGTACCGCCCCACCACGTGGAAGCGCTCGCGTTCGCCTGGTTGGCGAAGCGGTGTATCGAGCGGGCGCCGGGAAATCTGCCCGCAGTGACGGGCGCAGCGGGCGAGCGCGTGCTAGGGGCGCTCTACCCGGCGTGAAGACCGGGACGGGGAACTTACGTTACGCCGAGAACGACGAGCCGCAGCCGCACGTGGTCGTGGCGTTCGGGTTCTTGATGACGAATTGCGCGCCGTTGATATCGTCCTTGTAGTCGATTTCAGCGCCGACGAGATACTGATAACTCATCGAATCGATCAGCAGTTGAACGCCCGCCTTGTTCATGACGGTGTCGTCTTCGTTGATCGTTTCGTCGAACGTGAAGCCGTATTGGAAGCCCGAGCATCCGCCGCCTTGCACGAAAACGCGCAATTTGAGGTCCGGATTGCCCTCTTCGTCGATCAATTGCTTCACTTTTTCAGCCGCCGCGTCCGTGAAGACGAAGGGGCCGGGCATTTCGGTCACGGGGGTTTCAGTGACGGCGGTCATTCGAACTCTCCAAAAAAGCTGCTAAGCGCCATTGTAGGGCTCTTCGGAATATCGTGCTGTAAGTCCATGAATTCAATGGGTGCTTGCGTGAGACATTCCGTATGACGCCCCGGAAATGAACAAAGCCGCCGGTGCGAACAGCAGCGGCGGCTTTTTTGCGGACCGCGCCAGCATTGCGGCGCGGTACCGGCGCGTATTAACGCTTCGAGAACTGCTTGCGGCGGCGTGCCTTGTGGAAGCCGACCTTCTTACGCTCGACTTCACGTGCATCGCGCGTCACGAAGCCGGCGCTCGACAGCGCGGGCTTCAGAGTCGCGTCGTAGTCCATCAGCGCACGCGTGATGCCGTGACGGACCGCGCCCGCTTGACCCGTCTCGCCGCCACCCGACACGTTGACCTTGATGTCGAACGTCGTGCCGTGGTTCGTGAGCTCGAGCGGCTGACGAACGATCATCAGCGACGTTTCGCGCGAGAAGTAATCAGCGATGGGCTTGCCGTTGACGACGATATCGCCCTTGCCCGCCTTGATGAAGACACGAGCGACGGCGCTCTTGCGGCGGCCCGTACCATAGTTCCAATTACCGATCATGTGGGCTCCCCTTAGATCTCGAGCGCTTGCGGCTGCTGAGCCGTATGCGGATGCGTGGCTTCGGCGTAGACCTTCAGCTTCTTGATCATTGCATAGCCAAGCGGGCCCTTCGGCAGCATGCCCTTGACCGCTTTCTCGAGCGCACGGCCCGGGAATCGCTCTTGCATCTTGCCGAACGTCGTTTCGTAGATACCGCCCGGGTAGCCCGAGTGGCGGTAGTACTTCTTGTCGGTGTTTTTGTTGCCCGTCACCTTCAGCTTGCCAGCGTTGATGACGATGATGAAATCACCAGTGTCGACGTGCGGGGTGAATTCAGGCTTGTGCTTGCCGCGAAGACGGCGTGCCACTTCGCTGGCGACACGGCCGAGAACCTTATCCGTCGCGTCAATCACGTACCATTCGCGCTTTACCTCTTCGGCTTTCGCGGAAAATGTCTTCATGATCGATCCAAAATTGTGACCTGCCCTTGCTTTCATTCCTGCTTGGATAGTTGCGTATCGAGACGCGGCGCAGGCTCTCCCTGTTCTTCTCCCGCGGGCATGGATGCGGAAAAGCCCTGAATTATAAAGGAATTCAAGGCGACACGTCAAAAAAAAGCCCGAACACTTGGCTCGGGCTTAATCCACCTAAGGAGGAGGGTGGAGGAGACATGCGGAGATTGCCGAACAAGCACGGCAACCAATGAGTCGTATTGTACAGAGGATCGTCCCATCGCGCAAGAAAATTTGCATGGCGAAATCGCATCTCACAATACGATATATCGATAGCACGGGCGGTGAGATTCCGCGGGGAGCGGCCGCGTTCGGGCGAGGCTACAATGCGCTCTTCTTTTGACTGCGCGGGAGCCTGGACATGGAATGCAAAGTGAGCTGGATGGGGCCTGACGGCATGGCGTTCGCCGCCGAGACCGGCAGTGGGCATCTGGCCATGATGGACGGCGCCCCCGAGGGCGGCGGCCGCAATCTCGCCCCGCGGCCGATGGAAATGGTCCTGCTCGGCACGGGCGGCTGCACGGCCTATGACGTCGTCATGATCTTGAAAAAGAGCCGTCAGGAGATCGCCGGATGCTCGGTGACGCTGAAGGCGGAGCGTGCGAGCGTCGATCCGAAGGTCTTCACGAGCATTCACTTCCACTTCACCGTGACCGGGAAGAATCTGAATCCGGCCACGGTCGAGCGAGCCATCAACCTCTCGCACGACAAGTACTGCTCGGCGTCGATCATGCTCGCGAAGACGGCCGAATTGACGCACTCCTTCGAGATCGTGGAACAGTAAGGACCATCGCGTCATTCCGCCTTATTTAGCGGCGCGCGAACGCACTGAGCTCGGCCGACAGGCAAGTTTCGATCCTTCGAGTCGGTTTTCAGGCCAAGGGGATATAGGCCGGCTCATCTTCGCGAGGACCCTCCTTGAATCCCAACATCGATCTGATCGGCGTGCCGGGCGGCCGGCACCTGAGCCGGCGCATCTTGTTCTCGCCGACGACGGGTGAGGAATTCGATTCAACCGGCCAGGTATTCACCGAGATGCAGCCCGGGTCGTATCTGTTCATGGATTCGGACTACCTGCAAGCATTGAGCGACCCGTTGCACCCCGCACCCTTCGAGACGTCTTTATTCGTGCAAAGTACGGTCGTCAGCGTCAACGCAGCGGGCTGGGTAACCGTCGATGCCGGCATCAAAAGCTTCGCGACGGATAGCGGCAAGCCCACCGTGGCGCGGGGCATCGACGGGCCGTCGACCTATGAATTCTTCGGCGACGAGCACGGCAAGCTGGTCGTCGACGAAGCCCATCGACCGGCACTCGGCGAACGCGTCGAATTCATCACTTCGCATTGCGATCCGACCGTCAATCTCTACCGCCACTATCATGTCGTCGATAGCGACGCGCTCGTCGCAATATGGCCGATCGACGCGTAGCCCCCCTTAAGCCCCGCCCCGAAATACGACAGTCCGAAGGTGTCGGGCATGCCCGGTCCTCACCACAGCGGTCCACGAAACCATCGAATTCAGACCGAACTCCCCGGGAGACATCATAGACTGTGCTGCTCATCAAGCTATGATCGCGATGCGTGCGTGCCCCAAGGGTCACGGAGCCCCCAGTCAAGGACAAGTGTCACCGTTCCGCGCGGCGTGCGCCGTCAGTCAGGCGCCGGACTTCTCGGCGCAGTCGCCGGTTTTCCGTGAACAACGCGACGAACACGATGACGCCCAAAATCAACGAACTCCACTCCCCCGCGGCATGCCCAAAGGCCCATGCCAGCGACGCCAGAATCAACGACACAAGGAGTAGCAACGTGCGGTCTTTCCACCACTCAGCCGAACCGAACTTCATAGTTACCTCGCTGTGGCTGAAACGCGCGAATCGCAGACGAGCGCCGCATGCGCATACGCTAGGCGGCCGGGCGCGCTTTGATTGAAAATTTCGGGATGGCACTGTATATGGTGATACAACTGCGGCGAAACACGTATGCCGGTATCCCCCCGAAAGCGTAGCACCGCGCGCCCGTTGTTTGCCGGAGAGGGCCCGCAACTCGTGTATTTGCCCATGGCGACCATTGCGCTGCCGATGGCCGCACCCGCGTAGTAAGAGGCATAAATTGCCCCTCCGACCAACAGCTTTTCGGGCAACGTCGTGGCGCCCACCAGTTCCGCAAGCGTCGCCCCCTTACCAAGCTTATCGACGGCTGCCACTAGCGCGCCGAGTTTGGTGAGTATCGTCACCTGAGTGCCGTACCAACTCGCCGGCACATCCAGGCCAAGCGCTTCCATATTCGTCTTGTAGGCGAGGAAAAAACCGGCCGCACCACATTGCATTGGCATAGGAAGTCTCTCAGGAAATGTTGTTATTGGTAAGCCCGCACGGGACTTGCCGCATTTTACACGCGGGCTTTTCATCCGCGGCATCAGAGGAGGTCCAAGTGACCGTCGGGACTTACATCCGCAGGAAGGTGCTCACTCTGGCGTAAAAAGAAAAAGGCGGCACCCTGACAACGGGTGCCGCCCTTCGCGTCAATCGGCAAAGTAAGCCGGTAAGCCGGATTCTGTGCACGCGCAATGCGCCTGACGGCGCGTTACACGCGTGGCAGTCATTCCTCTAGGCGCGCCATTGCTGACGCGCTCGAGCTTCCTACCCGCAGACGAGACGGGGGCCCCGCCTTGCACCCGAGGATGCGTGCCTGCCTATTTGGAATTGCTCCGGGTGGAGGTTACCGTGCCGGACTGCGTCGCCGCAGCCGCGGTGCGCTCTTACCGCACCGTTTCACCCTTACCTGATCCCGGCTTTCGCCGGGCCATCGGCGGTTTGCTTTCTGTTGCCCTGTTCCGCGTGTCGCCACGGATGGCCGTTAGCCATCACCCTGCCCTATGGAGTCCGGACTTTCCTCGCCCGTCGACGGCTTACGCCGGAAACGGCCGCGACTGCCTAGCCTGCTTTGCAACCGGGAAGTTTAGCACGCGGGGGACTGCCGATCCGCGCGACGCCCGCGGCGAAAGACGCACTCGTCGTCGTAAAACGCCGGCTTCGCATTGGCCGGCCACCACCCCGGCACGCCGAGGACCGGTAGCGGAGCGAACAGGCGGCTGGAAAGCGGCGCCTCGGCGAGCGCATCGGCCACCGTCGCGTCGAGCCACTCGGTCTGCCGCGCCGCGGTCCACGAAAAATAGGCCTCGGGAGCGTCGACGATCCAGGCGTGAGCCGTACAGCCCTTGTAGGGCGCAATCAGTTTTTCCTGAAGCGCATGGCCAAACAGGCGCACCGCGCAGCGCTGGCCCCATGCCGTACGACCGGTCACGAACAGCCGCCGCCAATCGAATCCGGTGAGCGCATCCCGAAGCTCGGTGTCGGCCACGACGAACAGCGCGGCGTTCTCGTCGAAAAGCGTCAGTGCGTCGCGTTCGGGCCCGCGCCTGGCATTCACGCCGTCGCGCGCAATGATCCGCGCCTGTCGCGCGTTGAGCGTGGCCTTCACGCGCGGATACGTGAACCACATCAGTGCATTGAAGAAGTCGTGCAGATTGTCGCGCGTCGGAACGCGGCCGGTCGCCGCGATATGCGCTTCGTATGCACTCCCCGGCGGTAAATCTGCCTGAGCGATGAACGTAAGCGCCTCGCCCCGCCCCGTTCGATGGCCGGCTGCGGCGGCGTCGTCCCGCAGCGCCGCGAGATAGGCCTCCGGGCGCTCGATCGCCACGCGCTGCCAGCGCGCGCCGCGTTCGGCGCAGGGTGCAAGCCATGGCGCCGCCCAATCGATGCGGTCGAAGCCCGCGAATGCGGGTGCGCTCGGCGCGACGCCCTTCGCGAGCAGGCTCATCCCGGGATCATCGACGAGTCGTCATTCGAGCGCCGGCCAAGCTCAGGCAAGCCGCCAGCCGATTTCCTCGCCGCCGCGCAACGGCACGACACAAGCGTCGCCCGCATCGAATTCGGCCGGCAACGCCCACCGCTCGCGCCTGAGCGTTACCTTCGCCGTGTTGCGCGGCAAACCGTAGAAGTCGGCGCCGAAAAAGCTTGCAAACCCCTCGAGCTTATCGAGCGCACCCGCCTGCTCGAACGCCTCGGCGTAGAGTTCGAGCGCGTGCAACGCGGTGTAGCAGCCGGCGCAGCCGCAAGCGTGCTCTTTCGCCCCCTTCGCATGGGGGGCGCTATCGGTACCGAGGAAAAACCGCGGATTGCCCGATGTCGCTGCAGCCACGAGGGCACGACGGTGGGTTTCGCGCTTGAGCACAGGCAGGCAGTAATAATGCGGCCGGATGCCACCTTGAAAAATGGCGTTGCGATTGTAAAGCAGGTGGTGAGCCGTGATCGTAGCGCCAAGCTGCCCGTCGGCCGCGCCGTCGTCGCGCACGTAATCGGCGGCATCCTGGGTCGTGATGTGTTCGAACACCACTTTGAGCGCGGGAAAATCGCGCCGCAGCGGGATCATGACGCGATCGATAAACACCTTTTCCCGATCGAACAGGTCGATCGACGGATCGGTCACCTCGCCGTGCACGAGCAGCGGCATGCCCAGTTCCTGCATCGCTTCCAGCGTTTTTGCGCACTTGCCCAGATCGGTTACGCCGGCGTCCGAATTGGTCGTCGCGCCTGCGGGATACAGCTTTACGCCGTGTACGAAACCGCTTTCGCGGGCCCGCCGGATTTCCTCCGCAGGCGTGTTATCGGTCAGATAAAGCGTCATCAGCGGCTCGAAGGCGGCGCCTTCGGGCAGCGCACCCAGGATGCGCTCCCGATAACTGCGCGCGGCCTCGGTCGTCGTCACCGGGGGCTTCAGGTTCGGCATGACGATGGCCCGGCCGAACTGGCGCGCGGTATGCGGCAGCACCGCGGCAAGCATCGCGCCATCACGCAGATGCAGATGCCAGTCGTCAGGGCGGGCAAAGGTCAACGAGTCGGGCAAGGAATTCGAAGAGGCAGTCATGGCAGCGGCAGAACGGAAACAGGAGAAACGGCGCCCCTCGAGAGGCCGCCAAGAGCAACAACGGGCATATCGGCGCCCGCACGAACGTGGGAAAACCGCAACGCCCGGCCGCGCCGGGCCACTGATTTCGCTTTTTTCGGTCAGCGGCTCGGTATATGCTTCAAACAATATATTGTAGCGGGTCCGTCAATCGGCTCGCCCGTACCGCACGCCCTCGTACCATGTGCCAACTTCTTGGAATGAACTGCGCCGCGCCGACGGACGTCACGTTCTCCTTCACCGGCTTCGCGGCGCGTGGCGGCGTCACCGACCATCATGCCGACGGCTGGGGCATCGCGTTTTTCGAGGACAAGGCCTGCCGGCTTTTCATCGATCATCAATCGTCGGCCACCTCGCCGATCGCGGAGATGGTGAAGCGATATCCGATCAAATCGAAAAACACGATCGCCCATATCCGCAAAGCCACGCAAGGGCACATCCTGCTCGAAAACTGTCACCCTTTCATGCGTGAACTCTGGGGGCGGCATTGGATATTCGCGCACAACGGCGATCTCGCGGGCTATCGGCCGACGCTGACAGGTGTCTATCAGCCGGTAGGCACGACCGATAGCGAACTCGCCTTTTGCGCGATCATGCAGGGCTTGCGTCAGGCATTTCCATGCGCGCAGCCACCGTTGCACGATCTGTTCGCGGCGCTCACCGCGCTCACCCGCGAAGTCACGAATTACGGCGTGTTCAATTTCCTGATGTCGAACGGGCAGGCGCTGTTCGCTCACTGCTCGACGCACCTGCATTACCTCGTGCGCCGGTGGCCGTTCTCGACGGCGCATCTCATCGACGCCGATATGTCGATCGACTTCGCGCAATACACGACGCCGGAAGACCGCGTCGCGGTGATCGCCACTCAGCCGCTGACGGACAACGAGACTTGGACGGCGTTCGAGCCGGGCGATCTGCTGATGTTCCAGGATGGCGATGTCGCCGCGCGGGCCCATATCCCGGTGCCGCCGTCAGTGCTCGAAAAAGCACGCAACCCCGCGTGCGATCCCACTGCTTCGAGTACGCGGATCGCTGCCGCGGGCGGCGATCTGGCCGCCGAAGCGGACGACATCGCCGCGTTCGAGTCGTAACGGCTGCCGCCGTTGCCGCGGTAGGTCGCCGCGGCAACGGCTAGCGGCTCAATGCAGAATCTTCGCGAGAAAGTCTTTCGCGCGATCCGATTTTGGATTCGCGAAGAAATCCTCCTTGCGATCGTCCTCGACTATCGCGCCCCGATCCATGAAGATCACGCGGTGCGCGACTTTCTTCGCAAACCCCATTTCGTGCGTCACGCACATCATGGTCATGCCTTCGCGCGCGAGCTCGACCATCACGTCGAGCACCTCGTTGATCATTTCGGGGTCAAGCGCCGAAGTCGGCTCGTCGAACAGCATGGCGACAGGATCCATCGACAACGCTCGCGCGATCGCCACACGCTGCTGCTGACCGCCCGAGAGCTGGCCAGGGTACTTGTCGGCGTGTGCCTGCAGGCCGACGCGATCGAGCAGCTTCAGGCCCTTCACCCTGGCCTCGTCCTTCGAGCGCCCGAGCACCTTCATTTGCGCAAGCGTCAGATTCTCGGTGATCGACAGATGCGGGAAGAGCTCGAAGTGCTGAAACACCATGCCGACCTTGGCGCGGAGCTTCGAGAGGTTCGTGCCCTTGTCGTTCAGCGACTGCCCGTTGACCACGATATCGCCTTGCTGAAACGGCTCGAGACCATTGACCGTTTTGATGAGCGTCGATTTTCCCGAGCCCGACGGCCCGCACACGACGACAACCTCGCCTTTTTTCACTTCGGTCGTGCAATCGGTGAGCACCTGGAATTGCCCGTACCACTTCGAAACGTTCTTGATCGAAATCATCTTGCGACCTTTTTACGGAGTACTTTGACCAGGCTCGACGCCAGCGTACAAATTACGAAATAAACCGCGCCCGCGAACAGTACCATCTCGACCATCGTGCCGTCGCGATCGCCGATGTTGGTAGCCGTGCGGAAAAAGTCCGCGAGGCTGATCACATACACGAGCGATGTGTCCTGAAAGAGCACGATCGCCTGCGTGAGCAGCAGCGGCACCATCGCGCGAAACGCCTGCGGCAGGATGATGTAGCGCATCGACTGCCCGTAAGTCATGCCGAGCGCGAACGATGCGTTGACCTGTCCGCGAGAGACCGACTGAATCCCGGCACGGATGATTTCCGAGTAGTAGGCGGCCTCGAACAGGGAGAACGCCACCATGGCCGAGGCGAGCCGAATGTCGATGTTGGCCGACAGCCCGAGCACGCTTTGGAGGAACTGCGGCACGATCAGGAAGAACCACAGCAGCACCATGACGAGCGGAATCGAACGGAATACCGTCACATAGCCCCTCGCGAACCAGCCGAGCGGGGCGACGCCTGACAGGCGCATCAGCGCGAGCACGGTGCCCCACACGATGCCGACGACGATCGCAAGCACCGTGATCTCGAGCGTGACGATGGCCCCGCTCCACAGCGTCGGCAACGCCCCCGCTATGCTGCTCCAATCGAATTGATGCATCACTTGCCTCCGATGTAGCCGGGCAGGCGGCTCTTATATTCGATGAAGCGCATGATGCCCATGACGACCAGGTTGATGACGACATAAGCGAGCGTGACCGCGATGAACGACTCGTAGGTCTGTGCCGTATAGTCGACGAGTTGCCGGGCTTGCGCCGACAGATCGAGCAGACCGATCGTCGAGGCCACGGCCGAGTTCTTGAAGACATTCAGGAACTCGGAGGTCAGCGGCGGCACGATGATCCGGTAGGCCACGGGCAACAGCACGTAACGGTACGTCTGCCATTGCGTGAGCCCGAGCGCGAGACCCGCGGCACGCTGCCCGCGCGGCAACGCCTCGATGCCGGAGCGAACCTGCTCGCACACACGCGCGGACGTGAACAGGCCGAGACAGATGATGGACGACGAAAAGAATTGCGCGCCGGGCGGCAACTGTTTGAACCATGTGCCGATCGAAACGGGCAACAACTCCGGAACGACGAGATACCAGATAAAAAACTGGACGATGAGCGGGACGTTACGGAAGACCGCGACATAGCCGGTCGCGAAACCCGATAGCGTACGGTTAGGCACCGTGCGCAACACACCGACGATCGAACCGACGATGAGGGCGATCACCCAGGCCGACAGCGACACCGTCACCGTCACGCGCATGCCGGAGAGCAGCCACCCGAGATAGGTCGTCGGTTCGCCGGTCGACACGGGCTGAAGCAAAACGCCCCAGTTCCAGTGATAGGACATGATGAGACTCCAACGAAAAGAACGGAAGGAGCGAGGCCCCTTCCGTTCGATTCAACTTCCAACCGATGCGGATGTGCCGATCAATCGATCGCTTTGTCGTTCGGGTTCTTGAACAGCGCCTTCATGTCGTCGCTTTCCGGGAAGTTCAGATTGAGCCCCTTCGGCGGAATCGGCGATTCGAACCACTTCTTGTAGCTCTTGTCCGCCTCGCCCGATGTTTCGAACTTGGCTATCGCATCGTCGACGACCTTCTTGAATGCCGGATCGTCCTTACGCATCATGCAGCCATAGGCTTCACGCGACTGCGGCGTGCCGACGATCACCCACTCGCCCGGATTGTGTGCTTTGGCGCGCTCGCCCGCGAGCAGTGCATCGTCCATCATGAACGCGACGGCACGGCCCGATTCGAGCGTATGGAACGAATCGCCATGATCCTTCGCGCTGATGATGTTCATACCCATGTTCTTGTCCTGATTCATCTTGCGCAGCAGACGCTCGGACGTGGTACCGGCCGTCGTCACGACGGTTTTACCCTTCAGATCGTCGAAATCCTTGACGCCCGAATCCTTTTTGGTCATGAGCCGCGTGCCGATCACGAAGAACGTGTCCGAAAAGGCGGCTTGCTGCTGCCGCTCCTTGTTGTTCGTCGTCGAGCCGCATTCGATATCGACGGTGCCGTTCTGCACGAGCGGAATACGGTTTTGCGAGGTGACCGGAATATTCTTCACCTGCAGGTTCGGCATGTTGAGCTTCTTTTTGACCGCATCGACGACCGCCATTTGAACGTCGCGCGCGTAGCCCACGACGTCTTGCTTCTCGTCGTAATAGGAAAACGGAATCGACGATTCGCGGTGGCCGAGCGCGATGACGCCCGTGTCCTTGATCTTTTTCAGCGTGCCCGAGTCTTGCGCGAGCGCGCTGCCCGCGACGAGGGTACATACGGCGGCAAACAATACAGCTGTCTTCTTGATCTTCATTGTGGCGATCTCCTTTGGCCTGAACCGGCGCCAGTGTATCAAGTTACCTTTTTGAAAGCATCGGATTTGCGCAAATGCCTTTTCGCGCCGCGAGTCTCGTGCCCGCTCGGATGAGGAAACGGGCGACACCGATCGATGTCGCCCGCGTCGAGGTGCCGGCAGCGCCGCCTCGTGCGCGGCATGCCGGACAACAGGGGAAAAGCTTCCCGGGATAACCGGTATCAGGGGTAAAGCCCGCGCATTTCGCGCGCCATCAGAATGCGCTTGCACGCCACGATGAACGCCGCGGTGCGCATCGAAACCTTGTTTTCGCTCGCCACCTGCCAGACGGCGTTGAACGCTTCGCGCATGACGCGCTCGAGGCGCTGGTTGATCTCGTCTTCGGTCCAGAAGAAGCTCGAGAAATCCTGCACCCACTCGAAGTACGACACGGTCACGCCGCCGGCATTGGCCACGACGTCGGGGATCACCAACACGCCCTTGTCGTGGAGGATGTCGTCCGCCGCGGTCGTCGTCGGACCGTTCGCACCTTCGACGACGATCTTCGTCTTGATCCTGGACGCGTTCTTCTCGGTGATCTGGTTTTCGAGCGCGGCAGGGATCAGGATATCGGTCTCGATCGTCCAGAATTCGTCGCTGCTGACCGGGTCCGCACCCGTGAAGCCGCCGACGCCGCCCGTTTTCGCAACATGCTCGAGCAGCGCGACGGTGTCGATACCGCTCGCCCTATATAGCGAGCCAGTGTGATCCTGCACCGAAATCACCTTGGCGCCGGCTTCCTGGAAAAGGCGCGCCGCGATGCCGCCCACGTTGCCGAAGCCCTGCACGGCCACACGCGCGCCTTCGATGCTCAAGCCCACCCGGCGCGCGGCTTCCGTGCCTACCACGAACACACCGCGCCCGGTCGCTTCGCGGCGGCCCAACGAGCCGCCCAGCGTGATCGGTTTGCCCGTCACGACGCCCGTGGCCGTTTGGCCCTGGTTCATCGAGTACGTGTCCATCATCCACGCCATGATCTGCTCGTTCGTATTGACGTCCGGCGCGGGGATATCGGTATTCGGCCCGATGATGATGCCGATCTCGCTCGTATAGCGACGCGTGACCCGCTCGAGCTCGCCGCGCGAAAGCTTGCGCGGATCGACGCGGATGCCGCCTTTCGCACCGCCGTAGGGAACGTTCACGGCTGCGTTCTTCACCGACATCCAGGCGGACAGCGCCATGACTTCGGAGAGCGTCACATCCTGGTGATAGCGCACGCCGCCCTTGCCCGGGCCGCGCGAGACATTGTGTTGAACACGATAGCCTTCGAAATGCGCGACGGTGCCGTTGTCGAGTTCGATCGGCACATCGACGATCAGGATGCGTTTGGGGCGCTTCAGGGTTTCGATCCAGCGGGAAAGCGAGCCGAGATACGGCGCGACGCGGTCGACCTGACGCAGGTAATTGCCCCAGGGACCTAGATCGTCAGCATGCAGATACGAAGGGATGGATTGCGTAAGTGCGTCTGACGGCAGTGGCGATGACATGAAGACTCCAACGGTCACGGAATGAGCGCCATTGTCGGAAAACCGCTTTTTGAAATCCAATGCCGTATGGTCATCCCGTTATGCGTTTTTTGCATGACAGCCGGACGTCGCAATCGGTGCGGTTTTGCTGTGTCCTTTTCGCGTCCGAGCCTTCACCCGCGGCCAACGCTTGCTACAACCGGAACTGTCGAATCCGAAAGGAACACATCATGAGCGTCCAAGGGCCCAATGGGTGGGCGGGAGGGCAAACTCCGCCCGGGGGGTATCCCGACGATCAGCCCGGCGTGCATGGCACGCCGCAGGGCAATTCGCCACCGCCCCCCGGTTATCCACCGCCGCCGCCCGGTTCCCCTCCACCCGGCGCTTGGCCGAACGGCGGACAGTTCTCGAACGCGCCTCAGTGGGGACCAGGATCGGCCCGCGGCGCCCAGTTCCGGGAAAGCGGCGCACGCCTTGCGGAGGTCGGCGCCCAGGTGGCGGGCAGAGTAGGCGACTGGCTGGGCAAGACGGCCAAAAAGCTTCTGCCGCCTGAAAAGGCCGTAGCGAACGGAGCGAAGGTATCGTGGGTCCTCGAGAACTATGGCTTGCACCCAAGCTACCGTCCCGAACTCGAGAGACTCGCCGCCGAGGGGGCCCAGGCAAGGGAGCGGGCCGTCAAAGCCGTGTTGGCTCCTCATCCGCCCGGCGACATGATTGCGCAAGTCGCGCGCGACCGATTCGGAATCAACGATCAGCGAAACGTCACGAGGCTGCGTTGGAACGTAGCTCAGGATCTCGTCCGTCAGCATCGTATTACACCGGATGACGCCATGACGAGGTGCGGGCTGCCTGAATCGGCGCGCGAGGATCTCATGGAGATCGCGCTCGAGGGCCCGGCACGACACGCCGTGCAACAAGGCTATGCGATCACCCCTGCGATGATCCGTGAGATCGCCAACGCTCACGGCATCGGCGGGAACCCGATGGATGTCATGCGGTTGACGGCTTACGCCGCCGCGCATCGATGGAACCAGGAGGCGCAGAGCGCCGCGATGTACAGGATGCCGCCGCCGCCCTTTGAGCCGATTGCCTCGCAATATGGCATTCATCCAGACGTGCTGCGAACCGTTTTGGCCGCTGTTGCGATCGAACAAGGGGAGCCGATCGACTCCATCATGTACCGGCTCGGGTTGCCGCCCAATACACGTATGCAGCTCGAGGCTCACGCCATGGAAAAGGGCCCCGCAAGTCTTTCCGCAGCCCAGCAACAGATCCCCCCGTGGCAGCTTGCCCGCCAATACGGCATCAGCGATCCGCTCGGTAGCGGACTCGAGCGTGCAGCATTACGCGGACCCATCGGCGCCGCCGTTCGAGCCGACTTGCAAGCACACGTCGACATCGGAGAAATATCGCGCAGGTACGGCATCACGCCGGCGGCTATCCAAGCGGCACACGGCACGCCGCTGAACGAAATTTTCCTGAATCCATCGCTGTCCACCGAGCAACGCCAACGTGCCAACGCGCAACTCGCGCACATTCTCCTCGATGGCCGGGCCGGCGAGGCATTGCGCGCCGGAGCCGATATAAGCGTTGTCGTGAAGAACTACGGCATCGACCAGCCCACTGTAGAGGCGTACTCGAAACGAATGCAGTACCGGCAACCGTAAAGCCCGCGGCCCGGATAGCCTCACGTCCCGGCCGCGCCCGCTTCCAGTTCGTTCGCCACGACGTCCCATAGCCGGCGCACGAGCGCACGGCGCGGGTCGTCTCCGGCGACGGCAAGCTTGTCGCGGTATAGCCGGATCTCCATCGTCAGCGTGAAGCGGGCCGTCGCCGCCCCGCGCGCGGGGCGGTCGAGCCGCAGCAAATCGCCGGCCGCCACCGCGTCTTCCACTGCGCTGTGCGGCAGGAACGCAATCCCATGTCCGGCGATTGCCATCGCCTTCAACGCCTCTGCCATGTCGGTCTCATAGATGCGATCGAGATAGAGACGCTCCGACGCATTCGCGACGATCACCTCCGTCATGCGCCCGAGATAGGCATTCTGCGTGTATGAGAGATACGGCACCGGTGCATCGGGCGTGCCGGGCAATTGATGGCGGGCACGCCCGGCGCGGGCCGGCGCCGAGAACGGGCTGATGGGCTCGAAGCCGAGCGTCAGCATGTCGTAGCGGGCCGGATCGAGCGCGACCGGATGGCTCGGATGGTGATAGCCCATGACGAGATCGCACCCGCCTTCGACGAGCGACAGCACCGCATCATGCACGTTCAGCGCCCGCAGCCGCGTATGCACCGGCCCCATGCGGGCCTCGATACGCTGCAGCCAATGCGGGAAATAGGTGAGCGACAGCGTGTGCGGCACGGCGAATTCGATCGTCGCCGCCGGAGCGCCGATATGCCCGCGCAAAACGATTCTCGCTTCGTGCATCTGCGAAAGCATCGCGAGCGCCTGCTCGTAGAACACTTCGCCGGCCTGCGTGAGCCGCGTCGGATAGACCGAGCGGTCGATGAGCTCAGTGCCGAGCCACGCCTCGAGCGCCTGGATGCGCCGCGAAAACGCGGGCTGCGTCACGTGCCGCAGCTCGGCCGAACGGCTGAAGCTGCGCGTCTCCGCCAGCGAGACGAAATCCTCGAGCCATTTCAGTTCCATAAGAGCATCGGCCAAAAACCGCCGCGGCGGCAACGCCTCGCATTGTACTGTCGCCGGTATCCGCTGCGCCGCGCCCTTGACCAAGGGATCCGCCGGTTTGCGCAGAAGATTGGCGCGGCGCACCATCGAAGCGCGCGCCGCGCACGGGTGCAGTGCCGATTGCGCACGGCAGGTGCGCATGGCTGGGCCGCGCACCATTAAAGCCGCGGCGCACGCGCTGGGCCTCGGTTCTGCGCTCCCTTCGCACTGCGCCAAGCCCCACGCGCCTCGCGCGAGTGTGCCTCCGGTGATGCGGCCATATGGCACAGCCCTTGCATAACCACGCCGTCGCGCTGCACTGCAAAATAACAAGGCGCATCTTTCTCCGATCACCCGCGAGGCTGTCATGAAGAATCTGCAACACGCGCTACAGAGCGGCAACTGGCGATCGCTGCTTGCCTGCTTCCTCTATTTCGATACCGGCTTTACCGTATGGGTGCTTTACGGCCCGCTCGCCCCGTTCATCGGCAAGGACGTAGCGATGACAGCCGCGCAGCAAGGCTTTCTCGTCGCCGTCCCGGTACTGGCCGCCGCGATTTTGCGCGTGACGCTCGGCAACCTCTATCAATCGACCAACGGACGGCGCATTGCGCTCGTCGGCGTGCTGCTGTCCGCGCTACCGACGATCGTGCTGCCGCTTTGGCCCGCCGCGCCCACCTACACACTCCTGCTCGTACTCGGCGTGTTTCTCGGCATGGGCGGGGCGAGCTTCGCCGTCGCGCTGCCGATGGCCGGTAGCAGCTATCCCCCGAAAGTCCAAGGTCTCGTGCTCGGCCTGGCCGCCGCCGGCAACATCGGTGCGGTGCTCGACGGGTTCCTGTTCCCGCGCGTCGCGACTGTGCTCGGCTGGCAAATGGCCACCGCGGCGGCGCTGCCGCTGCTCGCGATCGCGGGCCTCGCGGTCTTCGCATGGGCGGAAGACCGCGGCGAAAAGACCGGCAGTACGCTGCGCGCAACGGGCAGCTTCATCGCTACGCTCGCCGGCCTCATCGTGCTCGTGCTCGCGGTGAAAGCAGGCGTGTTCGGCACGGGCAAGACCGGCTTGCTGCTCCTGCCGGTGCTCGGCGCGATCGGCGCGATCGCGCTGTTGCCGGCGCGCTACCGGAGCGTGCTGGCGGAGCGCGACACCTGGGTCATCATGCTGATCTACAGCATCACGTTCGGCGGCTTCGTCGGCATGTCGTCGTATGTGACGCTGCTGCTCACGAATCTCTATCAAATGCCCAAGCTCGAAGCGGGCTTGTTCATGTCGTTGCTGGCGTTCCTCGGCGCGATGGTGCGCCCGCTCGGCGGCTACCTGGCCGATCGCGTGACCGGCGTGCGCGCCCTCGTCGTCCTGCTCGCCGTCATCTCGGCCGCCGATCTGCTGTTCGCGGCATGGATGCCACCGTTGAGCGGCGGCATCGCAATCCTCGTGTGCCTGTATCTCGCCTTCGGACTCGGCAACGGCTCGACGTTCCAGCTCGTCCCGCATCGCTGGAAGGGCAAGACGGGACTCTTGTCCGGCGTCGTGGGCGCCGCGGGCGGCATCGGCGGTTTCTATCTGCCGGTTGTCATGGGCATCGCCAAGGAAAGCACGGGCAGCTATCAAATGGGCTTCGCCACCTTCGGCGCGCTCTCCGCCTGCGCCTGCCTGGCCGTCGTCGCGCTGCGCGCGCAGTGGCTCGTCTGGGCGGCGCCGGGCGCCCCGGTCGCGGCCCCTGCGGCGACGGCCAGCATCGGTCGCACGGCCACAGCGGGCGACTGAGTTCGGTTCGCGCGCTACGCGCGCGTCATTCTTTGCAAGGCATGCGGCAGCGCATGCCTTTTTCTTTGGTGACGCAGCCACCGGCAGCCAGATACACGAGCGGCGGGTCCCGCTCGGCGGCGACGCCCCCGCTCGATGGTAAAATGCGCGATTCCCTTGCCGCTTATGTACGGGCGCTTGCTGCGCTCCGTCGCCCCATCATGTCCGATACCCGCGCCGATACCCTTTTTGCCCTCACCGCACTCTCACCGCTCGACGGCCGCTACGCCGCCAAGACAGAAGCCCTGCGCGATTGGCTGTCCGAAGCCGCTTTCATGCGCCACCGCGTCACCGTCGAAGTGCATTGGCTGATCGCGCTCTCGCACGCGGGCTTCGCCGAAGTGCCACGCTTTTCGGGCGAATCGGAGCGGTTCCTGCTCCAGCTCGTCGAACGCTTTTCGGCGCACGATGCCGCGCGGATCAAAGAGATCGAGCGCGTCACGAATCACGATGTGAAGGCGGTCGAGTACTGGCTCAAGGAATCGGTCAAAGGTCAGGCCGAACTCGAGCGCGCGAGCGAATTCATTCATTTCGCCTGCACGTCGGAGGACATCAACAATACGTCCCACGGGCTCATGCTCGCCGGCGCACGCGAGCACGTGATCCTGCCCGCGCTGCGCTCGGTCGAAAGCCGGCTCGTCGCGTTGGCGCGCGCGCATGCCGAGCAACCGATGCTCTCACGCACGCACGGCCAGCCCGCGAGCCCGACGACGCTCGGCAAGGAAATCGCCAACGTGGCCGCGCGTCTGGCCCGCGCGATCGAGCGGATCGCGGAGGTGCGGATTCTCGGCAAGATGAATGGCGCGGTGGGCAATTACAACGCGCATTTGTCGGCGTATCCCGAGTTCGACTGGGAAGCGTTCTCGCGCGAGGTGGTCGAAAAGCGGTTGAAGCTGACGTTCAATCCCTACACCATTCAGATCGAACCGCACGATTACATGGCGGAACTCTTCGACGCCATCGCGCGCGCCAACACGATCCTGCTCGACCTCGATCGCGATGTCTGGGGCTATATCTCGCTCGGCTACTTCAAGCAGAAAACGAAAGCGGGTGAAATCGGCTCGTCGACGATGCCGCACAAGGTCAATCCGATCGACTTCGAAAACTCCGAAGGCAACCTCGGATTCGCCAATGCGACGCTGCGCCACCTCGCCGACAAGCTGCCCGTGTCGCGCTGGCAGCGCGATCTGACCGACTCGACGGTGCTGCGCAACATGGGCGTCGCGCTCGGCTATTCGCTGCTCGCCTATGACGCGCTGATTCGCGGCCTCGATAAACTCGAAGTAAATCCGCAGCGCCTGAACGAAGATCTCGACAACTGCTGGGAAGTGCTCGCCGAGCCCGTGCAAACGGTGATGCGGCGGTACGGTATCGAAAACCCGTACGAGCAATTGAAGGAGCTGACACGCGGCAAGGGCATCACGCGTGAGGCGTTGCAGCAGTTCATCGCTCAACTCGCGATTCCCGAAGATGCGAAGGCACGCCTCGCGGCCATGACCCCGGCATCGTACACGGGCAAGGCCGTGGAACTGGCGAAACGAATCGCGTGACCGGGGTTCCCCCGTTGCCCGCGTTGCCGCTCCACGCCCCGACCGCGTGGCGCTTGCGGCGACGCCTCTCGTAGCGGCCCGGGTCTAGGGTCTGTTTACATATGGAACGCACGTGCGAATGCCCGAAATCGCTCGCAGGGCAAGGAGTGAGGAGCGCCGTTTGGCCGAGCCAAACAAGCGACGATCGACGCCGCCATGCGGGCGATTTCGGGCATTCCCCTGGAATGAATTTTCAGTTTGGGGTTGCCACGAGAACGGCCGCTCGCCGCGTTGCGCTCCTTGCGAATACGTCTAGTATTCGCAGCGTCGCGCGCCTCGCGAGCGGTCGTTCTCGTGGCAACGCACGTGCGTTCCATATGTAAACAGACCCTATGACGCGCCGATCGTCTTCAACCGCGCGAGCACCTCGTCGACGATCGCCTCGGGTGTCTGTTCGATGCCGACCGTGATCGCCTCATCCTCGCCCGGCTCCTCGAGCGTATCGAGCTGGCTCTGTAACAGCGCCGGATCGAAGAAATGCCCGGAACGCGCGCCGAGCCGCTCGTGCAGCACGGCGAACGACCCCTTCAAATAGATGAAATGCACGCGGCCGTCCGGCGGTACGCCGCCGCGCAGCACGTCGCGGTACTCGCGCTTGAGCGAAGAGCAGCCGAACACGGCCGTCTCACCCTCGTTCTCTTCCTCGAGGATCGCCTCGCGTATCGAAGCCAGCCACGGCCAACGGTCGTCGTCGGTCAACGGGATGCCGTGCGCCATCTTGTCCTTGTTCGCCGCGCTGTGAAACGTATCCCCGTCGATGAAACCGCAGCCGAGCCGCTCGGCCAGCAGCTCGCCGATGAGCGTCTTGCCAGCGCCCGATACCCCCATCACGATCAAAATCATTGCGCCTCCCGCTGCGGCACCCATGGGCCCCAAAGGGCCGGAAAGTGCATCAAAGAACAGCGCCCAACGCGTAGGTGAGCGCAAGGCCGAGCAGCGAGATGATCGTCTCGCACAAAGACCAGGTCTTGAAGGTCTGCCCGACCGTCATGCCGAAATACTCTTTGATCAGCCAGAACCCCCCATCGTTCACATGCGAGAAGATCAGCGAGCCCGAGCCCGTCGCCAGCACGAGCAACTCGGGACGCACGTGCATCACACCGGCCGCGGCCACCGGTGCGACGATGCCGCAAGCGGTCGTCATCGCCACAGTGGCAGAGCCGGTTGCGAGCCGGATCAGGGCCGCGGCGAACCAGCCGAACAACAGCGGCGAGAGATGCGCCTGCGTGGCGAGCGCGACGATCTGCTGCGAAATGCCGCTATCGCGCAAGACGCCGCCAAAGCCTCCGCCCGCACCGACGATCAATGTAATGCCGGCGATCGGTGCAAGACAATCGCCGCAAAACTTTTGGATCTGCGCACGTGTAAAACCGCGCAGCGCGCCGAACGTCCAGAAGCTGACGAGCACCGCGATGAGCAGCGCCACGTCCGCATTGCCGACGAACCGCAGCAAGTCGTTCGGCAGTGTCTTCGGCGCGAAGGCGAGATCGGCCCAACTCCCTACCAGCATCAGCAAGACCGGCAGCAAAATCGTGAAAAGTGTAATCCCGAAGCTCGGTAAATCGCGCCGCGCCGCAGCCGTGCCCGCGCCGGCCACCCTTGCGTCGTCGGATTCGACGAATTGCGCGGCGAGCGGATTCGTATCGGGCAGTTTGACGTGGCGATAGATGAGCAGCGCAAAAATCGGACCGGCGACGAGCGCGGTCGGCACGCCGACGATGAGCCCATATGCCACGGTCTTGCCGATATCCGCGCCGTACGCCTGCACCGCGAGCAGTGCCGCCGGGTGCGGCGGGATGAGTCCGTGCACGACGGACAACCCCGCCACCATCGGCAAGCCGATCAGCAGCAGCGATTTACCGGTCCGCCGCGCGACGTTGAAAGCGATTGGAATCAGCAGCACGAAGCCGACTTCGAAGAAGACCGGCAAACCGACGATGATGGCGACGAACAGCATCGCCCAATGGATGTTCTTTTCTCCGAACCAGCGAATGAGCGTGGTGGCGATCTGCTCGGCCCCGCCGGACTCCGCCATCATCTTGCCGAGCATCGTGCCCAAACCCACGACGATCGCGATGTGGCCGAGCGTGCCGCCGTTGCCCGCCTCGAACGATTTGACGATCTTGTCCATCGGCATGCCCGCCGCCATGCCCAAAGCAAGCGAGACGAGGATCAGAACGATGAACGGGTACAGCTTGAAGCGGGTGATCAGAATGATGAGAACTGCAATCGCGATCACCGCGTAAAGGAGCAACAGGCCGCCGTGGACCGATCCCATGAAACCCTCCTTGGCTTGTCGTGCAATGAAGGTAAGTGACCGGGCGCGATGCGCCGCGCCGTCGCTGCATTGTAGGCGGACAGACGGCGCGGCGATAGAACGGCTCAGATAAGCGCGGCTTCCCGCGCTAGGGCAGTGTCAATGTTGATGCGCGGCCAGCTCCGAGGCACCGCGCGCGAGGCGCGTGACTTCCTCCCAGTTGTGAGCCGCCAGCGCCGCCTTCGGCGTCAACCAGGAACCGCCGACGCAGACGACGTTCGGCAACGCGAGGAAATTCGGCGCCGTCTCGGCGGTGATGCCGCCCGTCGGGCAGAATTTGAGCGCCGGGAACGGACCATGGAACGCTTGCAGCATCGCCACGCCACCCGCTTGCTGCGCGGGGAAGAACTTCACGATCTCATAGCCGAGTTCGAGCGCGAGCAGGATGTCGGTGGGCGTCATGACGCCGGGCAGGAGCGGCAGTCCGGCATCCTGAGCAGCCTTATGCATGTCCTTCGTCAGCCCCGGGGACACGCCGAATTGCGCCCCCGCTTTCTTGGCCAGCGCGCACTGCCCGGGCTCGGTAATGGTACCGACGCCGACGACGATATCGGGCGCAAGCTGGCTCGCCCGCTCGATCGCCTGCAGCCCGGCCGGTGTGCGCAACGTGATTTCGAGCACCTTGACGCCGCCCGCATGGAGCGCGCGCGACACGTGCTCGCCCTGCTCGACGGACTCGAACGCCAGCACCGGAATGACCGGGCCGAGCCGGACGATGTCTTCGATCTTTTTCATCTGCACTCCTTATCGCTCGATGGCATGAATATGTCGTTCGGCCTGCTCTCCGACGACCAACGGAAGTCCCTGTGGGACGAGTGGGCCGAACACGGAGGCGCCCATTTCCGCCGGCAACGCGGCCGCGCGAAAGACGCCGAACAATTCGCGGCCGAAGCCGACTTCGTTTTCGGCCTGATGCTTCGGCGCATCGACGGCGCGCGCGGCCCATTCGGCCTCGTCGACTTCGACATCGAGCACGCCACGCTCGGCGTCGATCGTGACGATGTCGCCGGTGCGAACCTTGCCCAGCGGTCCAGCAAGCAGTGCCTCGGGCGAGACATGGATGACGGCGGGCACCTTGCCCGATGCGCCCGACATCCGGCCGTCGGTCACCAATGCGACATGAAAGCCCTGATCCTGCAGTACGCCGAGCAATGGCGTGAGGCGATGAAGCTCCGGCATGCCGTTCGCCCGCGCACCCTGGAAACGGACGACAGCGACGAAGTCACGCTTGAGCTCGCCGTTGTCGAACGCTTCTTGCACCGCCTCCTGCGATTCGAAGACGATCGCCGGTGCGCGCACGCTCCGATGCTCGCGCGCGACGGCGGAAATCTTGATGACGCCACGGCCGAGTTTTCCCTGCATGAGGCGCAGGCCACCGTCGGGCTGGAACGGCTCGCCGATCGGCCGCAATACGCTGGCATCGCCGGTGGTCTCGGCACCGGGTACCCAGGCGAGTTCGCCCTCGACCAGACGCGGCTCCTGCGTGTAATGCGCGAGCCCCTTGCCCGCGACGGTGTTCACATCGTCGTGCAGCAAGCCGCCCTCGAGCAGATTGCGCACGAGGAATGCCATGCCGCCTGCCGCATGATAGTGATTCACGTCGGCCTTGCCGTTCGGATAGATCTTCGCAAGCAGCGGCACCGCTTGCGACAGGGTGTCGAAGTCGTCCCAGTCGATCAGAATGCCCGCCGCGCGCGCGATGGCGACGAGGTGCAGCGTATGGTTCGTCGAGCCGCCCGTGGCGAGCAAGGCCACGATGCCGTTGACGATCGCCTTTTCGTCGATCACGTGGCCGATCGGCGTGTAATTGCCGCGTTCCACGGTGAGATCGAGCACGCGACGTGCGGCGGCAGCCGTCAACGCGTCGCGCAACGCTGTATGCGGATGCACGAATGCCGCGCCGGGCAAATGCAGCCCCATGACCTCTATCAGCAACTGATTACTGTTGGCGGTGCCGAAGAACGTGCAGGTCCCGTGCCCGTGATACGCGGCCGACTCGGCTTCGAGCAGCGCCTCGCGCCCCACCTGGCCCGTCGCGAACTGCTGCCGGATCTTCGCTTTGTCATCGTTCGACAAGCCGCTCGTCATCGGCCCGGCCGGCACGAAGATCGTTGGCAGATGGCCGAACTGCAAGGCGCCGATCAAGAGGCCTGGCACGATCTTGTCGCAGATGCCGAGACACAGGGCCGCGTCGAACATGTTGTGCGTCAGCGCGACAGCCGTCGACATCGCGATGACTTCGCGCGAAAAAAGCGACAGCTCCATGCCGGGATTGCCCTGCGTGATGCCGTCGCACATAGCCGGCACCCCACCCGCGAATTGCGCGACGCCGCCGTTCTCGCGCGCGGCGCGCTTGATGATGTCGGGAAAGTCCCTGTACGGCGCATGCGCCGACAGCATCTCGTTGTACGACGAGACGATCCCGACGTTCGGCACGCGTTGCGCCTTGATGGCGAGCTTGTCGTTACCTTCGAGGCCGGCGAATCCGTGCGCCAGATTGGCACAGGACAAGACACCGCGCGCGGGAAACCGGCCTTGCGCGGCGTCGATACGCGCTAGATAGGCCTCGCGCGTCGCCCGGCTGCGTTCGACGATGCGCTTGGTTACTTGAATCAGCGTGGAATGCGGCGAAACCATGGAGAAACGCTCCTTACCGGAATACGGCGCTCGCGGCGCCTTGCATGTGAGGCGATGCAGCGGCGCAGGGCCGCCTGATGGGCTGAATCGTTTTGAGCGCAGCCAGTTTAGTAGAAAAACTACATGACTTCAATGCCTATCCGCGAGCAACGGTCGTGGCACAGCGATGAATTAAGCGCCCGCAGACATCGTCAGCGCGATCTTCGTGTAGATTTTCTACACACAAACCGCGATACTATTCGCCGTCAACCGCTTGCCCGCCGCGCCTGCGCGGCCCGACTGCCATGCTCGCCCGAATTGAAGCAATGCGCATGCAACTGCGCCCCTCCGAACGCAAATTGGCCGACTACGTGCTCGACACGCCGCGCGAGGTGCTCGACCTCGCGATGACCGAGCTCGCCAAGCGAGCCGGCGTGAGCCAGCCGACGATCGCGCGCTTTTGCCATGCGCTCGGCTGCGGCGGCTTTCGCGAGTTCAAGATCCGCCTCGCTCAAAGCATCGCGCAAAGCGTGCCTTCGGTCTACCGCGACGTCCGCCACGACGAGCCGGCGCCCGGCATCATCGCGAAGATATTCGATAGAACGATCGGCGCACTGATCGAAGTCCGCAACAGTCTCTCGGCCGCGAGCGTCGCAAAGGCGGTCGAGCTGCTCGGCCGGGCCTCGCGCATCGAGTTCTATGGGGCGGGCGGCTCAGGCATCGCCGCCCAGGACATCCAGCACAAGTTCTTCCGGCTCGGCATTCCGAGCGTGGCCTATGCGGATCCGCACACGTATTCGATGTCGGCCGCGTTGCTGAACAAGGGGGATGTGGTGGTGGCGATATCGAACACCGGGCGCACACGCGATATCGTCGATGCCGCGCAATCGGCGCTCGGCTGCGGCGCGAGCGTCGTTGCCATCACGCACAGTCACTCGCCGCTGGCGCGACTGGCGACGGTGAGCTTATCGGCGAACGTTGCCGAGGAAACGGATATTTTTTCTCCGATGACTTCGCGCATGTCGCATCTTGCGATCGGCGACATTCTTGCCGTCGGTGTGGCGCTCACGCGCGGCGCGGAACTCGTCGATAAGCTGGCGCGAGCGAAAGCGACGCTGACGCGCCGCCGCATCGAAGTCGACGCCTGACATCAAGGGTCATCAGCGTCGATGAAGAGCCGTCAGAACGGTTTGACGACGACGAGCGCCACGGCCGCCAACAATCCCAGCACGGGCAGTTCGTTGAAGAAGCGATACCAGCGATGCGAGCGGCGGTTCTCGCCGCGCTCGAACACGTGCAGCAAGCGGCCGCAATAGGCGTGGTAAAGAACGAGCAGCACGACCACCCCGAGCTTCGCGTGAAGCCATCCTTGCCCCTGCCCGATACCCACGACGAGCCAAAGCCATAGACCGCACGCGAGTGCGGGTACGGCAATGAAAGTCATGAATCGATAGAGCTTGCGCGCCATTGTCAGCAACCGGCGCTGAGCGGCCGGCTCGGTTTCCATGGCCAGATTGACGAAAATCCGCGGCAGATAGAAAAGGCCGGCAAACCAGGATGCAATGAGGACGATATGAAACGTCTTGATCCAGAGCATGGTTATCGTTCTATGGTTCGTTCTTACTGCCTTATTTCTCCATGACCGAGCACGACGTATTTCAACGATGTGAGCCCCTCGAGACCGACCGGCCCGCGAGCATGGAGTTTGTCGTTGGAGATGCCGATCTCCGCGCCGAGCCCGTACTCGAAACCGTCGGCAAACCGCGTCGAGGCGTTGACCATCACGCTCGCCGAATCGACCTCGCGCAAAAAGCGCATGGCGCGGTCGTGGTCCTCGGTCACGATGGCATCGGTGTGGGCAGAGCCGTAGGTGTTGATGTGCTCGATGGCCGCATCGATTCCATCGACGACCTTGATTGCCAACACGGGTGCAAGATACTCGGTGCGCCAGTCGGCTTCGGTCGCATCGACGAGCGCGAACGCCGCGGCATCGCTGCCGCAGGCGGCTTCGAGCGCCGCGCGCGCGGCCGCATCGACGCGTAGCTCGACGCCTTTGTCACGGTAAAGGCGCGCGAGCGGCGGCAGCACGACCTGCGCGACGCCGCGCGCGACCAGCAGCGTCTCCATGGTGTTGCAGGTACCGTAGCGGTGCGTCTTCGCGTTGTCGCACACGGCGAGCGCCTTGGCAATATCGGCGCGATCGTCGACATAGACGTGGCAAATGCCGTCCAGGTGCTTGATCATCGGCACGCGCGCTTCCTCGATCAGGCGCGCGATGAGGCTCTTGCCCCCACGCGGCACGATCACGTCGACGAACTCCGTCATCGTGACGAGTTTGCCGACGGCCGCGCGATCGGCCGTCTCGACGACTTGGACCGCATCGCGCGGCAAGCCCGCCGCGGCGAGGCCTTCGCCGATCAACACTGCAAGCGCCGAGTTCGACGCGAGCGCTTCGGAGCCGCCGCGCAGAATCGTCGCGTTACCCGACTTCAGGCAGAGCGCCGCTGCGTCGATCGTCACATTCGGCCGCGATTCGTAGATGATGCCGACGACACCCAGCGGCACACGCATCCGCCCAACCTGGATGCCGCTCGGCCGGTACTTGAGACCATCGATTTCGCCGATGGGATCCGGCAGCGCGGCGACCTGGCGCAGCCCTTCGATCATCGTCGCGATCGCCTTGTCGGACAGCGTCAGCCGATCGACGAACGCGGCATCGAGCCCCTTGTCCCGCGCGCGCGCGACGTCGCCCGCATTGGCGGCTTTCAGTGCCGGCACCTCGCGCTCGATGGCGCAGGCAATCGCCTCGAGTGCCTCGTTTTTCGCCGCGCTCGAGGCACGCGCCATCGCCCGCGATGCTTGGCGGGCGCGCCGGCCGACGCCGGTCATGTATTCATCGATATTCATCTTGCTTCTCGTCGATCGTGCGCGCCGTGCGCGCCATGCGGATGCTTCAGGGTGATTAGGGTAAGGGTGGCGATAGCGGCATGACGAGCCGCGATGCACCGATTGTAAGCGCAACCGGCTACAGGCGCCGCGAGCGCGGCACCCGGCGCCGTTGCCGGCCGCTCACGCGGCCTTGCCCGGCGCGTCTGCGGTGCGGCGCTTGCCCGGCGCGGCAACGAGCGCGGCGAGCTCGAAAAGGCCGTCCCAAGGATCGGGCGGCAACGCGTCGCGCCAGCGCCCGCCCGGCATGCCGGCCGTCAGGCCCTTCACCTGCCTGTCGAGTTGCGCGGCCAGCGCCAGCCCTTGTTCGAGCACGCCTTCGGTCAACCTTCCTAGCGCAGGACCGACCAGACGCTCGCGCGGCCCCCAGACGCGGTTCTCGCGCAACAGCGTCGCAAGCGGCTTGCCCGCCGCCGTGCCGCGCTTGATACGCAGCAGCGTGCGCAGCTCTTCGGTGAGCGCCCAAAGCACGAGGACCGCCGCTTCGCCCTCGCCCTTCAGGCCGTCCAGCATCCGTGCGAGCCGGCCGACATCGCCCGCGAGCATCGCCTCGTTGAGCTTGAAGACGTCGTAACGGGCGACGTTGAGCACCGCGTCGTGCACCTGTTCGAATGTCAGCGTACCCGCCGGATAAAGCAACCCGAGCTTCTGAATCTCTTGATGCGCGGCAAGCAAATTGCCCTCCACGCGCTCGGCGATGAACTGCAGTGCTCGCCGCCCTTGCTCTCCGGGCGGCACGCGCTGGCCTTGCTGCCCGAGACGCTGGGCCACCCAGTTCGGCAATTGCGCGCGATCGACCGGGTCGATACGCAGCGCGACGCCGGCCTGCTCCAGGGCCGAAAACCACGCGGCCTTTTGCGTCGCGGCATCCAGACGCGGCAATGTGACGAGCATCAGAACATCGGGGTTGCCGGCCGCGGCCAGCGTCTTCAGCGCGTCGGCGCCCTCCTTGCCCGGCTTGCCAGAAGGAATACGCAACTCGACGAGTTGGCGATCGCCGAAGAGCGACATCGACTGGCTCGCCCCAATGAGCGAGCTCCAATCGAAGCTGCGCTCGACGGTGAACACGGAGCGTTCGGTGAAACCCGCCGCGCGCGCCGCGGCACGGATGCGATCGCTCGCCTCCTGCACGAGCAGGTGCTCGTCGCCAAAGACGACGTAGAGCGACGCGAGCCCCTTGGTCAGATGCGGTTCGAGCGCGTCGAGTCGTAGCTGCATGCAGTGTGCTCCGGACTTGGCAGCGCCGCGATCAAAGCGGCGGCGGCGGCAGCGGCGCGCGCGGCGCGACGGCCGGCGCCTGCTCGCTCGGCGCCGGGTGCAGCGAGCGCACGGCACCGAGACGGCGCGTGAGCTGATCGACGGCATCGTTTTGCATGTCCGCGAAAAGCAACTCCGACTCCTGCTGTTTCGCCGTCGTGTACCTAGGGCTGTACGTCATCGCGCGGTTCAGCGCGATGACGCTCGGTGGGATCAGTAGCGCGCCGTCCGCGCCGACGAGCGAGTAGGTCATCGAGTAGGTCAGCAGATACTCCTCGGCCACGCCCTGCGTATTGAGCGTCAACGTCGATTGCCCGCGACTTTCCGAGATCGACAGGATGGCGTCCGCATTCGCCGGCGAGTGGACGATGACGGTATCGCTGCCGCCTTGCACCATGCGCGTGAGCCGCGCGGCGACGACAGGCGTCCCGCCCGAGACGGCGAGCCGTTTGAACGCGTAGTTCTGCTGCCCACGCAGCTGAAAGCCGCATGCGCTCAGCATCGTCGTGACCGTCAGGAAGGCGAGAAATGATCGGCGAATCACATTGGCTCCCAAAAGGGTCTGTTCGCATGGGCGCCGACGGCGTTCCGGTGCGCCCTAAGCACGAGTTGAACCGCCAGATCGTCAAACGACGACATTCACGAGCCGCCCCGGCACCACGATGACCTTCTTCGCCGGCCTGCCTTCGCTGAAGCGTGCAAACATCTCGTGAGCGAGCGCGGCAGCCTCGATGGCTTCGCGTGGCGCGTCTTTGGCGATCGTCAGCGCACCGCGGACCTTGCCGTTGACCTGCAGCACCAGTTCGACGTTCGCCTGCTCGAGCGCTTGTTCGTCGACCTTCGGCCACGGCGCATCGAGCAGCGGGCCGAATTCCGCGGTATAGCCGAGTTCGCCCCAGAGCACGTGCGTGACGTGCGGCACGACCGGATAGAGCACGCGCAGCAACACACCGTAGCATTCGCGCAGCACCGGGGCACGCGCGCCCTTGGCCGCTTCGAGCGCGTTGAGCATCTTCATCGCGGCGGAAACGACGGTGTTGTACTGCAGCCGCTGATAGTCGAAATCGGCCTGCTTCAGTACGCCATGGATTTCTCGCCGCAGCACTTTCTCGGGCTCGCCGAGCGTTGCCGCATCGAACGTTTCGCGCGTGGCAAGGCTTTCGCGGTTCGCGTGGCCGAACGACCAGGCTCGACGCAAAAAGCGGCTCGCGCCTTCGACGCCGGAGCCCGACCATTCGAGCTGCTGCTCGGGCGGCGCCGCGAACATCGTGAAGAGCCGCGCGGTATCGGCGCCGTGCTGATCGATGAGCAATTGCGGATCGACGCCGTTGTTCTTCGATTTCGACATCTTCTCGACGCCGCCGAGACTGACCGGCTGGCCGTCGGTGTTGAGCGTGGCACCGATCGGACGGCCCTTGTCGTCGTGCGATACGGTGACGTCGGCCGGGTTGTACCAGGTCTTCTTGCCTGCGGCATCCTCGCGATAGAAGGTCTCGTTGAGCACCATGCCTTGGGTGAGCAGATTCTTCGCGGGCTCGCCGAACTCGACCAGGCCCATGTCGCGCATGACCTTCGTCCAGAACCGCGAATAGAGCAGATGCAGGATCGCGTGCTCGATCCCGCCGATGTACTGGTCCATCGGCATCCAGTAATCGGTGCGCGCGTCGACCATCGTCGGCGCATCGGGGCACGGGTAGCGCGAGAAATACCAAGCGGAATCGACGAACGTATCCATCGTGTCCGTCTCGCGCCGCGCATCGGCGCCGCACTTCGGACACTGGCACGCCAGGAACGCCGCCGACTTGGCGAGCGGATTGCCCGTGCCGTCCGGCACGAGGTCCTCGGGCAGCACGACGGGCAGATCGCTTTCCGGCACCGGCACATCGCCGCAAGCCGGGCAATGAATGATCGGAATCGGTGTGCCCCAGTAGCGCTGGCGCGAAATACCCCAATCGCGCAGGCGCCAGGTCACCTGCTTGTCGCCGAGGCCGAGCGCTTTCAGATCCGCCGCGATCGCATCGACCGCCGCTTCATGCGAAAGGCCGTCGTACTTGCCGCTGTCGATGCAGCTCACGCCATCCTTGTCGCCGTACCAATCCTGCCATGCGTCGGTCGAATAGTCGCAACCGGGCTTGGCGATCACCTGCTTAATCGGCAAGCCGTACTTCTTCGCGAACGCGAAATCGCGCTCGTCGTGCGCCGGCACGCCCATCACCGCACCTTCGCCGTATCCCATCAGCACATAGTTGCCGATCCAGACTTCGACGCGCTCATGGGTGAGCGGATGAGTGACGAAAAAGCCCGTGGGCACGCCCTTCTTTTCCATCGTCGCGACGTCGGCCTCGGCGACGCCCCCGTGCCGGCATTCGTCGATGAAGGTCTGCAACTCGGGCTTGTCCTGGGCCAGCCGCGTCGCGAGCGGATGCTCGGCCGCGATGGCGGCGAACGTCACACCCATGATCGTATCGGCCCGCGTCGTGAACACGCGCAACTGCTTCTTCTCGCCGTCGAGCTCGTACGGGAACGCGAAGTTCACGCCAAAGCTCTTGCCGATCCAGTTCTGCTGCATGATCTTCACGCGCTCGGGCCAGCCCAGGCCGTCGAGATCGCCGAGCAGTTCGTCGGCGTATTGCGTGATCCGCATGTAGTACATCGGAATCTCGCGCTTTTCCACGAGCGCGCCCGAACGCCAGCCACGGCCGTCGATCACCTGCTCGTTCGCGAGCACCGTCTGATCGACGGGATCCCAGTTCACCGTGCCCGTCTTCTTGTAGACGATGCCCTTTTCGAGCATCTTGAGGAACAGCCACTGGTTCCACTTGTAGTACTCGGGTTTGCAAGTGGCGACTTCGCGCGACCAGTCGATCGCCAGCCCCATCGACTGCATCTGCCTTTTCATGTAGTCGATGTTGTCGTAGGTCCACTTGGCCGGCGGCACACCGTTGGCCATGGCCGCGTTTTCGGCAGGCATGCCGAACGCGTCCCACCCCATCGGCATCAGCACGTTGTAACCGTTCATCCGCAGATAGCGGTACATCACGTCGTTGATCGTGTAGTTGCGCACATGCCCCATGTGCAGCTTGCCCGACGGATACGGCAACATCGAAACGCAATAGAACTTCGGCTTGGCCGGATCTTCCGCGCTGAGATAGGCATTGGATGCGCGCCAGTCTGCCTGGGCGGCGGCTTCGATATCGGCGGGTAAATACTTTTCTTGCATGGCGTGGTCAGGGCTTGGCGGTCGTCGCGCTGGCCGGTGCTGTCGCGCCCGCGCAGGCGAAACGCGCGCTCGGGTGGCGGGTGCCATTACCGTGCGCGCGGAGAAAGGGTCGATTATACCGTTCGATGCTACGGCCGCCGGTATCGCTTCAGGGATTTGCAGCAGCGGGCGGCTCGGTGACGAAGCCGATGCGCTCGAGCCCGGCCGCCTGTGCCGCCGCCATGACTTCGGCAATGACGTCGTAGCGCGTGGCGCGTGCGGCGCGCAGATGGATATCGGGCGGCTGCGGCGACTTGCCGGCCGCCATCAGCCGGGTGCGCAAGGCTGCGAGCGCGAGCGGCTTGCCATCCCAGTAAAGGTGCCCAGCGTCGTCGATCGAGAGCGTGATCGTCTGCGGGGTCTGCCGCGCCGGCGCCGACGAAACCTTCGGCAAATCGAGCCGGATCGCGTGCGTGAACAGCGGCGCCGTAATGATGAAAATGACGAGCAGAACGAGCATCACATCGATGAGCGGCGTCATGTTGATGTCCGCCATCGGCGCGCTGTCCTGCTTCGAATCGAATCCGCCGAATGCCATGCGCTTCTCCGGGCTAGCGCCTGTTCAAGTTAGGGCCTGTTCACGCTAATTACAGGCTTGCGCTGGCCCTAGGACTGCAGCTGCGCGTCGCGCAACCGGCGCGCTTCCTTTTCGGGCGCGCAGACATAGGCTTGTAAATCGCGGGCGAAACCGTCCAGATCCTCGGAGACCTGCCGCTGCAATCGGCCCAGGATGTTATAGCCGAGCACGGCCGGGATGGCGACCACGAGCCCGAATGCCGTCATGATGAGCGCCTCGCCGACAGGCCCCGCGACGTTTTCGATCATCGCCTGCCCACTGGCCGCGATGCTGCCGAGCGCGTGATAGATCCCCCACACGGTGCCGAGCAGACCGACGAAGGGCGCAGTGCTGCCGATGGACGCCAGCAGTACATGGCCGAATTCGAGTCGGCGCTGCGATACGAGCAGCGCCTGACGCAGCGCGCGCGTCACGCGCTCGCCGAAGTCGACCCGCGCGAGCAATACCGTCGCGCCCATCGCGCCATGCGCCTGCGAGACTTCGAGTGCCGCCACGGCGAGCGGCGTGAACACGCGCTCCTTGTCGGCGGCCCGCAGGGCCAGCACCGCATCGGAGAGCGTCGCGGACTGCCAGAAGAGCGCCACCGACCGCGGCCCCTGGCGCTTGGCGCGCACGAGCATCCAGGCCTTGACGAGCAGGAAACACCAGCTCGCGACCGACATCGCGAGCAGCAGATAGGCAACACCGTGTGTCACGGCATCGCCCGTTTGCAGGTAGTGCATTACGCCGGTAGTTGCCATCGCGTTTCCTGTCGCGTTTGCCATCGACCGCGCCGGCCGACCTCGCCTCGCTTACGGAGTGCGGGGTTGCCGGCCCCGGCCGCCTCCGCGCAAGCAGCCCGATTACCGCAAGCCGAGTACGTCGCGCATGTCGTAAAAGCCGGCGCCGCGCTCGGCGAGAAACCGTGCGGCGCGCAGCGCGCCTTGCGCGTACGAGACGCGGCTTGCCGATTTGTGCGTGATCTCGATACGCTCGCCGGTACCGGCGAACAATACCGTATGGTCGCCCACGATATCGCCGCCGCGAATCGCAGAAAACCCGATCGTCGACGGATCGCGCTCGCCCGTGATGCCGTGACGGCCATAGACGGCGCAATCCTCGAGCTTGCGGCCCAGTGCGCCCGCCACCGCCTCGCCCATCATCAGCGCGGTGCCCGACGGTGCGTCGATCTTATGCCGATGGTGCGCCTCGATGATTTCGATGTCATAGCCCTCGGCGAAATGGCGCGCTGCGAATTCAAGCAGCTTCAGCGTCACATTCACGCCAACGCTCATGTTGGCCGCGAACACGATGCCGATCTTGTCGCCCGCGCGCGCGAGCGCCGCTTTTTGCGCTTCGTCGAAGCCGGTCGTACCGATCACGAGCTTCGTGCCGTGCCGCAGCGCCGCGTCCAGATGCGCCATCGTGCCTTCGGGGCGCGTGAAATCGATCAGACAATCGGCACCGGCCAGCACACCATCGACGTCATCGGACAGCGTGACGCCCGTCTTCTTGCCGAGAAACGCGCCGGCGTCCTCACCGAGTGCCGCTGCGCCCGGACGGTCGAGCGCCCCGGCGAGCACCGCATCCGGATCGTTCAACACCGCTTCGATCAGCATCCGGCCCATCCGGCCGGATGCGCCTGCAATGGCGATTTTCATCGGCACTCAGCTCTCACTCTTATGACGATAGGACTCACTGCGAGTTGGTGGGGCCCACCGGCTCGCTCTCGTTTTGCTTGGCCGGCGGCGACTCGCGGTGGAATTGGAATTGCGGCGTGGCGCCGGACGGAGCGCCGGTGCCGGGTACGCCCGAGCGCACCGCGGGACCCGAACTCGTCTGATTGACGGCGCGATTGGCCGCCTGCGCCGCCTGTGCGTTGGCATCGGGTCCGGTTTCCGGAGCTGACTGAGCCGCAGCCGGCGCAGAAGCAGCCGCCGCAGCCGAAGCAGCCGCAGCCGAAGCCGCCGACTCGGAGGCCGCTGCGGCGGCACTCGCGGCGGCGGCCTGGGCCGCCTTGGCTTTCTTGCCGCGCCTGTCGCCGTCGATATCGGCAAGCAACTCGAGTTCCGATGGCAGATCGTCCCCACCTTGCCAGCTCGTGACCGCATCGTCCTTGAAATTGACGACGAAATCGCGCTGCTGCACGACGGCCGTGGAACCGCGCTTGAAGTAGAACAGATAATCCCAGCGATCGGCATGGAACATGTCGGTCAACAACGGCGTTCCAAGCGCGGCCTTCACTTCGGCACGCGTCATCCCGACGCGCATCTTGGCAGCAGCCTCCTTCGAAACGAAGTTGCCTTGCACGACGGTGATCCGATACGGCGTGATGCTTTGGGCGATGCGCTGCGTGAGGCTGTCGTAGGTCGAACATCCAGCGAGGAGCGCAACTGCCGCGGCGATAACGAACGCGCCGCGCGCGCCGCTCCCCCGACACTTCAAAAGAAAATTTGGACTCATTTCACCCACCGAGCGGGCCTCTTTTTGCATGCGCCGAGACCGCGCGAGTTTCACCGAAGATGACCGGAACCGCAAAAACCCATTACTATTGGAGCCCTGCATTGTACTCTAGGGATGCCTTGCCATGACCAATCCGACCGATCTCAAAAATATCGGGCTCAAGGCGACCCTTCCACGCCTGAAGATTCTCGAAATCTTCCAGCGCAGTCCGGTCCGCCATTTGACGGCCGAAGACGTCTACCGCAATTTGCTCAACGAACAACTCGACATCGGGCTCGCCACCGTCTATCGCGTACTGACGCAGTTCGAACAGGCAGGCCTGCTCTCGCGCAGCAACTTCGAATCGGGCAAGGCGGTGTTCGAACTGAACGAGGGCACGCACCACGACCATCTGGTCTGTGTCGACTGCGGCCGCGTGGAAGAGTTCTTCGATCCCGAAATCGAAAAGCGCCAGCAAGCGATTGCCGAAGAGCGGGGCTTCAAGCTGCAAGAGCATGCGCTCGCGCTCTACGGCACTTGTACGAAGGAAAATTGCCCTCATCGCAAACACTGAGGCAAGCATCGAGCATCGGTGCTCGCACGCGATAAAAGCAAAGAGCCGCCCGTCGATGAGGCGGCTCTTTGTATTTGGGCGATCGGCGAACGGGCGCATCGCCTCGCGGCGTGCACCCGATATCGTCGTCACTTCGCCGTGGCGAGCGCGATAGCCGTATCCAACATGCGGTTCGAAAAGCCCCACTCGTTGTCGTACCAGCTCGATACCTTCACGAGGCGGCCCGCCACCTTCGTCAGCGTCGAATCGAACGTCGACGAAGCCGGATTGTGGTTGAAGTCGACCGAGACCAGCGGCGCATCGTTGTAGCCGAGAATGCCCTTCAGCTCGCCTGCGGCCGCATCCTTCATGATCGCGTTGATCTCTTCGACCGTCGTGTCGCGCTTGGCGATGAACGACAGGTCGACGATCGAGACGTTGATCGTCGGCACGCGGATGGCATAGCCGTCGAGCTTGCCGGCCAGCTCAGGCAACACGAGGCCGATGGCCGCCGCGGCGCCGGTCTTCGTCGGAATCTGGCTGTGCGTGGCCGAGCGCGCGCGGCGCAGGTCTTCGTGATAGACGTCGGTCAGCACCTGGTCGTTCGTATAGGCGTGGATCGTCGTCATCAGACCCGTTTCGAGGCCGATTTTGTCGTTGAGCGGCTTGACGAGCGGCGCGAGGCAATTCGTCGTGCACGATGCGTTCGACACGACCGTGTGCTCGGCCTTCAACGTGTTGTGGTTCACGCCATAGACGACCGTCGCGTCAACGTCCTTGCCGCCCGGCGCCGAAATCAGCACCTTCTTGGCGCCGCCTTGCAGGTGGGCACTGGCCTTTGCCTTCGAGGTGAAAAAGCCCGTGCACTCCATGACCACGTCGACACCGAGTTCGCCCCACGGCAACTCGGCCGGGTTGCGGTTCGCCAATACGCGAATCTTGTCGCCGTCGACGATGAGGTAATCGCCGTCCACAGCCACTTCTGAATTGAACCGCCCATGCGCCGTGTCGTACTTCGTGAGATGCGCGTTGGTCTTCGCATCACCGAGGTCGTTGATGGCGACGATTTCGAGATCGTGCTTCTTGCCATTCTCGTAGAACGCGCGCAGCGTGTTGCGGCCGATCCGGCCATAGCCGTTGATTGCAACGCGAATCGTCATGCTGTTTCTCCTGAACTTGGGCTGAAAAAAGTCCTGTGTTTTCCAACAGTCCGGCGGCGCGGCTGGGCGAGACCCCGCGGCCGGACCCCTCTCGTCCTCTTATTGGTCGAGCGCCGTCTTCGCAGCCGCGACGACGTGCTCAACCGTGAAGCCGAAGTGCTTGAACAGCACGCCGGCGGGGGCCGATTCACCATACGTGTCGATACCGACCACGCTTCCCTCGAGCCCGACGTACTTTCGCCAGTAGTCGGTCACGCCTGCCTCGATTGCCACGCGGCGCACGCCCTTCGGCAACACGCGCTCGCGATATTCGGCCTCCTGACGGTCGTACACCGTCGGCGCGGGCATCGAAACCACGCGCGCGGCGATGCCTTCGCGCGCCAGCGGCTCCACTGCCTTCAAAGCGAGTTCCACTTCGGAACCCGTCGCGATGAGAATGATCTTGCGCGCGACGATCTCTTCGTCCCAGTCGCGCAGCACGTAGCCCCCCGAAGCGATATTCGCGATCTGGGCCTCGGTACGCTCGGAGAACGGCAGATTCTGCCGGCTGAACACCAGGCACGACGGACTCTGGCGCTCGATGGCCCGCGTCCAGGCCACAGCCGTCTCGACGGTGTCGGCCGGGCGCCAGACGTCGAGATTCGGAATCAGGCGCAAGCTCGCCAGGTGTTCGATCGACTGATGCGTCGGGCCGTCTTCGCCAAGGCCGATCGAATCGTGCGTGAAGACGAAGATCGACGGCGCCTTCATCAGTGCGGCGACGCGCAGTGCATTGCGGCTGTAGTCCGAGAATGTCAGGAACGTGCCGCCGAACGCCTTGTAGCCGCCGTGCAGCGCGATGCCGTTGATGATGGCGCTCATGCCGAATTCGCGCACACCGTAATTGATATGGTTGCCCCACACGATGCCGCTTTCGCCCTCGCCGGCCGCGCGCACGGGCTTGCTGGCCTTCCAGTTCGTGAGGTTCGAGCCGGTCAGGTCGGCCGAGCCGCCGAGCAGTTCCGGCAACGCCGCCGCGAGTCCGTCCAGCGCAAGCTGCGATGCCTTGCGCGTGGCGACCGTCTCGGCCCGCTCGTTCGCGCCCGCGACGATCGCCTGCGCCTTCGCGGCCCAGTCGGCGGGCAGCTTGCCTGCCGCGCGGCGCTCGAATTCGGCCGCCTCGGCCGGGTACTTGGCCCGATACTGCGCGAGCGCGCCGTTCCAGTCCGATTCGTTGCGCGCGCCCTGCTCCTTGGCGTCCCACGCCGCATAGATCTCTTGCGGAATGACGAACGGCTCCCACGTCCAGCCAAGCGCCGCGCGCGTCGCGGCGACTTCCTGCGCGCCGAGCGCTGCACCGTGCACATCGTGGCCGCCGGCCTTGTTCGGCGAACCCTTGCCGATGACGGTCTTGCAGCAGATCAGCGTGGGCTTGTCCGCGCGCTTCGCCGCCGCGATGGCCGCGTCCATCGCATCGACGTCATGACCGTCGACGTGGGGAATCACGTTCCAGCCGTATGCTTCGAAGCGCTTCGGCGTGTCGTCGTGGAACCAGTGTTCGACGTGGCCGTCGATCGAGATGCCGTTGTCGTCGTAAAGCGCGATCAGCTTGTTGAGCTTGAGCGTGCCCGCGAGCGAACAGGCTTCGTGCGAGATGCCCTCCATCAGGCAGCCGTCGCCGAGGAAGACATAGGTGTGATGGTCGACGATCTTGGCATCGGCCTTGTTGAACTCGGCAGCCAGCAGCGCCTCCGCGAGCGCCATGCCGACGGCGTTCGCGAGCCCCTGTCCGAGCGGCCCTGTCGTCGTTTCGACGCCCGGGGTGATGCCGTATTCGGGGTGACCGGGTGTCTTCGAATGAAGCTGGCGGAAATTCTTCAGCTCGGCGATTGGCAGGTCGTAGCCGGTCAAATGCAAGAGCGCATACAGCAGCATCGAGCCGTGCCCGTTGGAGAGCACGAAGCGGTCGCGATCGGCCCAGTGCGGATTGGCCGGATTGTGCTTCAGGTGGCGCGACCAAAGCGCCACGGCAATGTCCGCCATGCCCATCGGCATGCCGGGATGGCCCGAGTTCGCTTGTTGCACGGCGTCCATCGCGAGCGCGCGGATTGCGTTCGCCATCAGGGCGGTGGGAGCGGGAGACGAAGTCGTCATGTCGAGTCCGGAGAACGAGTCGAGAAAGCGGGGCCGTGCTGAAGGCCGTTGCTCGCTGCCCATGGCGCCGCCCGGGCACGAATGAATCGAGCACGGCGGGGACAGATCGAAAGAGCAAACGGACGGGGCTGCAAAGCATGCCATTCTAACAGATGCCCCCTTTTGCCGGCCTGCCCCGCGGGCGATCGGCGTCCCGCCTGCTGGCCGCGCACGGCTACCCCCGTCCGCGTTCGGACACCTATAATCGAGCGGTCGACCACTCATTGCCGGCGCCGCCCGCCGCGCCTTCCCGTGACCGCCCGCACCCACGCCCCGCTCATGTTTCGACCGACCGCGGATGCCGTCTATGGTTTCCCACATGCGCGGCGGCTCGCAAGCGTCACTTCGCCGCACCAGCGCATCGAGGTCTGGGACACGCCGCAGCTCGGCGTGCTGTTCACGCTGGACGGTCGGCCGATGACCTCCGCCGGCGACGAGTTCGTCTATCACGAGTGCATGGTGCACCCAGCGGCGCTCGCCCATCCCGAACCCAGAAAAGCGCTCGTGCTTGGAGGCGGCGACGGCGGAGCCGCGCGGCAGCTGCTGATGCACCCGAGCATCGAACGCATCGTCGTGGCCGAGCTCGACGAAGCCGTCGTCGAAATGGCGCGGCGCCACCTGAGCGATGTGCATCGGGGCGCCCTCGACGATTCCCGTGTCGAACTCGTGATCGGCGATGCGGCACAGTTCGTCGCGCGCACGAGGGAGCAGTTCGATGTGGTCGTATTCGACTTGACGCCGCCCGATTCGCCGGCCGCTGCGCTTTACACCAGCGAGTTCTATGCGCGCCTGAAAAAGGCGCTGGCGCCCCGCTCGGCCCTTTCGATGCATCTCGGCTCACCCCACTTTCACGCCGGGCGCGTCGCCGCGCTCATCGCGGGTTTGCACGAACACTTCGCCATCGTCGACACCATGTCGGCATTCGTGCCGCTCTACGGCTCGCTGTGGCTGATGGCTGTGGCCAGCGACACGCTCGACGCCGCTGCGCTCTTCAAACACGAGATCGAGGCCCGGCTCGCCGCGCGCCGCATCGGAGGTCTCCAATACTATGGCGCGGCCTTGCATCGCCCGCTCTTTGCATTGCCCGCCGCGCTTGAGGCTAAACTCGCTGCTTCGCGCAAGACGCGCCCCGAGTTGCCGGGTTGAGGTCGCCGCAGGCGACGCACCGGGGCTGCCGGGCATCCGCTGCGCAGTCTTTCTTGAACGATGCCATCCGTGATGCCCCGTTTCTTTGTCGACATGCCGTTGCAGACCGGCGATCTACTAGCGCTGCCCGAAGAGGTCGCCCGTCATATCCAGGTGCTGCGCTTGCAGCCCGGCGATTCGCTCACGCTATTCAACGGCCAGGGGGGGCAATACGATGCGCGGCTCGCCGAGCTGGGCAAGCGCTCGGCCACCGTGGAGCTCGGTGCATTTGTTGCGGTCGAAGCCGAACCGCCCTACCGGATAACGCTTGCGCAAGGCATCGCCGGCGGCGACAAAATGGACTGGCTCATCGAAAAGGCGATCGAGCTCGGCGCATCGCATATCGTGCCGATCGGAACGGCGCGCGCCGTCGTGCGCCTCACGGGTGAGCGCGCCGCCCGCCGTCAGGCGCATTGGCAGGCGCTCATTGCGGCCGCTTGCGAGCAATGCGGCCGCAATCGCGTGCCGCAAGTGGAACCGCCGCGCGAACTATTGCCGTGGCTCGACGCACTGCCGGCCGCGCCCGGCGAGGGTGAACTGCGGTTGATGCTCTCGCCGCGCGGCGCGCAGCCTTTCGACTCATTGCCCAAGAAGGCACCCTATGCGGCGGTGACCGTGCTGATCGGTCCCGAGGGGGGGCTGGCTCCGGAAGAAGAAGTCGCCGCTGCGGCGTGCGGATTTACGCCGATTGCGCTGGGGCCGCGGGTGCTGCGCACGGAGACGGCCGGCATTGCGGTCCTGGCCGCGCTCGCCGCGCGCTGGGGCGGTTGGTAAGACCGGGAACTCAGGGGTGCGGTTGCTGCTGTTCCCGTCGATGTCGAAACACCCACCAGCGGGCCGACACGAAGTTGACGAACAAGCCGGCAATGGAACCGGCGGCGACCCCGATAAACGGAAGAAACGCGGTTCGCGGCTGCGTTAGCACTACCACGCTGTAGGCGGCATAGTTGACGCAGCCGCCCACGGACATCGCCGAAAGGTACCGCCACCACTCATGCCATATCGAGCCGCCGCTTCGCTCGGAAAACGTGAAGCGCCGGTTGACCTGCCAGGTCGTCCAAACAGCCGCCAAGAACGAGACCGTTCGTCCCGCGAAATACCCGAGACCGAGACGCAGAGCGATCCATAAGACGCCCGCGTCGACGATGAAGCCTAGGACGCCCGCTATGGCGAACCGGAAAATCTGCCTGAACACCGCAGCGCCGCTCCGTTAGAGTCGAAGCGACCGATTATACGGGCCGCGCGGGGCGATCGCGGGCAGCGCTCAAGTCCTTACGCGAACGAGTAGAAGACGCGGAACGCGACCTTGCGCTCGGCCCAGAATTCGGCCGCTTCGCGGAACACGTCGAGCAACGTCTCGCGACCTTCCTTGTCGAACTTTTGTGCAATCGGCAGTGCCTCGAGCACGATCACGAAGCCTGGCTGGGGACCGGCCTTGTGAACGAGATCGGTGAGACAGTCGTAAAGCGCGTCGTAGTTCTTGCCGAAATGCTTCGGAAAGAAAAAGGACGTGGAAATCGTCTCGAGCACTTCCTGCTTCGAGTTCGCGTTGCCGCAATAGGCATAGAGGAAATGCTCGCCGAGCCGGTTCGCTTCGTCGGCGAGATCCTGCACGCGAAACGCGCGGATCGACTGGACGATATTCGGCCGCACCGTCGAGAACAGGCTCATAGGCTCCTCGCTCGATGAACGCCCGGGCTGCGGATCGTTGTTGCACGGACCGTTCTCGCCCGTGCGCATCTGCATGACGCGCTGAAAAAGGTTGCCGTCGTGGGCCGCGAAAAGATCCGTCGCGACCGTGGCGTCGTACGCGTAGATGTTGTCGCTCATGCCGTTCATCCCGATGTCATTCAATGATGCGTTTAAAACTGGTGTAGTGGTCGTCCGAATAAAAGCAGTTGTCGATCTGCCTCGGCGGCCCCCCGCAGACTATGCGGCGAGCGCCTCGAGTCCTGGTCCCAGGTGTCCGAACCGTGTACTCGTGGTAATAGCCGCGCGACCGCCGCGGCAGCAACCGTTCGAAGTTGCCGAAAACGACGCCATCCTTTGAGAACCGATAAGGCCCGCCGACTGAGATCGACTTCAATGTGTCGCGCGCCTCGCGCGGCAACTCCGGCAACGCGACCGTCGGGCCTGTCCAATCCGCTGCAGCGGGCGCCGCGGCGACCGATTCGCGCGCGAGCGCGGCGCCGCCGGGCGGCAGTACCGATCCCAGACTGAGCGCGAGCGCAATTGCCGCGACGAAACCCGCGTGACTGCTACGCGCGCGCGAGTGCTCCCCACTGGCGGCGCCCGGTTGTGCGCTCATCGGCCGGCTGACCCCGTTTTCGACTGGACGGATAAACCACGAAAAACGCAAGGTTATCCCTAACAGCCCGCGGAAGCAATCTTTGTTAGGAAAATGAAGGATTTACGTGAAAGGGTCGAATGAGTTCCGGCCGCATTTGCGACCTTTTGCGTGAAATTTTATCCTGAACAGGCGATTTTTTATCCTGTTTACGATAAGCTAACAAATGACGGTTCCGGCGGCCCCGGGTCTTTGCCTCCCCGCGGGTCGAGCGGTACGGAGCCGTCGTTTCACGCTTTAAGGGCCGTTTCTCTCTCTTTTCGCCCTCGGCGTGCCCATTGCGGGCACGCCGTTTTTTTGCCTGCTTCGTTTTTTCGTCGCAGCCTGCTCGTTTCTGCTTATCGCACCGCGTTCGCGTCCGCCACGAGCAAAGCCGTCATGTTGACGATGCGCCGCACCGTCGCGGACGCGGTCAGCACATGCACGGGCTTGGCCGCACCGAGCAGGATAGGGCCGATCGCGATGTTATTGCCCGCCGCCGTCTTGAGCAGGTTGTACGAAATGTTGGCTGCGTCGATGTTCGGCAGCACGAGCAGGTTCGCATCGCCTTCGAGCGTCGATTCGGGCAGCACTTCCTTGCGCAGATTCGCATCGAGCGCCACATCGCCGTGCATCTCGCCGTCCACTTGCAGCTCCGGTGCGCGCTCCTTGAGCAGCGCAAGCGTATCGCGCATCTTTTGCGCCGACGGCGCGTGGCTCGTGCCGAAGTTCGAATGCGAGACGAGCGCCACCTTCGGCTCGATGCCGAAGCGCCGCACCTCCTCGGCTGCCATGATGGTGATTTCGGCGAGCTGTTCTGGCGTCGGGTCCACGTTCACATGCGTGTCGACGAGGAAGATCTGCCGACCCGGCAGCACGAGTGCATTCATTGCTGCATAGACGCTGCAGCCGGCGCGCTTGCCAATCACCTGGTCGATGAAGTGCAGGTGCCGGTGCGTCGTGCTGATCGTCCCGCAGATCATGCCGTCCGCTTCGCCCTTGGCGAGCAGCATCGAGCCGATCAGCGTGGTGCGGCGGCGCATCTCGAGCTTCGCCATCTGGTGGCTGATGCCTTTGCGCGCCATCATTTGCGCATAGTTCTGCCAGAACTCGCGGTAACGTTCGTCGTGCTCGGTATTGACCACCGTGTAGTCCACGCCCGCGGTCAAACGAAGGCCGTAGCGTTCGATACGACTCTCGATGACGGACGGCCGGCCGATCAATATCGGCTTGGCCAGCTTTTCGTCGACGGCGATCTGCACCGCGCGCAGTACGCGCTCCTCTTCCCCTTCGGCGAACACGACACGCTTTTTGCTGTCCGCCACGCTACGCGCCTGTTGGAAGATCGGCTTCATCGTCGTACCGCTGTGGTAGACGAACTGCTGCAGATGCTGCTTGTACGCCTCCATGTCCTCGATCGGGCGCGTCGCCACGCCGGAATCCATCGCGGCCTGGGCCACCGCGGGAGCGATCTTGACGATGAGGCGCGGGTCGAATGGCTTCGGAATCAGATACTCGGGGCCGAACGAGAGATCCTGAATGCCGTACGCCGTCGCGACGATGTCGCTTTGCTCCTGGCGGGCCAGCTCGGCAATCGCGTTGACGGCGGCAATCTCCATCTCGCGCGTGACCGTCGTCGCCCCCGCATCGAGCGCTCCCCGGAAAATGAAAGGGAAGCAGAGGACGTTGTTGACCTGGTTCGGATAGTCGGTGCGGCCGGTGGCGAGCACCGCGTCGGGCCGCACTTCGAGCGCGACTTCGGGCAGGATTTCGGGCGTCGGGTTCGCGAGCGCGAGGATCAGCGGCTTTGCTGCCATGGCCTTGGCCATCTCGGGCTTGAGCACACCGCCGGCCGACAGTCCCAGGAAGATATCGGCACCTTCGATGACTTCCGCGAGCGTGCGCGCACTCGTTTCACGCGCAAAGCGCTCCTTGTCCGGATCCATGAGTTCGGTGCGGCCCTTGTAGACCACGCCGGCCAGATCCGTAACGAAGATGTTCTCGAGCGACATGCCGAGATCGACGAGCAAATCGAGGCAAGCCAGCGCAGCTGCGCCGGCACCCGAGGCGACGAGCTTCACCTTGCCGATGTCCTTGCCGACGACCTTCAGACCGTTGGTCACGGCCGCCGCCACGACGATCGCCGTGCCATGCTGATCGTCGTGAAAGACCGGGATCTTCATGCGCTTGCGACATTCGCGTTCGACGATGAAGCAATCCGGTGCCTTGATATCCTCGAGGTTGATGCCGCCGAACGTCGGCTCGAGCGCCGCGACGACATCGACGAGCTTATGCGGATCGGTCTCGTTGATTTCGATGTCGAATACGTCGATGCCGGCGAACTTCTTGAAGAGGACCGCCTTGCCCTCCATGACGGGTTTCGATGCGAGCGGACCGATGTTGCCGAGCCCGAGCACCGCCGTGCCGTTCGTGACCACACCGACGAGATTGCTGCGTGCGGTGAAGCGTGCCGCGTTGAGCGGGTTTTCGACGATTTCCTCGCAGGCAAAGGCCACGCCAGGCGAATACGCCAGCGCCAGATCGCGCTGGTTGATCATCTGCTTGGTGGGGGCAATGGCGATTTTGCCGGGGGACGGGAATTCGTGATAATCGAGCGCGGCTTCGCGCAACTTCGTCTTGGTGGGGCTGGTCGACATGAGGGAAAAGTCCAGGCTACAGTGCTGATTTGGAATCGGAATTCGACGCATTGTAGCGCCAATCCGAGGCCATTCCCCGAACGGGCGGCAGGCGCAATGACCGCCCGAACCCGGCTTCACGCCGCTCGTTGCGGATGCGTTTGCCCGACGACGCCGCATTTTATCGACCACTTCGCTGCCGATCGTACCGATTCCATGCCGCTTTCCGAGTTTTCCCTCATCGAACGATTTTTCGCCAGCCGGGCACGCCGCAGCGCGGCTACGGCGGAACTTGGCATCGGCGACGATTGCGCGCTGATTGCGCCGCGCGCCGATCAACTGCTGGCCATCTCGACCGACATGCTCGTCGAGGGCCGTCATTTCCTCCCCGATGTCGATCCGCGCTCACTGGGCCACAAGGCGCTCGCCGTGAATCTGTCGGATCTTGCGGCAATGGGCGCGAAGCCGCGGGCGTTCACGCTCGCGCTCGCACTCGAAACGCCTGACGAAACATGGCTCGCGGCCCTCGCCGACGGCATGTTCGCGCTGGCCGAGCGCTTCGGTTGCGAGCTCATCGGCGGCGACACGACGCGCGGGCCCTTGAATCTTTGCATCACCGTGTTCGGCGATGTGCCGCGCGAACGTGCGCTGCGCCGCGACGGCGCGCGGCCCGGTGACGACATCTGGGTCTCCGGCACGCTCGGCGATGCGCGTGCGGGATTGGGCCTCGTGCGTGGCGAATGGAGCGCGAGCCTCTTCGATGCGAAGGAAGCAGCTCGCCTGCGCGATGCACTCGAGCGCCCGGAAGCGCGCATCGAATTGGGGCTTGCGCTGGGAGGCGTCGCACACGCGGCGCTCGATATATCGGATGGGCTCGCCGGCGATCTCATGCATATTCTCGAACGCTCGCGCGTGAAAGCGCAGGTCGAGGTCGAGGCGCTGCCCCGCTCCCCTGCGCTGCGCAAGCTCGCCGCCGCGGACCAGTTGCGGTGCGCGATCGCGGGCGGCGACGATTACGAGCTGTGCTTCACGGCTGCCCCCGAAAATCGCGACGCCGTCATCGCAGCGGGCGCGCGTGCAGGCGTGCCAGTCTCGCGCATCGGTACAATAACCACCTTACTCGCTCCTTCGGAGGCACCGGCAATTGTATGGCTCGACGCGTCGCATGCGCCGCTCGATCTGAAGTTGCAGGGTTTCGATCATTTCAATGCAGCATGATCCCATGATTGGCGACGGCATCGCACACCGCCCTCCTCCCGATTCGCGCGCGCGGCGCGCGACAGTGCAGTTCATGTTGTCGCATCCGCTTCACGTGATTTCGCTCGGCTTTGGCAGCGGCTTGTCGCCGCTCATGCCTGGCACGTTCGGCACCTTGTTCGCCTGGCTCTCGTTCGCGGCGCTGGCGGGCCGGCTGACCGTCGCTGAGTGGGGCGCGCTGATCGCCGTCGGCTTCGTTGCGGGCGTCGGCATCACCGGCTTCACGGCAAAAAGGCTCGGCATCGACGATCCTTCTCCCGTCGTCTGGGATGAGATCGTCGCCTTTTGGCTCGTGCTGCTCTTCGTGACCCCAGAGACGTTCATGGGGCAACTCGGCGCATTCGTCATCTTTCGTTTCTTCGACATGGTGAAACCGCCGCCGATCCGTTACTTCGATCGGCACTTCTCGGGCGGCTTCGGCATCATGATCGACGATCTGGTCGCAGCGTTTCTGACGCTGCTCGTCATCGCCCTTTGGCGTATGACGATCTGAACCGTTGAGCGGGAAGACAACCATGGCCACCGATTCCGTTGTGCACCAACTCGCCGTCCGCGTCGGTAACAAGCTGCGCGAGACGCGGCTCATGTTGACGACCGCGGAGTCCTGCACGGGCGGCATGGTCGCCGCGGCGATCACCGATATCTCGGGCAGCAGCGGATGGTTCGAGCGCGGGTTCGTGACTTACTCGAATCAGGCGAAAACCGAAATGATCGGCGTGCCGGCCGAACTCATCGACAAGCATGGCGCGGTGAGCGAACCCGTTGCCCGAGCGATGGCCGAAGGCGCGCTGCGCAATAGCCGCGCGCAGGTATCGCTCGCGATCACCGGTGTGGCCGGCCCCGGTGGAGGCACGGAAACGAAGCCGGTCGGCATGGTCTCGTTTGCGTGGAGCAATCGCCTTCATACGTCGTGCGAGACCGTCACGTTCAAGGGCGATCGCGAGCAAATCCGGGTTCAGGCTGCGGCGCATGCATTGCGTGGCTTGCTTGCGCTCATCGACGAGAACGAGCGGTAGCTGACGGACGACACACGTTAACCGGTTTCGGCGCCCTGTTCCGATCGAGCGATCGACAATGCGTTCAGCGTGTAACGCATGTCTGAACGGTCGATCTGCGACGGACGTGTCGCCAGGAAGGCATCGTAGCCGACGCGGCCGTTCGAACCGAGGCGAAGCGGCTGGACTTCGTCCCGTTTCAGTACCGGCCGTACCTCGGCTTCGAGCGTGATGCCGATCAGCAAATGCAGCAGGCGTTTCAGCACGAACATGCTTGCGGAATTGGGCAGGAATTCCTCGTATTGGCTTGCCGATAGCGGCCCAAGGACGAGACGGATACGAGCGTGACGCATCCAGATGTGTTCGCCGAGCATTGCCGTCGAACCGAGAGCCATGTTGCCGATTCCAGTGCTCGATTGCTTGTCAGGTGGAATTCGGTACTTGTGGCCGATGAACTGCTCGATCTGGATCGGTATGCCAAAGTGTTCGGACAACGTGCGTCGCAGGTACACGACCGATACCGGGCGGTGGCGGACTGCCGCACTGTGTCCGGCGACGGTGTCGTCTGCGAGCGCGCCGGGCTCCTCGCGCAACGCCTCGCGGCAGCTGGGGTCGGCTATGCCGGCCAGGGCCTGCAGGATCGGGAGATAACGCTCGTTTCGATCGAGCTCGTAGTGCAGCGGCAGGCGGTACTTCTTCCACGCTGCGTAAAAGAGCGCCGTCGAGCGATTCGAAAAGATATCGAAAAAAGCTTGCGAGGCGCGGTCGGGATGCGACTGGTCGCCACTGGCGATTTGCTCGGTGTAGCGCAGGGGCAATGCGCCTTGACCGCCAAGCAGTCCGAAGAATGCTGGCGTCAAGTCCACCTTTGAAATCTTGCCGGCCAACATGGCACCGAGGCGCGTCGCTTTATCGGTTAGATCTTCGCCGGCCTCGTCGAACGATGACGCTTGCTCTATCTCGCTGGGTGGAAACGTCGTCGTGAGCGTGGTGCGGAAAGCAATGCGATAAGGCACAACGTGGCGCGGCTGGGCTCCGCCGTGCTCGGTGAACCAGCGTTCGAGCAGGCGCACTGCCTGGACGAATTGAAACCGATAGGGCTCATCGAGCAAACGCTCGAGAACGCGAGGATTTTCAAGCCAGAAGGACATGGTGGCGCTGTTGGGTGTCAGCCGATCGAGCATTCGGCGTTGGGGTTCGCCTTGACGTAGTTGTTGCCGCACGGGCACTGGACAGGATCGCCGTCGCGAACCGAGGCGCGGCCATCTTCGTCCATATCCGTGCCCGTTCCTCGGATTGGGTGCTCGCCGGGGCAGTTGCCGCACGTCGCCATCTCCCGGTCGAGCGCGATGCGCCGGTCGCCGTCGAACATGGTCGATGCCGTTGCGATGACCTTGCCGCCAGTGGTGGTCGGGTCATCGTGGCAGACAAATGCTTTGCTCATAAAGTCAGGTCCGTGTTATTCGGTCAGGCCAACAGATCAAAAATGCGTAGCGTTAGCGTGCGTGGGAACAAATTAAATTCTCTCGGCCTCGCTGCGGAGCAACCATATGTCGTGAAACCGACAATACGCTCGAGTGAATCAGGAAATCACTTCATCACAACCGATCTTAAAATATCCTTCGCTTGCTCGATCGCCCTCGATCTCGATCTATGAAACGATTTTGGCCCAATCCAATAAGTTATGGATAATGTCTTATTCGGACTACCCATAACCAGTTCGTAGCAACCACCTCCATAAGCCGAGGCTCCTTCGTTATCGGTTGCCGGGCAGGCCGGAAATGCCTCGTACACAACGTCGCCCGGTGCAACGACTTGTTTTTTGACACTCGTCGTCGAGCTAAAAAGCACTAACGATCCACCGTCATCGAACCAATAAGGTTTCACTGCTCCACTATCCAAGCCACAACGGTCAAGCCCGCCCTTGCATACCGTCAGCGTATCTTCGGCGTCCGAGTCTCTCACCTTCAGGTAGTACGTATAGAACCCTTCATCCGCTACATCTCCAAATCGAACACTGGAATAATGACTTGACGGATAGGAAAACAGCACGCGCCCATCGGAAAACGTTCTTCGTGCCCCCTGGGCATACCCCGTCGCGCAATTTATACAGATAACGATGCAAGTTAAAAAGGAAACTGATCGATTAATCACACGCATCAATTATCTCCAAAAACCCCAAAAAGCCGCAAGGTGTGGTAAATTCTGTTCTCCAATCCGTTGAGTGCGCCGTTGATTGCTCTGGTAACCCTCTCAACGACTTGCTCACTCACACCTTCGTCCGCATGGACATTTATCGTACTCTTAGGGTGTGGCAAACCTCGATTTGGACCAGCCTCCCAATACCACACCCCCGCATCTATCGCATTATAAGGAACTGCAAGAATGATATCTGGGGCCGCGATATTCGGCCTAACAGGATGCGGATGCCTCCACCAAGACGGTGTGAACGCGTTTCTCGCCAGCCACCCCCTATACACCCAATATTCTACATAGTTATATTTTCCTGTTAGCTGCTTCATGCCTCTTCCGCGGAATTTATATCCATCGCCAGGAAGGTCATTTCCATTAACACGCGCATAGAGAGAATTACAGGAAGCCTCGCTTCTGTGTTCCTCCATCCACACAAGCGTCCTCGACTCCTCCGCCCCTTGGCCCAAAAAATGCGAGATGCGCATTGGGTTCTTGGTAATCGAATGCTTTTCCATGAGTCGATTCAGGGCGACCCTGTACCGATCGCGCATATCATCCGACACAACATTTGGGGCCTGACGAATGCGCCCGCCGGAGCGTCCAACATAAGTATTTGGATAAACTCTCTCCAGTTCGCCAGACGAAAGCCAACGACAATTCCTCATTTGCTTTATGAATGCAGTCACCGGAAGATGCCAACACCGGTTAGATGGCGGTAGATCGACATCGATAATATCCTCCCAGAAGCCCAGAGCGTGTGCATGACTGATCAGCGTCGAGAAGGTCGCATCCGACAGCGGATTACTCAACGCTTCGTGCGGGCTTTTTAACCACCAGTACCGCTCCGATAGCCCGTCCCCGCACCATTCGCTGGGAAACTTGCAAACGGCGTGAGAAAGACGTTGTTTAACCGCATCAGCGCTCAATGCCGCTACCGCTTCAGCATGGGTGACATGTCCAGAGTTGTTCACATCTAGCCACTGCCTCACCCTCGGTGAGTCGCACAAACTGTCGCGAGTCGAGTCGTCCTCGATGAAGCTCCAACCGGCCCACTCAGGGAAATCCGCATCGCTATAGACACGCACGCAAGGCATGGACAGGTTGATCCACCCGTCGCCATCCGGCGTCCTTACGTTCCTCCAGTGATTGAACCGCGCACCGCTGGCAAGCTGATCGTTGATGCAGCGCCCAAAGCGAATCATTTCAAATATGGCGCTTGGCGAGGGTGCCGTCACGTTCGCGCCAATGCCCGAGAGACTGCCGTCGTTATAACGGCCGGCCAGCGCCGTAGCTCGTTTATATAGGTTGTATTCCGCCTCGTTCTCGGCAGGCATTACACCGAAAGGGGACCAGCTCCCATCGGCGTCCTGAATGTAGGTCGTCAGCGTGCAGTTTTTTTCGTAATGCATGCGGACCACAAGATCGCAGCTAGTTCCCGCTTCGACAAGGGAACCTTGCAAGTGAAGTCCCCCTACAGCGGCAGCGCTATCGTCATCCCGGTAAGGATGGGGTTCGTTGGCGAAGAGCTTGGCGCCTCGCGGAATGAAAAACCAGATGTCCCCATAGACTGCGTCTGTCCGCCCGGTTTGGCCAACCGGTCCAGGCTCGCGTCCAATCATCTTCTTTAGATTCGCCTCGTCGCATACAATTTCGAAGTGGATCTGAGGGAACTGACCGTAGATCTGGCCAGGGGTGCCCAGGATATCCTTGCGATAGACCTTTTTGCCGACAGACAGCGTTGGGATCACGTTTTGCAGGTGGATATAAATCGAATAAAACGTGATCTTTGCATTGTCGCCTTCGCCGATCTCGGTGTCATGCCGAATCACGACACAGCCATCGTCCGTACGCGCGCCTCGGTATTGAAGTGCTGGATTCTTGGTTGTATCGGTTGCGCGCACATGAACGATCTTGCCGTCCGCGATCGCCTGCCGCGCGTCAAACAAGATGAGAGCAGCGCGTCAATCAGGATGAGAGTACTGGCGTGGCGGCAGCGGTGAAGGGCGTAGCCCGGAACCGCTGCCGCCACGCCGCGCCGAGCAGTCCCCCGTCATCGGGGTGCCTTGTCGGTGGTCGCGGTAAATCGGGTATGAACAGTCTTCCATGTCAAGGGAGGCTGCAGTGCCCGGCCGACACATCAACGACCATCAGATGAGGCTCTACATGAAGTACAGACTCAAGGAAGGGGCGCCTGCAGCGGCTGCGCGCGCCGGGTTCAGCGCCGCCACTGCCTATCGCATCGAACAGGACCAGCGACTGCCATCGCAGAAGAAGGCCCCGCGCGGGCGTCGCCGTCCCGATCCCCTGGCCGCGATCTTTGACACCGAGATCGTCCCGCTGCTTCAG